>NZ_JBITJS010000015.1:100553-219458 GCF_044460245.1 Streptomyces sp. NPDC050145 | reverse complement strand
GCAGTTCCCCGCGCCCCTGAAATGCAGACGCTTCGCGTCGCATTTCCCCGATGAGGCGCAGCCTCATCAGGGGCGCGGGGAACTGCGCGACCAGCCACGACGGCGGGATAGCCGGACGAGGTGGCGGATCCCCCCGGGACGGGCACCGCACCGCAGGTCAGGCCCCCACCCCCGCAACCCCGCGATGGCGCAATACAACGGCAACACCACCACCCCGCACCCCCGGCTATCGTCCGTCGCATGCCCGCCGCAGACCGCGTACGAGAATCCACCGGAGCCGGGGCGACCACCGTCGCCGCCCGCCGCCGGCGGCTCCGTGCCGACCAGGCCCGGCAGCTCGCCGACCTGCTGCGCCACCAGATCCTCGCGGGCCGCTTCCCGGACGGCACCCTGCCGCACGAGGAGTCCATCGGCGCCGACTACCGCGCCTCGCGCAACACCGTCCGCCAGGCGCTCGACCTGCTGCGCGCCGAGGGACTCGTGGAGCGCAGGGCCGGCGTCGGCACGACCGTGTGCGCCCTCAAGTACGCCCACGGCCTCGACCGGCTGATGGGACTCGCCGAGACCCTGCACGAACACGGACCGGTCACCAACGAGGTCCGCACCATGGGCCCCGTCACCGCTCCCGCCCCGGTCGCCGAACGGCTCCGGCTGCCACCGGACACCGACGTCCTCTACATCGAACGGCTGCGCCGCCTCGGCGGGCTGCCGCTCTCCCTCGACCTCACCTACGTTCCGCTCGACATCGGCGCCGGACTCCTCGGCGCCGACCTGGAGAACACCGACGTGTTCCGCCTCCTGGAGTCCCTCACCGGACAGCCGCTCGGCCACGCCGACATCACCCTGGAGGCCGTCACCGCCGACGCGCACTCCGCGGCCGTGCTCCAGGCCCCGCGCGGCGCCGCCGTGCTGATGCTGGAACGCCTCACGCACCTGGCCGACGGACGCCCCGTCGACCTGGAGTTCATCCGCTTCCGCGGCGATCGCATCACCATGAGCGGCCGGCTGCCCCGCGCGCTCTGACGCACCCCTGCCGCACTCCTTTCCGCCCTTCCCTGGAGACAGCCATGCCCTTGGCGCCCCAGCGGGCCGACGTGCCCGTGACCATCGACGAGTCGAAGTGCATCGACGGCTGCACCCTGTGCGTCGACATGTGCCCGCTGGACTCCCTCGCCATCCACCACGACAGCGGCAAGGCCTACATGCACGTCGACGAGTGCTGGTACTGCGGCCCGTGCGCGGCCCGCTGTCCCACCGGAGCCGTCACGGTCAACATGCCCTATCTGCTCCGGTGAGAGGCCCGAACTCCCATGAGAAACACGACAGTCGCCCGCACGGCCGCGACGCTCGCCCTGCTCGCCCCGCTGGCCGCCTGCGGCGCCGCGTCGGCCGGCGACGACCCGACGGTCACCGTGACCGTCGGCTACCAGTCCAAGACCGTCAACACCGTCACCGCCGGCACCTTGCTGCGCTCCCTCGGCACGTTCGAACGTGAGCTGAAGAAGCTCGGCGCGCGGGACGGGGTCACGTACGAGGTGAAGTGGCAGGACTACGCGACCGGCGCCCCGATCACCGCCCAGATGACCGCCGGGAAGATCGACATCGGGTCGATGGGTGACTTCCCGCTGCTGCTCAACGCGGCCCGCGGCGCCCAGCTGGGCCGGCCCACGAAGCTGGTCTCCGTCACCGGCTACAACCTGCGCGGCGGCCTCAACACCGTGGTGACCGCCCCCGGTTCGAAGCTCGGATCGCTGTCCGACCTGCGCGGCAGGAAGGTCTCCACCAGCATCGGGTCCGCCGCCGACCGCACCCTCGTGCGCGCCCTGCGGCGTGCCGGGATCGACCCCGACCACGACATCGAGAAGCTCAACCAGCAGCCCGCGGTGGGGGCTTCGGCACTCACCGCGGGCAGCGCGGACGCCCTGTCGCAGTTCGTGGCCTGGCCCGGGCTGCTCGCCCACCAGGGCAAGGCGAAGGCGCTGTACGACGGAGCCGAGCTGAACCTGCCGACCTTCCACGGCGTCACCGCCCGCGCGGACTTCGCGAAGGAGCGCCCGGCCGTCCTGGAGGCGTTCCTGAAGGCGCAGGCCGCCGCGACGGACTACCTGGACGAGCATCCGGTGCCCGCCGCCGAGAAGGTCGCCCGCGCCACGGGCCTGCCGGCGGAGGTCGTCTACCTCTACAACGGCGCCCACGGCATCGCCACGTTCGACCCGGCGCTCAAGCCCCGGCTCGTCGCGGCCCTGAAGAAGGACGTGCCGGTCCTGAAGTCGGCGAAGCTCGTCGGCGACGTGGACGTCGACGCGTTCGTCGACGACCGGTACGTGCGCCGCGCCCTCGGCGCCGGTGCCTACGCCCGGCGGCTGTCCGCGACGCCGCCGCCGTCCCGCTCCGAGGTGTGGCCGAAGGGCGCCTCGCGCACCCTGGAGTTCGGCACTCCCACCGCGCTGCTGCGCCACGTCGCCGCCCACCGCTCCGAGGTCCGCGCCGCGTACGTGCCCGACGCCCGCACCGGCACGCTCTGGTTCGCCGACCGGGCCGTGTGGGTCGCGGACGGCGAGCGTCTCGTCCCGTTCGTCACCCCGTCGGGAGCGCGCGCGTACGTCTCCGGTCACGCCGGGGCCCGCCTGCTCGCCTCGTACGCGGACGCCCTGAAACGGGCCGCCGCGTGAACCGGGCCGCGCGGGCCGCGCTCCGGCTCGGCTCGCTCGCCTGCGCCCTCGGCGCCTGGCAGTCGCTCACCTCGCTCGACGTCGACGTCTGGCTGCGCTTCTCCCAGTTCCCCACCGTCACCGACGTCGCGCACGCCTTCGGCGCCCGGCTCGGCACCGGCGCCTACTGGCAGGACGTGACCGACAGCCTGCGGCGGATCGTCACCGGCTTCCTGCTCGCCGCGCTCGCGGGCGTCGCCACGGGCACCGCCGTGGCCCGCTCCCGGGTCGCCGAGGACCTGCTCGGGCCGCTCCTCGAAGTCGTCCGGCCGATCCCGGCGATCGCGCTCGTGCCCGTCGCCATCCTGCTGTTCCCCAGCAACGAGCAGGGCATCGTCTTCATCACCGGCGTCGCCGCCTACTTCCCCGTCCTCGTCGCCACCCGGCACGCCGTGCGCGCCCTCACGCCCGTCTGGGAGGAGGCCGTACGCACCATGGGCGGCGGACGGTGGCGGGTGCTGCGCTCGGTCGTCCTGCCCGGGGCGCTGCCCGGGATCCTCGGCGGCCTGTCCGTCGGCATCGGCGTCTCGTGGATCTGTGTGATCTCCGCCGAGATGATCTCCGGCGAGTACGGCGTCGGGTACCGCACCTGGCAGGACTACACGGTCCTCGACTACCCCGGCGTGTTCGTCGGCATGGCCACCATCGGGGTGCTCGGCTGGGCGACCTCGACCGCCGTGGAGCTGGCCGGACGCCGGGTCACCCGCCGGCTGCCCGGCCGCACCCCCACCCCCGCGCACCCGAAGGGGGCGAGCACCCGTGCCACCCACCTCGTCTGACTCCGGCGCCCGCATCGCCCTGCGCGACGCCACGCTCGGCCGGCCCGGCGCCCCGGCCCTGGCCGGGGTGAGCGTGGACGTCCACCCCGGGCAGGTGCTGACCGTCGTCGGTCCCTCGGGCTGCGGCAAGTCGACCCTGCTGCGCACCCTCGCCGGGCTGCTCCCGCCGCTCGGCGGGCAGGTCACCGTGGACGGCGTGCCCGTGCGCGGACCCGGTGCCGAACGGGCCCTGGTCTTCCAGGAGGACGCCCTCCTGCCCTGGCGCGGGCTGCGCGCCAACGTCGAACTCCCGCTCGCCATCGCCGGGCAGGGCCGGGCCGCGCGCCGTGAGCGGGCCGCGCACTGGCTGGCGCGCGTCGGGCTCGACGGCCTGGAGCGGCGGCTGCCGCACCAGGTCTCCGGCGGGCAGCGCCAGCGCGTCCAGCTGGCCCGCGCGCTGGCCGGGGCGCCACGTGCCGTCCTCATGGACGAGCCGTTCGGCGCGCTCGACGCACGGACCCGCGCCGGCATGCAGGACCTGCTCGTCGACGTGTGGCGCGACACCCGCGCGAGCGTCGTCTTCGTCACCCACGACGTCGACGAGGCCCTGTTCCTCGGCGACCGGGTCGCGCTGCTCGAAGCGGGCCGGCTCACCGCCGTCCACGACGTGCCGCACCCGCGCGAGCGGGCCGCCCGGGACGCCCCCGCCACCTCCGAACTGCGCCGCACCGTCCTGTCCGCGCTCGGTGCGCGCAGCGAGTTCGGCGCGCCCACCCCCGAAGAAGCCCCACTGTCGTGAAAGGCCCCGCCATGGACATCCCCGCACTCGCCGACGCCGAGGAACTGACCTGCGACGTCCTCGTGATCGGGGGCGGCACCGCAGGAACCATGGCCGCGCTGACCGCCGCCGAGCGCGGTGCGGACGTGCTGCTCCTGGAGAAGGCGCACGTGCGCCACTCGGGCGCCCTGGCCATGGGCATGGACGGCGTCAACAACGCGGTCGTCCCCGGCCGGGCCGAACCCGACGACTACGTCGCCGAGATCACCCGCGCCAACGACGGCGTCGTCGACCAGTCCACCGTCCGCCAGACCGCCACCCGCGGCTTCGCCATGGTCCAGCGCCTGGAGTCGTACGGCGTGAAGTTCGAGAAGGACGAGCACGGCGAGTACGCGGTCCGCCAGGTGCACCGGTCCGGCTCGTACGTGCTGCCCATGCCCGAGGGCAAGGACGTCAAGAAGGTCCTCTACCGGCAGCTGCGACGGCGCGAAATGCGCGAGCGCATCCGCATCGAGAACCGCGTCATGCCCGTCCGGGTCCTCACCGCCGAGGGCCGCCCGGTCGGCGCGGCCGGTTTCCACACCCGCACCGGACGGTTCGTCACCGTCCGGGCGGGCGCCGTGATCCTCGCGACCGGCGCCTGCGGCCGCCTCGGCCTGCCCGCCTCCGGCTACCTGTACGGCACCTACGAGAACCCCACGAACGCGGGCGACGGCTACGCCATGGCCTACCACGCGGGCGCCGCGCTGACCGGCATCGAGTGCTTCCAGATCAACCCGCTCATCAAGGACTACAACGGCCCGGCCTGCGCCTACGTCGCCAACCCCTTCGGCGGCTACCAGGTCAACCGGCACGGCGAACGCTTCGTCGACTCCGACTACTGGTCGGGCCGGATGATGGCCGAGTTCGCGGCCGAGGTCGCCTCCGACCGGGGCCCGGTCTACCTCAAGCTCAGCCATCTGCCCGAGGAGTCCGTCGCCGCCCTCGAAGGCATCCTGCACTCCACCGAACGCCCCACCCGCGGCACCTTCCACTCGGGCCGCGGCCACGACTACCGCACGCACGACGTGGAGATGCACATCTCCGAGATCGGCCTGTGCGGCGGCCACTCCGCCTCCGGCGTTCGCGTCGACGACCACGGCCGCACGACCGTGCCCCGCCTGTACGCCGCCGGCGACCTCGCCTGCGTCCCGCACAACTACATGATCGGCGCCTTCGTCTTCGGCGATCTGGCGGGCGGCGACGCGTCGCGGTACACGGCCTACGAGGGCGAGCTGCCGCCCGACCAGCTGCGCGCCGCCCACGAGTTGATCTACCGTCCGCTGCGGCACCCGGACGGGCCGCCCCAGCCCCAGGTCGAGTACAAGCTGCGCCGCTTCGTGAACGACTACGTGGCGCCGCCCAAGTCCGGCGCCCGGCTCTCGCTCGCCCTGGAGCACTTCGAGCGGATGCGCACCGACATCGCCGCCATGGGCGCCCGCACCCCGCACGAACTCATGCGCTGCGCCGAGGTCTCCTTCATCCGCGACTGCGCGGAGATGGCCGCCCGCTCCTCCCTGGCCCGCACCGAGTCCCGCTGGGGGCTCTACCACCAGCGCACCGACCACCCCGGGCGCGACGACTCCGGCTGGCTCCACCATCTGGATCTGCGCAAGTCCCCCTCCGGCGCCATGGAGTTCACGGCGCGCCCCGTCGAGCCCTACCTCGTCCCCGTCGACGAGTTCACCCCCTCCGGCGGCCCGTCCCGGCACCTCGGCGAGGTGCACGCCCTGCCGGTCGCCACGGCGGGCGCCCGCGACATCGCGCCGACCGGTTCCGCCACGCCCCGAGCCACCACCGCCCCGGACGAACCCGTAGTCGCCGCCTCCCACTCGCCCCGCCTCCTCGAACTCAACGCCCTGGCCGAACGCGACCTCGAACTCGCCGACCTCACCCCCTACTTGACCGACCCCGACGCCACCGTGCGCCGGGCCGCCGTCGCCACCCTCACCGAGACCGCGCCGCCCGGCACGGGCCCCGCCCTGGCCGGCGCACTCGCCGACGACTCCCCCGGCGTACGCGCCGCCGCCTGCGCCTCACTGCAAGAACTCGTCGAGGTCCTGCCGCCGGACCCCGCGCTCGCCACGGCCCTGACCGACGCCCTCCACGCGCCCGACCCACTCGTGCGGGCCACCGCCCTGGACGTCCTGCGCGCCCTGCGCCTGGGCGCCGCCGACGCCTACCTCCGGCTGCTCGACGACCCCGGCATCGAGGTCCGGATCGCCGCCGTCCGCGCCCTGGTCTCCGTCGACGCCCAGGACGCCCTGGCCTCGGCCCGCACCGACCCGGCGCGCGAGGTGCGCGTCGCCGTCGCGCGCGGTCTCGCCGCGCCCGACGCGCTGGCCCCGCTGCTCGACGACCCCGACGCCCTGGTCCGCGCGGCGGCCTTCGGCACGCTCGGGGTCGTGGGGTGCCCGCCCCCGCACACCGACCCCGCCGTCGCGGCTCTCGCCGACCCGGCCTGGCAGGTGAGGGCGGGCGCGGCCGCCGCGCTGGGCTCCGCCGCGCCGGGCCCTGCCGTGCGGGCCCTCTCCGGGGCGCTGGCCGACGCCAACGCCGATGTCCGCAAGGCCGCGGTCCTCGCTCTACGGCGCCATGCGGGCGTCTCCGCCGGCGCGCGGGATGCGCTGGCGCGGGCGGTAGGGGACGCTGACGCGGACGTCAGGGCGTATGCGTCCCGCGCGACCCGGGTGGCGCCGTAGCTCCGCCTCTTCGTCGCCGGGTGCCGCCCGGTGGGGCTTCTCGCGCAGTTCCCCGCGCCCCTGAGATGCGCACTTCGTGCGCCATCTCAGGGGCGCTTCTCATCGGGGAAATGCGACGCGAAGCGTCTGCATTTCAGGGGCGCGGGGAACTGCGCGACCAGCCCCCACCGGACCCGCAGACGAAACCCGCCCCCCAGGGTCACCAGTCGATGTCCTCCGGCGGCTCGGCCTCGTCGAAAGGCTCGGGCTCCGGCGCGGGCGAAGGGCCCTCAGGCGCCGCGGCACCGTCAAGACCGGCCAGAACGGAGAGCACGCCCTCCCCCCACGTCGCGAGCTTCTTCTCGCCGACACCCCCGATCGTGCCGAGTTCCGCGACCGACGCCGGACGGCGCACCGCGATCTCCCTCAGCGTCGCGTCATGGAAGATGACGTACGCCGGGACCCCGTTCTCCTTCGCCTGGGCGCCCCGCCACGCGCGCAGCGCCTCGAAGACGGGCACCAGCTCGGCCGGAAGCTCGGCGGCGGCAGCGGCGGCCGCGCCTCCGGACTTCGACCGCCGGGCCCGCGGAGCGGACACCGGCTTCGCCTCCTTGCGCAGCCGCACCTCCCGCTCCCGCCCGAGCACGGACCCGCTCTCCTCGGTGAGCACGAGCGTCCCGTACTCGCCCTCGACCGCGATCAGCCCCTGCGCCAGCAACTGCCGCACCACGCCCCGCCATTCAGCCTCGGCCAGCTCCTCGCCGATACCGAACACGGAGAGCTGGTCGTGGTCGAACTGGATCACCTTCGCGGTGCGCTTGCCGAGCAGGATGTCGATGATCTGGCCCGCACCGAACTTCTGCCGCCGCTCCCGGTCGAGCCGCACCACGGTGGAGAGGATCTTCTGCGCGGCGACGGTCCCGTCCCAGGTCTCCGGCGGGGTCAGGCACGTGTCGCAGTTGCCGCAGGACTCGGTGGCCTCCTGCCCGAAGTACGTGAGGAGCTGGGCCCGCCGGCACTGCGCCGTCTCGCACAGCGCCAGCATCGAGTCGAGGTGCGAGGAGGCCCGGCGGCGGAACGCCTCGTCGCCCTCCCCCATGTTGATCAGCTTGCGCTGCTGCACGACGTCCTGGAGCCCGTACGCCATCCAGGCCGTGGAGGCGAGGCCGTCACGGCCCGCGCGGCCGGTCTCCTGGTAGTAGCCCTCGACGGACTTCGGCAGGTCCAGGTGGGCCACGAAGCGCACGTCCGGCTTGTCGATGCCCATGCCGAACGCGATGGTCGCGCAGACGACGAGGCCCTCCTCGCGCAGGAACCGCGACTGGTGCGCCGCACGCGTGCCCGCGTCGAGGCCCGCGTGGTACGGCACGGCCTCGATCCCGTTCTTCGAGAGGTACTCGGCGGTCGCCTCGACCGACTTGCGCGACAGGCAGTAGACGATGCCCGCGTCGCCCTCGTGCTCGGCGCGCAGGAAGGACAGGAGCTGCTTCTTCGGGTCGGCCTTGGGGATGATCCGGTACTGGATGTTGGGCCGGTCGAAACTCGCGACGAAGTGCCGGGCGTCGGGCATGCCGAGCCGCTGGGTGATCTCCTGGTGCGTCGCGTGCGTCGCGGTCGCCGTCAGCGCGATGCGCGGCACGTCCGGCCAGCGCTGCCCGAGCACCGACAGGGTGAGGTAGTCGGGCCGGAAGTCGTGACCCCACTGCGCCACACAGTGCGCCTCGTCGATGGCGAAGACGGAGATCTTGCCGCGCGAGAGCAGGTCGAGCGTGGCGTCGAGGCGCAGCCGCTCGGGCGCCAGGTACAGCAGGTCCAGCTCGCCCGCGAGGAACTCGGCCTCGACCGTGCGGCGCTCGTCGAAGTCCTGCGTCGAGTTCACGAACCCGGCGCGCACGCCGAGCGCCCGCAGCGCGTCCACCTGGTCCTGCATGAGCGCGATCAGGGGCGAGACGACGATGCCCGTACCGGGTCTGACCAGGGCCGGGATCTGGTAGCACAGCGACTTTCCGCCGCCGGTCGGCATGAGCACGACCGCGTCGCCGCCGCTCACCACGTGCTCGATGACCGCTTCCTGCTCACCGCGGAAAGCGCCGTAGCCGAACACCCGGTGGAGCGTGGCGAGGGCCTCGCTCTGCACGGCCTCGCGCTCCGTCACCTCAGTCATACCCTCTGTCCCGTCGTCATCCCCGACCCCTTGCCTCGACCTCTGCCTCGACCTCTCCACCCACGATAGGGGGCCGGACCGACAACCCTCGAAGTTATCCACAGGCTCGGGACACGGCTCGGGACACGGCGCGGCACATGCCGGTGCCCGGCACCCCCTCCCAAGGGCACCGGGCACCGGAACACACGGTCGAACGAGGACCGCGCTACCGCACGAACACCCCGGCCTGGCTCGCCAGGTCCAGGAAGTACTGCGGCGCGAGGCCCAGCACGATCGTGACCGCCACACCCACACCGATCGTCGTCATGGTCAGCGGCGACGGCACGGCCACGGTCGGGCCGTCCGCCTTGGGCTCGCTGAAGAACATGAGGACGATCACGCGGATGTAGAAGAACGCGGCGATCGCGGACGAGATCACACCGACCACGACCAGACCGCCGGCCCCGCCCTCGGCCGCCGCCTTGAACACCGCGAACTTTCCGGCGAAGCCGGAGGTCAGCGGGATGCCGGCGAAGGCGAGGAGGAAGACGGCGAAGATGGCGGCGACCAGCGGCGAGCGCCGGCCGAGCCCCGCCCACTTCGACAGGTGCGTCGCCTCGCCGCCCGCGTCGCGCACCAGCGTGACGACGGCGAAGGCACCGATGGTCACGAAGGAGTACGCGGCGAGGTAGAAGAGGACCGACGAGACGCCCTGCGGGGTCGTCGCGATGACACCGGCGAGGATGAAGCCGGCGTGCGCGATCGACGAGTACGCGAGGAGTCGCTTGATGTCGGTCTGGGTGATGGCGACGACCGCACCGGCGAGCATCGTGACGATCGCCACGGCCCACATGACCGGCCGCCAGTCCCAGCGCATCCCCGGCAGCACCACGTAGAGCAGCCGGAGCAGGGCGCCGAAGGCCGCGACCTTGGTGGCCGCCGCCATGAAGCCGGTGACCGGCGTCGGGGCACCCTGGTAGACGTCGGGCGTCCACATGTGGAACGGCACGGCGCCGACCTTGAAGAGCAGCCCCATGACGACCAGCGCCATGCCGATGAGCAGCAGCGCGTCGTTGCCCATGGTGTCGGCGAGGGCCGGGTTCACGTTCTGGACCGTGCCGTCGACGACCTCGGCGAGCGTGGCGTACGAGACGGAGCCCGCGTAGCCGTACAGGAGCGCGATGCCGAAGAGGGTGAACGCGGAGGCGAAGGCGCCGAGCAGGAAGTACTTGACCGCGGCCTCCTGCGACATGAGCCGCTTGCGGCGGGCCACGGCGCACAGCAGGTACAGCGGGAGTGAGAAGACTTCCAGGGCGATGAACAGCGTCAGCAGGTCGTTCGCCGCGGGGAAGACCAGCATGCCGCCGATCGCGAACAGGGCGAGCGGGAACACCTCGGTGGTGGTGAACCCGGCCTTGACCGCGGCCTTCTCGCTGTCGCTGCCGGGTACGGCGGCGGCCTGCGCGGCGAACGAGTCGACGCGGTTGCCGTGCGCCTCCGGGTCGAGCCGGCGCTCCGCGAACGTGAAGATCGAGACGAGTCCGGCGAGCAGAATGGTCCCCTGGAGGAAGAGGGCCGGTCCGTCGACGGCGATCGCGCCCATGGCCGCGATGTGTGCCTTGGTCGTCCCGTATCCGCCGGCGGCGAGGCCGACGACGGCCGCGAACGCGGCGGCGATCGCGACGATCGCCAGGAACGCCTGCGCGTAGTAGCGCTGCCTGCGCGGGACGAAGGCCTCGACGAGGATGCCGAGGACTGCGGCGCCGATCACGATCAGCGTCGGGGACAGCTGCGCGTACTCGATCTTCGGCGCGTCGATCTTCGTGATCGGGTCAGCTGCCGCTGTCCACAGGGTGTGGACGGTCGGGGCACTCACGAGAGCACTCATTTGTGAGCCGCCTCCACTTCCGGCTTCGGGTCCTTCTTGTGGACGTCGGACAGGGTGTGCTTGACCGCCGGGTTCACCAGCTCGGTGAGCGGCTTCGGGTACACACCGAGGAAGATCAGTACACCGATCAGCGGGACCACGACCGCGAGCTCACGCACCCTGAGGTCCGTAATGCCCTCGGTCGACGGCTTCACCGGGCCGGTCATGGTGCGCTGGTAGAGGACCAGCGTGTAGAGCGCGGCGAGGACGATGCCGAAGGTCGCGATGATCCCGATGACCGGGTAGCGCGTGAACGTGCCGACCAGGACCAGGAACTCGCTGACGAACGGGGCGAGTCCGGGCAGCGACAGGGTCGCCAGGCCGCCGATCAGGAAGGTGCCGGCGAGCACCGGGGCGACCTTCTGCACGCCCCCGTAGTCCGCGATGAGGCGGGAGCCGCGGCGCGAGATGAGGAATCCGGCGACCAGCATGAGCGCGGCCGTCGAGATGCCGTGGTTGACCATGTAGAGCGTCGCGCCGGACTGGCCCTGGCTGGTCATCGCGAAGATGCCCATGATGATGAAGCCGAAGTGCGAGATCGACGCGTAGGCGACCAGGCGCTTGATGTCGCGCTGGCCGACGGCGAGCAGTGCCCCGTAGACGATGCTGATGAGCGCCAGTACGAGGATCACCGGCGTCGCCCACTTGCTGGCCTCCGGGAAGAGCTGGAGGCAGAAGCGGAGCATCGCGAAGGTGCCGACCTTGTCGACCACGGCCGTGATGAGCACGGCGACCGGGGCCGTGGCCTCGCCCATCGCGTTCGGCAGCCAGGTGTGCAGCGGCCACAGCGGGGCCTTCACCGCGAAGGCGAAGAAGAAGCCGAGGAAGAGCCAGCGCTCGGTGCTGGTGGCCATCTCCAGGGAGCCGTTCGCCCGGGCGGCGACGATGTCCTGGAGCGAGAAGGTTCCCGCGACCACGTAGAGGCCGATGACGGCCGCCAGCATGATGAGGCCGCCGACGAGGTTGTAGAGGAGGAACTTGACCGCCGCGTACGAGCGCTGGGTCGCGGCCTCCTTCTCGCCGTGCGGGCCCGCGCGGTCCCCGAAGCCTCCGATGAGGAAGTACATCGGGATGAGCATGGCTTCGAAGAAGATGTAGAAGACGAAGACGTCGGTGGCCTCGAAGGAGAGGATCACCATGGCCTCGACCAGGAGGATCAGGGCGAAGAAGCCCTGCGTCGGCCGCCACCGTGAGCTGCCGGTCTCCTGGGGGTCGGCGTCGTGCCAGCCGGCCAGGATCACGAACGGGATCAGCAGCGCGGTCAGCGCGACGAGCGCCACCCCGATGCCGTCCACGCCCAGCTCGTAGCGGACGCCGAAGTCCTTGATCCAGGCGTGGGACTCGGTGAGTTGGTAGCGGTCGCCGGTCGGGTCGAAGCGGACCGCGACCACCGCCGCGACCGCGAGTGTCGCGACCGAGAACAGCAGCGCGAGCCACTTGGCCGCGGTGCGCTGTTTCGCCGGCACGGCGGCCGTGACGATCGCCCCCACGGCCGGGAGCGCCGCCGTCGCTGTCAGCAGAGGAAAGGACATCGGTATCAGACCGCCCTCATCAGCAGGGTCGCGGCGACGATGAGTGCCGCACCGCCGAACATCGAGACGGCGTACGAGCGCACGTAGCCGTTCTGGAGCTTGCGCAGCCGGCCGGAGAGTCCGCCGACCGAGGCCGCCGTCCCGTTGACCACCCCGTCGACCAGGGTGTGGTCCACGTAGACGAGCGAGCGGGTGAGGTGCTCGCCGCCGCGTACGAGGACGACGTGGTTGAAGTCGTCCTGGAGGAGGTCGCGGCGGGCGGCCCGGGTGAGCAGCGAGCCGCGCGGGGCGACGACCGGGACGGCGCGGCGCCCGTACTGGAGCCAGGCGATGCCCACGCCGATCACGAGGCACACCATGGTGGCCCCGGTGATCACGCCCGCGCTGATCGGCGCGTGCCCGTGGTCGTGGCCGGTGATCGGCTCCAGCCAGGTCAGGAAGCGGTCGCCGAGGGAGAAGAAGCCGCCGGCGAAGACCGAGCCGAAGGCCAGGACGATCATCGGGATCGTCATGGACGAGGGCGACTCGTGCGGGTGCGGCTCGTGGCCGTCCGCGTCCGGCTGCCAGCGCTTCTCGCCGAAGAAGGTCATGATCATCACGCGGGTCATGTAGAACGCGGTGATCGCGGCGCCCAGGAGCGCGACGGACCCGAGGATCCAGCCCTCGGTCCCGCCCTTCGCGAAGGCCGCCTCGATGATCTTGTCCTTGGAGAAGAAGCCCGACAGGCCCGGGAAGCCGATGATGGCCAGGTAGCCGAGGCCGAACGTCACGAAGGTGACCGGCATGTATTTGCGCAGGGCGCCGTACTTGCGCATGTCGACCTCGTCGTTCATGCCGTGCATGACCGAACCGGCGCCGAGGAAGAGCCCGGCCTTGAAGAAGCCGTGCGTCACCAGGTGCATGATCGCGAACACGTAGCCGATGGGGCCGAGGCCCGCGGCGAGGATCATGTAGCCGATCTGCGACATCGTCGAGCCGGCCAGCGCCTTCTTGATGTCGTCCTTCGCGCAACCGACGATCGCACCGAACAGCAGCGTGACGGCACCGACGATGGTGACGACCAGCTGGGCGTCCGGCGCCGCGTTGAAGATCGCGCCGGAGCGGACGATCAGGTAGACGCCCGCGGTCACCATGGTCGCGGCGTGGATGAGGGCCGAGACCGGGGTCGGGCCCTCCATCGCGTCCCCGAGCCAGGACTGCAGCGGCACCTGCGCCGACTTGCCGCACGCGGCGAGCAGCAGCATCAGGCCGATCGCTGTGAGCTTGCCCTCGGAAGTGTCCCCGACGCTGTCGAGCACGGGGCCGAAGGCGAAGGTGCCGAAGGTCGTGAACATCAGCATGATCGCGATCGACAGACCCATGTCGCCGACACGGTTGACCAGGAACGCCTTCTTCGCGGCCGTGGCCGCGCTCGGCTTGTGCTGCCAGAAGCCGATCAGGAGGTACGAGGCGAGGCCCACACCCTCCCAGCCGACGTACAGGAGCAGGTAGTTGTCGGCGAGCACCAGCAGGAGCATCGCCGCGAGGAACAGGTTCAGGTAGCCGAAGAAGCGGCGGCGCCGCTCGTCGTGCTCCATGTACCCGATCGAGTAGATGTGGATCAGCGTGCCCACGCCGGAGATCAGCAGGACGAACGTCATCGACAGCTGGTCGAGCTGGAACGCGACGTCCGCCTGGAAGCCCTCGACGGGGATCCAGCTGAACAGGTGCTGGGCGAGCGTGCGGTCCTCCGGGCCCTTGCCCAGCAGATCGGAGAAGAGCACGACGGCGATCACGAAGGAGGCGGCCGCGAACACGGTGCCGAGCAGATGACCCACCCGGTCCAGTGCCCGTCCGCCGCAGAGCAGGACGGCCGCTCCGAGCAGTGGCGCCGCTACCAGCAGCGCAATCAAGTTCTCCACTGGTTGCGACCCCTTACAGCTTCATCAGGCCGGCGTCGTCGACCGAGGCCGAGTGGCGGGTACGGAACAGCGACACGATGATCGCGAGCCCGACCACGACCTCCGCGGCGGCGACGACCATCGTGAAGAACGCGATGATCTGGCCGTCGAGATTGCCGTGCATCCGGGAGAACGCGACGAACGCGAGGTTGCACGCGTTCAGCATCAGCTCGATGCACATGAACACGACGATCGCGTTCCGCCTGATGAGCACGCCGGTGGCGCCGATCGTGAACAACAGGGCGGCGAGATACAGGTAGTTGACCGGATTCACTTCGACGCCTCCTCTGCCTTGTCGCGGGAGCCGCGCTCGAGCCGCTCGGCCGAACGCTGCTCCAGGGCCTTGAGGTCGCTGAGCGCCTCACCGGACACGTCCCGGATCTGGCCGCGCTCGCGCAGCGTCTGCATGACCGTGAGCTCCGACGGGGTGCCGTCCGGCAGCAGGCCCGCGATGTCCACCGCGTTGTGCCGGGCGTAGACGCCGGGGGCGGGCAGCGGCGGCAGGTGCTTGCCCTCGCGGACGCGCTGCTCGGCCAGCTCGCGCTGGGTCTTGGCCCGCTCGGTGCGCTCCCGGTGCGTGAGCACCATCGCGCCGACGGTCGCCGTGATGAGCAGGGCGCCGGTGATCTCGAAGGCGAAGACGTACTTGGTGAAGATGAGGGCGGCGAGGCCCTCCACGTTCCCGTTCGCGTTCGCCTGGCCGAGGCCGGTGAACTGCGTCAGCGACGCGTTCCCGATCCCCGCGATCAGCAGGACGCCGAAGCCGATCCCGCACAGGGCGGCGAGCCAGCGCTGCCCCTTGATGGTCTCCTTCAGGGAGTCCGCGGCGGTGACGCCGACGAGCATGACCACGAAGAGGAACAGCATCATGATCGCGCCCGTGTAGACGACGATCTGGACGATGCCCAGGAAGTACGCCCCGTTGGCCAGGTAGAACACCGCGAGGATGATCATGGTCCCGGCCAGACAGAGGGCGCTGTGCACGGCCTTCTTCATCAGGATCGTGCACAGGGCGCCGATGACGGCGACGGTGCCGAGGACCCAGAACTGGAAGGCCTCACCGGTGGAGGTGGCGTAGGCGGCGAGCTGCGTGCTCATGCCTCCACCCCCTCGGCCTCGGATGCGGCCTCGGACGCGGCCTCGTCGGGCTTCTCGCCCTTGGAGACGGCCACTTGGCGCTCGGTGCCGGGCGCGGCCTCGGTCACCAGGCCCCGGTAGTAGTCCTGCTCCTCCATGCCGGGGAAGATCGAGTGCGGGCTGTCGACCATGCCCTCCTCGAGGCCGGCCAGCAGCTGCTCCTTGGTGTAGATCAGGTTGGCCCGGCTGCTGTCGGCGAGTTCGAACTCGTTCGTCATCGTCAGCGCGCGCGTGGGGCACGCCTCGATGCACAGGCCGCACAGGATGCAGCGGGCGTAGTTGATCTGGTAGACGCGGCCGTAGCGCTCACCCGGGGAGTAGCGCTCCTCCTCCGTGTTGTCCGCGCCCTCCACGTAGATGGCGTCCGCCGGACAGGCCCAGGCGCACAGCTCGCAGCCGACGCACTTCTCCAGGCCGTCCGGATGGCGGTTGAGCTGGTGCCTGCCGTGGAAGCGGGGAGCCGTGGTCTTCGGTTGCTCCGGGTACTGCTCGGTCAGCCGCTTCTTAAACATGGCCTTGAAGGTCACGCCGAAGCCGGCGACCGGGTTCATGAACCCCGGCGCTGTGTCCTTCTCGCTCTTCTCGTTCATCTCGTTCTTCTCGTCAGCCATCGGACGCCTCCTTTCCCTCACGAGATCCGCCGAGTGATTCGTCACTCTGAGTATCGGGGCCACCACTGACAATCAACTCGCCCTCACGGCGCGAGCGTCGGCGCGGCACGGGCGGCAGGGACTGTCCGGGCAGCGGTGGCACCGGGAAGCCGCCCGCCATCGGGTCGAAGGCCGCCGGTTTCGCCGCCGCCTCGGCCTCGGCCTGCTTGGCGCCCCGGTCGCGGAAGATGTCCACGACGAACGAGAGCAGCAGGAGCACGAGGATGCCGCCGCCCACGTAGAGGGCGATCTCGGCGAAGTCGTAGTTCTCGTTCTGGAGCGTCCGCACGGTGGCGACGAGCATCAGCCACACCACGGAGACCGGGATGAGGACCTTCCAGCCGAGCTTCATCAACTGGTCGTAGCGCACGCGCGGGAGCGTGCCGCGCAGCCAGATGAAGAAGAACAGCAGCAACTGGACCTTGATGACGAACCAGAGCATCGGCCACCAGCCGTGGTTCGCGCCCTCCCAGAACGTGGAGATCGGCCACGGCGCGCGCCAGCCGCCCAGGAAGAGCGTCACGGACACCGCGGAGACCGTGACCATGTTCACGTACTCGGCGAGCATGAACATCGCGAACTTGATGGACGAGTACTCGGTGTTGAAGCCGCCCACGAGGTCGCCCTCGGACTCCGGCATGTCGAACGGCGCGCGGTTCGTCTCGCCGACCATCGTCACGATGTAGATGAGGAACGAGACGGGCAGCAGCACGATGTACCAGCGGTCGTGCTGCTGGGCGACGATCTCCGAGGTGGACATCGAGCCCGAGTACAGGAAGACCGAGGCGAACGCGGCGCCCATCGCGATCTCGTAGGAGATCATCTGCGCGCAGGAACGCAGGCCGCCGAGGAGCGGGTACGTGGAGCCGGAGGACCAGCCGGCGAGGACGATGCCGTAGATGCCGACCGAGGCGACCGCGAGGACGTAGAGCATCGCGATCGGCAGGTCGGTGAGCTGCATCGTGGTGCGCGTGCCGAAGATCGAGATCTCGTTGCCGGCGGGTCCGAAGGGGATCACCGCGATCGCCATGAAGGCCGGGATGGCCGCGACGATCGGCGCGAGGACGTAGACCACCTTGTCCGCGCGCTTGACGATGAGGTCTTCCTTCAGCATCAGCTTGATGCCGTCGGCGAGCGACTGGAGCATGCCCCAGGGGCCGTGCCGGTTCGGGCCGATGCGCAGCTGCATCCAGGCGACGACCTTGCGCTCCCACACGATGGAGAACAGCACGGTCACCATCAGGAAGGCGAAGCAGAACACCGCCTTGATGACGACCAGCCACCAGGGGTCGCGGCCGAACATCGACAGGTCTTCGAGGGCGAGCGGGTGCAGTGCCGTCGGGCTCATGACTCCACCTCCGGGGCGCCGGCGGCGACGGCCGGGCCGATCTTCACCAGGTCGCCGGGAACGGCGCCCGTGTCCGAGGCGACGCCGCCGCCCACGGAGTTCAGCGGGAGCCAGACGACCCGGTCGGGCATCTGCGTGACCTGGAGCGGCAGTTCGACGGTGCCGGCCTTTCCGGTGACCGCGAGGACGTCGCCGTCCTTGACGCCCGCCTCGGCCGCCGTCGCGGCCGACACGCGCGCGTGGGCGGCGTGCCGGGTGCCGGCGAGCGCGTCGTCGCCCTCCTGGAGGCGGCCCCGGTCGAGCAGCAGCCGGTGTCCGGCGAGGACCGCCTCGCCCGCGGCGGGCCGCGGGGCCGGGGCGGCCGTCTCCAGCGGCTCCGTGGCGTACGGCCCGTCCCAGGCGCCGAGCCGGTCCAGCTCGGAACGGGCGGAGCGCAGGTCCGGCAGGCCCAGGTGGACGTCCATGGCGTCGGCGAGCATCTGCAGCACGCGGAGGTCGGTCGGCGCCAGGGTGCGGGTCATCTGGTCCGGCTTGAGCGCGGCCTCGAACATCCGGGCCCGGCCCTCCCAGTTGAGGAACGTGCCCGCCTTCTCGGCGACCGCGGCCACCGGGAGGACGACGTCGGCGTGCTCGGTGACCTCGCTCGGCCGCTGCTCCAGGGAGACCAGGAAGCCGACCTCGTGAAGTGCTTCACGCGCGCGTGCCGGGTCGGGCAGGTCGGCGATCTCGACGCCGGCCACCACGAGGGCCCGCAGCGCACCGCCCGCGGCGGCCTCCACGATCTGGCCCGTGTCGCGGCCGTAGCTGTGCGGGAGTTCGGCCACCCCCCACACGGCGGCGACCTCCTCCCGCGCGCGCGGGTCGGTCGCGGGGCGGCCGCCCGGCAGCAGCGAGGGCAGCGCGCCGGCCTCGATCGCACCGCGCTCACCGGCCCGGCGCGGGATCCACACCAGCTGGGCGCCGGTCGCGGACGCGGCCCGTACGGCGGCGGTGAGACCGCCCGCGACGGACGCGAGCCGCTCACCGACGACGATGACCGCACCCTCGGAGCGCAGCGCCTCGGCGGCGGCCGCTCCCCCGGTCTCCAGGCCGACGCCGGAGGCGAGCGCGTCCAGCCACTCGGTCTCGGTGCCGGGCGCGGCCGGCAGCAGCGTGCCGCCCGCCTTCTCCAGGCCCCGCGTCTCGTGCGTGGCCAGCGAGAACACCTTCTGGCCGTGCCCGCGCCACGCCTTGCGGAGCTTCAGGAAGACGCCGGGCGCCTCCTCCTCGGACTCGAAGCCGACGAGCAGCACGGCGGGCGCCTGCTCCAGCTTCGTGTACGTGACGCCGCTGCCGTCGAGGTCGCGGCCCCGTCCGGCCACGCGCGCGGCGAGGAAGTCGGACTCCTCGCCGCTGTGCACGCGCGCGCGGAAGTCGATGTCGTTCGTGGCGAGGGCGACCCGGGTGAACTTGCTGTACGCGTAGGCGTCCTCGACGGTGAGCCGGCCGCCGGTGAGGACACCGGCCCGGCCGCGCGCCTCGGTGAGCCCGCGCGCGGCGGCCTCCAGGGCCTCCGGCCAGGACGCGGCGCGCAGTTCACCGGTCTCGGCGTCACGCACCTGCGGGGTGGTGAGCCGGTCGGGCTTCTGCGCGTACCGGAAGCCGAAGCGGCCCTTGTCGCAGACCCACTCCTCGTTGACCTCGGGGTCGTTCGCCGCGAGGCGGCGCATGACCTTGCCGCGCCGGTGGTCGGTGCGGGTGGCGCAGCCGCCCGCGCAGTGCTCGCACACCGACGGCGAGGACACGAGGTCGAAGGGCCGGGAGCGGAATCGGTACGCCGCCGAGGTCAGCGCGCCGACGGGACAGATCTGGATGGTGTTCCCGGAGAAGTACGACTCGAACGGGTCGCCCTCGCCGGTGCCGACCTGCTGGAGCGCGCCGCGCTCGATCAGCTCGATCATCGGGTCGCCCGCGATCTGGTTCGAGAACCGGGTGCAGCGGGCGCACAGGACGCACCGCTCGCGGTCGAGCAGCACCTGGGTGGAGATCGCGACCGGCTTCTCGTAGGTGCGCTTCTTCCCCTCGAAGCGGGAGTCGGCCTGGCCGTGCGACATCGCCTGGTTCTGCAGCGGGCACTCGCCGCCCTTGTCGCAGACCGGGCAGTCCAGGGGGTGGTTGATGAGCAGCAGCTCCATGACCCCCTTCTGCGCCTTCTCGGCGACCGGGGAGGAGAGCTGGCTCTTGACGACCATGCCGTCGGTGCAGGTGATGGTGCAGGAGGCCATCGGCTTGCGCTGGCCCTCGACCTCGACGATGCACTGGCGGCAGGCACCGGCCGGGTCGAGGAGCGGGTGGTCGCAGAACCGGGGGATCTCGATGCCGAGCAGTTCGGCGGCGCGGATGACCAGGGTCCCCTTGGGGACGCTGATCTCGATGCCGTCGATCGTCAACGAGACGAGGTCCTCGGGCGGGACCGCCGCCGCGCCGCCCCCGGAGGGAGCGCCCGTGGTCACAGTCATGCGTTCACCTCCGTGCGGTGCTGGTCGGCCCACAGGGTCGACTTGGCCGGGTCGAAGGGGCAGCCCTTGCCCGTGATGTGCTGCTCGTACTCCTCGCGGAAGTACTTGAGCGAGGAGAAGATCGGCGAGGCGGCGCCGTCGCCGAGGGCGCAGAACGACTTGCCGTTGATGTTGTCGGCGATGTCGCCCAGCTTGTCGAGGTCGTCCAGGGAGCCCTTGCCGGCCTCGATGTCGCGCAGCAACTGAACGAGCCAGTAGGTGCCTTCGCGGCAGGGCGTGCACTTGCCGCAGGACTCGTGGGCGTAGAACTCGGTCCAGCGGGTGACGGCGCGCACGACGCAGGTGGTCTCGTCGAAGCACTGCAGGGCCTTGGTGCCGAGCATGGATCCGGCGGCGCCGACGCCCTCGTAGTCGAGGGGCACGTCGAGGTGCTCCTCGGTGAACATCGGGGTGGAACTGCCGCCGGGGGTCCAGAACTTGAGGCGGTGGCCGGGGCGCATGCCGCCGCTCATGTCGAGGAGCTGGCGCAGCGTGATGCCGAGCGGGGCCTCGTACTGGCCGGGCGAGGCGACGTGGCCGCTGAGCGAGTAGAGCGTGAAGCCCGGGGACTTCTCGCTGCCCATCGACTTGAACCAGTCCTTGCCGCGGTTCACGATCGCGGGAACCGACGCGATGGACTCGACGTTGTTCACGACAGTGGGGCACGCGTACAGACCGGCGACCGCGGGGAAGGGGGGTCGCAGCCGGGGCTGGCCGCGGCGGCCCTCGAGCGAGTCCAGGAGTGCGGTCTCCTCGCCACAGATGTACGCGCCCGCGCCCGCGTGCACGGTGAGTTCGAGGTTGAGACCGGATCCCAGGACGTTCTCGCCGAGGAAGCCGGCTTCGTACGCCTCGCGGACGGCCTCGTGCAGGCGACGCAGCACGGGGACCACTTCGCCGCGCAGGTAGATGAAGGCGTGCTCGGAGCGGATCGCGTAGCAGGCGATCACGATGCCCTCGATGAGGCTGTGCGGGTTGGCGTAGAGGAGCGGGATGTCCTTGCAGGTCCCCGGCTCCGACTCGTCGGCGTTGACAACAAGATAGTGAGGCTTGCCGTCGCCCTGCGGGATGAACTGCCACTTCATGCCGGTGGGGAAGCCCGCGCCGCCGCGTCCGCGCAGGCCCGAGTCCTTCACGTAGGCGATGAGGTCGTCCGGCGTCATCGCGAGGGCCTTGCGCAGACCCTCGTAGCCCTCGTGCCGGCGGTAGACGTCCAGGGACCAGGAGCGGTCCTCGTCCCAGAACGCCGACAGGACCGGCGCGAGCAGCTTCTCGGGGCTGGACTCGTTGTTCTCGATCTCGGCTGCCAAGGTCATCACTCCCCCTCCTGACCGGACTGGCCTGCCGGCGGCTCCTCTGCGGGCGCGGCGTCGCGCGGGTGGACCACTCGGGCCGCGGCCGTCTCGCCCTTGGCCAGGCGGAGCCCGACGAGCGAGGCGGGGCCTGCGCTGCCGCCGGCCTCGACGGCGCCTTCGCGCGCGTCGGGGAAACCGGCGAGGATGCGCGCGGTCTCCTTGAAGGTGCACAGCGGGGCGCCGCGGGTGGGCGACACCTCGGTGCCGGCGCGCAGGTCGTCGACCAGGCGCGTGGCGGACTCGGGCGTCTGGTTGTCGAAGAACTCCCAGTTGACCATCACCACGGGAGCGAAATCACAAGCGGCGTTGCACTCGATGTGCTCCAGCGTGATCTTGCCGTCGTCGGTGGTGCCGTTGTTGCCGACGCCGAGGTGCTCCTGGAGCGTCTCGAAGATGGCGTCGCCGCCCATGACGGCGCACAGGGTGTTGGTGCAGACGCCGACCTGGTAGTCGCCGCTCGGCTTCCTGCGGTACATCGTGTAGAAGGTCGCGACCGCGGTGACCTCGGCCGTGGTGAGGCCGAGCAGGTCCGCGCAGAACTGCATGCCGGTGCGCGTGACGTGCCCCTCCTCCGCCTGCACGAGGTGCAGCATCGGCAGGAGCGCCGAGCGGGAGCCGGGGTAGCGGGCGATGATCTCGCGCGCGTCGGCCTCCAGGCGGGCGCGGACGTCGTCCGGGTAAGCGGGCGCGGGCAGTTGCGGCATGCCCAGGCTGACGCCCTGCTCCGAAGAACTGGTGGTCACCGGTCGACGCCTCCCATCACGGGGTCGATGGAGGCGACGGCGACGATGACGTCGGCGACCTGGCCGCCCTCGCACATCGCCGCCATGGCCTGCAGGTTGGTGAAGGACGGGTCGCGGAAGTGGACCCGGAAGGGGCGGGTGCCGCCGTCGGACACGGCGTGCACCCCGAGCTCGCCCTTGGGCGACTCCACGGCGGAGTACGCCTGTCCCGGCGGGACGCGGAAGCCCTCGGTCACCAGCTTGAAGTGGTGGATGAGGGCCTCCATGGAGGTGCCCATGATGTTCTTGATGTGGTCGAGCGAGTTGCCGAGTCCGTCGGGCCCGAGGGCCAACTGGGCGGGCCAGGCGATCTTCTTGTCGCCGACCATGACCGGGCCCGGGGCGAGCCGGTCCAGGCACTGCTCGACGATGCGCAGCGACTGGCGCATCTCCTCCAGGCGGACCAGGAAGCGTCCGTAGGAGTCGCAGGTGTCGGCGGTCGGGATCTCGAAGTCGTAGTTCTCGTAGCCGCAGTACGGGTCGGTCTTGCGCAGGTCGTGCGGCAGGCCCGCCGAGCGCAGGATCGGTCCGGTGGCGCCGAGGGCCATGCAGCCGGCCAGGTCGAGGTAGCCGACGTCCTGCATACGGGCCTTGAAGATGGGGTTCCCGGTGGCGAGCTTGTCGTACTCGGGCAGGTTCTTCTTCATCTTCTTCACGAACTCGCGCAGCTGGTCCACCGCGCCGGGCGGCAGGTCCTGGGCGAGTCCGCCGGGCCGGATGTACGCGTGGTTCATGCGCAGGCCGGTGATGAGCTCGTAGATGTCGAGAATCAGTTCACGATCGCGGAAGCCGTAGATCATGATCGTCGTCGCGCCGAGCTCCATGCCGCCGGTGGCGATGGCGACGAGGTGCGAGGACATCCGGTTCAGCTCCATGAGCAGGACGCGGATGACGCTGGCCCGGTCGGGGATCTCGTCGGTGATGCCGAGCAGCTTCTCGACGGCGAGGCAGTACGCCGTCTCGTTGTAGAACGGCGTCAGGTAGTCCATGCGGGTCACGAACGTGGTGCCCTGCGTCCACGTGCGGTACTCGAGGTTCTTCTCGATGCCCGTGTGCAGGTAGCCGATGCCGCAGCGGGCCTCGGTGACCGTCTCGCCGTCGATCTCCAGGATCAGCCGCAGCACGCCGTGCGTGGACGGGTGCTGGGGACCCATGTTGACGATGATGCGCTCGTCGTCGGACTTGACCGCGGACTGGACGACCTCGTCCCAGTCGCCGCCGGTGACCGTGTAGACGGCACCTTCGGTGGTCTCGCGGGGCGATGCAGAAGGAGTAGACATCAGCTGTACGACCTCCGCTGGTCCGGAGCCGGGATCTGGGCGCCCTTGTACTCGACGGGGATGCCGCCGAGCGGGTAGTCCTTGCGCTGCGGGAAGCCCTGCCAGTCGTCCGGCATCATGATCCGCGTCAGCGCGGGGTGGCCGTCGAAGACGATGCCGAAGAAGTCGTACGTCTCGCGCTCGTGCCAGTCGTTCGTGGGATACACCGGGACCAGGGACGGGACGTGCGGGTCCGTGTCCGGCAGCGACACCTCGAGGCGGATCAGCCGGCCGTGGGTGAGCGAGCGCAGGTGGTACACGCAGTGCAGCTCGCGGCCCTTGTCCCCCGGGTAGTGCACGCCCGAGACACCGGTGCACAGTTCGAAGCGGAGCGCCGGGTCGTCGCGCAGCGTCTGGGCGACCCGCACCAGGTGCTCGCGCTCGATGTGGAAGGTGAGCTCGTCGCGGTCGACGACCGTCTTGTCGATGGCGTTCTCGGGGACGAGGCCCTGTTCCTCCAGGGCGCCCTCCAGCTCGTCGGCCACCTCGTCGAACCAGCCGCCGTAGGGGCGGACGGCCTCGCCGGGCAGCCGGATCGAGCGGACAAGTCCGCCGTAACCAGACGTATCGCCACCATTGTTGGCGCCGAACATGCCGCGCTGGACGCGGATCTCCTCGCCCTGGTCGCCTCGCTGCCCCGGGAGGTTGGAGGCGCTGAGGTCCTTCTCGGGGTTCACCCCGTTGTTCTCGCCGCTCACCGCAGCAGCCCCTTCATCTCGATCGTCGGGAGCGCCTTGAGCGCCGCTTCCTCCGCCTCGCGGGCCGCCTCCTCGGCGTTCACGCCGAGCTTGGAGGTCTGGATCTTCTGATGGAGCTTGAGAATCGCGTCCATCAGCATCTCGGGCCGCGGCGGGCAGCCGGGCAGGTAGATGTCCACCGGCACGACGTGGTCGACGCCCTGCACGATCGCGTAGTTGTTGAACATCCCGCCGGACGAGGCGCAGACACCCATGGAGATGACCCACTTGGGGTTGGGCATCTGGTCGTAGACCTGGCGCAGGACGGGGGCCATCTTCTGGCTCACGCGTCCGGCGACGATCATCAGGTCCGCCTGGCGGGGCGATCCGCGGAACACCTCCATGCCGAACCGCGCCAGGTCGTAGCGGCCCGCGCCCGTCGTCATCATCTCGATGGCGCAGCAGGCGAGCCCGAACGTGGCGGGGAAGACGGACGACTTGCGCACCCATCCCGCGGCCTGCTCGACGGTGGTCAGAAGGAATCCGCTCGGCAGCTTTTCTTCGAGTCCCATAGCTCAGTGGCTCCTGTCCTCCCCTGTACGGGGGCTCAGTCCCATTCCAGGCCGCCGCGCCGCCACACGTACGCGTAGGCGACGAAGACGGTGAGCACGAAGAGCAGCATCTCCACGAGCCCGAAAAGCCCCAGGGCGTCGAAGGAGACGGCCCAGGGGTAGAGGAAGACGATCTCGATGTCGAAGACGATGAAGAGCATCGCCGTCAGGTAGTACTTGATGGGGAAGCGCCCACCGCCGGCCGGCGTGGGGGTGGGCTCGATGCCGCACTCGTACGCTTCGAGCTTCGCCCGGTTGTACCGCTTTGGACCGATAAGCGTGGCCATGACCACGGAGAAGATCGCAAAGCCTGCCCCGAGGGCTCCCAGTACGAGGATGGGCGCATACGCGTTCACCGCTCCTCGCTCCTCTCAGTCGGCGCTGACTGCTGGCGGTTGCAACGGACCCGGAACCTTTCTCCCCCTGCGCACGATCCGAAGATCGCTTACATGTGAAGCAGGTCACAAGCCCGACGTGTCCCGCATCCTATGCCCGGGACTCTGTGATCTGCGACACGGGGTGCGCCAACTAGTTTGTGATCTCCACCACCTGACGAAGGATCATGAAGTCGGATGAGCGGTGATCTTCACACGCGAAGCACCTGAGTGATCACCAGAGGTGACAACTTGCCGCGTTACTGCTGGTAGAAGGCTCGGTGCACTATCAAGCCATCGCCTCGGCAGGCAAATTGGCGCTGGACACGACTGGCTGATAGTGGCTGCCGTTCACACATCAGAGGGACATGGGCATCCCTGAGTGGACGCGAGCACTCCCCTTAGGGGTATCTGTGTGACCTGCGTCACGTGATACGTAACGGCTCGGAAACCGGGCTTGGCCAACCGTCTCAACGAGTGGTAAGCGTCGGGCAATTCGGGCGTATCGCGAAAAGCCAATGATCACAGCGCTGCACGGCACTGTCCGGATTGCCCGTTACGGCGTCAATAAGGGCCGCCACGCCCGGGATTCACGTCTCGGTTTCACAACTGTGGCGCACCACACGTTTCTTGAAGGGAACGGTGAAGCCCTGATAGCGGTTGTACTCATGTCCCACACCGCTCACATACCCAGCCACCGGAAGCCCCGCCGCAGCGCCTCGAAGCTGGCCCTGCGCGCCGGAGTTACCGGTGGCGTCCTCAGCACCCTGGCAGTGGCTGGTGCGTCCGGTGCGGCGAACGCTGCAGAGCCCGTGACGCAGACCATCGAGCTGCCCACGCTGACCTCCGACCTCGCCTCGCAGGTCGCCGAGTCGGCGGACGCCACGCAGCAGGCCGCGGCGAACTACCAGCTCCAGGCCGAGCGCGACGAGGCGTTCGCCAAGGCCGCCGACCAGGCGAAGAAGGACCAGCTCTCCGCCGAGAAGAAGGCCGAGGCCAAGAAGAAGGCCGAGGCCGCCGCCAAGGCGAAGGCCGAGCGCGAGGCCGCCGAGGCCGCCGCTTCCCGCTCCAGCGAGCGCAGCACGCTCTCCACGACGTCCGCCACGGCCGAGGCCCCCGCGCCCGCCAGCGGCTCCGTGGGCGCCGTCATCGGCTTCCTGAAGGCCCAGCTCGGCGACGCCTACGTCATGGGCGGCACCGGCCCCAACTCCTGGGACTGCTCCGGTCTGACCCAGGCCGCGTTCCGCCAGGCCGGCGTGGACCTGCCCCGCACCTCGCAGGAGCAGTCCACCTTCGGCACCCCGGTCTCCCTCTCCAACATCCAGGTGGGCGACCTCCTGTACTGGGGCGGCGCCGGCTCGGCGTACCACGTCGGCGTCTACATCGGTAACGGCCAGTACCTGGACGCCGCGAACCCCTCCAAGGGTGTCGTCATCCAGGACCTGTCCGGCTACCCGGCGAGCGGCGCGGTCCGCGTCCTCTGAGGCATCCGCACACATACGGCGAAGGCCGCCACACCCCCGCAAAAGGGATGTGGCGGCCTTCGCCGTATGTCTGAGTGCTCGGTGTGAGTGCTCAGTGTGAGTGCTCAGTTCTCGACGGCCAGTTCGCCCATCGGCCCGAAGCCCTCGTTCGGGATGTCGCAGTGGATGATCTCCGGGGTGCGGGCGAGCAGCGGGGCCATCGACTCCAGGCCGGCCTTGAAGTGGTCGGTGCCGACGTGGGCGGCGCCCGCCGCCGCGTCCCGGAAGCCCTCGACGAGGACGAACTGGTGCGGGTCCTCGACACTGCGGGACCAGTCGAAGAAGAGGTTGCCCTCCTCCGCGCGGGTGGCGGCGGTGAACGCGCCCGTCTTCTCCAGCCAGGAGTCGGCGTGCTCGGGCTTGGCGGTGAACTTCACGACGATGAGAATCATGCGTCCACCCTGCGCCCGAGCACCCGACGAGGACAAATCAGCCCAGGATGCCTGACTGTCCGTCTGTGCTGCCTGTCCGGCTGTCAGGACTTCGGGGCGACCTTGCTCAGGCCGTTGATGATGCGGTCCATCGCGTCGCCGCCCGTCGGGTCCGTCAGGTTCGCCAGCATCTTCAGCGTGAACTTCATCAGGACCGGGTGGGTCAGGCCGCGCTGCGTCGCGATCTTCATGACCTTCGGGTTGCCGATGAGCTTCACGAAGGCGCGGCCCAGCGTGTAGTAGCCGCCGTACGTGTCCTTGAGGACCTTCGGGTAGCGCTGGAGGGCCAGTTCGCGCTGGGCGTCCGTGGCGCGGGCGTGGGCCTGCACGATGACGTCCGCGGCGATCTGCCCGGACTCCATGGCGTACGCGATGCCCTCGCCGTTGAACGGGTTGACCAGGCCGCCCGCGTCACCGACCAGGAGCAGGCCCTTGGTGTAGTGCGGCTGGCGGTTGAAGGCCATGGGGAGGGCGGCGCCGCGGATCGGCGTCGTCATGTTCTCCGGCGTGTAGCCCCAGTCCTCCGGCATGGACGCGCACCAGGCCTTGAGGACCTCGCGCCAGTCCAGCTCGCGGAACGCCTTGGAGGAGTTGAGGATGCCGAGGCCCACGTTCGACGTGCCGTCGCCCATGCCGAAGATCCAGCCGTAGCCGGGCAGCAGCCGGTCCTCGCCCGGGCCGCGCCGGTCCCACAGCTCCAGCCAGGACTCCAGGTAGTCGTCGTCGTGGCGGGGCGACTCGAAGTACGTGCGGACCGCGACGCCCATCGGGCGGTCCTCGCGGCGGTGCAGGCCCATGCCGAGCGACAGGCGCGTCGAGTTGCCGTCGGCGGCGACGACGAGCGGGGCGTGGAAGGTGGTCGGCGTCTTCTCCTCGCCGAGCTTGGCGTGCACGCCGGTGATGCGGCCGGTGCGCTCGTCCGTGATGGGGGCGCCCACGTTGCACCGCTCGTACAGGCGCGCGCCCGCCTTCTGGGCCTGCCGGGCGAGCTGCTCGTCGAAGTCGTCGCGCTTGCGGACGAGTCCGTAGTCCGGGTACGAGGCGAGCTCCGGCCAGTCGAGCTGGAGGCGGACGCCGCCGCCGATGATGCGCAGCCCCTTGTTGCGCAGCCAGCCGGCCTCTTCGGAGATGTCGATGCCCATGGCGACGAGCTGCTTGGTGGCGCGCGGGGTGAGGCCGTCGCCGCAGACCTTCTCGCGCGGGAACGCCGTCTTCTCCAGGAGCAGGACGTCCAGGCCCGCCTTCGCCAGGTGGTAGGCGGTCGCCGAGCCGGCCGGTCCTGCGCCGACCACGATGACGTCTGCGCTGTGCTCGGAGAGGGGCTTGGGCTGCTCGGTCACGGCGGGTTCTCCCCAAGGGTCGAAAACAGTGTGCCGTCCGGCACGGACATGGGCAGTCTATTTGGCGGCACCGCTCACCGACCGAAGGGTCAGCCCATGACTCGAGTTCTGCCCGCCGTGGATCTGCGGGTCCCCACCCACGAGGACGCTTTCGCCTGGCACCGGGTGTTCGACGACCCCGACGTGATGGAGTTCCACGGGGGCGCCTCCGCCGAGCTGTCCGTGTACGAGGAGCTGACGGCACGCCAGCGGATGCACGACGCCGAGCACGGCTTCTGCCTGTGGACGATGACGGACGGCGCGGGCGAGGTCGTCGGGTTCACCGGCGCGCAGCCCTGGCCGCACGCGTGGGGACCGGCCGGGCAGATCGAGATCGGCTGGCGCCTCGGGCGCGCCCACTGGGGGCGCGGCTACGCGACGTCCGCGGCGCTCGCCACGCTGGAGCGGGTACGGGCGGCCGGGGTGCCGAGCGTCGTCGCGATGGTCGACGCGCGCAACGCCCGGTCCATAGCGGTCACGAAGCGGCTCGGCATGGATCTCGCCGAGACGTTCGTGACGCCGACCGGGCGCCGCGGGCACTGCTTCAGCCTGGAGTTGTAGCCGGACTCCTGTCGCTTCAGTCCGTGTCCGTGAGCCGCCAGGAGTCGAGCGCGATCCGGTACATCTCCTGCGCCGAGGTCCAGTCCGACTCCGGGGCGGTGAGCAGGATCGCGTACTCGGTGCCGCCGGCGGCCACGTACGCCTGGTCGACGGCATGGACCGTGGCCCCGGAGGCGTCCTCGTACGTGTACTCCCAGCGGGCCCCCGCACGCCCCTGGAAGGTGTTCCGCTCCAGCTGGACGCGCTGGTAGTCCTTCTTGTTCTTGTCCGCCTTGAGGCGCTTCTCCATCAGGAGCATGTTGTCGTACGAGGTGTACCCGGCGTCCGGGATGACGCCGACGAGGTAGCCCGACATCCCGGTGCTGCCCGCGTACGTGACCTGGCTGCCGTTCTTGACACCCTGCCGCTCCCAGACCTCGGGGACGACGAAGGAGAAGCCCAGTTCGTCGAAGACCTGGTGGTAGCCGGCGGGGACGGTCGGCATGTCCGTCGGCTCGCCGGTGGCGGTGGCGGCCGCCGGGTCCGAGGGCGTGGCGGCGGAGGCGTCGGCGGACTCCTGTGCGTCCGGCGACTCCTGTGACTCCTGCGACGCCTGGGCCGAGGGTGAACTCTGCGCGCTCGCGCCCTTGGCGTCGTCCTTCTTCGCGCTGCCCCCGTCGTCGTGGAGCAGCACGACACCGGCCGCCGAGCCGCCGCCGATGACGAGCGCCCCGACGAGCGTGCCGGCCCAGATCCAGGCGCGGCGGCGGTTGTTGCGGGGCGGCTGGGGCTGGGGCGGGCCGGCGACGAGGCCGACGGTGTGGAGGTCGTACGGGGCCTGCGGCGCGGGTGCGGGTGCCGGAAACGGGGTGTGCGGGGTCTGCTGGGGCTGCTGGACCTGTTCGGCCTGCTGGGATTGCTGGGACTGCTGGGACTGGTCCGGCTGCTGCGGGGCCTGCGCGTCCGGCGCGTCCTGCGGCGACTTCTGGAGCGGCACGGGCGCTTGCCCCGGCGGATCCTGCGGGGCCTGTGGGGTCTGCGGGGTCTGTGGTGACTGTTCGGGGATCGCGGGCGGGGCGGGCATCGGGGACGCGGCCGGGGCCGGCGGCATCGGAGGCCAGTACGGGCCCGGTGCCGGGGGCGTCGGGGTCGGGGTGAGGCCCAGGGCGCGCGCCACGTGCGGGCCCACGAACGCGGCGCCGCCGACCCACAGCAGCCCGAACAGCAGCACCTCGGGCACGTTCAGCCCCAGGTCGAACTGTCCGGCCCCGGTGCCGAGAAGCTCGATGTCGCCGCGGAACTCGGCGCCCAGCCCGCCGATCCCCGCGAGCAGCAGGAGCAGGCCGAAGAAGAGCCCTGCGGACAGGAGCTGTTCGCGCCGGTCGGCGGAGCGCCGGGCCGCGACGACGCCGACCAGCAGCGCGCAGACGAGGCCGACGCCGAGCGCGTACACGACGGACCCCGAGCCGAGTTCGTCGCCGAGCCGGGACAGGCCGAACGCCTCCTTCTCGTAGCCGCCGCCGAAGCCGGAGGTGCCGCGGGCCTCGACCTCCAGGGAGCCGCCCCAGCACAGACCGAGGACGGCGAGCGCGAAGTTGGGCAGCAACATCAGGAAGGTGCCGACCCCGGCGGCCTCGGAGCCGCCGAACTCCTCCTCGCCGAGGTCCGACGGGGAGCCGCCGCCCTCACCGAAGATCGCGAGCCCGATCCAGCCGAGGACGAGCGCGACGACGAGGACGAGGCCCATGGCGCGCACGGCCGTGCCGAAGGCGCCGACCGTCATGCGCAGTCCGGGTCGCGCGGCGGCGACCCGGTAGCGGAGGTCGTCCGCGTGCAGGACGCCGCCGGCGACGACGAGGGCGAGCAGCAGCGTCCACAGGGCCGTCAGGAACGGTGCGGAGGACACCGACACCTCGGCGATGTCCGGCTGCGCGAACAGGGCCAGGGCCAGCGTCCCGAGGGTCGTCGCGACGGCGACCCGCACGGCGGCCTCCAGACCGCCGGTGGCACCGTCGGGGGCGCCGGGCACGATCCGCGCGTACAGGCGGGAGCGGAGCATGCGCGTGCCGATGACGAGCGCGACGATCCACAGCACGGTCACCAGGAGCGGGACGACGGAGATCGCGGCGGTGCCGGAGCCGCCCGGCCCGTAGTCGCCGCTGCCGTAGTCGCTGCCGCCGTACGCGGGGACGCCGCCGCCGGAGCCGCCGCCCGCGGAGAGTTCCAGGCCGCCGCCGACGCCCTGGAGCAGGACGGCGAGGGCGAGCCGCATGCGGTCGCCGAAGCCGACCACGACGTCGCCGGAGTCCTGCCCGTACGAGGGGATGGCGAGGGCGACGGCGGCGAACAGCACGAGGCCGACCGGCCACAGCGCGGCCTGCACCGCGCCGGCCCAGTCGCCGCGCAGGGCCCGGCCCATGAAGGCGCCGAAGGCGGAGGGCTGGGCGGGTGGCGGCGGGGCGTAGCCGGGCGGGGGTGGTGGGGTGCCGGGGGCCGGTGGGGCGGCGGGTGCCGATGGGGTGGCGGGTGCCGATGGTGAGGGTGGGGGCGGAGGGCTCTGCGCGCCTCCGCCCGTGGACCGTTCGCGCCCGCAGCTCATACAGAAACGGGCTTCTTCAGGAGCCTCGGCTCCACAGTGCGGGCAGTGCGACGCCATCGGGGTGCTCCGTGATGATCCGGGGACGATCGGGTGACGAACCGTCACCGGTCGTCACCGCGTAATCAACGGACACATCTTTCCCGCCGCCCGGTTCCCGTCAACTGCAATACGGGAGCCGTGACTTACTTGATGCCGCGGTGCAGCGCCACGATGCCACCGGTGAGGTTGCGCCAGGCCACCTTCTGCCAGCCGGCGTCGCGCAGCCGGGTCGCGAGCTCGGGCTGGGTGGGCCAGGCGCGGATCGACTCGGCGAGGTAGACGTACGCGTCCGGGTTCGAGGAGACGGCGCGGGCGACCGGCGGCAGGGCGCGCATCAGGTACTCGGTGTACACCGTGCGGAACGGGGCCCAGGTGGGGTGGCTGAACTCGCAGATGACGACGCGGCCGCCGGGCTTGGTGACCCGGTACAGCTCGCGCAGCGCCTGGTCGGTGTCCTGGATGTTGCGCAGCCCGAAGGAGATCGTCACGGCGTCGAACGTGTCGTCCTTGAACGGCAGCTTCGTGCCGTCGCCGGCCGTGAACGGCATCCAGGGGTGGCGCTTCTTGCCGACCCGCAGCATGCCGAGCGAGAAGTCGCAGGGCACGACGTACGCGCCGGCCCGCACGAACGGCTGCGAGGACGTGGCCGTGCCGGCGGCGAGGTCGAGGACCTTCTGCGCGGGGCGGGCGTCGACGGCCTTGGCGACCTCCTTGCGCCACAGCCGCGCCTGTCCCAGGGACAGCACGTCGTTGGTGAGGTCGTACTTCTCCGCCACGTCGTCGAACATGGAGGCGACTTCGTGGGGCTGCTTGTCCAAAGATGCACGGGTCACCCCTGCATTGTGGCAGCCCACCCTTCGCCTCCGGCGGACCGGGACCCGTCTGCGATGCTGGGCCCCTCCGGGCGGATCTGACGCGGGGGTGGGGAGCTTGGCGGTGCGGGGGCGGGTTCTTGTGTGGGCGTGGGGGGCGCTGGTCGTCGGGGGGTTCGGGGCGACTCAGCTGCTCGGGGGTGGGGTCGCTCCGACGGACGGGGCCGGCCCCGAGCGAACGGCTCCGCCGTCGCCCTCGCCCTTGGTGCTCCCCGATGCGTGTCCGTCACCCCGGGCGGAACCTACGCCCCGGCCGGTGCCGTCCGATCCCGGGCACTTCTCCGCCGAGGCCCGGGACTGCGCCGTGATCACCACGCGTTGAGTCCCGGCCGCGGCCCGGTGGGGGCTGGTCGCGCAGTTCCCCGCGCCCCTGAAATGCAGACCCTTCGGGTCGCATTTCCCCGATGCGTGCGCCCCTATGGAGATAGCGCACGAAGTGCGCATCTCCAGGGGCGCGGGGAACTGCGCGACCAGCCCCCACCGGGGCCGCAGCCGAAGACCCCGTCACCGGCCCCGGTAGACCAACCGGCCGCCGACCACCGTCGCCACGCACGTGCTCGCGCCCTGGGCCACCAGTTCCTCGCGGGACGGGACGTCGAAGATCGCGAAGCGGGCCGGGCCGCCCACCGTGAGGGCGGGGAGCAGGACCATCGGGCGGGGGGAGAGGGAGACGGGGCCGGGGAGGCGGTCGGGGCGGGCCGCGAAGGCGAGGCCGGAGCGCTGGGCCACCTCCAGGACAGGGCGGGACCTGAGTTCCCCGGCGATCGCCACCGTGCCGTGGGCGAACAGCCGCTGGACGCCGCGGCGCGCGCTCGCCCCGACCCGCGACGGGTCGGCCCGGAAGATCGCGCGGGCCCGCTCGCCCCCGATCGGCGTCGTGCCGTACGTGTCGGCCTCACGCGGATCAGGGTGATAGGTGCCTTCGAGGATCTCGGGCCCGTACGGGTTGAGCAGGCCCGGCGTCAGGATGCCGGGCCACTCCCGCACCCGTACCCCGGGGTGCGCCGCGACCAGTTCGTCGGCGGAGCCGAGCGCGGCGATCCGCTCGCCGTCGACGAGCACGGCGGACCCGTCGGCGGCGCAGGCGTGCAGGGTGCGCACGTCAGCCCTGGTCGGAGGAGACGAGCTTCAGCTCGGGGTGCGCCGTGCCGCCCTCGATCGCGATGGAGGAGATGTGCGAGGAGACACGGTCGTCGACCGGGTCGTTCGCCGGGTCGTCGTGCACGACGAGGTGCTCGTACGTCGTGGCGCGCTGCGCGGGGACGCGGCCGGCCTTGCGGATGAGCTCGATGATCTCCATGCGGTTCGAGCGGTGCTTGGCACCGGCCGAGGAGACCACGTTCTCCTCCAGCATGATCGAGCCGAGGTCGTCGGCGCCGTAGTGCAGGGACAGTTGGCCGACCTCCTTGCCGGTGGTCAGCCAGGAGCCCTGGATGTGCTGGACGTTGTCCAGGAAGATCCGGGCGATCGCGATCATGCGCAGGTACTCGAAGAGCGTGGCCTGCGTCCGGCCCTTGAGGTGGTTGTTCTCGGGCTGGTACGTGTACGGGATGAAGGCCCGGAAGCCACCCGTCCGGTCCTGCACGTCGCGGATCATGCGCAGGTGCTCGATGCGCTCGGCGTTGGTCTCGCCGGTGCCCATGAGCATGGTGGAGGTGGACTCGACGCCCAGCTTGTGGGCCGCCTCCATGATCTCGAGCCAGCGCTCGCCGGACTCCTTGAGCGGGGCGATGGCCTTGCGCGGGCGCTCCGGGAGCAGCTCGGCGCCGGCGCCCGCGAAGGAGTCGAGACCCGCGGTGTGGATGCGCTGGATGGCCTCTTCGACGGACACCTTGGAGATGCGGGCCATGTGCTCGATCTCGGACGCGCCGAGCGAGTGGATCACGAGCTGCGGGAAGGCCTTCTTGATCGCCGAGAAGTGGTGCTCGTAGTACTCGACGCCGTAGTCGGGGTGGTGGCCGCCCTGGAACATGATCTGGGTGCCGCCGAGCTCGACGGTCTCCGCGCAGCGGCGCAGGATGTCGTCGAGGTCGCGGGTCCAGCCCTTCTTGGTGTCCTTGGGGGCCGCGTAGAAGGCGCAGAACTTGCACGCCGTCACGCACACGTTCGTGTAGTTGATGTTCCGCTCGATGATGTACGTGGCGATGTGCTCGATGCCCGCGTACTTGCGGCGGCGGATCGCGTCGGCGGCGGAGCCGAGCGCGTGCAGCGGCGCGTCGCGGTACAGGGCGACGGCCTCCTCGGGGGTGATGCGCCCACCGTCGGCGGCGCGGTCGAGGACGGACTGAAGCGCGGCCTTCTCGGTCACCGGGCGGGCCCCTTTCGGAGTGTTCGCGGCGCGTGCGCACCGCGGCTGAGCTGAAAACTCAGCGTACGTCAGGCGGCCAGAGCGCCCAGCAGAACCCCCGTGTAGGCGCCCAGGATCATGAACGGGCCGAAGGGGATCTCGGTCTTGCGGCCCGCGCGCCGGGCGACGACGAGGACGAGCGCGTACAGCGAGTTGAACAGGACGCCCGCGAACGCGCCGAGGAACAGCACGCCCCAGCCGTACCAGCCGAGCGCCGCGCCGAGCCCGAGCGCCAGCTTCACGTCACCGAAGCCCATGCCCTTGGGATAGGCGAGCAGGAGCAGCAGATAGCCGCCGCCGAGGGCGAGGGCACCGAGCAGCGCGCCGGTCCAGGACCCGCCGGACTCGGGCAGGGCCGCGGCCCCGCCGAGCGTGAGCAGGGCGAGGGCGGCCAGCGGGTAGGTGAGCACGTCGGGCAGCCGGTGCACGGCGAAGTCGACGGTGGCGAGCAGCACGGCGGGCGGGGCGAGCAGCAGCCAGGCGGCCAGTTCGGGCCGGGTGCCGGTGGCGGCGGCGAGGAGGGCGCAGACGGCGGCGGTGAGCGCGGCGAGGAGGAGCGGGCGGGGGCCGGGCCGGGGGCCGAGCCAGCCGCGCAGGGGCCGCCCGTCGGGCCGCGCGGACCGCCAGGGGTCCTCGGGCTCGACGGACAGCCGGTACGCGGGGCGCGGCAGCAGCGCTCCGGTGGCGGCGCCCCACAGAGCGGCGATCAGGACGAGAAGCTGGTCCGCCATGTCAGGCGACCGCCCCGCCCGCGCGGCAGGCCCACTGGGGGCTGCCGCGCTTCAGGGCTGCTCCACTCGGCTCAGACCGGCCCTCGGGTTCCCGGCCTGCGGGTACTGGGAGCTGTACTTGACGGTCTTGCCCGCGCGCTTGAGGTGCACGGTGTGGGGGCCCTTGGCGCAGGTGCCGCCGTTGTCCGGGGACGCGGCGCCGGAGGCGATCAGCTCCCCGGCGGAGGCCGACTTGAGGGTGAGGACGTCGACGCACGTGACGCCGAGCGGGTCGGTGGAGGTCACGGTGCCGAGCCGCTTGCCGACGGCGGCCTGCTTGATCCGCACCCGGTACGTGTCGAACTGGACGTCGCCCAGCGCCGTGGTCGCGGTGGCCTTGCCCTCCCAGGTGCCCACGTAGAAGGGGGGCACCACGCCCTTGGGGACCGGTGCCCGCGAGGTCGGTTCCTCCTGCGTCGGCTCCTTCGTCGGGGCGGCGGTCACCGCGGGCGGCTCGGCGCCGGCGTCGCTGCCGCCGCCCGTGTCCGGCCGCGTGTTGAGGAAGACGATGCCGCCGACGGTGACCGCGGCCATCGCTCCGGCCACCGCCAGCGCCACCGAGCAACTCACCTTGCGGCCGCGGCCGTCGGCGCTCGTCGGGGCGGAGGTCGCGGACACGGAGACGGACAGCTGGCCGGGCTTGGCGTCCTGCTTCTCCTCCGCCTTCTCCGGCGCCCCGGCGTCCTCCCTGGGCGGCGGGACCGGCGCGTACGAGGGGTCCGGCGGGCCGAAGACCCCGGGCTGCGGGGCCGCCTGCGAGCCGCCGGTGACCGACGGGCTGCTGAAGCCCACCGGCCCCGAGACCGGTTCGGCCGGGCCCGCCGGGACGGCCGTGTCCAGGTCCAGGAGCTGCACGGCGCTGCGCGACACCTGCTCGACCAGGGCGCCGGGCAGCCAGCCCGCCGCGACGAGCCGGGCAGCGCCCTCCGGGGCGAGGCTGCGCGCGACCTCCTCGGGGGTGGGCCGGTCGGCCGCCTCCTTGGCCAGGCAGGCCGCCGCGACGTCCTTCAGGTCGCCGCTCAGGGCGTCGAGTTCGGGCTCCTCGTGGACGACCTTGTAGAGCAGCGCGGCCGAGGAGTCGCCGAGGAACGGGGAGTGCCCCGTCGCCGCGTAGACGAGGACCGCGCCGAGGGAGAACACGTCGGCGGCGCCCGTGACGCCCTTGCCGAGGATCTGCTCGGGCGCCATGTAGCCGGGCGAGCCGATGGACACGCCGGTGGAGGTGAGGGAGGCGGTGCCGTCGGTGGCGCGCGCGATCCCGAAGTCGATCAGGCGCGGGCCGTCGACGGTCAGCAGCACGTTCGACGGCTTCACGTCGCGGTGCACGAGCCCCAGTCCGTGCACCGCGGTCAGCGCCTCGGCGAGGCCGGCGCCGAGCACCCGTACGGAATGCGCGGGCAGCGCCCGGCCCTCCCCTGCGGCCTGCGCGAGCGAGGGCCCGGCCACGTAGCCCGTCGCCACCCACGGCACCCGGGCCTCCGGGTCCGCGTCGAGCACCGGCGCCGTCCACGCCCCGCCGACCCGGCGCGCGGCGTCCACCTCACGGCGGAACCGCGCCCGGAACTCGTCGTCGAGCGCGAAGTGCGGGTGCACGACCTTCACGGCGACCGTGCGGCCACCGGCGCTGCGGCCCAGGTACACGCGGCCCATGCCGCCGTGCCCGAGCCGGCCGAGCAGCCGGTAGGGCCCCACGGTCGTCGGTTCGTCGTCCTCCAGCGGCTGCATGGTGACCTCCCCCGTCGGTCAGCGCGCTCCAGGCGAGCCTAGGGCCTGGGGCCGGTCAGATGACGCCCTGGGCCAGCATCGCGTCGGCCACCCGCTCGAACCCGGCGATGTTGGCGCCGGTCACGTAGTCGCCGGGGGCGCCGTAGCGCTCGGCGGTCTCGTGGCAGGTGGCGTGGATGTCGTTCATGATGCCCGCCAGCTCGTCCTCGACGCGCTCGGCCGTCCACGACGTACGGGCGTGGTTCTGCGCCATCTCCAGGGCGCTGACCGCGACACCGCCCGCGTTGGCCGCCTTGCCGGGGCCGAACGCGACGCCCGCCCGCTGGAGCAGGTGGACGGCCTCGGGCGTGGTCGGCATGTTGGCGCCCTCGGAGACGGCCTTCACGCCGTTGCGGACCAGGGCCGCCGCGTCGTTCTCGTCCAGCTCGTTCTGGGTGGCGGACGGCAGCGCGATGTCGGCCGGCACCTCCCAGACCCGCCCCTTCGGCACGAAGCGCGCCGAGGCGCCGCGGCGCTGCGCGTACACGTCGACGCGGCCCCGCTCGACCTCCTTGATCTGCTTGAGCAGCTCCAGGTCGATGCCCTTCTCGTCGACGACGTAGCCCGAAGAGTCCGAGCAGGTCACGGCGTTGGCGCCGAGCGCGGTCAGCTTCTCGATCGTGTAGATCGCGACGTTGCCGGAGCCGGACACGACCGCCGTCTGTCCCTCCAGGTCCTCGCCGCGCTCGCGGAGCATGGCCGCCGCGAACAGCACGTTGCCGTAGCCGGTCGCCTCCGGGCGGATCAGCGAGCCGCCCCAGCCCTGGCCCTTGCCGGTCAGGACCGACTCCCACCGGTTGGTGATGCGCCGGTACTGGCCGAACAGGTAGCCGATCTCGCGGCCGCCGACGCCGATGTCACCGGCCGGCACGTCCGTGTGCTCGCCGATGTGCCGGTACAGCTCCGTCATGAAGGACTGGCAGAACCGCATGACCTCGGCGTCGCTGCGCCCGTGCGGGTCGAAGTCGCTGCCGCCCTTGCCGCCGCCGATGCCGAGCCCGGTCAGCGCGTTCTTGAAGATCTGCTCGAAGCCCAGGAACTTGATGACGCCGAGGTTCACCGAGGGGTGGAAGCGCAGGCCGCCCTTGTACGGGCCGAGCGCGCTGTTGAACTCGACGCGGAAGCCGCGGTTCACGTGCACGCGGCCCTTGTCGTCCTGCCACGGCACCCGGAACATGACCTGGCGCTCGGGCTCGACGAGCCGCTCCACGAGTCCGGCCCGCCCGTACTCGGGCCGGGCCGCGAGCACCGGTGCGAGCGTCTCCAGGACCTCGTGGGCGGCCTGGTGGAACTCCGGCTGAGCGGGGTTGCGGTGCTCGATCTCCTCGAGGAGGTCGGCGAGGAGGGACTGGGTCTCGGATCGAGTCGTCACAGAAGGCCTTTCTGGCGCGGCTGTCACCGGATCCGCCACGGGTGCGGCGCGCTCGGGTCCGGTCCACTGCTGACTGCTGCGGCGCCGTTGCCGCACGCGGGACAGAGGTAAGTGTTACGCGCATGTAAACGCGTGACCAGAGCCCCGGGCCCGGAGCGCTCACGATGTGAGACCGCGTTCCGGGCCCGGAGCCGTTCATCGGGATTTCATCCGATACCCGCGGGAAATCGGAGGGGCATTCACCGAATTCGCGCGGGTACGTACCGAGTGGCGCCGGCCGGGCCCTGTGCCCGGCCTCTGCCGAGCCCCCGGATTCACCCGATGATCCGCTGTCCGGACCTCGTCCGGACCCCCGCCCGGATCTCCGTCCGGATCTCCGTCCGGAAAGCGCGGATTCACCGCGGGAGCAGTTCCACCTTCACGTCCGCGGGAAATCCCGTGGTCGGTCCGACCCGGCGTGCGAACTCCGTGACGCCTTCCAGCTGAGCGGTCCCGAACCGGAAGTCGAGCGTCGTGAAGTACTCCTCCAGAACGGCCTCCCCGAAGACCTCCCAGCGCGCCGCCTGCTCGGCGACCTTGGCGACCTCCACCAGCGACAGGTCCCGCGAGGACAGGAACGCCTCGTGCACCTGCCGGGTGATCTCCGGCTCCCGAGCGACGTACTCCTTGCGCGCGGCCCACACGGCGAAGACGAACGGCAGCCCCGTCCACTCCTTCCACATGGCGCCGAGGTCGTGGACCTGGAGGCCGAGCCGCGGCGCGTCGTGCAGGTTGGCGCGCAGCGCGGCGTCGCCGATGAGCACGGCCGCCTCCGCGTCCTGCATCATCAGGCCGAGGTCGGGCGGGCAGGTGTAGTACTCGGGCCGCACCCCGATCTTCTCCTCGAGCAGCAGCTGCGCGAGCCGCACGGAGGTGCGGGAGGTGGAGCCGAGCGCGACACGCCGGCCGTCCAACTCGTCGAGCGGCACCTGCGACACGATGACGCAGGACATGACGGGGCCGTCGCAGCCGACGGCCAGGTCGGGGAAGGCGACGAGGTCGTCGGCGGCCTTGAGGAACTCGACCAGGGTGATGGGCCCGATGTCGAGCCGCCCGTCGACCAGCCGCTCGCTGAGCTTCTCGGGGGTGTCCTTCGTCAGCTCGAAGTCGAGCAGGGAGCCCGTGCGGGCGAGGCCCCAGTACAGGGGCATGCAGTTCAAGAACTGGATGTGGCCGACGCGCGGACGGATGCGCCGCGCGGCCGCGAGGTTCTCGTGCTGGGTCTCATGCTGAGTCTCGGGAGAATTGTCCACATCGCGAGGCTAGACCCTGCCGTCCGCCGTCCCGTCGTCCGCCCGGGGCGAAGGGGGTGACGTGGGGCGAAAGGCCGGTTCTGGCCCGGTGCGGTACGGTGCAGAATCCGGCCCTTGAAGGGTGCCGATCAATCCCCCGGCGGGACTCCGCACAAACCTACGGGTGACGTGATCTTGCCCTCTATCGCTTTCGGCTGCCTGCGTGCTAGGCTCGCCGCAATTTGCAGTTTGGTTTCCCTTGCAGTACAGAGCCTGCGGAGCATGTAACCGCGGGCTCTCGTCGTTTTCAGACTTTTGCAGTTGTTCGCAAGCGCATTTGCAGGTTCTGGAGCAGGGCGACCCTTTGGCCCATAGGAGGGCTTATGGCTACCGGAACCGTGAAGTGGTTCAACGCTGAAAAGGGCTTTGGCTTCATTGCCCAGGAAGGCGGCGGCCCGGACGTCTTCGTCCACTACTCGGCGATCAACGCGAACGGCTTCCGCTCCCTCGAGGAGAACCAGGCCGTGACCTTCGACGTCACCCAGGGTCCGAAGGGCCCGCAGGCGGAGAACGTCACCCCCGCCTAATCTCTCCTGATCACGCGGCCATGGCCGCATTTTGATCCGGAACCGAGAGCAGTACCCAAGGAGCCCCGTGCCGCAAGGCAGCGGGGCTCCTGCCTGTTTCCGGTCCGGTTCCCGAGGCCCGAGGCGTCCTAGGTGAACTGCATCAGCAGCACGCACGTGGTGCCCGGCTCCAGCGCCCGGCAGGTGTGCGGCAGGTCGCCGGGGTACGTGATGCAGTCGCCGGGGCCCAGCTCGACGGGGTCGTCCTGGGGTCCGGCCAGCACGCGCCCGGTGGCGACGACCAGGTGCTCGACCGTGCCCGGGTTGTGCGCGTCGGAGTCGCGGGCCGCGCCGGGCTCGACGTGCAGCCAGTACAGGTCGCGGCGGGCGCCGGGCGGGCAGGCGGAGAGCAGGGTCGCCGTGTAGTCCGCGTGCTCGGAGGGGATGGCGACGCCCTGGCCGGCCCGGACGACCTGGACGGTCGGGCGGGGCGGGTCAAGGAGCAGGCTCGGCGGCACGTCGAGGGCGACGGCGAGGGCCCACAGCGTCTCCAGCGTGGGCTTGCCGGACGCCGACTCCAGCTGGGACAGGGTCGACTTGGCGATCCCGGCCCGCTTGGCCAGCTCGCTCAGCGAGATCCCGGCGCGGGTGCGCTCGCGGCGCAGGGCCGCGGCGATGCGGTCGAGGGGCAGCGGGCTCTTGGGCGGGTACGCGTCGGTGTCGCTCATAGCGGCCTCACTCTACGGGAACGAACGCCTCCTCGTTCGCTACGGCGGACCGCTTGTTCGACTTGACGAACGCGGCCGCCCGGAGTCACGCTACCCGTATGCGTACGGCACAGCGAACACTCGACCCGGCACACCGAACGCCGGGCGACTCCGACCCCCGTCTCCTGCGCGACGTCGCCCTGGTCTGTCTGGCCGACGGTGTCGTGGGGCTGTCGTTCGGGGCCGTCGCGGTCGCGAACGGGCTTCCGGTGTGGCTGCCGGTGCTGATGTCGCTGCTGGTGTTCGCGGGCTCGGCACAGTTCAGCGCCGTCGGGGTGTTCGCCGCCGGGGGCGGGCCGGTGGCCGCGGCGGCGACGGGGCTGCTCCTCAACACCCGTACCGCCGCCTTCAGTCTCGCCGTCGCCGACGCGCTCGGCCGGTCCTGGCCCGCGCGGCTGGTCGGCGCGCACCTGGTGACCGACGAGACCGCCGCGTTCGTACTGGCCCGCACCGATCCGGCGGCGCGCCGCCGGGCCTTCTGGATATCGGGGCTCGGCCTGTTCGTGGCCTGGAACGTGTCCGTCCTCGCGGGGGCGCTCGCCGGGGCGGCCCTCGGCGACACGGACCGCTTCGGGCTCGACGCGGCGTTCCCCGCCGTGCTGCTCGCGCTGGTGCTGCCCGCGCTGCGGGACGGCCGGGGCGTGCGCCGGGCCGCCGCGGCCGGAGGCGCCGTCGCGGTCCTCGCCACGCCGTTCCTGCCCGCCGGGGTGCCGGTGCTCCTCGCCCTCACCGGCCTGCTGCTCGCCCGGAGGTCCGCATGAACCCGCAGCTCGTCGCCGTACTGGCCCTCGCGGCCGGCACGTACGTCTTCCGCCTGGCCGGTCCCGCGCTGCACGGGCGGGTGGAACTGCCCGCCCGTGTCCAGGAGTTGCTCACGACGGCCGCGACCGTCCTGCTCGTCGCGCTGCTGGCGACGGGCGCGCTCATGGCGGGCCACGAGTTCGCCGGCTGGGCGCGTCCCGCCGGGGTGCTGGCCGGGGGCGTGCTCGCGTGGCGCCGGGCGCCGTTCGCGCTGGTGGTCGTCGGGGCGGCGGCGGTCACCGCGCTGCTCCGGCTGGCTGGGCTTCCGTAAGGGCCTGCGTGCGCCGGGCCCAGCGGGTCGCCGGGCCGAACGCCATGCCCGCCGCCAGGAAGAAGGCGCCGAGCAGCAGCCAGCCCGGCACGCCCCACGTCACCAGGAGCGCGGTCAGGACCAGCGGGCCGACCGTGCGGGCCAGGGGGACGCCGGTGCCGAAGAAGCCCTGGTACTGGCCGACCTGGTGCGCGGGCGCCAGGCTGAACGCCAGCTGCCAGGAGCCGGCCGACTGCCCCATCTCGCCGACCAGCAGGAACGCCGAGGCCAGCACGAGCACGGCGCTCGCGCCCCACATCCCGAGCCGGTCCGCCGCCGACACCGCGAACACCGCGCACGACAGGGCGAGCATGGCCCCGGCCCGGCGCAGCCCGCGCGTCGCCGCCCCGGCCCCGTCGATCCCGCGCGCGGCCCGCACCTGGAACGCCGTCACACCCAGGGTGTTGAGCACGAACAGCGCCGAGACCAGCCACCCGGGCGCGTCCGTGCGGGACACGATCCACAGCGGCACGGCGAGCGAGAGCAGCGGCATCCGCAGCAGCAGCACGGCGTTGAGCAGCGTCACGACGGCGTACGGCCGGTCCCGCAGCACCGCGAACCGGGCCTCCCGCACCGCGGGCACCGCGACCGGCGCGGCCTTCGGCAGCGCCGCGAGCAGCGCCGCGCAGATCACGAACCCGGCGCCGTCGAAGGCGAACACCGCCAGATAGCCGCCGGTGGTGTCGTGCTGCAGAGCGAGCCCGCCGATCGCCGCCCCGACCGCGAGCCCCGCGTTGAGGACCGACTGCAGCCGGGCGAGCACCGCCGTCCGCTCCGCGGGCTCGACCAGCCCGGCGAGCAGCGCCTGCCGCGCCGCGGCCAGCCCGCACTGCGCGACCGCGTAGGCGACGGCGGCCAGCAGGAACGCCGGGTACGAGCGGATCACCAGGAAGGACAGCACGGCCGCCGCCGTGGCGAGCGCGAGCCCGACGGACACCCCGCGCGGCCCGCGCCGGTCGGCCAGCGCCCCCAGCGGCACCCCGGCGACGGCACCGATCGCCCACGCCACGGTCAGGGCGAGCCCGATCCGGGTGGGCGAGAGCCCGACGACACGGCTGAAGTAGAGGGCGGAGGTGACGTAATAGGCCCCGTCCCCCAGCGAGTTGGCCAACTGAGCGGCGGCAAGACCCCGTACCGGCGAGCGCTTCGACATGCCCCCACGCTACGAACAAATGGCCCACCCTCCATAGGCAACCTCTGCCGCATTCGACTGGGCCAATCAGGCTCGGGATGCGGGGCTGTACCCGATCAGCGACTCCCGTCGCGGGGCGCAACCAACCGGGCCCCTGGGGCACACGAAGTGTGCCTTCCAGGGGCGCGGGGAACTGCGCGACCAGCCACGACGAAAGCCGCACCCGGCAACGACTCAAGAACCCGCAACGGCGCGCTGCCGCCCCCCGGGCAACAGAACCCCGGCCACCCCAGCGGTAGCGCACAGCACCACCCCCGCGACGACCAGCCCGACCCGCATCCCGCTCACCGAGAACCCCGTCGAACCCCCGCCGATGACCGCTCCGAACATGGCCACCGACAACGCCCCACCCGTCTGCCGCAGCGCGTTCAGCATCCCGGAAGCCGTCCCGACCCGCTCCCCGGGGACGGAGTCCATCAGCATCGCGGTGACCGCAGGGACGGCGAACGCCCCGCCCATCCCCGTAGGCACGAGCAGCAGGAGCACCAGCCACAACGGGGTGCCCTGCGTCAGCGGCAGGAGCGCGAACATGGCCAGGGCCAGGACCAGCGTGCCGGTCACGACGACCCGCCGCCGCCCCATCCGCTCGGCGGCCCGCGGCGACACCAGGTTCGTCGCCGTGATGATCGCCGCCATCGGTACGAACATCAGGCCCGCCGCCGTCGCGGACATCCCGCGCAACTGCTGGAGGTACAGGCCCAGCAGGAACACGACCCCGTAGAACCCGAGGTTGAGGGCGAAGCCGACCACCAGCGACACGGAGATCGTGCGCTGGCGCAGCATCCCGAGCGGCACCATCGGAGCCCGCTGCCGCCGCTCGGCGACGTAGAACCCGGCGCCGCTCACCACGGCGAGCGCGAGCGCCCCGAGCACCGGCGCCGAGGACCAGCCCCCGTGCCCGCCCTCGATCACGGCGAAGGTCAGCCCCGCAAGTGCGAGCACGGCCGTGATCTGGCCGGGCAGGTCCAGCGGAGCGGCCCGCCGCGGCGAGCGCGCGACCTTCGTCAGCAGGGCCAGGATCACCGCGCCGACCGGCAGGTTGAGGAAGAACACGGCCCGCCAGCCGACGTGTTCGGTCAGCACACCGCCCAGCACGGGCCCGGCGGCCATGGACACCGAACCGCCGACCGTCCACAGCGCCACCGCCCGCGCCCGCCGCACCGGCTCCTCGTACGCCTGCCGGATCAGCGCCAGCGAGGCCGGCATCAGCACGGCGGCCGCCCCGCCCTGCACGACCCGCGCCGCGACGAGCGCCCCGAGCCCGGGGGCGAGGGCGCAGGCCAGCGAGGCGACGGTGAACAGCGCGGTGCCCCACGCGTAGGCGCGGCGCGCCCCGGTCCGGTCGCCGAGCGCGCCCGCCGACAGCATCAGCCCGGCGAACATCAGCGTGTACGCGTCCGCGACCCACTGCAGTCCCGTCATCCCGGTGTGCAGGGACTCCTGGATGCCGGGCAGCGCGATGTTCACCGCCGACACGTCGATGGTGATGACGGCGAAGCCGAGCAGCGCGGCGAGCAGCGCCGCGCCGCCGCCACGGCGGGTGTCCGCCACAGCCGTGGCCGCCGGGGCCTCGGTTCGGATGAGAGTGGTCACGCGGTCCTCCTGGAACGGGCGTCGAGGTGCGGGTGGGCGGCGGGCCCGGGACGCGGACCTGTGCCGTGCACTCCCTGGGCCCAGCCCGCCGGCCACCCGCAACGCACTCCACTGTGGGGCCGCCGCCGCGAAGGTGGCAGGCCGTGTTCCACCGGGGTGCCGCGTTCCTGGCCCTGACACAGCCCCCCACCGAAGATCGCCACCAGGGACAATGGACGTATGGCTGAACACTCCGGCACCGAACTCGGCACGTACCTGCGCGCCCGCCGCGCCCTGGTCACCCCGGCCGACGTGGGTCTGCCCGCCGGCACCGGTCTGCGCCGCACGCCGGGTCTGCGCCGCGAGGAACTGGCGACGCTCGCCGGCGTCAGCGTCGACTACTACACGCGCCTGGAGCGCGGCCGCGAGACGAACCCGTCCAGCGCGGTCATCGACGCGATCGCCCGTGCGCTGCGGCTGTGCGGGGACGCGCACGTACGCCTGCACGAGCTGGCGGAGCTGGCCTCGGGGCGGTACAGCGAACCCCGGCCCACGACCGACGACACGGTCCGCGACTCGGTGCACCAGATGCTGGAGGCGCTGCGGCCCATGCCCGCGTACGTCGTCAGCCGGTTCAACTACGTCCTCGCCGCGAACCCGGGCGGCCGGCGCCTGCTGCCCGGCCTGTGGGACTGGCCCGCCGAGCAGCGCAACGTGACCCGCTACGTCTTCCTGCATCCCGCCGGCCGGACCCTGTACGTGCCGTGGGAGGAGACGGTCGCCCTGTCGGTCGCGCATCTGCGGGCGGTGGGCGGCGCGGACCCCGACGACCCGCGCCTGACCAACCTTGTCGGCGAACTCCTGCTCAAGTCACCGGAGTTCGCCGAGATGTGGAACCGGTACGAGGTCCTGGAGCGCGGCGGCGGCACGAAGCACTTCGCCCATCCCCAGGTCGGCGACCTGGCCCTGACCTACGAGATCATGCAGCTCTCCCGCACGGGCGGCCAGCGCCTGGTCGTCTACCAGGCCCCTCCGGGGAGCCCGGCGGAAGCGGCGGTGCGGAGCCTGGACGCTCCGTAAGGAGCGCGGGCCCCGGCCAGGTCAGGCCCGCTCCAGGATCGCCGTGACGCCCTGGCCGCCGGCCGCGCAGATCGAGATCAGGCCGCGCCCCGAACCGCCCCGCTCCGCCAGCAGCTTGCCCAGCGTCGCCACGATCCGCGCCCCGGTCGCCGCGAACGGATGCCCCGTGGCCAGGGAGGACCCGGCCACGTTCAGTCGCTCCCGGTCGACGGGGCCGAGCCCCGCCTTCTCCCAGGCGGCCAGCGTCGCCAACACCTGGGACGCGAAGGCCTCGTGCACCTCGAAGAGGTCGAAGTCCTCGATCCCGAGCCCGGCCCGCTCCAGCATCCGCGGAACGGCGTACGCCGGAGCCATGAGCAGCCCGTCCCCGCCCCCACCGGTGACGTCCCCCGACACGAAGTCGACCGCGGCGGTCTCGTAGGCCGTCAGATACGCCAGCGGTTCCAGCCCGCGCGCCTGCGCCCACTCCTCGCTCGCGAGCAGGACGACCGCCGCCCCGTCCGTGAGCGGCGTCGAGTTCCCCGCCGTCATGGTCGGCGACGGGTCCTTCACCCCGAACACGGGCTTCAGCGTGGCGAGTTTCTCGACGGTGGACCCGGGCCGCAGGTTCTGGTCGCGCTCGAGCCCGCGGAACGGGACGACGAGGTCGTCGAGCAGTCCGCGTTCGTAGGCCGCGGCGAGCTTCTGGTGCGAGGCGGCGGCCAGTTCGTCCTGCGCCGCGCGCGAGACGCCCCACTCGCGCGCGGTGACGGCGGCGTGCTCGCCCATCGAAAAGCCGGTACGGGGCTCGGCGTTGCGCGGGATGTCGGGCACGAGGTGGCCGGGCCGGATCCGGGAGAGGGCCTTGAGGCGGGCGCCCGCGGACTTGGCGCGGCGCGCGGCGAGCAGGATCTTGCGCAGGTCGTCGTTGACGCCGAGCGGCGCGTCGCTGGCCGTGTCGGAGCCGCCCGCGACGGCGCTGTCGAGCTGTCCGAGCGCGATCTTGTTGGCGGCGGCGATCACGGCCTGGAGTCCGGTCCCGCAGGCCTGCTGGATGTCGTAGGCGGGCGTGCGCGCGTCGAGCCGCGAACCGAGCACGGTCTCGCGCGCGAGGTTGAAGTCCCGGGCGTGCTTGAGGACCGCGCCGGCCACGAACTCCCCGACCGCGCCCGGTTCTTCGAGGTCGAAGCGGTCGACGAGCCCGTCGAGGGCGGCGGTCAGCATCTGCTGGTTGGACGCGGTCGCGTACGGGCCGTCCGAGCGGGCGAACGGGATCCGGCTGCCACCGACGACGGCGACGCGGCGCGGGGCCGCGCCGCGGGCGGGGACGTTCTTCGTGCGCACCATCTCGGCAGCTCCTGGCCTCTCGACAAGTTCTGACTGTTGAGTAACCTTACTCCGAAGTAAATTTACGACCGAGCAGGGAGCTTGGACAATGGCCGACCGCTATCTGAACTTCACCGGCACGGCCCCCGGCCGCTTCCTGACCCAGCGCCTCGGCCTGCCCCAGCCCGCCCCGCTGCGCCGCTGGAGCCCCGAACACCCGGCGCTCGAAGGTCAGTTGCTGCACTTCACCGCGGGCCCCTCCGCCCACCGCGCGGACCTTTCCGCCGTCCTCGCCCGCACCGGCCTCGACGTCCGCGGCTCCCTGTCCGGCGGCGCGGCCGACCGGCCCGCCGCCATCGTCGTCGACGCCACCGCGGTCACCGGCCTGGACACCCTCGCCGAGGTGCACGCCGCACTGCACCCGACCGTGCGCTCCCTCGCCGCCGGCGGCCGCGTCGTCGTCCTCGGCGCCCGCCCCAGCGCCGACGACCACCACCAGGCCGCCGTCCAGCAGGGCCTGGAGGGTTTCGTCCGCTCCCTCGGCAAGGAGATCGGCCGCGGCCGCACCGTCAACCTCGTCCGGCTCGCCGACGCGACCCCGCAGGCCGCCGAATCCACCCTGCGCTTCCTCCTCTCGCCGCGCTCCGCGTACGTGAGCGGCCAGGTCATCGAGATCGGCGCGGCGGAGACGGCCTCCCCCGAGAACTGGGACCGCCCGCTGGCCGGCCGGACGGCCCTGGTCACCGGCGCCGCCCGCGGCATCGGTGAGGCCGTCGCCGAGACCCTCGTCCGCGACGGCGCGCAGGTCGTCCTCCTCGACGTGCCCTCGGCCGAGGCCGACCTCACCGCAGTCGCCGAACGGCTCGGCGGGCGCGCCCTGCCGCTCGACATCACCGCCGACGACGCGGGCGAGCGCATCGCCGCGTTCACCGCCGAGTCCGGACTCGACGTCCTCGTCCACAACGCCGGCATCACCCGCGACCGACGCCTCGCCAACATGCCCGCCGAGCGCTGGAGTTCGGTCCTCGAGGTCAACCTCGCCAGCGTTCTCACCACCACCGACGCCCTCCTCAAGGCGGGCGCGATCCGACGCGGCGGCAGCATCGTCACCACCGCCTCCATCGCCGGCATCGCGGGCAACACCGGACAGACCAACTACGCGGCCGGCAAGGCCGGAATCATCGGCCTCGTCCGCTCCCTCGCCCCGCGCGCCCTCGCCGAGCACGGCGTGACCCTCAACGCGGTCGCCCCCGGCTTCATCGAGACCAAGATGACCGCGGCCGTCCCCCTCTTCATCCGCGAGGCGGGCCGCCGCATGAACTCCCTCGGCCAGGGCGGACTGCCCGTCGACGTCGCGGAGACGACCGCCTGGTTCGCCTCCCCCGCCTCCGGCGCGGTCAACGGCCAGATCGTGCGCGTCTGCGGCCAGAGCCTCCTCGGCGCCTGACATCCCACCTGCCCCCGGAGCCCCGATGACCGCCGAAGCCCCCCGCACCGTCACCCTCGACCGCGTCCCGCCCCTGCTCCCCCTGATGCTGCGCGGCGCCGCGCTCTCCCCGCTCAAGCGCCCCCGCCCCGGCGCCACCGCCCCCACGACCCGCCTCACCGTCCCGGCCCTCCCCGTCGACCAGGCCCACCTCACCGCGTACGAGCGGCTCTGCGGCTTCCCGACGGGGCCCGCCGGGCTCCCGGTCACCTACCCGCACGTCCTCGGCTTCCCGCTCTCCATGCGCCTCATGGCCGACCGCGCGTTCCCGCTCCCGCTCCTCGGCCTCGTCCACACCACCCTCGAGATCACCCAGCACCACGACCTCTCCCCCGGCGACCGGTACGACCTCACGGTGACGATCCCCGAGCTGCGCCCGCACCGCCGCGGCACCGAAGCCGTCGTCGTCACCGAACTCACCGCGCACGGCGAGACCGTCTGGACCTCGGCCAGCACCTACCTCGCCCGCCACGCCACCACGCCACCCCCGGCCCCTGCACCTTCACCGGCCACCCAGGACGAGCCCCCGCTCCCCGCCCTCGCCCTCGCCCAGTGGCCCCTCGGCGCCGACCTCGGCCGCCGCTACGCCGCCGTCTCCGGCGACCGCAACCCCATCCACCTGCACCCGCTCACCGCCCGCGCCCTCGGCTTCCCGCGCGCCATCGCCCACGGCATGTGGACGGTGGCCCGCTGCCTCGCGGAACACGGCGCCCGCGGCCCGGTCCACGTACGGGCCGCCTTCAAGGCCCCCGTCCTGCTCCCCGGCACGGTCGCCTACGCGGCGAAGGACGAGACCTTCGAACTCCGCTCGGCGAAGAACGGCCGCCTCCACCTCACCGGCGAGGTCACTCCACACACGCCCTAGGAGGCGTCCGGGACCGACCAGCGGGCGCCCACCATCAGGTTGCCGAGTCCGGCCCAGGCGAAGTTCATCATGGTCGCGGCGGCCTCCCGCGCCGAGACGGAGGCGTCCCCGTTCGCCCACCCGGCCAGCGCCTCCGCCGCGCCGACCAGCGCCTGCGCGAGGCCCGCGACCTCCCGCTCGGCCAGCTCGGGGTCGCCGTGCGCCTCCCGTGCCGCGGCCGCGATCAGGGAGGTCACGAACGCGACGATCTCCTCACGCATCGCCACGACCTCGGCGACGAACGGGTCCCCGCCCGACCGCGCCTGGCTGTGCAGCACCGCCCACCCGTCCGGACGCTCGGCGGTGTGCGCGAAGAAGGCGGTCAGCCCGTCCCACAGCTGCCGGTCGGCGGGCACGTCGACCCGCACCCCGGCCCGGACGGCCGCGACGAGCGCCGCCGCCTCCCGCCGGATGCAGGCGGTGAACAGGTCTTCCTTGGAGTTCAGATACAGGTACACCAGCGGCTTGGACACCCCCGCCAGCTCGGCGATCTCGTCCATCGACGCCGCCCGGTACCCGCGCTCCCCGAACACGCGCACCCCGGCGTCCATCATCTGCCGCTCCCGCTCGGCCCGGGGCATCCGCTTCTGCCCCGTCCCCGCACCCCGTCGGCCGCCCACCCCGGTCACCTCTCCACCCCGTACATCCGCGTACATCCCCGTACATTCACGTTCTCCGCCCGTCAGCCTACGTCCGCACATGACGGCGCCCCGCCCCGGAACGGTGTTCCGGGAGCGGGGCGCGGTCGGTGCTGCGGTGCGTCGACGGACGGTCAGGCGGCGGCCGTGACCGGCTCGGCCTGGTCCGACTTCGCGTGCTCGTAGACCTCGATGTCGTCGTCGAAGCCGGACGCCGTGGCGTTGTCGTACTTCGTGCGGTCGAGGATCTTCTCGCGGGCCGAGACGATCACCGGGACGAGAGCCTGACCGGCCACGTTCGTGGCGGTGCGCATCATGTCCAGGATCGGGTCGATCGCGAGGAGCAGGCCGACGCCCTCCATGGGCAGGCCCAGGGTGGAGAGGGTCAGGGTCAGCATCACGGTCGCGCCGGTGAGGCCGGCGGTGGCGGCGGAGCCGATCACCGAGACGAACGCGATGAGCAGGTACTCCTTGATGCCCATGTGCACGTCGAAGATCTGGGCGACGAAGATCGCGGAGATCGCCGGGTAGATCGCTGCGCAGCCGTCCATCTTGGTGGTGGCGCCGAACGGCACGGCGAAGGAGGCGTAGTCCTTCGGGACGCCGAGGCGGATCGCCGACTGCTGGGTGACCGGCATGGTGCCGACCGAGGAGCGGGAGACGAAGGCCAGCTGGATGGCGGGCCAGGCGCCCTTGAAGAACTGGAGCGGGTTCAGCTTGGCGACGGTCGCGAGGAGCAGCGGGTAGACGCCGAACAGGACGAGGGCGCAACCGACGTAGATGTCGATGGTGAACGTCGCGTAGTTGCCGAGGAGGTCCCAGCCGTACTGGACGATGGCGTTGCCGATGAGGCCGGCGGAGCCGATCGGGGCGAGCAGGATGACCCACCACAGGGCCTTCTGCAGGAGCTCCAGGACGGACTCGGAGAGGTTGAGGATCGGCTGGGCCTTCTTGCCGATCTTCAGGATGGCGATGCCGGCGACGACGGCCATGAAGACGATCTGCAGCACGTTCAGCTGGGTGAACGGCGTGATGATGTCCGTCGGGATGATGCCCGTCAGGAAGTCGAGCCAGGAGCCGGCGTGGTCGGGCTTGGCGCCGTCGGCCGGGGTGAGGTCCGAACCGTTGCCCGGGTTGGTCAGCAGGCCGATCGCGAGGCCGATGACGACCGCGATGAGCGAGGTGATCATGAACCAGAGCAGGGTGCGGGTCGCGAGGCGGGCCGCATTGTTGACCTTGCGCAGGTTGGTGATGGACACCAGGATCGCGAAGAAGACGAGCGGGGCGACGGCCAGCTTGAGGAGCTGGACGAAGATGCCGCCGACCTTGTCGAGCGTCGTGGCGAGCCACGAGACGTCGTAGGTGCGGGCGACCCAGCCGAGGACGAGGCCGACCACGAGGCCGAGCAGTACCTGGGCCCAGAAGGGTATGGGTATGCGGAAGCCGCGCTTCTGTTCGACTTCAGGGGTGTTCGCGGACACGGAGGCACTCCAGTGATGACGCGGGGGGACAAGACGGGGACGTACTGGAGCGGCGACCGCGAGACGGATCGGCGGCGCCGCTGCATGGGGAAGTTCGCGTCAGGCGCGACACGCCGCGGACATGCAGCGGCAGAGATCGACATGCAGGCGCGCCACGAGCGGGACGCTCATGGCCGTTCGGTGCGCTGCGGATGTCTTCATGTCAGGAACGTTAACACCGCGTCTTTGGGAACATCAAAGGGTTTCTTTGGGGTAACTTCACCACTCGACAGGCCCAAAAGCCGCAAATGCCTTGAAAACGCAGGCGACCCCGGCATCTGAGCGATACCGGGGCCGTACGAGGTGTGACGCAACTTACGTGGCACTTACATCTGGATCATGGCCTGGTCCACATGCTGGACCGACGGGCGTGGACCGACGGATGCGCGCCGGGGTGTGGAGCGACTAGGCGCCGTGCGCGCGGGCGGCGTCGTCCGCGCTGTCCTCCATGGTGCGGTTCGCCTCCATGTTCGCCTTGGCGCGGTCGACGCGGGCGACGATCTTCTCGGAGGCGCGGTCCCGCTCCTTGCGCAGCAGCACGAAGCTGAGGGGCGCGGAGACCACCAGCGCGAGCAGGGCGACCCACAGGAAGTTGGAGCCGCCGAGGCCGCGCGGGACGATGCCGGAAGCGACGAGACCCCAGACGACGAGGAAGCAGCCCGCGAAGATCCCGAGGCGCATCAGCGTGTAGCGGAGCATGTCAATCCACTCTTCCGTTGCGAACGTTGCGAAATGGTCCCCCCAGTGAAGCACGACCGCCGGAAAGCCCATTGAGCGGTCCCCGGTGTAATGGGTACCGTCGAGGCATGACTCTTACCTTCACCCTGGACCCGTCGCTCGACCCGGCCCTGCGCGACGACGTTCTCGCACTGTGGGCGGATGTCTCCAACGCGGGCGGGGCCGTCGGCTTCGTCCCGCCCGTCACGCCGGAGGACGTCCGCCCCGAGCTCGCGCGGCGGCTGACCGAGATCGAGGAGGGACGGACCCGGCTGCTGGTCGGGCGGGACGCGGACGGGACGGTCACGGCGACGGCGTTCCTCGTGCCCACCCCGCACCGGCTGATGCGTCACCACCTGTGGGTCTACGTGGTGATGGTGCACCCCAAGCACCAGGGCCAGGGGTACGGCCGGGCCCTGATGGCCGCCGTGGAGGAGGCCGCGCGGGGCTTCGACGGGATCGAGGCGCTGCGGCTGACCTGCCGCGGCGGCACCGGGGCGGACCTCTTCTACACGGCGTGCGGCTACCAGGAGGTCGGCCGGGTGCCGGGGGCGATTCGGGTGGCCCCCGGCGACGACCGGGACGACGTCCACATGATGCTGCCGCTGACCTGAGACCGGCCGGGGCCGGCGCCTCGGGTCTCGGGTCTCGGGTCTCGGGTCAGAGACGCATGGCCTGCGGCTCGTCGCGGCGGGCCGGGTCCGGGCCCTCGTACTCGCGGATGATCTCGTAGCGCGTGTTGCGCTCGACGGGGCGGAAGCCGGCGTCGCGGATGAGGTCCAGGAGGTCCTCGCGGGTCAGCTTGTTCGGCGTGCCGTAGTTGTCGGCGTCGTGCGTGATCTTGTACTCGACGACCGAGCCGTCCATGTCGTCGGCGCCGTGCTGGAGCGCGAGCTGCGTGGTGTGCAGTCCGTGCATGACCCAGAAGCACTTCACGTGCGGCACGTTGTCGAACAGGAGGCGGGAGACGGCGAAGGTCTTCAGGGACTCGGCGCCGGTGGCCATGGTCGTGCGCGCCTGGAGGCGGTTCCTGACCTTGCCGTCCTTCATGTCCACGAAGTCGTGCTGGTAGCGCAGCGGGATGAAGACCTGGAAGCCGTTCGTCTCGTCCTGCAGTTCGCGCAGGCGCAGCACGTGGTCGACGCGGTGGCGGGGCTCCTCGATGTGCCCGTACAGCATCGTGGCCGGGGTCTTGAGCCCCTTCTCGTGCGCGAGGCGGTGGATGCGCGACCAGTCTTCCCAGTGGGTGTCGTGGTCGACGATGTGCTGCCGGATCTCCCAGTCGAAGATCTCGGCGCCGCCGCCGGTCAGCGACTCCAGGCCGGCCTCGATGAGCTCGTCGAGGATCTCGGAGGCGGAGAGCCCCGAGATCTTCTCGAAGTGGTGGATCTCGGTGGCCGTGAACGCCTTGAGGCCGACGTTCGGCAGGGCCTCCTTGAGGGCCTTGAGGGAGCGCGGGTAGTAGCGCCACGGCAGGCTCGGGTGCAGGCCGTTGACGATGTGCAGCTCGGTGAGGTGCTCCGACTCCATCGCCTGGGCGAGCTTGACGGCCTCCTCGATGCGCATCGTGTACGCGTCCTTCTCGCCCGGCTTGCGCTGGAACGAGCAGTAGGCGCAGGAGGCGGTGCAGACGTTCGTCATGTTGAGGTGACGGTTCACGTTGAAGTGGACGACGTCGCCGTTCTTGCGCGTCCGCACCTCGTGGGCGAGTCCGCCGAGCCAGGCCAGGTCGTCCGACGCGTAGAGCGCGATGCCGTCCTCGCGGGACAGCCGCTCGCCGTCCCTGACCTTCTGCTCCAGCTCGCGCTTGAGCCCTGCGTCCATGCCCGTACCTTTCCTCACCGGAGAATTCGCCTCACCCGGAAAACTCGCTCCACCGTACGCCCCGCGACCGGGGCCTCACTTCGGGCCTCGCCTCAGGCCTCGCCTCAGGCCTCTTCGGGCAGTTCGCCCACCCTGTTCTCCCACTTGGTGGAGAGCACGATCGTGGTGCGGGTGCGGGAGACGCCCTTGGTGCCGCTGAGCCGGCGGATCGTCTTCTCCAGGCCGTCCACGTCCCCGACGCGGACCTTGAGCATGTACGAGTCGTCGCCCGCGATGAACCAGCAGTCCTCGATCTCGTGCAGGTCCTTGAGGCGGCGCGCGACGTCCTCGTGGTCGGCGGCGTCGGACAGGGAGATGCCGATGAGGGCGGTGACGCCGAGGCCGAGCGACGCGGAGTCGACGGTGGCCCGGTAGCCGGTGATCACTCCGGCGGCCTCGAGGCGGTTGATGCGGTCGGTGACGCTGGGGCCGGAGAGGCCCACGAGACGGCCCAACTCGGCGTACGAGGCGCGGCCGTTCTCGCGCAGAGCCTGGATGAGCTGCCTGTCCACGGCGTCCATAGGACCAAAGCCTTTCATTGTTCAGCGTTGACGCGAGTTTACGTGTAGAATCTAAGGCATGCGGGGCTGACGCACCGCGAAACCTAAAGTCACATCACTGGATCACTTCAGATCCATCGAAACCAACGATTCTCAGGAGTGTTGTCACCGTGTTCACGACGATCGAGATGGCCTACGCCCGCATGCGCGAGATGCAGGACCAGGCCAATCGTGCGCGTGTCCACCAGTCCGCCATCGACGCCCGCCGCGCCGCCAAGAAGGCCGCGCGCGCGAAGAAGCGCTAGCTCTCCCGAGAGCCTCCCCCCAGCTCTCCCTCCCAACGGCGGTACAGCGTGTGCGGCACTCCTGCCGCGTCCAGCGTCCGCCCCGCGACGAAGTCCACCAGATCCTGGATGTGCGTCGCCCCCGCGTAGAACGCCGGCGAGGCGGGCACCACCACGGCGCCCGCCTCGTCCAGCGTCACCAGAGCCTTGAGCGTCTGCCCGTTCAGCGGCGTCTCCCGCACCGTGACCACCAGCCTGCGCCGCTCCTTGAGCGTCACGCTCGCCGCACGCTGCAGCAGGTCCTTCGAGAGCCCGAGTGCCACCCCCGCCACGCACGCCGTGGACGCGGGCACGATGATCATCCCCTTCGCCCGGTACGAACCCGAGGACGGGCCCGCCGCGAGATCCCCGGCCGGCCAGTACCGCACCCCGTCCAGGTCGATCCCCTCGAACGTGCCCGGCTTGCCGTCCGCCCCGCGCGCCAGCCACTCCCCCAGGTCCTCGCGCCAGTGCGCGTCCCGGAAGGAGATGCCCGTCTCGTCGAGCAGCGTCAGACGCGAGGCCCGCGAGACGACCAGATCGACGGCCTCACCGGCCGCGATCAGCGCGCGCAGCACGGACGCCGCGTACGGGGTACCGGAGGCGCCGGACACCCCGACGACCCAGGGCCTGGGGTCTTCTGCTTTCACGTGCTCCACACCACGAGCCTATCCGGCGGTCCACAATGGGGACTTGAGCAGGGGCCGTACGAACCGGGGTGGGCGGACATGACGTACGAGAGTTCACAGGACACCGTGCCGCGGTGGTCGGCGCGCGACCGCATACTTCCGGCGGCCAAGGTGATGCTGGGCTGGCTCGCCCTGCTGTGGGCGCTGGAGGCCGTCGACAGCGTCACGGGCCACTCGCTCGACCGCTTCGGCGTCCAGCCCCGCGACCCCGCCGAACTCGTCGACGTGGTCCCCTCCTCCTTCATCCACTTCGGCTTCGCCCACCTCGCGGCGAACTCCCTGCCGCTGCTCGTCCTCGGCTTCGTCGCCGCGCTCAGCGGCCTGCGCCGCTTCGTGTACGCCGTCGCGATGATCGCCGTCGTGGGCGGGCTCGGCGTCTGGCTCGTCGCCCCGGCGCACACGAACACGGCGGGCGCCTCGGGCGTGATCTTCGGCCTCTTCGGCTTCGTCCTGTTCAGCGGCTTCTTCGAGCGCCGCCCCCTCGGCATCGTCGTCGGCGTCCTCGCCGCCGCCTACTACGGCGCCGGCATCCTCGCGGGCCTCTCCCCCCTCCAGCAGGGCGTCAGCTGGCAGGGCCACCTGCTGGGCCTCGCGGCGGGGGTGGGGGCGGCGTTCGTGCTGCGCCGCCGACCCGACCAGGTACGGGAGCTGCCCGCTACACCGTGAGGCCGCGGACCAGCAGATCCAGCAGCGCACACACGAACAACGCGATCCCGATGAAGCCGTTGACCTGGAAGAAGGCGCGGTTCAGGCGGGAGAGGTCGTGGGGCTTCACGATGGTGTGCTCGTAGAGGAAGGCGCCCGCGACGATGACGAGGCCGGCCCAGAAGAAGGTGCCCGCGTCCGTCGCCAGGGCGTACCAGACGAAGAGGGCCGTGGTGACGGCGTGGCAGGCGCGGGCGCCCCAGATGGAGGCGGGGATGCCGAAGCGGGCCGGGACCGACTTCACGCCGACCTCGCGGTCCGTCTCCACGTCCTGGCAGGCGTAGATCAGGTCGAAGCCGCCGATCCAGATGCCGACCGCGAGGCCGAGGACGACCGCGTCCCAGGACCAGGTCCCGGTGACCGCGATCCAGGCGCCGACCGGACCCATCGCCTGGGCGAGCCCGAGGATGGCCTGCGGGAAGTTCGTGAAGCGTTTCCCGTAGGGGTAGACGACCATCGGGATCACGGCGATGGGGGCGAGGGCGAGGCAGAGCGGGTTCAGCAGGGCCGCCGCGCCGAGGAAGATCACCAGGGCGATCAGGGCGCCGGTCCACGCCGACTTCACGGTCACTGCGCCGGTGACCAGCTCGCGGTGCGCGGTGCGCGGGTTACGGGCGTCGATCTCCCGGTCGATGATCCGGTTCGCCGCCATCGCGAACGTGCGCAGGCCCACCATGCAGATGGTGACCAGGAGCAGCCGCCCCCAGTGGATGTTCCTGTCCAGCTGGAACATCGCGGTCAGGGAGGCGATGTAGGCGAAGGGCAGCGCGAAGACCGAGTGCTCGATCATGACCAGGCGCAGGAAGGCCTTGGTGCGTCCCGGCTGCGGGAGTAGTCCTTCAGCTGCGCTCACAGCCCGTACTCCTTCCAGCGGCGGTCCACGAGGGCCGCCGTACGGGGGTCGGAGGCGACCATCTCGGGCCAGCCCCCGTCCCGGGTGTAGCCCTCCTCGGGCCACTTCTTCGTCGCGTCGATGCCCGCCTTGCCGCCCCAGAACTGCTGGTAGGAGGCGTGGTCGAGGTGGTCGACCGGGCCTTCGACGACGGTCAGGTCACGGGCGTAGTCCGTGTTCCCGAGCGCGCGCCACGAGACTTCATGAAGGTCGTGCACATCGCAATCGGAGTCGACGACGACGATCAGCTTGGTCAGCGACATCATGTGCGCGCCCCAGATCGCGTGCATCACCTTCTGGGCGTGCTTGGGGTACTTCTTGTCGATCGAGACGATCGCACAGTTGTGGAAGCCGCCCGACTCGGGCAGGTGGTAGTCCACGATGTCCGGGACGATCACCTTGAGGAGCGGCAGGAAGAAGCGCTCCGTGGCGCGGCCCAGCGGGCCGTCCTCCGTCGGCGGGCGGCCGACGACGATCGACTGGAGCAGCGGACGCTTCCGCATCGTCACACAGTCGATCTTGAGGGCGGGGAAGGGTTCCTGCGGGGTGTAGAAGCCGGTGTGGTCGCCGAACGGGCCCTCGGGCAGCATCTCGCCGGGCTCCAGCCAGCCCTCGATGACGACCTCGGCGTTGGCCGGAACCTGGAGCGGGACGGTCTTGCAGTCGACCATCTCGACGCGCTTGCCCTGGACGAACCCGGCGAGCAGGTACTCGTCCATGTCGCCGGGAAGCGGGGCGGTCGCCGCGTACGTGACGGCGGGCGGGCAGCCGAACGCGATGGCGACGGGCAGCCGCTCGCCTCGCTTGGCGGCCACCTGGTAGTGGTTGCGGCTGTCCTTGTGGATCTGCCAGTGCATGCCGATGGTGCGCTTGTCGTGGCGCTGCAACCGGTACAGGCCCAGGTTCCGCACACCGGTCTCGGGGTGCTTGGTGTGGGTCAGGCCCAGGTTGAAGAAGGAGCCGCCGTCCTCGGGCCAGGTGAACAGGGCCGGGAGCTGCTCCAGGTCGACGTCGTCGCCGGTGAGCACGACCTCCTGCACCGGGGCGCTGTCGGACTTCACCTTCTTCGGCGGCACGTGCGCCATCGCGCCGAGCTTGCCGAACGCCTCGCGCACCCCGATGAAGCCCTGCGGCAGCTCCGGCTTGAGCAGCCCGCCGATCTTCTCGCTGATCTCCCCGTACGACTTGAGTCCGAGGGCCTTGAGCAGGCGCCGGTCGGTGCCGTACACGTTCATCGCGAGGGGCATGGAGGCGCCCTTCACGTTCTCGAAGAGCAGGGCGGGGCCGCCGGCCTTGTTCACCCGGTCGACGATCTCACCGACCTCCAGATACGGGTCGACCTCGGCCTTGATGCGCTTGAGGTCGCCCTCGCGCTCCAGCGCCCGGAGCAGCGAGCGAAGATCGTCGTAAGCCATGCCGTCCAGTATCCGGCACCGGCTAACCTGGGCCGGTCACCGGGGGCCACGTGGCCCCTCGCACCGCTCCTTGGGGGACCGCGACACCATGCTCCGCTATCTGCCGTTCCTGCTGGTCCTGGCGCTGTGGATCTACGCGTTCATCGACTGCCTGAACACGCCCGAGGAGGAGGTGCGCGGCCTGCCCAAGGTCGTGTGGGTGATCATCATCCTGCTCTTCGGCGAGGTCCTGATCGGGCCGATCGCCTGGCTCGTGGCGGGCAAGCAGCGCGGGGTGCCGGCCGGCGGTTCGACGCCGTCCGAGTGGCACCGCGGGCACCGCGCCACCTACGTCGCGCCGGACGACAACCCGGAGTTCCTCCAGTCCCTCAAGAAGGAGAACCAGAAGGACGAGGCTCTCCTCAAGGACTGGGAGGCGGACCTGCGCCGCCGCGAGGAGGAGCTGCGCCGCAAGGAGCAGGGCGAGGACAAGGACTGACGATGACTCTGGACCCGGATCTCGCCCGTACGTGGCTTGCGACCGCCGTCGAGGAGGCGCGGGCCTCCCTCGCCGAGGGCGGCATCCCGATCGGGGCCGCGCTGTACGGCGCCGACGGGACGCTCCTGGGCCGGGGGCACAACCGGCGGGTGCAGGACGACGATCCCTCGGTGCACGGTGAGACCGACGCGTTCCGCGCCGCGGGGCGGCAGCGCTCGTACCGGGGCACGACGATGGTGACGACGCTCAGCCCCTGCTGGTACTGCTCGGGTCTGGTGCGCCAGTTCGGCATCTCGCGGGTCGTGATCGGCGAGGCGCGGACCTTCCACGGCGGGCACGACTGGCTGGCCGAGCACGGCGTCGAGATCGTGCTGCTCGACGACCCGGAGTGCGTGGCGCTGATGACGGAGTTCATCGCGGCGCGGCCGGAGCTGTGGAACGAGGACATCGGCGCGTAGGCCGGTCCGGGACGATCGGGTGGGCCCGGGCGCGGATGTCCCCTCCGGCATCCGCGCCGCGCGGGCCCCCGTGTCCCGGCCGGTGCCGCCGAGCGGTCCCCCGTACTGCTCGACGGCACCGGCCGGGGAAAGATCAGTGTGACCCAAACGGGCGCCGAACTGGAGTCCTTTTCTAGAAATTCACTTTAGGAACCACGGCGGAATCCGGTGTTCTAGGCTGATCGGTAACCATGAGTCCCAAGCAGCGACGCGGCGCGGAGACCGCCGACCGCCTCCTCGACGCCGCGTTGACGGTGTACTCCGAGGCCGGCGAACAGGGCGTCACCGTCAGCGCCCTGACCCGCACGAGCGGCGTGAGCCTCGGCAGCCTCTACCACCACTTCGGCAGCGTCGACGGGCTGATGAACGCGCTGGTGGTCCGCTGGCTCGGCCGGCTCCTCGAGCACCTCGGCGGCGCCCTCGCCGAGCCCCGCGGCGCCCGCGCCGGGATCGCCGCCCTCGTCCACGCCTACCTGTCCTTCGTCCGCGACCACCCGGACGAGGCCCGGCTGCTGCACTCCGCGTACGCGGACCGGCTCGGGATGGAGCAGGCCCGGCAGCTGCGGGACGCCCAGGAGGCCCGGCTCTCCCCGCTGACGCAGTGGCTGGAGGGGTACGTGGCGGCGGGCGAGATCGCCGACCTGCCGGGGCCGGTCCTGGAGGCGCTCGTCCTCGGACCCGTGATCGGCTTCGCGCGCGGCTGGCTCGCCGGGGTCTCCGGCGTCGAACCCGACGAGGCCGCGCGGCTGCTCCCGGACCGGATCTGGCGCTCGCTGGAGCCGTGAAGGTCAGGCGTGTTCGGCGGCGTACGTGGCGCGCAGGGTCTGCCAGCGCTCGCGGGTCCAGGCGGCCCAGCCGTCGGCCGTCATGGGGCGGCCTTCGAGCGCGTCGGCCAGCATCAGGAAGTGGTCGTGCCAGCCCGCGAGACAGTCCAGCCGCAGCGCGTCGTCGCCCTCGAACTCGTTCGTGAACCGCAGGATCGTGCCCGGCTCCAGGTGGAAGCGGATCCGGCCGTGCAGCCCTTCGAGCGTGTACTCGGCGACCCGCTCCACGTCCCAGGCGGTGACCCGGCCCCGGTACGCGGCGCCGCCGTTCAGCCAGCGCAGCGTCACCGCGCCGCCGAGCCGGGGTTCCAGGACGTCCGCCGCGGCGAGCCAGCCGGTCAGGCCCTCGGGCGTGGCGACGGCGGCCCAGACCTTCTCGACGGGGTGGGGCAGGGTCAGCGTGAAGTGCAGGGTGCGGGTGGTGCCTTCGGTGCGGCTGGTGCCCTGCTCGATGCGGCTCTCGGTCATGGAACCAGCGTGGCGCATGCCCCGCGCGATCGCGGGGCATGCGCCACGGTTGTCGTACGTGTCCTGCGGGCTTCTCAGACGCCGGCGTAGGAGTGCTTGCCGGTGACGAAGATGTTGACGCCGTAGTAGTTGAAGATCCAGCACGCGAAGGCGATCAGGGCCAGGTAGGCGGCCTTGCGGCCCTTCCAGCCGGCGGTGGCGCGGGCGTGCAGGTAGCAGGCGTAGGCGACCCAGGTGATGAACGACCAGGTCTCCTTCGGGTCCCAGCCCCAGTAGCGGCCCCACGCGTCGCCGGCCCAGATGGCGCCCGCGATGATCGTGAACGTCCACAGCGGGAAGACCGCCGCGTTGACGCGGTAGGAGAACTTGTCGAGGGACGCCGAGGCGGGCAGCCGCTCCATGACGGAGGTGGCGAACTTGCCGGGCGTGCCTCCGCTCGCGAGCTTGCTCTCGTAGTTGTCCTTGAACAGGTACAGGAGCGTGCCGACGGCGCCGACGTAGAAGACCGCGCCGCAGAAGATCGCCGTCGAGACGTGGATGTACAGCCAGTACGAGTGAAGAGCGGGAACCAACTGGTCGCTCGCGGTGTACAAGACAGTGACAGCGAGGCCGAGGTCGAGGAGGACCGTGGTGACCAGGGGGAGGCCGAGCCAGCGGACGTTCTTCTTCAGCGCCAGCAGCGCGAGGTACACGCCGACGGCGACGGTGGAGAAGGTGATGCTGAACTCGTACATGTTGCCCCACGGGGCACGCTGTACGGACATGGCGCGGGTGACGACACCGGCGAGCTCGACGACGAAGGCGAGAGCCGTGAGAGAGACGGCGATACGCCCGTAGAGGTCGCCCTGCGCGTCGTCGCCGGCGGCGCCGGGGCCGTCCGGCACGTCACGCGATCCGGCGCCGGCCCGGGTGACGACCGCGGGACGGTCCAGGACGGCGGTGCCGCCGTCCTTCTTCTTCACGGTGACGGCGGGCGCGCCCGCGCGGGCGGTCCCGTCCGCGTTCTCGGCGCCGGTCAGGGCGGCGGCGGTGCGGCCGACCTTGCTCCGGCTTCCGAAGATCCACTCGGCCATGTTGGCGAAGAACGACAGCAGATACACGGCCATCGACGAGTAGATCAGGACGTTGCTGGTGTGCGCCAGGTTCTCGTTGGTCGCGGCGGCGAGAGTCATTTCCCAGCCCCTTCGGCTGACGGTGCGGAGTCGGGTTCGGGGGCGCTGGGCGCCTGGTCGTGCAGCTGACCGACGAGTTCGCCGAGCTCCTCGGGGAGCTTCGCGGACTCGCTGCGGCCCAGGCCCGCCATCTCGACGACGGTGACACCGTCGGGGCCCTCGACGGCGCGCACCCAGACGCGGCGGCGCTGGATGAACAGGGAGCCGGCCAGACCGGCGATCGCGGCGAGCGCACCGCCGAGCGCCCAGCCGTCACCGGGCTGGTGCGTGATCTGGAAGCTGGCCCACTGCTTGATGTCCTTCTCGAAGGTGATCGAGCCGGCGCCGTTCGGCAGCTTCAGGGTCTCGCCGGGCAGCAGCCGCTTCTTCAGCAGTTCGCCCTTGGAGTCCTTGAACTCCTTCATCTTGGAGGTGTCCAGTTGGTACACGTTCTGCGGGATGCCCGAGTCCACGCCGAGGCTGCCGTGGTACGCGGACAGCGCGAGCACGGGGAAGTCCGCGGCGGGGAACTGGGAGAACATGTCGCCCTTGCCGGAGCCCGCGAAGGTGGGCACGAAGAAGGCGTTGAAGCCCAGCTGCTCCTTCTTCCCCTGCTTGTCGCGGTAGCCGTCCATGACCTTGATGGCACCGGTGGAGGTGACGTTGGCGTCGATGGGCAGCAGCGCCACGGACTGCCGGGAGACGACCTTGCCCTTGCCGTCGCGGACGGTGACGGTCGGCGCGTAGCCGTGGCCGTTGAGGTAGACCTTGGTGCCGTCGACGTCGAGGGGCTTGTTCACCTCGATCGCGGTCTTCTTCCGCTTCCCGTCGGCGCCCTCGGTGTACGTGACCTCGGCGCGGTACGTGCGCGGGGTGCCCTTGTTGGGGCCCGAGCGCTCGTAGGTGCCGTCGAACCGGTCAAGCTGGAAGCTGAAGGGGGTGAGGTCGGTGTCCGTGTCGAAGAGGTTGCCGGACTTGAAGTCGTCGTACATCGGCAGGGCGTTGGAGAAGCCTCCGTCGCCCTCGACCATCAGCTTGCCGCCCTCGGACTTGAACAGCTGGCCCCAGGCGAAGGCGATGAGCATCACGATGAGCGCGATGTGGAAGGCGAGGTTGCCGGCCTCGCGCAGGTAGCCCTTCTCGGCGGCGACGGCGTCACCGACGACGTGGGCGCGGTAGCGGCGCTTGCGCAGGACGGTGAGCGCGGCGTCGCGGACCTCGTCCGGGGCGCCCTCGGTGCGCCAGGTCGCGTAGGCGGGCAGCCGGGTCAGGATCCGGGGGGCGCCCGGGGGCCGGCCGCGGAGCTGGCCGACGAACTGCCAGGTGCGCGGGACGATGCAGCCGATGAGCGAGATGAACAGCAGGATGTAGATCGCGGAGAACCACACCGAGCTGTAGACGTGGAAGAGCCCGAGCTTCTCGTAGACCGGCGCGAGCGTGGTGTGCGCCTTCTGGAAGTCCTCGACCTTGAGCGGGTCGGTGCCGGTCTGCGGGATCAGCGATCCGGGGATCGCGCCGAGGGAGAGCAGGAAGAGCAGGATCAGCGCGACCCGCATGGAGGTCAGCTGCCGCCAGAACCAGCGGACCCAGCCGATGACGCCGAGCCGCGGCAGGGTGGGGCCGCTGTCCTCCCGGGGCGCGGTGGACAGGCGGTCAGCCGCCGTCTCCTGTTCGGACGCCTCGGTCGCGGCGGTCTCGGCCGGCTCCTGCGCCGGGCCGGGCGTCGCGTCCGTGGCGCTCTTGTTGCCGCTGTTCGTGGTGCTCATGGATCAGATTCCCACCGAGAAGCCGTTGGACCAGGTCTGCATCTGCTGCACCAGGGTGTCCCAGACACCTGTGAGCAGGAGGACGCCGGTCAGGATCATCATGATGCCGCCGATCCGCATCACCCAGGCGTAGTGCTTCTTGACCCAGCCGAAGGCGCCGAGCGCCTTGCGGAAGGCGACCGCGGCGAGCACGAAGGGCAGGCCGAGCCCGAGGCAGTAGGCGACCATCAGTATGGCGCCGCGGCCCGCGCTGCCCTCCTGGAACGCCAGGGTGTTGACCGAGGCGAGGGTGGGGCCGATGCACGGGGTCCAGCCGATGCCGAAGAGGGCGCCCAGTATCGGGGCCCCGACGAGTCCGGTCACCGGCCGCTTGTGGATACGGAACTCACGCTGGGTCATCCAGGGCATGAAGCCCATGAAGAAGACCCCCATGACGATCATGAGGATGCCGAGGATCCGGGTCAGGACGTCCTGGTACTCCTGGAGCGTCTGCCCGAAGAAGCCGAAGAGGGCGCCGCCGGACACGAAGACTGCGGTGAACCCGAGTACGAAGAGGGCGGCGCCGGCGGCCATCCGTCCGCGCCGGGCCTCGGCCAGGTCGGTGCCGGAGACGCCGGTGACGTAGGAGAGGTAGCCGGGCACGAGCGGCAGCACGCACGGGGAGAAGAAGGAGACGAGGCCACCGAGCACCGCGATGGGCAGGGCCACGACCAGGGCACCGTTCTCCACGGTGCCGCCGAGGCCGTCAGCGGCGAGGGTGACGAGAGTGGGGGACACCGTCGATCACTTTTCCGCGATGACGGGGTCGATCAGCTGGTGCAGGGTCTTCTCGTTGAGCGCCTTCAGCGAGCGCGCGGCGATCTTGCCGTCGCGGTCGATGACCAGGGTGTTGGGGATGCCCTGCGGGTTGAGCGTGCCCTTCTTGAACTTCAGGAGGAGCTTGCCCGAGGGGTCGTAGAAGCTCGGGTAGGGGATCCCGTAGTCCTTCTCGAAGGCGATCGCCTGGTCGGTCTGCGGGTCCCGGGTGTCGATGCCGAGGAACTGGACGTCCTTCGGGTCGGACTCCTTGGCGACCTTGGCGAAGTACTTGGCCTCGGCGCGGCAGGGCGGACACCAGGAGCCCCACACGTTGATGACGAGGACCTTGCCCTCGTGGTCGGCCGTGCTGAGCGGCTTGCCCTCGAGGTCCTTGCCGGACAGCACCGGCGCGGTGCCACGGTCGCTCTTGGCGACGGTGGAGATGCCGCCGGTGCTGGACACGAAGTTGGTGCTGTCGCCGCCCCCGGAGGTACCGCCGGGCCCGCAGGCGGTCAGCAGCAGCGCCGCGACGGCGGCGCCGGTGGCGAGGACGGCGGTGCGGCGCTTGGTCGCGGGGGTGGTGCGGGGGGCGCGTCGGGCGGCACTCATGTGAAAAGTTTCGCATGTCTGTTTAGGGGATCTTCCGCACCCCCCTCGCGCGGAGAAAATCCCAGTTCAGGAAGGGTTTGTCAGGAACTTGGCCCACCCCTGCGCGGGCTTCTGACCCACGTCCAGAGTGCGCATTTTGTCCAGCACGGCGGGGTCCTGAGCGTCCATCCAGTCGACGAACTGGCGGAAGGACACGAGCCGTACGTCCTTGTTCTTGTCGGCCTTCGCGGCGATGTGCTTGAGCGCGCCCTCGACGGCGTCCATGTAGATGCCGCCGTTCCATTCCTCGAAGTGGTTGCCTATGAAGAACGGCGCGCGGTTCGACTCGTAGGCGCGGTCGAAGCCGGCTATGTAGGCGTCGGTGGCCTGGCGGCGCCAGCGCGGGTAGTTGTGCGCGGGGGCCCGCGTCGAGTTCACGGACTGGTTGGCCAGCATGTTGTAGTCCATCGACAGGACCTCGAAGCCGCGGCCCGGGAAGGGGACGGCCTGCAGCGGCAGGTCCCACACCCCGTTGCTCTTCACCGGCCAGCGCTGGACGCCGCCGGGCGAGGAGGCGTCGTAGCGCCAGCCGAGCTCGCGGGCGGTCGGCAGCAGGTTCTGCTGGCCGAGCAGACAGGGGGCGCGGCCGCCGATGAGTTCCTTGTCGTAGTCGAAGGGCAGGGACGGCAGGTCGGTCCAGCCGGTGTTCGTCCGCCACTCCTTGACGAAGGACTTCGCCTGGTCGATCTCGCTGCGCCACTGCGCGGAGGTCCAGTTGGCGACGGAGCCGGAGCCGCCGCAGAAGTGCCCGTTGAAGTGCGTGCCGATCTCGTGGCCCTCCAGCCAGGCCCGGCGCACGTTCTTCAGGGTCTCCTTGACGTGGGCGTCGGTGAGGTAGCCGATGTCGGAGGCGCCGACCGGATTGTTCGGCGGCTGGTAGAGCCGCTTCTTGGACTCCGGCAGGAGGTAGATCCCGGACAGGAAGAAGGTCATGCCGGCGTTGTGCTCACGGGCCAGGTCGAGGAAGCGGGGGAACAGCCCGTTGCCCACCTCGCCCGCGCCGTCCCAGGAGAAGATCACGAACTGGGGCGGGGTCTGCCCCGGCTCCAGGCGCTCCGGCGGGGCCGGCTGGTGCGGCTGCTTGCCGGTGTACGCGGTCGAGCCGTCGCCGATCGGCTTGGCGGCGGGCGGGGTGGGTGTGCCCGGGGCGCTGGTCCCGCCCTGGCCGGGCTTCCCCGTCGAGACGGACGGCGCCTTCCCCGATCCGCAGCCGGCCAGAGCCAGGGCGGTGGCCGCCCCCGCTCCCAGTCCGAGCATTCCCCTGCGGCTGACATCGCGCATCGCGTCCCCATTCATCACGCCGCGCACCCGGTCTCGGTGCGCACTGCATTAGAGGGAGCGCCGGGCCGCCGGGTTCCTCGAATCGCGATGCTTTGGGCAGGTTTTGCCGAGCGGGCGGACGAGTGCGTGGGCGAGCACGTGGGCGAGCACGTGGGCGAGCACGTGGGCGAGCACGTGGGCGAGCACGCAAAAGGGCCGCCACGAAGTGACGGCCCTTCAGCTGGCAGCGGCTCAGGCGCCGAACGCCTTGTCCTTCCCCTTCACCGGCTTGGCGCCGGCGAGGAGGTGGGCGGGGACGAGGTCGCGGGCGGGCTCGGTGTAGCCCACGGACACGATCTTGTCGCCGAGGTAGGTGAACGTGGTGAGCGAGGCGAGCGTGCACTGCCGCTTGCGCGGGTCGTGCCACAGCCGGCGCCGCTCCACGTACGAGCGCACGATCCAGATCGGCAGCTGGTGGCTGACCAGGACCGCCTCGTGGCCGCGCGCCACGTCCTTCGCCGCGTCGAGCGCGCCCATCATCCGCACGACCTGGTCGACGTAGGGCTCGCCCCAGGACGGCTTGAACGGGTTGACGAGGTGCTTCCAGTTGTCCGGCTTCTTCAGGGCGCCGTCGCCGACACCGAAGGTCTTGCCCTGGAACACGTTGCCCGCCTCGATGAGCCGCGCGTCCGTGTTCAGGTCCAGGCCGTGGGCCTTCGCGATCGGCGTCGCCGTCTCCTGCGCCCGCTCCAGCGGGGAGGCCACGACGTGCGTGATGTCACGCGGGGCGAGGTGCTCGGCGACCCGGTCGGCCATCTGCCGGCCCAGCTCGGACAGGTGGTAGTCGGGCAGCCGCCCGTACAGGATCCCCTCCGGGTTGTGGACCTCACCGTGACGCATCACGTGGACGACGGTGATGTCCTTGTCGCCCTGCCCGGAGCCGCTGTTCAGGATGCTCATGCGGTGGCCTCCGCGGCGGCGCGGGCGGCGGCGGGCAGCGCGGCGGCGACGCGCTCGACCGCCCGCTCGTCGTGCGCGGTCGACACGAACCAGGACTCGAACGCGGACGGCGGGAGGTAGACGCCCTGAGCCAGCATCGAGTGGAAGAACGCGGTGAAGCGGAACGACTCCTGCGCCTTCGCGTCGTCGTAGTCGCGCACCTCATTCTCCGTGAAGAACACGGAGAACATGTTGGACGCGTTCTGCAGGCGGTGGGCGACGCCCTCCTTGGTGAACGCGTCGGTGACCAGGGTGCGCAGCTGCTCGCTGACCGCGTCGACCTTCGCGTACGCGGCGTCGTCGAGGAGGCGCAGCTGGGCGAGGCCGGCGGCGGTCGCGACCGGGTTACCGGACAGGGTGCCCGCCTGGTAGACGGGGCCGGCGGGGGCGAGGTGGGCCATCACGTCGGCGCGGCCGCCGAAGGCCGCGGCCGGGAAGCCGCCGCCCATGACCTTGCCGAAGGTCATCAGGTCGGGCGCGACGCCGTCGACGCCGAACCAGCCGGCCTTCGACGTACGGAAGCCGGTCATGACCTCGTCGGAGATGTACAGCGCGCCGTTCTCCGCGCAGACCGCCTTGAGGCCGGCGTTGAAGCCGTCGGCCGGCGGGACGACGCCCATGTTGCCCGGCGAGGCCTCGGTGATGACGCAGGCGATCTCGCCGGGGTGGGCGGCGAACGCGGCGCGGACGGCCTCGAGGTCGTTGTACGGCAGGACGATCGTGTCGCCGGCCTGGGCGCCGGTGACGCCCGGGGTGTCGGGCAGGCCGAAGGTGGCCAGGCCGGAGCCGGCGGCGGCGAGCAGCGCGTCCACGTGCCCGTGGTAGCAGCCGGCGAACTTGATCACCTTGGCGCGGCCGGTGAAGCCGCGGGCCAGCCGGATCGCGGACATGGTGGCCTCGGTGCCGGAGGACACGAGCCGCACCTGCTCGACCGGGGCGATCCGGTCGACGATCTCCTCGGCGAGCGCGACCTCGCCCTCGCCGGGCGTGCCGAAGGAGGTGCCGCGCGCGACGGCCTCCTGCACGGCCGCGAGGACCTCGGGGTGGGAATGGCCGAGGATCATCGGCCCCCACGAGCAGACGAGGTCCACGTACTCGCGGCCGTCCGCGTCCGTCAGATAGGGACCGGTACCGGACACCATGAAACGGGGCGTACCGCCCACGGCTCGGAACGCGCGCACCGGGGAGTTCACGCCACCGGGCGTGACCACGGACGCACGGTCGAAGAGCCCCTGAGATACGGGCGCCTCATAGGGATAGGGGGTGTTGTTCGCCTCTGCCATGCCTCTCAGGTTACGGCCCGTCCCTGCGGGCCTGCCGCGCAGACCCGGAGCCGCCTAGACTCGGGGTCCTGGGCCCGACAGGTCCGGGGGGCCGACCGCTCGCGCAGTTGTTTCACTCGCACGTTTCGGCGGGTGAGGGTGGGGGAGGTCACTGACACGATGATCGGGTTGCGCGTCGGCGGTCGCGCGGCCTAGAAAAGGGCCTTGGTGCCCTTGGAACAGCAGTCGGGTGGAGATATGCATCGCGGTGGCGGCGGACTGGGCGAGGGGACCGACGACCTGGGCCCGCGGCGTGCCCGGCGGGGGAAGCACCGGCGCGACGACAGAGCGGCCCGGACCCAGCGTGCCCCGGACGGCACGGACGACGAGGGCGGGGCAGGCGTCGACAGCGCGGCGGGCGGGGAGAGCGGCGGGAATGGTGGCCGGGTGGGGGTGACCTACAAGTACTTCGGCGCGCCCGACGGCGCGACGGCGGCCCGCGTCCCCATCTCCATGCGCCCCGAGGAGCTCGGCGGGGACGAGCTGGGCATGGGCGGCATGTTCACCAAGATCAAGCCGGAGACGATGGCCGCGATGGTCCTCACCGGCATCGAGGGCATACCCCTGCACAAGGTGCCGCCGCTGGAGCTGGTCGTGCTCCACCCCGACTACGCGGTGGTCAAGCTCCCCATGACGGTCGTCGACCCGCTGCGCGGGGTCGGCGAGGAGGCGGTCGGCGCGGCGGCGTTCATCTGGTCGACGGTCCCCGACCGCGGCGGGCCGCGCGACGCGTTCAACGTGTACCAGCTCCTGCACGAGTGGCAGGACTTCAGCCACCGCCTCCACGAGGCGGGGCATCAGCCGTACTGCTTGGTCTGGCCGTAGGGCCTCAGATCTTCGGCGGGCCCGCCTCGATGCGGCGCAGGACCGCCTCGTAGGAGTCGACGGAGCCGCCGCTCTGCAGCTGGCGCTCGTCCCACCAGGTGGCGCCCACGTCGGCGAGCGGGCCGACGATGTCACGGGCCGCGGCCGGGTCGGCCGGGGTGAGGCCGCCGGTGACGATCTCGAAGGGGGCGTTCGGGTCCTCCCGGTGCGCCCGTACGTACGCGACGGCCTCCGCGAGCAGCTCCGGCTCGGGCGGCACCCCGTGCAGCGCGTCCGCGAACAGCGGGGCCGCGCCGTCCCAGCGGGCCGCGCGGCGCATCGGGCGCCGGTGCGGCCAGAAGCCGCCGATCCACACGGGCGGGCGGGGGCGCTGCGTCGTCGCGGGCAGCAGCTGGGTCTCCTCGACGCGGTAGTGGGCGCCGGTGTGGGTGACGGTCTCGCCGGACCAGTAGCGGGTCAGCAGGCCGAGGCCCTCGTCGAGGCGTTCCGCGTGCACGGTGCGGTCGGTCGTGTCGCCGAAGCTGCCGTACTCGTCCTCGGCGGGGCCGCCGAGTCCGGCCCCGAGGATCAGCCGGCCGCCGCTGAGGGTGTCCAGGGTGGCGGTCTGGCGGGCGAGCTGTTCGGGGCGGTAGCGGGGGACGGCCGCGACGAGGGGGCCGAGGCGGATCCGGGTCGTGGCGAGGGCCGCCGCGGTCAGCAGCATCCAGGGGTCGCCGAAGGGTTTGCCCTGCTGCTCCTTCTTGTCGTGCACGACGTGGTCCCAGACGAACAGACCGTCCCAGCCGGCCTGTTCGGCGGCCTCGGCGGTGCGGGCGACGGTGCGCGGGTCTGCGAAGTCGCCGAAGTTCGGGATGTTGATGGAGTAGCGCATGCGTGACATCGTCCCCGCCAACTCCCCACCCGGGCCAGTCAATTGTGGGCCTGCGTCAATCGACTTCGCCTGCGGGCCGGTGGGGCTTCTCGCGCAGTTCCCCGCGCCCCTGAAATGCAGACCCTTCGGGTCGCATTTCCCCGATGAGGCGCAGCCTCATCAGGGGCGCGGGGAACTGCGCGACCAGCCACCGCGGACCGGTGGTCGGGCGACGGACCGGCGAAGCTACGGCGAGTCCGCGACCCCCGGTTCGGCACCCCGCACCGTGAAGCCGAAGACAGACCCGCCGCCCTCGCGCGCGGCGGCGAACACGACCCCCCGGTGCGCCGCCGCAACATCCCGCACGATGGAGAGCCCGAGCCCCGACCCCGGCAGGCTCCGCGCCGCCGGTGCCCGGTAGAAGCGGTCGAAGACCCGCTCCGCGTCGTCGGCGGCGAGCCCGGGCCCCCGGTCCAGGACCTCCACCCGCACGGACGGCGAGCCCGCGCTCCGGCTCACCACGATCTCGATCCCGGCGGAGCCCCCCGGATCGAACTTCGCCGCGTTCTCCACCAGGTTGGACAGCGCCCGCTGCAACTGCGCGGCCCGCCCCCGTACGACCGTGTCGCCCTCGGCCCGCACCGTCACGGAACGCCCCGTGCGGCGCCGGGCCAGGGTCGCGACGTCCTCGGCCGTGTCGGCGAGGGCGACGGTGACGACCGGTTCCTCGTCCTCCTTGCCGGCCGCGAGGTCCACCAACTCGTTGACCAGGTCGGTCAGTTCGCGGGACTCGTCGGCGAGGTCGGCGACGAGCTCCTCACGGGCGGCGGGCGGCAGCTCCTCGATGCGGCGCAGCATCGAGATGTTGGTGCGCAGCGAGGTGAGCGGGGTGCGCAGTTCGTGGCCCGCGTCCTGGACGAGGCGCCGCTGGTCCTCGACGGAGCGGGCGAGCCGGCCGAGCATCCGGTCGAAGGAGCGGCCCAGGCTGCCGACCTCGTCGCCGCCCTCCACGGGCACGGCCACGTCGAGCCGCCCGGTGGACGCGACGTGTTCGGCGGTGCCGGCGAGACGCACGAGCCGGGACGTGACGCGGCGGGCCAGCCACCAGCCGAACAGGCCCGCGGCGGCGACCACCGCCAGCGCGAACAGCACGGTGCGTTTCTGCAGTTCGCGCAGCAGGTCCTCGGTGTCGCTGAACTCCTGCGCGACCTGCACCGCGCCGCGCCCGCCGCCGAGCGCGACGGTCTCCATCCGGTACGCGTCGCCGTCGATCACGACCTCGTCGTCCTTGGCGCGGGTGCCGGCCTTCGCGGTGTCGGCGGTGCGGCGGGCGGCCGCGTCGACGGGGAGCCTCGGGTCGCCCGGGTCGACGACGGCGCCGCCGGGGCCGAGGACCTGCACATCGGTGCCGGCCGGCCGGGTCAGGTCGTCGCGCGGCCCGTCGTGGTCGGGGTCGCCGGAGGTGAAGTCGCCCGGGTGCAGCGTCTGCTGCGTGACCTGCTGGCGCAGATCGTGGACGACCTCGTCGAACACGGCCTGCTGGTCGACGCGGACCAGCCGGGCGGCGGCGTCGTAGGAGAGGAAGCCGACGAGGGCGGTCACCCCGGCGGCGACGGCGGCGAACGACAGGGCGAGCTTGGTGCGCAGGCTGCGCGGTGACCGGGCGCGGGGCGGCTCGGGGGCTGCCCCGGGCGGCCCGTTCACGCTTCCCGCAGGACGTAGCCGACGCCGCGCACGGTGTGCAGGAGCGGCGGGCCGTCGGGGGCGTCGACCTTGCGGCGCAGGTAGCCGACGTACACCGCGAGGTTCTTGGATCCGGGACCGAAGTCGTAGCCCCAGATGCGGTCGTAGATCGTGGCGTGGTCGAGGACGATGCCGTGGTTGCGGGCGAGGAGTTCGAGGAGGTCGAACTCGGTGCGGGTCAGTTCCAGCTCGCGGCTGCCGCGCCAGGCGCGCCGGGCCTGCGGGTCGATGCGCAGGTCGGCGGCGATCACCTGGCCGTCGACGGCGGGCCCGAGCGGTTCCGGCTCCGGCGCCGGGGCCGTGCGGCGCAGCAGGGCGCGCAGCCGGGCGAAGACCTCCTCGACGTCGAACGGCTTGACGACGTAGTCGTCGGCGCCCGCGTCCAGGCCCGCGATCCGGTCCGGGGTCTCCACGAGCGCGGTCAGCATCAGGATCGGCGTGGGGTCGCCCTCGGCGCGCAGCACCCGGCAGACCTGGAGGCCGTCGATGCCCGGCATCATCACGTCGAGGACGAGGACGTCGGGCCGCGCGCGGTGGGCGGCGGCCAGCGCCTGGACGCCGTCGGCGACGGCGGTGACGGCGTAGCCCTCCAGGGTCAGGGCGCGTTCGAGGGCGTTGCGGATCGCCCGGTCGTCCTCGGCGAGCAGCACGGTGGGGGCGGGTGCGGCGGAATCGGACACCTGCCCAGTGTGCCCCGGTGACGTGCGCGGCTCCCCCGTTCGGAGGTCGGCCGAACGGCTTCTTACCCGGCTCTCACCCGTCCCGGAGCAGCGGCTTACCCGCGAGGAGCACGGTGAGGCGGGACATCGCACCGCCGGACCGCGTCCGCCGGGGAAGGCACGGGGAAGGCACTACGCATGAAGATCGTGTTCCTGCTGCACAACGCGTACGCCATCGGCGGCACGGTGCGCACCACGCTCAATCTCGCCGCCGCGCTCGCCGAGCACGGCGGGCACGAGGTGGAGATCGTGTCGATGAACCGGCACCGCGAGCACCCCCGGTTCGCCCTCGACCCGAGGATCTCGCTGCTCCCGCTCGTCGACGCGCGCGAGGGCGGCACGGACCGGGATCTGGACGCCTTCGCGCGGCCGGCCCGTGCCTTCCCGTCCGCCGAGAAGCGGTTCAAGCAGTACTCGCTGCTGCACGACGAGCGGGTGCGCGCGTATCTGGAGCACTGCGACGCGGACGTCGTGATCGGTACGCGCCCCGGGCTCAACGTCTATCTGTCGCTGTGGGGCCCGCGGCGCGCCCTGCGCATCGGTCAGGAGCACCTGCGGCACGACGCGCACGGCAAGAAGCTGCGGGCGCAGCTGGCCCGGCACTACCGGTTCCTCGACGCGGTCGTCACGACGACGGAGGCGGACGCGGCCGTGTACCGGGCGCGGATGCCGCTGCCCGGCGTACGGATCCTGGCCGTGCCGAACATCGTCCCGTCGGCCGACGTCCCCCCGTCGGACGGCTCCTCCCGCATCATCGCGGCGGCGGGCCGGCTCGCCCCCGGCAAGCGCTACGACCTGCTCCTGGAGGCGTTCGCCGCGGTCTCCGCGAAGGAACCGGACTGGGAACTGCGGATCTACGGCGGCGGCCCGCAGGAGGCGCGGCTGCGCGATCTCGTGGGCGGCCTCGGACTCACCGGGCGGGCCCGTCTCATGGGCGCGGTGTCGCCGATCGAGCCGGAGTTCGCGCGGGCGTCGATCGTGGTCAGCGCCTCGGACGCCGAGTCGTTCGGCATGACGCTCGTCGAGGCGATGCGCTGCGGCGTGCCTGTCGTCAGCACCGACGCGCCGCTCGGCCCCGCCGAGATCATCACGGACGGCGTCGACGGCCGGCTCGTCCCGCTCGGCGACACCCGCGCCCTCGCGGAGGCGCTCGTCGCCCTGATCGAGGACGCCCCGGCCCGCCGCGCGATGGGCACCGCCGCCCTCGCCTCGGCCCACCGCTTCGATCCGGCCCCGATCGTCTCCCGCTACACCCTCCTCTTCGCCGAGCTGCGCGAGACCCGCCACCGCCGCACCTGGCAGCGCTTCACCGCCCGCGCCACGGGCTGGGCCCGCCGCCACGCCCGCGCCCTGCGCGGCCCCGGAAGCGGCACCCCGGGAAGCGGCGGCCCCGGAAGCGGCAGCCGGGCAAGCGGCGGTCCGCAGGCCGAGCGGCCCGCCGACCCGCCCGGTGACCGGCGCCGGCACACCGGCACCGCCGCGCACCCCCGGCACCCCTAGGGACCTCCCATGCCCTCCGAACCGCCCGCACCCTCGGGATCCACGGCCTTCGGGTCCCGGGGGCGGCGGGTGCCCCAGGGGCGGGAGACGGGTCGACAAAGTCGGTGGCGACCCGTCTCCCGGCCCGCTCCCGACAGCGGAGCCCGCACCGGCCCGCGCTCCCGCCCGCGCACCAGCCGGCGCACCGGACCGCGCATCGATGCGCTCGCCGTCGTCGCCACCCTCGACGGGCTCCTCGCGCTCGTCCTCGTCGTACCGCGGCTGCGCCACGGGCTCGGCTGGGACGAGGCCGTCTACCTCTCGCAGTACGACCCGCGCCATCCTGCCGCGTTCTTCAGTGCCCCGCGCTCGCGCGGCACGAGCCTGCTCACCGCGCCGGTCGTCGCGCTCACCGCCTCCACGACCGTGCTGCGCGTCGTCCTCACCGTCCTGTCCTCGCTCGCGCTCTACGCCTCGTTCCGCGTATGGCGCCCGCTGCTGGGAACGCGCACGACGGCGCTGGCCGCGCTGCTCTTCGCGAGCCTGTGGATCACGATGCTGTCCGGCCCGATGGCCATGCCCAACCTGTGGGTGGCATTCGGCGCGGTCGGCGCCGTCGGCTGTTTCCTGCGCGGCCGGGGTGTCCTGCTGGCCTGCTGCGTCGCGGGCGTCGCCCTGTTCCGGGCGCCGGACGCGGTGTGGCTGGTGCTGCCGATGGCGGTCTGCGCCGCGGCCGCACGGAGGCGGCGGCGAATGCTGGCGTTCCTGGCGGTGGGGCTCGCCGCGGGACTGGCCCAGTGGATCGTCGAGGCGTACGCGCGCTGGGGCGGCATCCGCGCCCGCCTGCACGTGTCCAGCGCCACCGAGGGCGACATCGGCCTCCACCCGAACCTCGGCACGGCCTGGCACGCCCTGAACGGCCCCCTCCTGTGCCGCCCCTGCACCACCGGCCCGCCCGACCTCGCCTGGACGTCCCTGTGGTGGCTCGCCCTCCCCCTGCTCGCGGCGGCGGCCGTGGTCCTGGCCCTGCGCGACCGCCGGCGCGGACGGACCGTCCCCCTCGCCCCGATCCTGCTGTGCGTCGCCTGCGCCGCCGCGCTCAGCGTCTCGTACCTGCTGCTCATCGGGTACTCCGCGCCGCGCTTCCTCGTCCCCGCGTACGCGCTCCTTGCCCTGCCGATCGCCACGCTGCCGGTGCGGATCGCACGGCCTCGGGCGCTCGCCGCGCTGGTGATCGCCCTGTGCGCGGTGCAGCTCGGCGGGCAGTACCTCGTGCTCGAGAGGCAGACGGCCGAAACGGCGGCGAAGGACGCCCGCTACGTCGCGGCGGCACACGGGCTGCGCTCCCTCGGGCTGACGCCGCCGTGCCTGGTCACGGGCCCGCGCGCGCTGCCCATCGCCTACGCCGCCGGGTGCGCTTCCGCGGAGCTCACCGGCAACAACGCCTCCACCACCAGGGCCGAGCTGCTGCGCCGCGCGGCCCGGATGCCGACGGCGCTGCTCACCTCACGCGGGCAGCGGCCGCCGCACTACGCCCGCACCTGGACCCCGTACGAACTGCCGGGCACCCCCGGCTGGACGGCCTGGAAAGCGCCGGGCCGGGAGCAGTTGCCACCCGGCCCGTAGCGCCTCCCGCTCTACTCGGCCCGGAGCGCGGCGAGCTGCTGCTCGAAGGGGACGACCTGGAAGCCGTCCGCCGGGTCGACCGAGGTGATCGCGCCGTGCAGCGAGCGGGGCGCGATCGCCGCCGCCGTGTCCACGTCCGGGGTGCCGGGGCGGGGCACCGTGGCGGCCGGGGACAGGAAGCGGGCCAGTTCGGCGCCGGCGCGGGCGATGCGCCGGTCCAGACCCTCGTCGCCCCAGTCCTCCGAGGCGGCGTACACCGCGGTCGGCAGGACGAGGGCCCGCAGATAGGTGAACAGCGGGCGCAGGGCGTGCTCGGTCACCAGCGAGTGCCGGGCCGTGCCGCCGGTCGCGCCGACGAGCACCGGCTTCCCGGTGAGCGCGTCCTTGTCGATGACGTCGAAGAACGACTTGAACAGTCCGCTGTACGACGCCGCGAACACCGGCGAGACCGCGATCAGGCCGTCCGAGGCCGCCACCGCGTCGAGCGCGGCGGCGAGCCGGGAGGACGGGAACCCGGTGACGAAGTGCTGGGCGATCTCCGTCGCCAGGTCCCGCAGCTCGATGACCTGTACGTCGATGTCGCTCCCGGCGTGCTCCCGGGTGGCGGCGGCCAGCCGGTCGGCGAGCAGCCGGGTGGAGGACGGGGAGCTCAGCCCCGCCGAGACGACGACGAGCTTCATGCGCTCTTGACCTCCTCGTTCTTGGCCGCGACACGGGCGGCGTGGGTCGGGGCGTCCGGCACGTTCGCCGGCTTGAGGTTCGCGAACTCCTTGCGCAGCACCGGGACGACCTCCTCGCCGAGCAGGTCGAGCTGCTCCAGGACCGTCTTGAGCGGCAGGCCGGCGTGGTCCATCAGGAACAGCTGGCGCTGGTAGTCGCCCACGACGTCACGGAACGACAGGGTCCGCTCGATGACCTCCTGCGGGGAGCCGACGGTCAGCGGCGTCTCGCGGGTGAACTCCTCCAGCGAGGGGCCGTGGCCGTAGACCGGCGCGTTGTCGAAGTAGGGGCGGAACTCGCGCACCGCGTCCTGCGAGTTCTTCCGCATGAACACCTGGCCGCCGAGGCCGACGATCGCCTGCTCCGGGGTGCCGTGCCCGTAGTGGGCGTAGCGCTGGCGGTACAGGTTCACCATCTGCTGGGTGTGGCTGGCGGGCCAGAAGATGTTGTTGTGGAAGAAGCCGTCTCCGTAGTAGGCGGCCTGCTCGGCGATCTCCGGGGAGCGGATGGAGCCGTGCCAGACGAACGGCGCGACGCCGTCGAGCGGGCGCGGGGTGGACGTGAAGGACTGGAGCGGCGTGCGGAACTTGCCCTTCCAGGTGACGACGTCCTCGTCCCACAGGCGGCGGACCAGCGCGTAGCTCTCGATCGCGAGGTCGATGCCGTCACGGATGTCCTTGCCGAACCAGGGATAGACCGGGCCGGTGTTGCCGCGGCCCATCATCACGTCGACGCGGCCGTCCGAGACGTGCTGCAGCATCGCGAAGTCCTCGGCGATCTTCACCGGGTCGTTCGTGGTGATCAGGGTCGTGGACGTGGACAGGATCAGGTTCTCGGTGCGGGCGGCGATGTAGCCGAGCATCGTCGTCGGGGAGGACGGGACGAACGGCGGGTTGTGGTGCTCACCGGTCGCGAAGACGTCGAGTCCGACCTCCTCCGCCTTCTGCGCGATCGCGAGCATCGCCTTGATGCGCTCGTGCTCGGTCGGGGCACGGCCGGTCGTGGGGTCGACGGTGACGTCACCGACGGTGAAGATCCCGAACTGCATTTCGCTCATCCTCCGGGTTGTTGACGATTCAACTATACCCTTGAACGTGGGCCCCCCGCGAGCTATTCCCTGTGGGCGCTGTCAGTGGCCCGCCGTACGATCCGGGCATGGAACGCGACCGCGACCGCGGCCGGGACAACGGCCGGGGCAAGGGCGACCGAGGCCGGTGGGACGAGGGTCCGGGCAGCCAGGACACGCGAGGCATCGTCGACCCCGCCGCCCTGCTCAGCCGCGTCCGCTTCCGCCGGCTCCCGCCCGCCGCACCCCTGCGCCCCTACGTCGAGCACTACTGGCTCATCGACTGGGACCTGCCCGCCCCCTACGCGTCCCACATCGTCCCGCACCCCGCCGTCCACCTCACCTTCCAGTGGGACGAGGACGAAGGACCGCCCTACGGCGAACTCACCGGCGTCAGCGCACCCGGCCTCTACACCCGCAAGATCGGCGGCCGCGGCCGCGTCTGCGGCATCAAGTTCCACCCGGGCGCCTTCCGCCCCTTCGCCCCCGAGACACCCGTCTCCCACTGGACCGGGCGCGTCCTGCCCTACGACGCCGCCTTCCCCACCACCGTCTTCCCCACCACCGACATCCCCGCCCTCGTCGGCCCCACCCACGACCAGGACCGCGCCGCCGCCCTCGACACCTACCTGCTCCCCCTCGCCCCGGCCGCCCCCGACCCCCAGACCGAACAGGCCCGCCGCCTCGTCGCCCGCATCCGCACCGACCGCACCGTCCAGCGCGTCGCCGACCTCGCCCACGACGAAGCCCTGTCCGTACGCGCCCTGCAACGCCTCTTCGCCGGACACGTCGGCGTCAGCCCCAAATGGTGCATCCTGCGCTACCGCATCCACGACGCCCTCGAAGCCGCCGCCACCCGCACCACCGTCGACTGGGCCACCCTCGCCGCCGACCTCGGCTACGCGGACCAGGCCCACCTCGTCCGCGACTTCACCACCACCATCGGCGTCTCCCCCGCCGCCTACGCCGGCGAGTCAGGCTGAGCGCACCGCCGCCGGCGGACTACTTGCGGACGGACTACTTCGCGTGCGTGACCGCGTAGATCATGACGAACGCGACGATGTGGATCCCGAAGAGGAAGTAACCCAGGTACCACCACATGTACCGCTCCCCCTTCTTCTCCTGCGCCGCCCGCCGCGCGTCGTACTCACGCTGCAACGCGTCCAGCGGATCAGGAGCCTGCGGATCCGGGGAACCAGGGGTGGCCTGCGCGCCGTCCGACATCGTCACAGCTCCCTGTGCAGTTTCGTGTTCGAGGCCTGCGCACGCGGACGGACCACCAGCAGATCGACGTTCACGTGCGGCGGCCGCGTCACCGCCCAGGTGATCGTGTCCGCGACATCGTCCGCCGTCAGCGGCTCCGCGACCCCCGCGTACACCTTCTCCGCCTTCTCCTTGTCCCCACCGAACCGCGTCAGCGCGAACTCGTCCGTCTTCACCAGACCCGGCGCCACCTCGATCACCCGCACCGGCGTCCCCACGATCTCCAGCCGCAGCGTCTCCGCCAGCACGTGCTCCGCGTGCTTCGCGGCCACATACCCGCCGCCACCCTCGTACGTCCCGTGCCCCGCCGTCGACGAAAGAATCACCACCGTGCCGTCACCCGACCCGGTCAGCGCCGGCAGCAGCGCCTGCGTCACGTTCAACGTGCCCAGCACGTTCGTCTCGTACATCCGACGCCACTGCTCCGGGTCACCCGTCGCCACCGGGTCCGCACCCAGCGCCCCACCCGCGTTGTTCACCAGCACCCCGACCGTCCGGAACGCCCGCGCGAACTCGTCCACCGCCGCCCGGTCCGTGATGTCCAGGCCGTACGCCACCGCATCGTGCCCCGCCGCCGTGATCTCCTCGGCCAGCGCCTCGATCCGGTCCTTGCGACGCGCCGTCAGCACCACCCGGTAACCGGCAGCGGCCAGCTGCCGCGCCGTGGCAGCACCGATCCCACTGCTCGCACCGGTGACGACGGCGATACGGGACGCGGCTGCGGGGGCCATGGCTGCTCCATGCGGTACGGGACAACAGGTCCCGTCCAGAGTACGCGCGCTAACTCACCCCGCGGCGCGTACATGATCACCGCCATCCCCACCAGACAGACCACCGCACCCACCACGTCCCACCGCGTCGGCCGGTACCCGTCCGCGACCATCCCCCACGCGATCGACCCCGCCACGAACACCCCGCCGTACGCCGCCAGGATCCGCCCGAACTCCGCGTCCGGCTGCAACGTCGCCACGAACCCGTACAGCCCGAGCGCGACCACACCCGCCCCCACCCACACCCAGCCCCGCTGCTCCCGCACCCCCTGCCACACCAGCCACGCACCCCCGATCTCGAACAACGCGGCCAGCACGAACAGCACGACAGAACGGGCGACGACCATGCCCTCAGCGTCCCACGTGCGAGTCACACCCCCACGCCCCGCGCATCACCCCCAGCCCCAGGTGGAACACCGCCCCCATGAGACCGAGACGCACCACCACCACAGCACTCACGACAGCCGCCCTCCTCCTCACCGCCACCCCTCACGCCGCCGTCGCCGACGGCAACCAACCCGAGGCCGACCTCGCCCACCACGGCACCGCCACCCTCACCCCCGGCCGCACCACCCTCCACCTCACCCCGCAGAACCACGGCCCCACCGACATCCCCGACGCCACCGTCCGCCTCACCTGGAGCACCCCACTCGCCGACACCCAGACCCTCCCCACCGCCTGCCTGCGCACCGGCCCCCGCGCCATCTCCTGCCGCACCGGCCCCCTCCCCGCCGACACCACCGGCACCCCCCTCACCCTCGACCTCCGCCTCGCCGGCACCCCCAGCGAACTCACCCTCACCGTCGACACCGTCTTCACCGGCGGCCCCACCGACCACAACCCCGACAACGACCACCACCGCCTCCTCGTCCTGGACACCGGCGACACCTACACCTTCTGACGCCGCTACGTTGAACCCGTGTCCAAGCCCACCCGCACCGCCCTGCTCGACGAGCTCTTCACCACGTCGCGCCGCTACATGGCCGCCTACGCCCTCTTCAACCAGGCCGTCGCCGACCACATCGGCCTGCACCCCACCGACCTGCAGTGCCTCAACCTCCTCACCCTCGAAGAGGCCCCCGTCACCACCGGCCGCATCGCCGAACTCACCGGCCTGACCACCGGCTCCGCGACCCGCCTCGTCGACCGCCTCCAGAAGGCCGGCTACGTCACCCGGGAACGCGACACCACCGACCGCCGCCGCGTCCTCGTCACCCTCGTCCCCGAAAAAACCGCAGAGTTCGGCGCGGTCTGGGACCGCCTCGCCACCGACTGGTCCGCCCTCTTCGAAGACCTCGAGAACACCGAACTGGCCCTGATCACAGCCCACATGAAACGCACGGTCGCCTTCAGCACCAACCAGATCGAACGCCTCCGCAGCGGCGAACTCGACGCCCCCTAGACAGACAGAGGGGCCCGAGCCGTCGAACGGCTCGGGCCCCTCTCGTGTTCGCGCTCAGCCCTTCACGCAGACGACCTGCTTCAGCTTCGCCACGACCTCGACCAGGTCGCGCTGCTGCTCGATGACCTGCTCGATCGGCTTGTACGCGCCGGGGATCTCGTCCACGACGCCGGAGTCCTTGCGGCACTCCACGCCGCGTGTCTGCTCCTCCAGGTCCCGCGTCGAGAAGCGCTTCTTCGCCGCGTTCCGGCTCATCTTCCGACCGGCGCCGTGCGACGCGGAGTTGAAGGACGCCGCGTTGCCGAGGCCCTTCACGATGTACGAACCCGTGCCCATGGAGCCCGGGATGATCCCGTACTCGCCGGAACCTGCGCGGATCGCTCCCTTACGGGTGACCAGCAGGTCCATGCCGTCGTAGCGCTCCTCGCTGACGTAGTTGTGATGAGCGCTGATTTCAGGAGCGAACGAAACCTTTGCCTTCTTGAACTCCCGCCGAATGACGTCCTTGAAAAGGTTCATCATCAGGGTGCGGTTGTACCGCGCGTACTCCTGAGCCCAGTACAGGTCGTTCCGGTACGCCGCCATCTGCGGAGTGTCGGAAATGAAGACGGCCAGGTCACGGTCGACCAGGTTCTGGTTGTGCGGGAGGCTCTGGGCGACGCCGATGTGGTGGTCGGCCAGCTCCTTGCCGATGTTCCGCGAACCGGAGTGCAGCATCAGCCACACGGACCCCGTCTCATCGAGGCAGAACTCGATGAAGTGATTTCCGGAGCCGAGCGTTCCCATTTGCTTGGTGGCCCGTCCCTCCCGGAACTTCACCGCGTCCGCGACCCCTTCGAACCGCCCCCAGAAGTCCTCCCACGGGGCCGTCGAGAAGCCGTGCAGGCGGGTCGGGTCGACGGCCTCGTCGTGCATGCCGCGGCCCACCGGGATCGCCTGTTCGATCTTGGAGCGGAGGCGGGAGAGGTCGCCGGGGAGGTCGTTGGCCGTGAGGGAGGTCTTGACCGCGCTCATGCCGCAGCCGATGTCGACGCCGACCGCCGCCGGGCACACCGCGCCCTGCATCGCGATCACCGAGCCGACCGTCGCGCCCTTGCCGTAGTGGACGTCCGGCATGACGGCCAGGCCCTTGATCCAGGGCAGGGTCGCCACGTTGCGCAGCTGCTGCATCGCCGCGTCCTCGACCGACGTCGGGTCGGTCCACATCCGGATGGGAACCTTCGCCCCCGGTACCTCTACGTACGTCATGAAATCCCCCGATGTCGGGCCTGCGTCCGGCCTGACCGGACCTGAAGTCTGAAAACGCAAATACCGGAGCCAAGGTCGACGAATCGGTCGCCGGACCGGCGTCCACGGCAGTGCGTGCGATAGACATTGTGGTCATCGGCCGCACCAGGGCGGCAACCGATTTAGCCCAGCGAGGAGCCCCTACGGTGCAGCGGAAGTCTTACGCGTACGTGCCCGGCGTCGCCGTGCTCCTGACGGCGCTGCTCGCCGGGTGCACCGGGAGCCCGGACTCGGGTGACGGCGCGGACGACTCGAAGCCGGGTGAGGTCAGCGCGTCGGCGTCGGCCGCGAAGCCGGGACGGTACCGGACGCTGCCCGAGCCGTGCGCGCAGCCGGAGCGGGCGACGCTGGACGGGATGCTGCCGGGTATCGCGGAGGTTCCGGATCAGCGGCAGCGCGAGAAGGCGTACGAGGGGACGGCTTCGGCGACGTACGACACGGACCGGCGCGTGGGGTGCAGTTGGAAGGACGACTCGGCCGAGGGCGGGGTGCACCGGCTGACGCTGGACTTCGAGCGGGTGGTGTCCTACGACGCGCGGGTCAGTGACGACGCGCGGGCCGAGGGTGTGTACGTGGCGAAGGCGGGGCGGGCCGGTCTCGAGGTGACGCCGACGGAGTCCCCCGAGGGTTCGGCGAGCTCGGATACGGCCTCACCTGATTCCCCTGGTTCCTCCAAGAGTGCTTCTGCCTCCGCTTCTGAGTCCCCCTCCAAGGAGAAGAAGGAGAAGGGGGGCGCTGACGCCTCGTCGGGGGCGCCGTCCGCGGACGAGGCCGAGCTGGGGCCGCGGCTGCTCGGGGATCTGGGGGACGAGGCGTTCCTGAACGACGTTCTGGCGGGTCCGGAGGCGGCGCAGCGGCGGACGGTGACTGTGGTGTTCCGCACGTCGAACGCGTTGGTGACGGTCGAGTACGAGGCGCAGTCGGCGTTGTCGGGTGAGGTGCCGGACAGCAAGGAAATGCAGGACACAGCGCGTGAGCTGGCGCAGAAGCTGGTGGGGAAGTTCGGGGAGTAGCACGGGTGGGGGCGGGTGTCCGGCGTTCGGTGAGGCTCGGCGGGCGGGGCGGCTTCGGCGTACGGTGGCTGCTCGGACCCGGGTTCGGGGTGGTGCGTGTGTGCTGCCGCGGAGTCGGGGCCGTGGCCCTGTCAGCGACCTGGTGAAGGAACCATGCACCGTCCGACCAAGCGACTCACCCGCATTCTCGTCTGCGCGGCCGCCGTGCCGGCGGTTCTCGTCGTAGCCGGCTGTTCGTCCGACTCCGGCTCGGGCTCCGACGAGGGGGCGAAGAAGGGCTCGGGGGCGAAGGCGTCCGCCTCGGCCGCTCAGGGAGCGGCGAAGAAGAAGGTGGAGCCGGCGAAGTTCGCGACGCTGCCGCAGGCGTGTGCGGCGTTGTCGAAGAAGACGCTGGACGATCTGGTCCCGAAGGGGAACAGCAAGGCGGGTTCGTCGGACGACGAGACGGCTCGGGCGAGCTGTTCGTGGTCGAGCCTGGACAACAACGGTGTGAAGGGTTCGCAGTACCGCTGGCTGAATGTCTCGTTGGTCCGGTTCGACTCGGATGTGAACCGGGGCAGTGGTGCGGAGCTGGCGGCGGACTACTTCGCGAAGCAGGTGAAGGACGCGCAGGCGACCGACGGTGCGAAGGACGTGAAGACGTCCGCCGTGTCGGGCACGGGCGACGAGGCGACGCTGGTGCGTTACGACCGGGCGTACAAGGACAAGAAGAAGGACGTCACGTCGAAGCAGCAGACGGTCGTGACGCGGGTGGCCAACGTCGTGGTGACGGTGGACTTCAACGGTTCGGGTCTGGCGGGCGACGCGACGCCGGACGCGGGTGAGCTGTCGAAGGACGCGGAGAAGGCGGCGAAGGAGGCCGTGGCCGCGGTCGAGAAGTCGGGCGAGGCGGGTTCCGGTGCGGGTGACGCGTCGGCGAGTGCGTCTCCGTCGAAGGATGCGTCGAAGGGGGCGTCGAAGGATTCTTCGAAGTCGCCCGATGACAAGGCGTCGAGCAAGAACTAGCTCTCGCTTCAACGGATTTGAGGAGCCCGGCCCCTTTTGGGTGCCGGGCTCCCGGCGTACCGGCCCGCGGTGGCCGGAAGGCATGTGCCAGTCTGTTGGCCGCAACATGCCCAACTGGGAGGGGAGCTGGAGTGGCCGGGCCACTGAAGCTGACACGGACGCACCGGATACTCGTGGGAGTGGTGGTCGCCGGTGCGGTGGTCATCGCGGGGATCGGTTTCGCCGGTTCGTACGCGGCCGTGCGCGAGCTGGCCATCAAGAAGGGCTTCGGGAACTTCTCGTACGTCTTTCCGATCGGTATCGACGCGGGTATCTGTGTGCTGCTCGCGATGGATCTGCTGTTGACGTGGATCCGGATTCCGTTTCCGATGCTGCGGCAGACGGCGTGGCTGCTGACGGCGGCGACGATCGCGTTCAACGGTGCTGCGGCGTGGCCGGATCCGTTGGGTGTCGGGATGCACGCGGTGATTCCGGTGCTGTTCGTGGTGGCGGTCGAGGCGGCTCGGCACGCGATCGGGCGGATCGCGGACATCACGGCGGACAAGCACATGGAGGGCGTGCGGATCACGCGGTGGCTGTTGTCGCCGTTGCCGACGTTTCTGCTGTGGCGGCGGATGAAGCTGTGGGAGCTGCGTTCGTACGAGCAGGTGATCAAGCTGGAGCAGGAGCGGCTGGTGTATCAGGCGCGGCTGCGGTCGCGGTTCGGGCGGGCGTGGCGCCGTAAGGCTCCGGTGGAGTCGTTGATGCCGCTGAGGCTGGCGCGGTACGGGGTGCCGTTGGCGGAGACGGCTCCGGCGGGGCTTGCCGCGGCGGGGATCGAGGAGTTGCCGGTTCCGGTGTTGCCGGTGGCGGCGGGTCCGCAGCGGCAGCAATTGCCGGCGGGTCAGGGTCAGGTTCAGGGTCAGGTTCCTGTTCAGGCCCAGGCGCAGGCGCACTCCCAGCACTCCCAGGCTCAGGCGCAGGCCGGTGAGGTGGCGGGGGAGGTACCGAGCCAGTGGTTCGCGCAGCAGCGTCAGGTGGAGTACCACGGCGGGTACGACCCGGGTTTCGAGCCGCCGACGTTCGTGCCGGAGGAGGAGCACCAGGACTGGTACGAGGAGCAGCCTCAGCAGATTCCGGTGCCAGTGCCAGTGCCCGTGCCGCGTCCGCGTGCGGCGGAGCCGGAGCCGGTGCCGGAGCCGGAGTTGGTGGTTCAGCAGGAGTTCCCGGTGCCGGACGGTGCGGGCGGTACGCGTCCGCTGGGCGACGGCGCCCCGCAGGTTCAGGCCGAGGCTGCCACGGCGGTGTCGGACGAGGACCTGTACCAGGTGTTCCGGTACTCGATAGAGGGCGAGGGCATGCCGTCCCTCCCCGCGTTCCTGGCGAACGTCGAGGCCACGTACCCGGCGCAGCTGGAGCGGCGTGATCTCGAGCGCTATCACGAGCTGTTCAGTCAGCGTCTGAACGCGGAGATGGTGGACGACCACATCGCCTAGTCGGCGGCGCGGGTACGGCGAAGGGGCGGCACCGGAGGTTTCCGGTGCCGCCCCTTCCCGTTGTACGCGGAGCGTTACGCGGCGAGCAGCTTGCGCACGCGGTCCGCGCCGACGGCGAGGAGGAGCGTGGGCAGGCGCGGGCCGGTGTCGCGGCCGACGAGCAGGTGGTAGAGCAGCGCGAAGAAGGTGCGCTGGGCAGTCTTGATCTTGGCCGGGAGTTCCTTGGCGGTGGCGTCGGCGGGGTAGCCGGCCTGGACCTTGGGGACGCCGTAGACGAGGTGGGTGAGTCCGTCGAGGGACCAGTGCTCGTCGAGGCCGTCGAGGAGCAGGGCGATCGAGGCGCGGGAGGCATCGTCGAGGCCGGCGAGGGCCTCGGTGTCGGGCTCGGTGCGCACGATGGTGCGGGACTCGGCGGGGACGTACTTGCTGATCCAGGCCTCTGCCTTGTTCAGCCGGGGCCGGACGGGGGCGAGGTCGGTGACGGGGTTCTCCGGGTCGAGCTCGGAGAGGATGCGCAGGATCTGCTCCTCGTCGCCGGCGGTGACGTCGGCGGCGGCCGCGAGGGTGCGGTAGGCGAGGGGGCGCTCGGTGCGGGGCAGCTCGCCGGCGGCGGTGCCGACGGCGCGGCTGTAGGCGGCGGCGTCGGCGGGTAGGACGGTGCCGTCGGCGACCTTGGCGGTGAGCTTGTCCCACTCGTCGTAGAGCCGCTGGATCTCCTGGTCGAAGGCGATCTTGAACGACTGGTTGGGGCGGCGGCGGGCGTAGAGCCAGCGCAGGATCTGCGGCTCCATGATCTCGAGGGCGTCCGAGGGGGTGGGGACGCCGCCCTTGCTGGAGGACATCTTGGCCATGCCGCTGATGCCGACGAAGGCGTACATGGGGCCGATGGGCTGCTTGCCGCCGAAGATCCGGTCGACGATCTGGCCGCCGACCTGGAAGGAGGAGCCGGGCGAGGAGTGGTCGACGCCGGAGGGCTCGAAGATGACGCCCTCGTAGGCCCAGCGCATGGGCCAGTCGACCTTCCAGACCAGCTTGCCGCGGTTGAACTCGGACAGGCGGACGGTCTCGGTGTAGCCGTCGAGGGTGCAGGTGTAGGACAGCTCGGTGGTGTCGTCGTCGTAGGACGTGACGGTGGTGAGGTCCTTGCCGCACTCGCCGCAGAACGGCTTGTACGGGTAGTAGCCGCCGGTGCCGCCGCTGCCGTCGTCCTCGGACGCGGCGCCGGAGCCTTCGGCGGCCTCGAGCTCGGCCTCGTCGACCGGCTTCTGGCCCTGCTGCTGCTTCTGGCCCTGCTGCTTCGGGGCCTTCTGCGGGTCCTTCTGCGGGTCCTTCTTCGTCCGGTACTGGTCGAGGATGGCGTCGATGTCGCCGCGGTGCTTCATCGCGTGCAGGATCTGCTCGCGGTAGGTGCCGGACGTGTACTGCTCGGTCTGGCTGATGCCGTCGAACTCGACGCCGAGGTCGGCCAGGGCCTGGACCATGGCGGCCTTGAAGTGCTCCGCCCAGCTCGCGTACGCGGAGCCGGCCGGGGCCGGGACCGCGGTGAGCGGCTTGCCGATGTGCTCGGCCCAGGACGCGTCGGTGCCGGGGACGCCGTTCGGAACCTTGCGGTAGCGGTCGTAGTCGTCCCAGGAGATCAGGTGCCGCACCGTGTACCCGCGGCGGCGGATCTCGTCGGCGACCAGGTGCGGGGTCATGACCTCGCGGAGGTTGCCGAGGTGGATCGGGCCGGACGGGGAGAGGCCGGAGGCCACGACGACCGGTTTGCCCGGGGCGCGGCGCTCGGACTCGGCGATGACATCGTCCGCGTAACGGGACACCCAGTCCTGGGTGTCCGCGCCTGTGCTCTGGGCCACGGTTCGGTCGTCCTTCTCTGCGATGCGGGTGGAGCGGGTGGGTTCTGCCGGGACCATTCTCCCAGTTACCCGGGGCTGGGGGGAAACCCGTTGTCGCCCCGCGCGGGGCGATCTGCGGAAAAACCCCGTTGCCGCCCCGTGGGATACTGAGCGGGACTAACGAAAACCAGCCCCGACCAGAACGGCAGCCCATACCCATGGCCCCGGTCACGTCCATCACCGCCAACGTCAACGCACGCCTCGCCGACGCCCTGTCCTCCGCCCTGCCGGAGGCCGGCGGCGCCGACCCGCTGCTGCGACGAAGCGACCGGGCCGACTACCAGGCCAACGGGATCCTGGCGCTCGCCAAGAAGGCGAAGGCGAACCCGCGGGAGCTGGCCGCGCAGGTGGTGGAGCGGATCACGACCGGTGACCTGCTCGCCGACATCGAGGTGTCGGGCCCCGGCTTCCTGAACGTGACGGTCACCGACAAGGCGATCACCGAGACGCTGGCCGCGCGCGCCGCGGACGGCGACCGGCTGGGCGTGCCGCTGAAGGAGAACCCGGGCGTCACGGTCGTCGACTACGCGCAGCCGAACGTGGCGAAGGAGATGCACGTCGGTCACCTGCGGTCGGCGGTCATCGGTGACGCGCTGCGCGGCATGCTCGACTTCACGGGCGAGAAGACGATCGGCCGGCACCACATCGGCGACTGGGGCACCCAGTTCGGCATGCTCATCCAGTACCTGATCGAGAACCCGGACCAGCTGTCCGCGGAGACCGACACGGACGGCGAGCAGGCCATGTCGAACCTGAACCGGGTGTACAAGGCGTCGCGTGCCGTGTTCGACGCGGACGAGGACTTCAAGGAGCGGGCCCGTAAGCGGGTCGTGGCGCTCCAGTCCGGCGACAAGGAGACGCTCGACCTGTGGCAGCGTTTCGTCGACGAGTCGAAGGTCTACTTCTACTCGGTCTTCGAGAAGCTCGACATGGAGATCCGCGACGAGGAGATCGTCGGCGAGTCGGCGTACAACGAGGGCATGCCGGAGACGGCCCGCCTCCTGGAGGAGATGGGTGTCGCCGTCCGCTCCGAGGGCGCGCTCGTCGTGTTCTTCGACGACATCAAGGGCAAGGACGACAAGCCGGTCCCGCTGATCGTGCAGAAGGCGGACGGTGGCTTCGGCTACGCGGCCTCCGACCTGACGGCGATCCGTGACCGTGTCCAGAACCTGCACGCGACCGAGCTGATCTACGTCGTGGACGTGCGGCAGTCGCTGCACTTCAAGATGGTCTTCGAGACGGCGCGGCGCGCGGGCTGGCTGAGCGACGACGTGACGGCCCACAACATGGGCTACGGCACGGTGCTCGGCGCGGACGGCAAGCCGTTCAAGACGCGTGAGGGCGAGACGGTCAAGCTGGAGGACCTGCTCGACGAGGCGGCGGAGCGGGCCACGGCGGTCGTGCGGGAGAAGGCCGAGAAGGTGGGCCTGACCGAGCAGGAGATCGTGGAGAACGGCCGGTACGTGGGCATCGGCGCGGTGAAGTACGCCGACCTGTCGACGTCGCCGAGCCGGGACTACAAGTTCGACCTGGACCAGATGGTGTCGCTGAACGGCGACACGTCCGTGTACCTGCAGTACGCGTACGCGCGGATCAAGTCGATCCTGCGCCGCGCCGACGCCTCGGACGCCCCGGTCGCGCACCCGGAGCTGGCGCTGGAGCCGGCGGAGCGGGCGCTGGGTCTGCACCTGGACGCGTTCGGCGACACGGTCTTCGAGGCCGCCGCCGAGTACGCGCCGCACAAGCTGGCCGCGTACCTGTACCAGCTGGCGTCGCTGTACACGACGTTCTACGACCAGTGCCCGGTGGTCCGGCCGCGCCCGGCGCAGGAGGTCGTGGAGAACCGTCTGTTCCTGTGCGAGCTGACGGCCCGCACTCTCCACCAGGGCATGGCCCTGCTGGGCATCCGGACGCCCGAGAAGCTCTGACCTCGGTTCTCTGTCACTTCACTGATCGCTTCACTGATCACTTCACTGCTGTTCGACGCGTTCGATCCAGTCGCTGCCGCCCAGGGGATAGTCGAACCCTGGGCGGCCTTCGTTGGCGCTGGTGCGGAACGGGGTGCCGTGGTCGTCGACGCGGACGGTGCCGTGGCGTGAGCCGCTGGACCAGTCGAGGGTGAGGTACCAGCGCACGTCGTGGGCCTTGGTGTGCGCGGTGATGTAGAAGACCTCGGGGTCGGACTCGCTGACCTTGTACGGGAAGTCGCGCTGGCCGTTGATGCCGCTGACGGTGGGGCTGCCGGCGTCGAGGGGGACGTCGAAGGACTTGGTGTCGACGCCGCCGCCGCAGCCCACGCCCATCGCGTAGTCGTTCCAGGCGAGCGGGGCGGACTTCCCGGCGATCGTGACGTGGAGCGCCTCGAGTACGACGGTGTCGTCGCCGGTGCCCTGGAGAGTGAGCGCGACGCGCTGTTCGCCGCCGGAGACGGCGCCGTAGACGGAGGCCCACTTGGCCGCGGTCTCCTCGTTCGCGGGCGGGCCGACCTGGGCGGGCTCGCTGTCGACGAGGAAGTGCTGACTGCAGGGCTGGTCGTAGACGTAGGCGCGGGTGCCGACGGTGAACGGGGTGCCGGTGGCGTGCCCGCCTGATCCCGCCTCCGGACCGGTCTCCGCGGCGCCGCCCTTGTCGGCACCCTTCCGGCCTTCCTCCTTCCCGCCCTTGTCCTTGCCTCCGTCGTCCTTCTCCTTGGCGCTCTCGCGCTTGTCGGTGGCGGACGGTGAGGCGGATACGGAGGTGGAGGCGCCGGGGGCGGAGGACTGCTGGGTGCCGGCCGCCCGCTGCCGGTCGGAGTCGTCCCCGTCGTCTCCTCGGAAGAGGCTGACGCCGAGGACCGTGGTGCCGAGGACGGCGGCGACGGCGAGGACGGCGATCAGGGCGGTGCGGCGGCGGGGGCGGGGTGCGTCGGGGGCCGGGTCCGGAGCTTGGGTTGTATCTGGCGCTGGCGCTGGCGCTGGGACTGGTTCTGGGACTGGTTCTGGGACTGGTTCTGGGGCTGGTTCTGGGACTGGTTCTGGTGCCGGGGAGGGCTTCCGGCTGCTCCCCCGGTTGGCGTCGGCGAGGATCCACCGGCGATGGAGTTCGACCAGTTCCTCGGGGGTCGCGCGGCACACGCGGGCGAGCCGTTCGACGGGCGCGTAGTCGGTCGGCACGGCCGTGCCGTTGCAGTACCTGTGAAGCGTGGACGTGCTCATGTGCAGCCGCTTCGCGAGCGTGCCGTAGCTGAGTCCGGAGCGGTCCTTGAGCGCGCGCAACAGCTCCGCGAACCCGTCCCCTGTTCCCCCTGACACCTGTTCCTCCATCCCCCCGTGTCCCGTTCCGCCGTTCCAGGGGACACGCGTTCTGCCTGGTCAGAGCCCGTATCGGCGTTCCAGTGTCCCCAACTGCCCGGCGGGCGTGGCGGTTGGGACGGATCACCGCGCAGGCTCCTCTCATCCAAGCACCACCCCGCACCGGAAGCCGAAGGGGCTCGACCGACATGACCAGCACCCGCACCGCCCGCACCCGCCTGTTCCTCTCCGCCGCGACCGTCGCTCTGGCCGCGCTGTCACTGACCGCGTGCGACGACGGTTCGGGCGTCGAGGACGAGGGGACGGCGGGGGCGTCGTCCTCGACGGGCGACGCGAAGCCGGCGGCCACCGCTCCGTCGGGCGCGCCGGCGTCCGGCGCACCGGCCTCTGGCAACGGCGTGGCGAAGGGCGAGAAGACGCCGTCCGCCGCCGACGGGAAGGCGGACGGGGGATCCGGCAAGGAAACCGGCGGCAGCACGGCCTCGACCCATCCGGTCACCTGCGACGGCTCGAACACCAAGACGGTCGCGGCCCCGCTCACCCGACCCGTGAACCACATGCTCCTCACGGTCACCAACACCGGCACGCGCCCCTGCTTCCTCTACGGCTACCCGTCGGTGAGGTTCGGCGAGGCGCAGTCCGTCCCGCCGGTGATCGCCGACTCGAAGCCGCAGGCGGTCGTGACGCTGTCGCCGGGCGAGTCCGGCTACTCCTCGGTGAACCTCTCGGCGGCCGACGGCAGCGGCGCGAACGGCTACACGGCGAAGTCCCTGACGGTCTACTTCCAGTCCCGCTCGGGCGAGGGCCTGACCGCGGGCGCCACCCCGCCCGTCCCCCCAAAGGGCGTCTACGTGGACGACTCCCTCAAGGTGACGTACTGGCAGCAGTCCCTGGACGACGCCGTGTCCTGGTGACGCTGACAGGGGGCGGGGCCGGGTCTCCGGGGAACTCGCCCACGGCCTCACCCGTTCTCCGAAGGACCGGAGAACGAGACGGCACGGGACGACACACGGGGGCCTTCATGGCGCTGTTCGGGAACGCTCACACCATCGATCCGGGCAAAGCCGCGCACGAGTACGCGCGGTTGCTCGGGCAGGGGGAGCAGGTCTATGGGGCGTATCAGTTGGTCCGGGACGCCATTCTGCTCACGGACCGGCGCATGATCATGATCGACAAGCAGGGGATGACCGGGAAGAAGGTCGAGTACCACTCGCTGCCGTACCGGAGCATCACGCACTTCTCCGTGGAGACGGCGGGGCATTTCGATCTGGACGCGGAGCTGAAGATCTGGGTGTCGGGGACCGCGGCGCCGATCGAGAAGACCTTCACCAAGGGGGTCGACATCTATGAGGTGCAGGCGATCCTGACGCAGTTCGTCACGCGCTGACCGATGGCTCACGCGTACGTGGAGGAACTCGCGGCCCGCGCCGAGGCGTTGATCGTGCCGGGTGCCCGGCGGATCATCGGGATCGCCGGGCCGCCCGGTGCGGGCAAGTCGACGCTGGCCGGGGCCGTCGTGGGGGCGCTGGGCGGGGCGGCGGTGCTGGTGCCGATGGACGGGTTCCATCTGGCCGACGCGGAGTTGGCCCGGCTGGGGCGCGCGGAGCGCAAGGGGGCGCCGGACACGTTCGACGCGTACGGGTACGCGGCGCTGCTGGCGCGGCTGCGGAAGCCGCGGGCGGGCGAGACGGTGTACGCGCCGTCGTTCGAGCGGGACCTGGAGCAGCCGGTCGCGGGTGCGCTGCCCGTGCCGCCCGAGGTGCCGCTCGTCGTGACGGAGGGAAACTATCTGCTGCTCGACGAGCCGCCCTGGCCGGACGAGGTGCGGCCGCTGCTCGACGAGGTGTGGTGGGTGGCGGTGGACGAGGCGACGCGGGTGCGCCGGCTGATCGCGCGGCACGTCGAGTTCGGCAAGGAACCCGACGCGGCCCGCGCGTGGGTGCTGCGCTCGGACGAGGCGAATGCCCGGCGGGTGGCCTCCGGGCGTTCGCGGGCCGATGTGATCGTGGACCTGGACAGCGGGACGCTGTGTCAGGCCCGCTCGTAGGGTCAGAAGCGCCGGGGTGGATGCGCCCCGCCAGCGGGTGCGGGGCTGTGTCATCAGCGGCTTCGCCGCGGGGCGCGATCAGCCACGACAGCGCGGCACTCGGCGACGGGTGGCAAGCCCCACGGCGCCTGTCAGCCCCCGGACCGCAGCGCCCCCTTCACCACCTTCCCGCTCGCGTTCCGCGGAAGTTCCGTCACGAAGGTGACCTCTCGCGGGACCTTGTAGTTGGCCATCTCGCGGCGGGACCAGGCGATCAGGTCGTCGGCGGTGGAGACCGCGCCGGGGCGGCGGACCACGTACGCCTTGCCCACCTCGCCGAGGCGGCCGTCGGGGATGCCGACGACGGCGACGTCGGCCACATCGGGGTGCAGGCCGAGGAGTTGCTCGATCTCGGCGGGGTACGCGTTGAAGCCGCCGACGATGAACATGTCCTTGATGCGGTCGGTGATGCGGAGGTAGCCGTCGGCGTCCATCACGCCGACGTCGCCTGTGCGCAGCCACCCGTCCTCGGTGATCGCCTCGGCGGTGGCGCCCGGGTCCTCGAAGTAGCCGCGCATGACGTTGAAGCCGCGGACGAGGACTTCGCCGGGTTCGCCGGGTGCGGGCGCGTCGACCCGGACCTCGGTGCCGGGTATCGCCCGGCCGGACGTCGCGGCGATGAGCTCGGCGGGGTCCCCGCGCCGGCACATGGAGACGATGCCACTGGCCTCCGAGAGGCCGTACGCCGTGAGGACCGTGCCGACGCCGAGTTCGCCGCGCAGCCGTTCGACGAGTTGCAGCGGGACGACGGCGGCGCCGGTGACGACGAGGCGCAGGGCGGACAGGTCGTGGGCGTCGCGGGCCGGGTGGTCGAGGAGGGACTGGTGGAGGGTGGGGGGTCCGGGCAGGACGGAGATGCGTTCGGCGGCGATGTTGGCGAGGGCCGTGTCCACGTTGAAGACGGGCTGCGGGACCATCGTGGCGCCGCGCATGAGGCAGGCGATGACGCCGGCCTTGTAGCCGAAGGTGTGGAAGAACGGGTTGACGATGAGGTAGCGGTCGCCTTCGCGCAGGCCGGCGAGGTCGGACCAGATCGCGTAGCCGCGCAGGGTCTGGGCGTGGGTGATGACGGCGCCCTTGGGGCGGCCGGTGGTGCCCGAGGTGAAGATGATGTCGGAGGGGGCGGAGGCGGGGATCGCCGCGGCGTGCTCGCGCACCTGCTCCCCCGTGACGGCGTCTCCCCCGGCGAGGAACTCCTTCCAGGTGCCGAAGCCGGGCGCGTCCGGCGCGGTGTCGCCGAGGACGACGACCCGTTCCAGGTCGGGCAGCGCGGCCCCGTTCTCCTGGGCGCGGCGCAGCGAGGCGACGTAGGAGGTGCCGAGGAAGGTGCCGGTGACGAAGAGGAGTCGGGCGCGGCAGCGGGCCAGGACGTCGGCGGCCTCGGCGCCCTTGAAGCGGGTGTTGAGGGGGACGAGGACGGCGCCGGAGGTGACGGCGCCGAGCGCGGAGACGATCCAGTCGAGGGTGTTCGGCGCCCAGATCGCGACGCGGTCGCCGGGGTGCACGCCCGCGGCGAGGCAGGCGGCGGCGGCCCGTTCGACCCGTTCGCCGAGCTCGGCGAAGGTGATCCGGGTGCGGCCCTCGACGACGGCCTCGTGCGCGGCGTACCGTGCGGCCGCGTCCCACACGAGTTCGGGGATCGTGCCCCACTCGCCCTCCGTACGGTCCGTACGCATCGAACGACCTCCCATCACGCCGTAACGCCGTAGCTGACTATCCGTCAGATTAGCTGTAGCCTGACGCGCTGTCAGCAGACGGAGCCACCGGATCACGGTGGACCGGGCCGTTCCAGGTGGGGGTGCCCATGGCGGGACTGAAGGACGCGACAGCCATCGTCGGCATAGGCCAGACGGCCTTCGCGAAACAACTCCCGGAGTCCGAGAGGACGTTGGCGTGCCGGGCGATCCTGGCCGCGCTCGACGACGCGGGCATCGCGCCGTCGGAGGTCGACGGGTTCGCCTCGTACACGATGGAGGAGACGGACGAGGTGGAGGTGGCCAAGGCCATCGGCGCCGGTGACGTCACCTTCTTCTCCAAGGTCGGCTACGGCGGCGGCGGTTCGTGCGCGACCGTCGCGCATCTGGCCGCCGCGGTCGCGACGGGACAGGCGAGCGTCGGGGTCGCCTGGCGCTCGCGCAAGCGGGGCTCGGGGCCGCGCCCCTGGAAGAACACCGCGGTGCAACTGCCGACCCCGGCCCAGTGGACCCGCCCCTTCGGGCTGCTGCGCCCGGCCGACGAGATCGGCATGCTCGCGCGCCGCTACATGCACGAGTACGGGGCCACCCGCGACCACCTCTTCAACGTGGCCCTCGCCTGCCGCAACCGGGCCAACCAGAACCCGGACGCGATCATGTACGAGCGCCCGATGACCCGGGAGATGTACATGAACTCCCGCTGGATCAGCGAGCCGCTCTGCCTCTTCGACAACTGCCTGGAGACCGACGGCGCGCTCGCCTGCGTCATCGTCTCCGCCGAACGGGCCCGCGACTGCCGGCGGAAGCCCGTCTACGTCCACTCCGCCGCGCAGGGCCTGCCCGCCCAGCACCACGGCATGGTCAACTACTGGAACGACGACCCGCTCACCGGCCCCGCCTGGACCGCGGCCCGCCACCTCTGGAAGAACTCCGACCTCACCCCCGAGGACGTCGACGTCGCCCAGATCTACGACGCGTTCACCCCCCTCATCCCGCTCTCCCTCGAGGGGTACGGGTTCTGCGGGCGCGGCGAGGGCGCGGCGTTCACCGAGGGCGGCGCCCTGGAGATCGGCGGCCGGCTCCCCATCAACACGGGCGGCGGCGGCCTCTCGGAGGCGTACGTCCACGGCTTCAACCTCATCAACGAGGGCGTCAAACAGCTCCGCGGCACGAGCACGGCCCAGGTCCCGAACGCCGCCTCCTGCCTCGTCACCGCGGGCGAGGGCGTCCCGACCTCGGCCCTGCTGCTCCGGGCCCCGTAGCGGACAGCCGCGCGACCAGCCACGACGAAGCCGCTCCCGAAAGAGGACCGACACATGGCAGACGCTCTCCTCACCCCCGTCACCGACGACGACGGCGCCCCCTTCTGGGAGTACGCCGCCCAGGGCGAACTCCGCATCCAGGCCTGCGCCGCCCCCGCCTGCGGCGAACTCCGCTTCCCGCCCCGCCCCTGCTGCCCCCACTGCCAGTCCTTCGACTCCGAGTGGCGGAAGATGAGCGGCCGGGGCCGCATCTGGTCGTATGTCGTCCCGCACCCCCCGCTGCTCCCCGCCTACGCGGCCCAGGCCCCCTACAACGCGATCGTCGTCGAGCTCGCCGACGCCCCCCGCATCCGCCTGGTCGGCAACCTGGTCACCCGCGCCGACGCCCCGCTCGACTCGGTCGACCCGGCGAAGATCCGCATCGGCGCCAAGGTGCAGGCCGTGTTCGCCGAGGTGGAAGGCGTGGTCGTGCCCCGCTGGACCCTGGAGCGCCCGTGACCGCGCCCGCCCCCCTGCGTGTCGAGACCGACAAGGAGACCGGCGTCGCGGTCGTCACCCTCGACCGCCCGCAGCGCCACAACGCCATCGACACCGCGCTCGCCGACGCGCTGCGGGCGGCCTGGCGCGGCTTCCGCTTCGACGACGGCGTCCGGGCCGTCGTCCTGACCGGCGCCGGCGACAAGGCGTTCTGCACCGGCATCGACCGCGACGTCGACGTGCCGCAGCCCTCCTCCCCGTACGCGATGGACGACCCGCTGCTCACGATCGGACCGAAGGCCAACGACCTGTGGAAGCCGGTGATCGCGGCGGTCGGCGGGATGGCCTGCGGCGGGGCGTTCTACCTGCTCGGCGAGGCCGACTTCGTGATCGCCGACGAGCACGCGACGTTCTTCGACCCGCACACCACGTACGGCATGGTCAGCGCGTACGAGGCGATGCACCTGGCGCAGCGGATGCCGCCCGGCGAGGCGGCCCGGCTCGCCCTCATGGGTTCGGCGGAGCGGCTCTCGGCCCGCAGGGCGTACGAGAACGGCCTGGTCAGCGAGGTGACCGAGGCGGGCGGCGCGGTTGCGGCGGCGACCCGCTGCGCGGAGGTCATCGCCGGGCAGCCGACGGAGGCGGTGCAGGGGACGGTGCGGGCGGTGTGGGCGGCGACCGAGGCGGCCCGCGGCCACGCCTTCGCGCAGGCCCCGCACCTGATCGCCCTCGGCAACCTGCCGCCCGGCCGGCAGGCCGAACTGTTCGCGTCCCGCGGGGCGGGCGGCGGGTTCCGGGTGCGCTGAGAAGGGCTCTAGCTCAGGACATCGGCCTCGGGTTCGAGCACGCAGTCGTGCACCCCGGCGGCGAGCCCTTCGCCGCCGACCTTCACCTTCACGGTCGCGGTCCCCCGAGCCGGGACCTCCACATCCGCGAAGTGCCGGGTGATCTCGATGCCGCCCGCGTCGTCGAACTCGACGCGCGCGCGGAAGTCGGCGGTCCTGCCGTTCGGGTTGCTGACGCGGACCAGCGCGTACGGCGTCTTCGCGTCGGCGCACCGGATCAGCGTGGCCTGGCCGTCGCGCAGCCGGGACGTGCCGCCCGTGGACGTGGCCGTCGGCGTGGACCCGTAGTCGGGGCGGCGCGTGTAGCCGCCGGACGACGAACCCGACGAGCCGCTGCCGTAGGAGTCGTCGTCATCGTCGTGGTCGTACCGGGACGACGACGAACTGTCGTGGCTCTGGCTGGAGCTGCTGCAGCCGCCGCCCCCGCTCCCGCCGCTGGACTTGTGGCTGCCGCCGCGTCCCCGACCGGTCGAGAAACCTGTCAAGGCCATGACCACCAGGACCGCGAGCGCTGTGAGTTTGACTCCCCGTTTCATCACGCCGGGCACCCTACTACCGGGCCCGGCGGGCGAAACCGTCAGCGGCTGGTGCCCGTGCCCTTCTCCGCGTCCAGCGCGTACACGCAGCGGTCCTTGCTGCACGCGTACACGACGCCGTCCGTGACGACGGGCGTGCCGGTGATCTCGCCGCCGGTGGCGAGCTTCCAGCGCAGCCGGCCGTCGTCGGCCTTCAGCGTGTACAGCAGGTGGTCGGTGGAGCCGAAGTGGATGCGGCCGTCGGCGACGACCGGGGAGCCGACGATCTCGCCGCCGGCCTGGAAGCGCCACTTCGGGGTGCCGGTGACCGCGTCCAGCGTGTAGAGGCCCTGGCCGGAGCCGACGTGGACGTGCCCGTGCGAGACGAGCACCGGGTCGACGGAGCCGGGGCGCGGCTCGGTGGCGATGCGCCAGCGGTCGCGGCCGTCGGTCGCGTCGAGGGCGTAGACGGTGCCGAGGTGGTCGACGAGGTAGACGCCGCCGCCGGTGACGGCCGGGCCGGGCACGTACGCGGGCGGGCACAGGAAGACGGCGGGCGCCTCGAAGTGCCAGCGGACGTGGCCGGAGCCGGTCTCGACGGCGATGACGCGGGTGCCGGCCGACACGTAGACGTAGCCGTCGTCGGCGGGGGTGACACGGACGGGGACGCCGCCGCAGGAGGCCGCGTCGCCGATCGGGTACGACCAGCGCTCCTCGCCGGTGCGGGCCTCCAGGGCGCGCAGCCGGGCGCCCTGCCACACGTAGACGGTGCCGTCGTGGATGACGGGCCCGGCCTCGGGGGCCTCGAAGTCGGTCTGGCAGCCGGAGATGTCCCACAGCAGGTCGCCGTTGGCGGCCTCGCGGGCCTGGACGCCGCCGCCGCGGGTGGCGGTGACGACGGTGCCGCGGTCGGCGGCGAGGGCGTAGACCCAGGCGTCGGTCTGGCGGCGCCACAGTTCGGCGCCCTCGCGGGCGTCGAGCGCCCACAGGGTGGGGCCGTCGGAGGCGTGGATGCGGCCGTCGGCGACGGCCATGGCCCAGGCGACGTCGCGGGTCTTGAAGCGGCGCCGTCCGGTGGCCACGTCCAGGGCGTGGACCTCGAAGGAGGTGACGTAGACGAGGTCGCCGGCGACCTTGGGCGTGCCCCACACATCGTTCGACATGCGGAAACGCCAGGGGCGCCAGCCGGCCGGGGCCTCGGGGGCCACCGGGGCGGGCGCGGCGGGGTCCGTCCCGTTCACCGTCAGGCCCGCGGGGCGGGAGCCGCGCGACCAGGACGCGGCGAGGCCGTGCTCGGCGGGCGGCGCCTTCACGGCGGCGGCGCGCGCGTCCGCGACCCGGGGTCCGGGGCCGATCGGCACCTGCGCGCCGGCCAGGTGCACGGGCCCGTCGGCGGTGCGGCCCGCGGATCCGGCGGCGACCGGGGACGCGGACGGGTTCGGCCGCCAGCCGTCGGTGGACGGCGGGGCGGGCGGCTGCGGCGGCATCACGGGCATGCCGGAGCCGTGGCCGGGGGTGCGGCCGGTGGGGCGCTTGATGACGGGGCGGCCGCCGCGGCGGGTCTCGATGAGCGCGACGGAGCGTTCCGGCAGCCAGGCGGAGGCGGTGCCGGAGTCGTCGCTGCCGGAGCCGAAGAGGTGCGGGGCGAGCTGGGCCTGGAGGTCGGCGGGCGAGGGACGCAGCGTCGCGTCCATCTGCATACAGGAATCGATGAGCGGGCGGAGCTCGTCGGGCAGCCCCTCCAGGTCGGGGCCCTCGCGCAGCAGCATGAACACGGTCTCGACCGGGTTGGCGCCGTGGAAGGGGGCGTGGCCGGTCGCCGCGAAGACGAGGGTGGAGCCGAGGGAGAAGACGTCGGAGGCGCCGGTGACGCTGCGCGAGTCCTTCGCCTGCTCGGGCGACATGTAGGCGGGGGTGCCGACGGCCACGTTGGTCATCGTGAGCCGGGTGTTGGAGACACCGGAGGCGATGCCGAAGTCGATCACGCGCGGGCCGTCCTCGACGACCAGCACGTTCGACGGCTTGAGGTCGCGGTGGACGAGGCCCGCGCCGTGGATGGACTGCAGCGCCTCGGCGACACCGGCGGCGAGCCAGCGCACCGCCTGGGCCGGGAGGGGCCCGCACTCGTTCACTATTTCCTCGAGGGAGGGCGCCGGGACGTAGGCGGTGGCGAGCCACGGCACGGCCGCGCGCGGGTCGGCGTCGACGACGGCGGCCGTGTAGAAGCCGGACACCGCCCGGGCCGCCTCGACCTCGCGCGTGAAGCGCACCCGGAACAGCTGGTCCTCGGCGAGCTCCGTGCGCACCGTCTTGATCGCCACGCGCCGGCCCGAGGCCGAGCGGGCCAGATAGACCAGGCCCATGCCGCCCGCGCCGAGCCGTCCCAGGACCTCGAACGGACCGATCCGCCTCGGATCGTGCTGCGTCAGCTGATCCACCACTTGCCTGCCCACCTCCCCGTACGGGGCCTGCGCACTCACCGGCCCCCGCCAGCGTCTCACCACCGAAGCGCTACGGCGGCACGCACCCTGATTCTTCCTGTCCGGGGCGCCGGTTGCGAACCAGGGGGCACATCGGGGTGTCACGGGAGGATGCGGGGCGATTCAGGCGCGTTCCGGGTCCTGCTGTGGCGACTCACACACCGGCTCACGCACCGGCTCGGACACCGGCTCGGACGCGGGCTCGTCCCCTGTTCCGGGCACCGGCGTTCCGGGCACCGGTTCACAGAGGGCGAAGACCGCGCCCTGGTCGTCGCGGAGCACGGCGAGCGGCCCGTACGGGGAGTCGTGCGGGCCGGTGCGGACGCGGCCGCCGAGCCGGACGGCCTCGGCGCAGGCGGCGGCGGTGTCGGCGCAGGCGAAGTGGGGCAGCAGCCGGGCCGGGGCCGCCCGCGGCAAGGGGGCGGGACGCGGTGCGCGGCCGAAGACCCGCTCGTGGAAGAGGGTGCTGCCGGCGGGGTCCGGGGTGTGCAGCTCGGCGTGGTGGAAGGTGCCGGGGCTGCCGGTGCGCTCGAAGCCGCGGTGGGTGCCGGCCTGCCAGAGACCGAAGGCGGCGCCCTCGGGTCCGGTGGCGAGGGCGACGGTGGCCTGGGTGCCGCCGGGCAGGGGGCCCGCGGCGATGCGTCCGCCGGCCGCTGTCACCCGGTCGGCGGCGGCGTAGGCGTCCCGTACGGCGAGGTGCACCCGCCAGCCGGTCGGGGTGCCGGGGCCGGCGGGGCGGAGGGCGGCGGCGCTGCGGTCCTGGCTGTAGGCGGCGGTGTAGTAGTCGTGGTCGGCGCCCGCGCCCTCGTCGAAGGTCCACCCGAAGAGATCGCCGTAGAACCGCTTGCCCGCCTCGATGTCGGGCAGGGCGACCTCGGCCCAGCAGGGGGTGCCTTCGGGGAAGTCGGGGTGCATGGGCGTCACGGTAACCACGGGGGTTCGCGGCCCGGCCCCCATATTCGAACGTATGGCCAATTCCGCTCGCTTCCGGCGCGTCATTTGACCGGGGGCGATGCTCCCCAACCCCATTTGCAGTCGGTCAGATCGCGCTCCGATCACCCCTCGGTAAGCTGACGGCATGACAGGACAAGTACGGACCGTCGACGGCCGTGTGGCCGGACGGCGTGGTCAGGCGACACGTCAGAAGCTCCTCGAGTGCCTCGGCGAGATGCTCAGCTCCTCGCCCTACCGGGACGTCAAAGTCATTGATGTCGCGCGCAAGGCGGGCACCTCGCCCGCGACCTTCTACCAGTACTTCCCGGACGTCGAGGGCGCCGTCCTGGAGATCGCCGAGCAAATGGCCACCGAGGGCGCGGGGTTGACCGAGCTGGTCGCCGACCGCTCCTGGGTCGGCAAGGCCGGCTGGGCGACCGCGCAGGAACTCGTGGACGGTTTCCTGGAGTTCTGGCGCAGGAACGACGCGATCCTGCGCGTCGTCGACCTCGGCGCGGCCGAGGGCGACAAGCGCTTCTACAAGATCCGCATGAAGATCCTGAACTCGGTGAACAACTCCCTCGCGGACGCGGTCAAGGAGCTCCAGGACAAGGGCAAGGTCGACAAGGACGTCAGCCCGGCCGCGGTGGCCGGTTCGCTGGTCGCGATGCTCGCGGCGGTCGCCTCGCACCAGAAGGGCTTCCAGACCTGGGGCGTCAAGCAGGCCGAACTGAAGCCGAACCTCGCCCTGTTGGTCTATCTCGGAGTGACGGGCAAGAAGCCGACGAGGTAACCTTCCGCGCCTTTTCCTGTCGTACGGCGGCGGTTCACGTGCTCGGCGCGTGGACCGCCGCCGTTGCCTTTGCGCAGGGTTGCCCGGTTCATCTGCGTTCGAGGCGGAAGAGCCTGATCTCGCGGTCGATCCGGGCCTGATAGGCGGCGTACGGCGGCCAGAAGCGCAGGGCGGCCGCCCAGGCCTCGGCGCGCTCCTCCCCCGCGAGGAGCCGTGCGGTGACGGGGACGTCCTTGCCGCGCCAGTTGATCTCGACGTCCGGGTGGGCGAGCAGATTCGCGGTCCAGTTGGGGTGGCCGGGGCGCCCGAAGTTCGACCCGATGAGCAGCCAGCCGTCCCGTTCCTCCTCCGGCATGCAGGCGAGCGGGGTGCGCCGGGGCAGCCCGCTCTTCGCGCCGCGGGCGGTGAGGATGACGCCGGGCAGCATCCGCGCGCTGAGCAGCACCTTGCCGCGGGTGAGCCGGTGCACGGCGCGGTCCATCACCGGGATGACGTGCGGGGCGATCCGGGCGAAAGTGCGGGTCGAGGACACCTTCTGGACGATCCGGGTCGCGGTGGCGGAGGAGGCCATCAGACGGCCACCTCCGCGCCCGCCTCGAACAGGGCGGCGGACTGCGCGGCGCGGGCCCGCAGCAGGTGGACGGGGCCGAAGAGCAGCTCGTCGCCGGTGGCGCGCTTCACGTAGAGGTGGGCCTCGTGCTCCCAGGTGAAGCCGATGCCGCCGTGCAGCTGGACGGCCTCTGCGGCGGAGGTGCGCAGGGCTTCGAGGGCCTGCGCGAGGGCGAGCCCGCCGGCCCGTTCGGTGCCGGTGCCGGCCGCCCAGGCGGCGTAGTAGGCGGCCGAGCGGGCCGCCTGGACCTGTACGTAGACGTCGGCGAGGCGGTGCTTGACGGCCTGGAAGGAGCCGACGGGGCGGCCGAACTGCTCGCGCTCCTTGACGTAGGCGACCGTCCGCTCCAGGGCGCGGTCGGCGGCGCCGACGGCCTCGGCGGCGATGAGGGTGGCGACCGTGTCGCCGCCGGCGGCGAGCGCGGCGGTCACGTCGGCGTCCTGTTCGCCCAGCAACTCGGCCTCCACGTCGCGCAGTTCGACACGGGCCTGGGGGCGGGACTCGTCGAGGGCGGTCTGCCGGGTGCGGACGAGCCCGTCGGCGCCCGCACGGACCAGGAAGAGGAGGGTGCGGGAGCGGGCGAAGCCGCCGGTGTGCGCGGCGACGAGCAGCAGGTCGGCGCTGTGCCCGTCGAGGACCTGCTCGGCCTGCCCGTACAGGCGCCAGCCACTCTCGCCGCGGGTGGCCTGGACGCCGCCGGCCCGGCCGCCGCCGGACCAGTCGCCCGCGTTGTCGGCGACGAGGCCGAGCGCGGTGGCGAGGCCGGTGCCGGGGACGGCGAGCGCGGCGGTGAGGGCGCCGTCGGCGATGCGCGGCAGGATGCCGGCGCGCTGGTCCTCGGTGCCGAGCGCGGTGACGAGCGGGGCGACGAGACCGCTCGTCGCGAGCAGCGGGGTCGGGGCGAGGGCGCGGCCCAGCTCCTCCTCCGCGAGGGCGAGTTCGGTGACGCTCGCGCCCACGCCGCGGTGTGCCTCGGGCAGGGCGAGGCCGGGCAGGCCCAGTTCCTTGCCGAGCGCGCTCCACAGGGCGAGGTCGTGTCCGGACGGGGTGCGGGTGGCGGTCTTGACGTCGTCCGGGGTGCAGCGTTCGGTGATGAGTTCGCGCAGCGTGCGGCGGATCTGCTGCTGTTCCTCGGTGAACCTGGCGTCCATGCGGGGCTCCCTTTCTGACGGGCCGTCATATTAGGACCGCGGGGCGCGCATGCCCAGACCCCGGGAGGGGGCGGATCACAGAATCTGATGTACCGTCAGATTCATGCTGACTGGGACGATCGACAGGAACGGTGGCAGCGGCGCGGCCGGGCGCAAGGTGGCCGTCGCCGGAGTCGCCCTGTCCGACTGCGGACGCGTGGACGACGCCACCCCGTACGCCCTGCACGCGCAGGCGGCCCGCCGGGCGCTGGCCGACGCGGGGCTCACCCCCGACGTCGTCGACGGCTTCGCGAGCGCCGGGCTCGGCACGCTCGCGCCCGTCGAGGTCGCCGAGTACCTCGGGCTCAGACCCCGCTGGGTGGACTCCACCTCCGTGGGCGGCTCCACCTGGGAGGTCATGGCCGCGCACGCCGCGGACGCGATAGCCGCCGGGCACGCCCGCGCGGTCCTCCTCGTCTACGGCTCCACGGCCCGGGCCGACATCAAGGCGAAGCGCCGCACCTCGAACCTCTCCTTCGGCGCCCGCGGCCCCCTCCAGTTCGAGGTCCCGTACGGGCACTCGCTCATCGCCAAGTACGCGATGGCGGCCCGCCGCCACATGCACGAGTACGGCACGACGCTCGACCAGCTCGCCCAGGTGGCCGTCCAGGCCCGGCAGAACGCGTCCCGCAACCCCGACGCCATGTTCCGCGAGCCGATCACCGTCGACGACGTCCTCTCCGGCCCGATGATCGCCGACCCCTTCACCAAGCTCCACTGCTGCATCCGCTCCGACGGCGGCGCGGCGATCCTCCTGGTCGCCGAGGACCTCCTCCCCGACTGCGCGAAGCGGCCCACCTGGATCCTCGGCACCGGCGAACACGTCTCGCACACCACGATGTCCGAGTGGGACGACTTCACGGTCTCCCCCGCCGCCGTCAGCGGCCGCCTCGCCTTCGAACGCGCCGGCGTCACCCCCGACGACATCGACATCGCCGAGATCTACGACGCCTTCACGTACATGACCCTGGTGACCCTCGAGGACCTCGGCTTCTGCGCCAAGGGCGAGGGCGGCGCCTTCGTCGAGAAGGGCCGCCTCCGCCACGACGGCGAACTCCCCACGAACACCGACGGCGGCGGCCTCTCCGCCCAGCACCCCGGCATGCGCGGCCTCTTCCTCATGGTCGAGGCGGTCCGCCAGCTCCGGGGCGAGGCGGGCCCCCACCAGATCCACCGCCCGGACGGCTCCCTCCCACGCCTGGCGGTGGCATCGGGGACGGGGGGCTGGTTCTGCTCTTCGGGGACGGTGGTGCTGGGGCGGGACTAGATCTCGCCCCAGGATCAACGCCGGGCGCGGACGGGCACGCGCGACAATCGCCGCATGAACCATGACGCCCCCTCCATCGACACCCTGCTGCGATCCCTCCGGGTCTGGGACACCGAGTTGCCCGTGTTCGACGCCGGATCCGCGCCCGATGAACCCGTCGCGCTCTTCGCGGAGTGGTTCGGTGCGGCGGTCGCGGCCGGGCAGGTCGAGCCGCACACTCCCTCACTCGCCACCACCGATGCCGACGGGCACGCCGATGTGCGGGTCGTCATGCTGCACGGGGTCGATGAGGGTGCGTGGCACTTCGCCTCGCACGTGGGGAGTGCGAAGGGGCGGCAGTTGGCCGGGACGCCGTATGCCGCGCTGGGGTTCTACTGGCCCGTGCAGGGGCGGCAGGTGCGGGTGCGCGGGGGTGTGCGGACCGGGTCCGCCGAGGCGGCGCGGGCCGATCTGCACGCCCGGTCCACCGGCGCCCTCGCCTCCGCCCTCGTCGGACATCAGAGTGAAGTGCTGGACAGTTACGAGGAGTTGGAGGTCGCCTCCGACGCCGCCTGGGAGCGGGCTCGGCGGGAGCCCGGTGCCGTCGCCGAGTCGTGGACCGTCTATGAACTCCTGCCGGAGGAGGTCGAGTTCTTTCAGGGGGACGCCCGGCGGCGGCATGTGCGGCTTCGGTACCGGCGGGAAGGGGACCGCTGGGTCAAGGAGCTGCTGTGGCCGTGACCTACTCCGTCCTGAACTCCCAGACCGCGAAGTCCCGTACGGGGCGGTAGCCGAGCCGCTGGTAGAGCGCGTTGCTGGTGGGGTTGGCCAGGTCGGTGAAGAGGAGGATCTCGGGGGTGCCCGCGTCCCGCGCCGCCCGGCTGATCTCCGCCGTCACCGCCCCCGCGTACCCGCGTCCGCGCAGCTCGCGCGGGGTGTAGACCGGGGCCACGCGCACGCTCCCGGCGGCGGGGCGGGTGACGCCCGCCATCGACAGGGGGGTGCCGTCCTCGGCCTCCCACAGCAGCACGCCCTGGTACGAGAGGCGGTTGTCGACCCACTCCTCGGCCTGCTCCCGGCTCGTCTGCGCGCCGATGTGCGCGTCGTCGGCGAAGTCGAGGAACCAGCGGACCACCAGTTCGCGGTCCGCCTTCCCGGCCGGCCGGGCCCGTCCCGGCGGCAGCGGGTCGGGCGGGGTCAGCTCCGCGAGCCGGAACAGCCGCTGCGCCATGATGCGTTCGGCCCGCCCCTCGGGGTGCCGCGCGCGCCACGCCTCGGCGACGACCGCGGCCGTCTCCTCCGTCCCGTTCACCCCCGTCATCGGCTGGTCCGGCAGCGCGTCCCCGAGCAGGGTGACGAGGGCGTGCGCGGCATCCGGCCCGGGCACGATCGCGTACGGCAGTTGCGGCGGCGTCCAGAAGAAGTACCCGGCGCAGTTCCCGTCGGCGCCCGGCCAGACGCCGAAGGACGCGCCGGGGCTCGGCGCGTCCTTCGCCAGTTGCGCCGCGATCACGCTGAGGGCGACGGTGTGCAGGGCGGGGTCGGCGCGCAGGAAGTCCCCCGCGCGCTCTTCGAACTCCGCCGGGTCCCGGGTCAGCCACCAGCCGGACCAGGGGTGGGGGAAGGACGACTCGGACGATGCTGAGGCCATGCGTCATCATGGCGGGCATCCGCGAACCCCGGCCACGGGTTTACGCTCCGGCGCCGGTCCCGCGCCCCCTCACGCCCCGGGCCCTCACACCCCGGAAGACGGCCGGAACACCGGCACCGTGTCCCGGAACGCGGCCTCCAGCTCCATCCCCACCCGCAGATCCGCCTCCGCGCACTCCACGACCTCCGTCATCATCCGGGGCCCCTCCGCGAGATCGACGACAGCGGCGAAGTACGGGGTCCGCGCGGCGAACGGCGGCAGGTCGTTGCGGTGCACGACGGACCACGTGTAGAGCGTGGCCCGGCCGCTCGCCTCCCGCCAGCTCCCGTCCTCGCTCCAGCAGTACGGGCAGAACTCGCGCGGGTAGTGGTGGACCCGGTCGCAGGCGGCACAGTGCCGCAGAAGGAGGCGCCCCTCGGCCGCGGCGTCCCAGAAGGGCCGCGTGAAGGCGTCGGGTTCGGGCAGGTCGAAGCGGGGTGCGGCAGGGGCCGTCATCAGAACAGTCCGATCGCGTGGTCGAGGGACCAGGTCTGCCAGGACATGGCGAACAGCGCGACGAGCGAGATCAGGCCCATCATCGCGTTCTGCCCCTGCTCGGCCCAGTCGTGGATCATGAGGACGAGGTACAGGAGGTTGAGCAGCAGGCCGCCCACCAGCGCGACCGGCGTCAGGAACCCGACGACCAGGCCGAGCCCGAGGGCGAGTTCGGCGTACACGACGACGTACGCCATCGCCTTGGGCCGGGGTTTGACGACCACGTCGAAGCCGCTGCGCACCGCGTTCCACTTGTGCTTGCCGGCGACGTCGGCGGCCCAGGCGATCCCGGTCCCCCGCTCGAACCAGCCCTTCTTGTCCTTGTGCCGCCAGCTCTCCAGCCACCACAGGCCGAGGCCGATGCGCAGCACCGCGAGCCATTCGGCCCCGCTGAGCCCTATCGCGTCCATGTCGCTCCCCGCGTCGCCGCTCCGCCACTCCACATTTCCTGACGGACCGTCAGTTCAGCGCATGGCGCCGCCCGCCCGCAAGAGTCCGTACGCGCCGAAGCCCGCGCCCCACCCCCTTCCCCACACTTTCGCCGCCGCTCCCGCGCCCCCTCCCCCGCTCCCCCATCACCTTCACCCATGGACCGTGATCGATTCGCAACCGATTTCCCTCTTGACCGAGACCCATCAAGTGAAGGCGCGATTACCCTCCGATCACATGACCACCCCCACTCCCCCTCCGGCACGCAGCCACGAGCGGCCGCCCGTGTACGTCATCGGCGGCGGCCCCGGCGGACTCGCCGCGGCCGCGAGCCTGAAGGCGCACGGCGTCCGGGCCGTGGTGCTGGAGAAGTCCGACCGGGTCGGCGCCTCCTGGCGCACCCACTACGACCGCCTCCACCTGCACACCACACGCCGCCTGTCGGGCCTGCCCGGACTGCCGATCCCGCGCCGCTTCGGCCGCTGGGTCGCCCGCGACAACATGCTGCGCTACCTGGAGAAGTACGCCGAGCACCACGACCTGGAGGTCGTCACCGGCGTCGAGGTCACCCGGCTCGACCGCGCCGAGGACGGCTCCGGCTGGGTGCTGCGCGCCACCGGCGGCCGCGAACTGCGCTCCGCCGCCGTGATCGTGGCCACCGGCCACAACCACACCCCGCGCCTGCCCGACTGGCCCGGCACCGGCACGTACACGGGCAGGCTGCTGCACGCCGCCGAGTACCGCGCCCCGGGCCCGTACGCCGGTCAGGACGTGCTCGTCGTCGGCGTCGGGAACACCGGCGCCGAGATCGCCGTCGACCTCGTGGAGGGCGGCGCCGCCCGCGTCCGGCTCGCCGTGCGCACCGCCCCGCACCTCGTGCGCCGCTCCACGCTCGGCTGGCCCGCCCAGCGCACCGGCATCCTGTGCCGCCGCCTCCCGGTCGGGCTCGTCGACCGGCTCGCCGCCCCGCTGGCGAAGCTGAGCTTGCCCGACCTGAGCGAGAAGGGCCTGCCGCGCCCCGACACCGGTCTGTACTCGCGAGTGCGCGAGGGCGCGATCCCGGTGCAGGACGTGGGCCTGATCGACGCCGTGCGCGCCGGCACGGTCGAACCGGTCGCGGCGGTCGAGTCCTTCGACGGCGACGCGGTGGTCCTCGCGGACGGCACCCGCATCACCCCGGACGCGGTCGTCGCGGCGACGGGCTACGACCAGGGCCTGGAGTCCCTGCTCGGCCACCTCGGCGTCCTCGACCCGGCGACGAGCCGCCCCCGCGCCCAGGGCACCCACACCCTCCCGGACGCCCCGGGCCTGTACTTCCAGGGCTACACGAACCCCATCAGCGGGATGCTGCGCGAGATCGCGCGGGACGCGGAGCGCATCGCCCGCCGGGTGGCCGCCGATCCCGCGTACGGCGGCCGCCGGCGCTGACCCGGCGGGGCCGCTCACCCGCGGGCGAGCGCCCGGGCGAGGAAGAACTCCCGGACGTCCCGCGCGAACGGCTCCGGCACCTCCATCGCCGCGAAGTGCCCGCCGTGCTCGAACTCCGACCAGTGCACGACGTCGTACAGCCGCTCGGCCAGCGGCCGCACCGACTGCGTGATGTCGTGCGCGAACACGGCGACGCCGACCGGCACGGGGCACGGCAGCTTCGCGCCGCGTGCCGCGTCGTGGTGCAGCCGCGCGGAGGAGGCCGCCGTCGCCGTCAGCCAGTACAGCGACACGTCGGTGAGGACGCGCTCGTCGTCGACCGGCGTCGCGGGGTCGGTCCAGGCGGCGAAGCGCTCGGCGATCCACACGAGTTGGCCGACGGGCGAGTCGGTCAGCGCGTAGCCGATCGTCTGCGGGGTGAGGGCCTGGAGCGCCTGGTAGGGCGGCCGGTTCGCCATCAGCTGCCGGACCTTGTCGAGGCGGGCCTCGTCGCGCGCGGACAGGGTGAGTCCGGCCTCCGGGTCGGGGCGGGTCGGCAGGTAGTTGACGTGCACGCCGACGACCCGGTCGGGGGCGACCCCGCCGAGGGCGAGGGATATCCCGGCGCCGAAGTCCCCGCCCTGGGCGCCGTAGCGGTCGTACCCGAGCCGGTCCATCAGCTCGGCCCAGGCCCGCGCGATCCGCTCGGCGTCCCAGCCGCGCTCGTGGGTCGGCCCGGAGAAGCCGTAGCCCGGTATGGACGGGACGACGAGGTGGAAGTCCCGGGACAGCGGCTCGATGACGTCGAGGAACTCCAGGAACGAGCCGGGCCAGCCGTGCGTGAGGATCAGCGCGAGCGCGTCCGGTTTCGCGGACCGTACGTGGACGAAGTGGATGTCCTGGCCGTCGATCTCGGTGACGAAGTGCGGCAGTTCGTTGAGCCGCGCCTCGTGCGCGCGCCAGTCGTAGCGGGTGCGCCAGTGCTCGGCGAGCTCCTTGAGCCGGGCGAGCGGGAAGCCGTAGTCCCATCCGGCGTCCGCGACCTCATCGGGCCAGCGGGTGCGGGAGAGGCGGTCGGCCAGGTCGTCGAGAGCGGCCTGCGGGACGTCGATGCGGAACGGCTCGATCACGGTCTTCACTCGCCATCACTCCCGAATCCTTCATTAGTGGCTCTAACGTTCGTGCCACTAATGAAATTAGACTGTTAGTGTCACTAACGCAAGACCCGAGGAAGCGGCGGAAGCGGAGGCCCCATGAGCCCGACCCCGGAGCACACCCCCGGCCGGCTGCGCGCCATCCCCAGCCGGCTCCTCGCCGGAGCCTCGGCCGTCGCGGACCGGCTCGTCGGCGAGCGGCTCGCCGCCGAGGGCGCCCACAAGTGGCACTTCGCCGTACTCGTCGCACTCTCCGAGGGCGGCCCCGCGAGCCAGGCCGAGCTCAGCCGCCGCACCGGCATCTACCGCAGCGACATGGTCGCCGTCCTCAACGAGCTGTCGGACACCGACTGCGTGAGCCGCGCCCCCGACCCCGCCGACCGCCGGCGCAACGTCATCACGCTCACCGACACGGGCCGTCGCCGCCTGGAACAGCTCGACACACTCATCGCCGACGCCCAGAGCGAGCTGCTCGCACCGCTCGACGCGACCCAGCGGGACGAGCTCGTGCGCCTGCTCGCGGCCGTGGTGGAGCACCATCGCCCGGCGCATCCCTGAGAAGGCGCCGCACATCCGTCCCAGCCTTTGCCTGCAGCCCTGTTCCTGACACAGCGTCAGTTGAGTAATCTGACTGAGCGTCAGCTATTGGTATTTGCAGCGGCCATGCGCCACCGGCCAACCTCACAGGAGCGGGCGGACGATGCTTGGATCGACATACGGCACCCTGACCACCGACTCCCGCCGGGCCCGCGTGATCGCCTGCGGGGAACAGCCCGGCCCTGCCGTCCACGGCAGGGCCGGCACCGACGACGCCGACGTCAGCGGGCGCCCGCTGAGCGCGGACGTGCCGGACCTGGACCGGTTCTTCCGGCCCGAGTCCGTCGCGGTCGTCGGCGCCTCGGACGCCGAGGGACGGCCCAACACCGGGATCACCCGGCAGCTCATGGCCTGGGCGGAGCGGGTCGGCGCCCGCCTCCACCCGGTGCATCCGACCCGCGAGAGCGTGTTCGGCCTCGACTGCGTCCCGACCGTCGCCGATCTGCCCGAGCAGGTCGATCTCGCGGTCCTCCTCGTCGGGGATCCGCTGCCCGTCATCGAGCAACTCGCGGACACGAAGGTGAAGTTCGCCGTCGCGTTCGCCTCCGGGTTCGCGGAGACGGGTGAGGAGGGCGCGGCCGCGCAGGAGCGGCTCGCCGAGGCCGTGGCCCGCTCCGGGCTCCGGCTGCTCGGCCCGAACACCAACCTCAACGCCTTCGAGAAGTTCCGGGAGGACCTCGACGGGCCGGCCATCGCGCTGATCACCCAGTCGGGACACCAGGGCCGCCCCGTCTTCACCCTCCAGGAGCTCGGCATCCGGCTCTCGCACTGGGCGCCGACGGGCAACGAGGCCGATCTGGAGACCTCCGACTTCATCTCGTACTTCTCCCAGCGGCCCGAGGTCGGCGCCATCGCCTGTTACGTGGAGGGCCTCAAGGACGGCCGGTCCTTCCTGCTCGCCGCCGACCGGGCCGCGCGGGCCAAGGTGCCGGTCGTCGCCGTGAAGGTGGGCCGCACCGAGACCGGCGCCCGCACCGCCGCCTCCCACACCGGCAAGCTGACCGGCGCCGACACCGTCGTGGACGCGGCGATGCGGCAGTTCGGTGTGATCCGCGTCGACGGGCTCGACGAACTCCAGGACACCGCCGCCCTGTTGGCGCGGGCCAGGCCGCCGAAGGCCGACGGGGTCGTCGTCTACTCGATCTCCGGCGGCACCGGCGCCCACTTCTCCGACCTCGCGACGGCGGGCGGGCTGAACCTGCCCGTGCTGTCCGAGGCCAAGCAGACCGAACTGCACCAGTGGATACCGGAGTACCTGAACGTCTCGAACCCCGTCGACAACGGCGGGCACCCGGTGGGCGACTGGCGCGGCCGGAAGATCATCGACGCGATCCTCGCCGACCCGTCCGTCGGGGTGCTGATCTGCCCGATCACCGGCCCGTTCCCGCCGATGAGCGACAAGCTGGCGCAGGACCTCGTGGACGCGGCCGAACAGACCGACAAGCTGGTGTGCGTCATCTGGGGATCGCCGGTCGGCACCGAGGACGCGTACCGCACGACACTGCTCGGCTCGTCGCGGGTCGCGACGTTCCGTACGTTCGCCAACTGCGTCACCGCCGTCCGCGCCCACCTGGAACACCACCGCTTCACCGCCTCCTACCGCTCGCCGTTCGAGGACGCGCCGCGCACCCCGTCCCCGTCCTTCCGCAAGGCGCAGGCGCTGATGCGGCCCGGCAAACAGCTCAGCGAGCACGCGGCCAAGCAGCTGCTGCGCGCCTACGGGATCCGGGTGCCGCGCGAGCAGCTGGTGACCAGCGCGGCGGCGGCGGTGCGCGCGGCCTCGCTCGTCGGCTACCCGGTCGTCATGAAGGCGTCGGCGCCGCAGCTCGCCCACAAGTCCGAACTCGGCCTGGTGAAGGTCGGGTTGACATCGGCGAGCCAGGTGCGGGACGCGTACCGCGAACTGACCGACATCGCCCGCTACGAGGGGATCGAGCTGGACGGGGTCCTCGTCTGCCAGATGGTGGAACGCGGCGTCGAGATGGTCGTCGGCGTCACGCACGACGAGCTGTTCGGGCCGACCGTGACGGTGGGGCTCGGCGGGGTCCTCGTGGAGGTGCTCCAGGACACGGCGGTACGGGTGCCGCCGTTCGGCGAGGACCAGGCGCGGGCGCTGCTCGGGGAGCTGCGGGGGCGGGCGCTGCTCGACGGGGTGCGGGGGGCTCCGCCGGCCGATGTCGACGCACTGGTCGAGGTGATCCTGCGGGTCCAGCGGATGGCGCTGGAACTGCACGACGACCTGGCCGAGCTGGACATCAACCCACTGATGGTGCTGCCGCGCGGGCAGGGGGCGGTGGCGCTGGACGCGCTGGCCGTGTGCCGGTGAGGGGTGGGCCGGGCCCCGGGGGCCCGTCCCGTGGGGGCGTCCCCGGGGTGCGCCCCGTGAGGTGAATCGCCCCCGCCGCCCCTTCCCGTCCCGTCCCTGGGGGCTGCGCCCCCAGACCCCCTGTCGGCCTTCGGCCTCGTCCTCGAACGCCGGACGGACTGCAAGGGCCGAACCCCACGAACGGAGAGTCGCACCATGACCGAGACCGTCGCCGAGACCGTTCTGCACCGCTTCGAGGACGGGGTCTGCTGGATCACGCTCAACCGGCCCGAGGCGATGAACGCCGTCACCTGGGACCAGCGCGAGCGTGTCATCGCGCTGCTCGCCGACGCCTCCGCCGACCCGGACGTGCGCGCCGTCGTCCTCACCGCCACCGGCAAGGGCTTCTGCGCGGGCGCCGACCTGCGCGGCGGCCCGGCCGAGACACGGGAGCGGGTCACCGGGGACATCGCCCGGACCATCCAGCGGGGCGCGCAGCGGCTGATCGCGGCGGTCCTGGACTGCGAGAAGCCGGTGATCGCGGCGGTGAACGGCACGGCGGCCGGCATCGGCGCCCATCTCGCGCTCGCCTGCGACCTGGTGCTGGCCGCCGAGTCGGCGCGGTTCATCGAGGTGTTCGTACGGCGCGGCCTGGTGCCGGACGGGGGCGGCGCCTATCTGCTGCCCCGGCTGATCGGCCCGCAGCGCGCCAAGGAGCTGATGTTCTTCGGGGACGCGCTGCCCGCCGCGGAGGCGGAGCGGCTGGGCCTGGTCAACCGGATCGTGCCCGACGAGGAGCTGGCGAAGACGGCCCGCGCCTGGGCGGAGCGGCTCGCGACCGGCCCGACCCGGGCGCTGGCCCTGACCAAGCAGCTGGTGAACGCGTCCCTGGACAGCGACCGGACGGCGGCCTTCGCGGCGGAGGCAGTCGCACAGGAGCTCAACATGGGGACGCGGGACGCGCAGGAGGGCGTCGCCAGTTTCGTGGAGCGCCGCTCGGCGACGTACGAGGGACGGTGAACCGGCCTACCTGTCGCGGCGCGTGAGGATGTGCAGGTCGCCCGCGTCCGGGTCGCCGAACAGGACGTAGAGCTCGGGGTCCTCGCGGGTGCCGCCGATCGTCCAGTGCAGGGTGGTGTCGGTGCAGGCGGGCACGTCGATCTCGACGCCGGCGTCGAGAGAGCCGTCTCCGGCCTGCCGGGACCAGGTGCCGGTGCCGGTGCAGCGGGAGAACTCGGGGTCGCCCGGCTCGGCCGACGCGAACAGGTCCTCGGCCGGGAGCCGGGTCAGCCGGGCCCGGCCGTTGGCGTCCAGGCGCAGCACGGCGCCGTCGTCCGCGTCGCGCCACTCGGCGACCAGCTCGCCGCGCGTGAGCACGGGCGGCTCGTACACCGGCATGAGGCCGATGCCCTGGGCGGCGGCGCCGGCGACGAGGGTGAGCAGGGCGAGCAGGCCGCCGCCGAACAGGCCGGTGGCCCACATCCGCAGTCGTCGCCGCACCCACCGCCACGGGCGGGTGGCGGCGTACACGGGGAAGGCGCAGAAGGCCGCGCAGGCCAGGAGGCTCGTCGCGTACGAGGAGAGGCCGAGGGCGGTGGGCAGTACGGCCCAGACAGCGGCGACCAGGAGCGCGGCGAGGACGCGGCCGCGCCAACGAGGGCCCGGAACACGGACGGCCAGGACATCGCCGAGCGCCAGCGCGGGGAGCGCCTGCACGGCGCACTGCAGCCAGCCGAGGAACGGCAGCACGATCGGCGCGAAGATCATCACGCAGGCCAGGCCCATGCTGTTGAAGCCCTGGCCGTAACTGTTGTCGTCGAAGGTAGCGACCATCGCCAGCGCGCCCCCGACCGAGAGCTGCAGCGTGCACGCGGCGGCCATCAGTTCGGCGTCACCGGCTGCGCCCGGCTCCTTCTTCTTCTCCCACCCCATGTCCGGGAACCTACGCGAGCCGTCTTCCGGCGCCGTCGCACCCCTTCCCATCTGACGCACCGTCAGCTTCAATGAAAAACATGATGGGACACGCAGGGATGGCGGCCACCGTCGTCCGGTACCTCAGGTCGGTCGGCGCCCCCACCGCGGCCCCGGTCGAGGCGCTTCCCCGCCCCGATCTGCGGGCGGTCCGCGACGACGAGCGGGCGCCCGTGGATCCCGCGGAGTTCCGGCGCGTGCTCGGCTCGTTCGCGTCGGGGGTCACGATCGTCACCGCGCCCGGCGAACAGCCCGCCGGGTTCGCCTGCCAGTCCTTCGCCTCACTGTCCCTGGACCCGCCGCTCGTGGCGTTCATGGTCGCCCGTACGTCGACGACGTGGCCGCGGATCGCTCGCGCGGGCGTCTTCTGCGTCAACGTACTGGGGGCGGACCAGGGCGAACTGTGCCGGGGCTTCGCGGTCAGCGGGGCCGACAAGTTCGCGGGGGTCGCGTACGACGCGGCGCCCGTCTCCGGCTCGCCGCGCCTGGACGGCGCCGCCGCCTGGATCGACTGCGTGATCCACGCGGTCCACACCGGGGGCGACCACCTGATCGTGGTCGGCCGCGTCACGTCCCTGGGCACGGGCGCCGAGGACGCCGCCCCGCTCCTGTTCCACCAGGGCCGCTTCGCGACCCTCGCCGACTGAGGGCGCGGCCCGGGCCGGTCAGTAGCCGACGGTGAAGCGCTGCCCGCGGTGGCGGGGCGTCTCGATCTCGTCGAGGACGGCGACGGCGTAGTCCTCGACCGAGACGGCGCTCTCGCCGGCCGCGTCGGTGACCAGGTCGTCCAGGGCCGTGCGGTAGCCGCCCGTGCGCTCGCCGGGGGCGATGTGGGCGGCGGGGCTGATGTTCGTCCAGTCGACGTCGGTGACGGTCCGGTAGTGGTCCAGGGCGTCACCGTGGGCGTGCATGATCTCCAGCAGGAAGCCGGGGAGACCCGGGGCGTCCCAGACCTGCTTGCCGTCGGGGGTGCGCAGCGAGCCGGCGCCGCCGACCGCGATCAGGCGCGGGGCGTGCTCGCCGAGCGCCCGCAGTCCCTCGGTGAGAGCGACGGCGGAGGGCTTGATCGTCGCGATGTGGCCGGGGCCGTCGCCGCCGCCCACGGCGCTGACGACGACGTCCTGCCCCTTCGCGACGCCGGTGACCGAGCGGGCGTCGAGGGCGTCACCGGTGACGACGGTCAGTTCGGCGTGGTGCTCGGTGACCTTGGCGGGGTCGCGGACGACCGCGGTGACGGTGTGGCCGCGCTCCAGCGCCTCGCGGACGATGGCGGAACCGATGGTGCCGTTGGCGCCGAGGACAGCGATGTTCGTCATGGCAATACTCCGAAACTGCGTGGTAGAAGTCGTGGTAGAAGTCAGTCATCCATCTCGGGAGAGACGCTCGGCGTCCTGGTGACCGCCGACCCCCTTCTCCCACATCAAACATACGGAGCCCGGCGGCTTCCGCCCAGGTACGGCAAGGTCAGGCCATGGTGAAAAACGGACACGAAGCGATCCAGGAGGTCGCCTACGCTCCCCCGCCGGCCGCCGCGGCCGGGATCGAGGTGCTGACGATCGCCGAACTGCGCGAGCGCATGCTCCGCGGCGGCCCGGAAGCCGTCCGGGACGCCGAGGGAGCCGGACACCCGCAGCGCCCCGAGTTTCATCTGCTGCTCGCCGTGCGCCGGGGGCGGCTGTCGCACATGGTCGACTTCACGGACCACGTCCTCACCGACGGCGGCTGGCTGTGGGTACGGCCCGGGCAGGTGCAGCGGTTCGGCGACCTGAGCACGGCGTCCGGCACGCTGGTCCTGTTCCGGCCCGACGTCCTCGACCCCGCCACCGCGGCGGACGTCCACCTCGACGACCCCTTCGGCCGCACCCTGTGGCAGACCTCCGGCGAGGACGCCGCCGCCCTCCACCAGGCCCTCGGCCATCTCGCGGACGAGTACCGCGCCACCGGCCTGCCCGAGCACACCCGCGCGGCGATCCTCCAGCGCCTGCTCGCCGTGCTCCTGCTGCGCCTGACCCACCTGGCCGCCCCGGCGGGGACCACGAGCCCCGAGCACGCGGACACCTTCCAGCGGTTCCGGGCCGCCGTGGAGCGGGACTACACCCGGGCCCGGGACGTCGGGCACTACGCCCGCGCCCTCGGCTACGCGCCCCGCACGCTGACCCGCGCCGCGCTCGACGCCTCCGGCATCGGCGCCAAGGAGTTCATCGACCGCCGCGTCGTCCTGGAGGCCCAACGCCTCCTCGCCCACGGCGACGACCCCGTCTCCCAGATCGCCACCCGCCTCGGCTTCCTCGACACCAGCAACTTCGTCAAGTACTTCACCCAACGCACCACCACGACCCCGGCGACCTTCCGCTCCGCTTTCCGCCCGACTCCCTAGCCCCGCGCCCCTTGGGTGACTGTCACGCGCGGCCGTCGCTCGACTGCTGCGCCATCGTGGCTGGTCGCGCAGTTCCCCGCGCCCCTGAAATGCATGGCGCTTCGCGCCGCATTTCCCCGATGGGGCACCGCCCCGATGGAGATCGCGCACGAAGTGCGCATCTCCAGGGGCGCGGGGCTGTGTCCGATCAGCGACTCCGTCGAGGGGCGCGACCGGCAAGCCCCTGGGGCGCACGGAGTGTGCCTTCAGGGGCGCGGGG
>NZ_JBITJS010000015.1:0-100453 GCF_044460245.1 Streptomyces sp. NPDC050145 | reverse complement strand
CAGGGGCGCGGGGCTGTGTCCGATCAGCGACTCCGTCGAGGGGCGCGACCGGCAAGCCCCTGGGGCGCACGGAGTGTGCCTTCAGGGGCGCGGGGCTGTGTCCGATCAGCGACTCCGTCGAGGGGCGCGACCGGCAAGCCCCTGGGGCGCACGGAGTGTGCCTTCAGGGGCGCGGGGAACTGCGCGACCAGCCACGACGACGCGGCACCCGGCGACGATCCTCGACCCCTACGGCGTCCACCCGGAACTCACCCAGCCCGCACAGACTCCCCCGCCCCCCGATCACACAGCCCGCACAGGCTCCCCGGCCCCCCGACGAATCACCAGAGCCATCAGCGCGGCGACCGCGCACAGGGCGCCCGACGCGTACCAGACGACGTCGTACGAGCCGAAGACGTCGCGGGCCACTCCGCCCAGGAACGCCACGACCGCCGCCCCCACCTGGTGGGACGCGAGGACCCAGCCGAAGACGATCGCCGAGTCCTCGCCGTAGTGCTCGCGGCACAGCGCGATCGTCGGCGGCACGGTGGCCACCCAGTCGAGCCCGTAGAAGACGATGAAGAACAGCATCGGCGGATGCACGCTCGGCGCCAGCAGGATGGGCAGGAAGAGCAGCGAGACGCCGCGCAGCGCGTAGTACACGGCCAGCAGCCGCCGCGCCGAGAACCGATCGGTGAACCAGCCGGAGGCGATCGTGCCGACGACGTCGAAGACCCCGATGACGGCGAGCAGCGAGGCCGCGGCGGTGACCGGCATGTGGTGGTCGTGCGCGGCGGGCACGAAGTGCGTCTTGACGAGCCCGTTCGTGGAGGCGCCGCAGATCGCGAAGGTCCCGGCGAGCAGCCAGAAGGGACCGGTGCGCGCGGCCCGGGCGAGCACGCCGACGGCCCGCCGCGCGGCCCCACGCACCGGTTCCGGCTTGGGCACGAACGCCTCGGCCCCGTACGGCTTCACGCCCACGTCGGCCGGGTGGTCCCGCAGGAGCAGCCACACGAAGGGGACGACCGCGAGCGCGGCGATCGCCACCGTGACGGCGGCCGGACGCCAGTCGTGCCGGGTGACGATCCAGGAGAGGAGGGGGAGGAAGACGAGCTGGCCGGAGGCGCCGGCCGCGGTGAGGATGCCGGTGACGAGGCCGCGCCGGGCCACGAACCAGCGGTTGGTGACGGTCGCCGCGAAGGCGAGCGCCATCGAGCCGCTGCCGAGGCCGACCAGCACGCCCCAGCACAGGACGAGTTGCCAGGCGCTGGTCATCCACACGGTGAGCAGGGATCCGGCCGCGATGACGGTGAGCGCCACCGCGACGACCTTGCGGATGCCGAACCGGTCCATGAGCGCGGCGGCGAACGGCGCCGTGACCCCGTAGAGGGCGAGGTTCACGGACACGGCGAAGCCGATCGTGCCGCGGGACCAGCCGAACTCCTCGTGGAGCGGCTCGATGAGCAGTCCGGGCAGGGAGGCGAAGGCGGCGGCGCCGATGATCGTCACGAAGGTGACCGCGGCCACGGCCCAGGCCCAGAAGGGCGCGCTGCCGCCACCGGAGGCGGCCCTGCCCGGGGCCGCTGAGTTCTGCGTAGTCGTCGTCACGGGGAAGATCCTGCGGCAGGGCGGCCCGCCGATCGAGTGGCCCGAATGACATCCTTCGTTAGGATCGGGCCATGACCGCTGACCGGCACCGTGTCGTCGTCCTCGCCCTCGACGGGGTCATCCCGTTCGAACTGGGCATCCCGCAGCGCATCTTCGGCCGCGCCCGCACCTCCGCGGGCGAGCCCTTGTACGAGGTCCTGACCTGCGGCGTCCGCGGGCCGGGCCCGGTGATGACGGACGCCGACTTCGCGATCCTCGTGGAGCACGGTCCGCAGGCGCTCGCCTCGGCGGACACGGTGATCGTCCCGGCCTCGTACGAGCTGGGGCCGGTCTACGAGGAGGGTCGGCTCACGCCCGAGCTGGCCGCGGCCCTCGCCCACGTCCGGCCCGGTACGCGCATGGTGTCGATCTGCACGGGCAGTTGGGTGCTCGCGGCGGCGGGGCTGCTCGACGGCCGGCCCGCGACGACGCACTGGGCGGACGCGGAGGCGTTCCAGCGGATGTTCCCCGCGGTGCGGGTGGACGCCGACGTGCTGTTCGTGGACGACGGCGACGTGCTGACCTCGGCCGGGGTGGCCGCCGGCATCGACCTGTGCCTGCACCTGGTGCGCCGCGACCACGGCGCGGCCGTCGCCAACGACGTGGCCCGCCGCACGGTCGTGCCGCCGCACCGCGACGGCGGCCAGGCCCAGTACGTGCACCGGCCGGTGCCCGAGCCGGGTCTCGCCTCCACGACCGCCGCCCGCGCCTGGGCGCTGGCCCGGCTGCACGAGCCGATCCAGCTGCGGGACATGGCGGAGCAGGAGTCCATGTCGGTGCGCACGTTCACCCGGCGCTTCCGCGAGGAGGTCGGGGTGAGCCCCGGCCAGTGGCTGACCGGGCAGCGCGTCGAGCGCGCCCGGCACCTCCTGGAGACCTCGGACCTGGGCATCGACCAGGTCGCCCGGGAGTCGGGATTCGGCACGGCCCAGTCGATGCGCCAGCATCTGCAGGCCGCGCTCGGCGTGACCCCGACCGCGTACCGCCGCACCTTCCACCGCTCGGCGGAAAGGGCGGCGGCCACATAGGGCCGGCGGTCACCTCTTGGGGCGGTAGTCCCCGATGTTCGGCATCGTGTTGTGCTGGGCGAACGCGTTGTACTGGTACTTGTCGCCGACCGCGCGGACCCGGCTGTCCTGCTCGATGCGCAGGCCCTCCGCGGTCTCCGTCGTACTGCCGCGCCGCAGGATCTTCCAGATCAGCAGGCCCGCCACGAGGCCGAGCACTCCGAACAGGACCAGGACCGTCACCATCGCGTACCCCCGTCTCCAGGGACGGGCCCCCGGCCCGCCCACCGTCCTTTCACGATAGGCGCCCCGGGTCAGAAGGTCAGTACGCCGCGTGCGACCCGGCCCGCCTCGGCGTCCTCGACCGCCTTGGCGAAGTCCTCGACCGGATAGGTGCGGGTCACCAACTCGTCGAGCAGCAGCCGCCCTTCGGCGTACAGGTCCGCGTAGAGCCGGATGTCGCGCTGGGGGCGCGAGGAGCCGTAGCGGCAGCCGAGGACCGACTTGTCGAGGAAGAGCTGGGCGGGCACGAAGGTGGCCTCCGCGTCGGCGGCCGGCATGCCGAGCAGGACGGCCTGGCCGTGCCGGTCGAGGAGGTCGATCGCGGCCCGGATCAGCGCGACGTGGCCCACGCACTCGAAGACGTGGTCGGCGCCGTCGGGCAGCACCTCGCGCACCTTCGCCAGGTCGGTGAGGAACTCGGTCGCCCCGAACTGCCGGGCCACCTCCTCCTTCGCCGGGTTGGTGTCCACCGCGACGATCTTCAACGCGCCCGCGATCCGGGCCCCTTGGAGGACGTTGAGGCCGACGCCGCCGGTGCCGATGACGACGACGGAGTCGCCGCGGTCGACCCGGGCCCGGTTGAGGACCGCGCCGACGCCGGTGAGGACGCCGCAGCCGATGAGCGCGGCCGAGGTCAGCGGTATCTCCTTCGGGATCTTCACCGCCTGGACGGCCTTGACGACGGTCCGCTCGGCGAACGCCGAGTTCGACGCGAACTGGAACAGCTTCCTGTCCCCGCGCGAGAACGGCTTGCCCGGCATCCCGATCGCCTTGCGGCACATCGTGGGCCGGCCCCGGTCGCACTCGGCGCAGGCCCCGCAGTTGGCGAGCGTGGACAGCGACACGTGGTCGCCGGGCTCCACGTGCGTCACCCCGGCCCCGATCGCCTCCACGACCCCGGCGCCCTCGTGCCCGAGCACGACCGGCCTCGGGAACGGGATCGTCCCGTCGATCACCGACAGGTCGCTGTGGCACAGCCCCGCCGCCGCGACCTTGACGAGCACCTCCCCGGGCCCCGGGTCGCGAATCTCCAAGTCGTCGACCACCACGGCCTGTTCGCCGTCGAACACCACACCCCGCATGACGCCTCCCTGACTGACTAGCCGCGACCGGCTTCTTCTCTGGGCAGGCCGAGCACGCGCTCGGCGATGATGTTGCGCTGGATCTCGTCGGAGCCGCCGTAGATGGTGTCGGCCCGGGTGAACAGGAACAGGCGCTGCTGCGCGTCGAGTTCGTACGGCTGATCCGGCGACCAGTCGGCGGGCCCGACGGCCGCCGCGGGCCCGCGCACGCGCAGCGCGAGCTCACCGAGCCGCTGGTGCCAGCCGCCCCACAGCAGCTTGGCCACGCTGGGCGCGCCCGCGGCCCCGGCGTCGTCGGCGCCGCCGAGCGTGCGCAGCGCGTGCCAGCGCATGGTGCGCAGCTCGGCCCACAGCCGTACGAGCCGGTCGGCGATCACCGGGTCGCCGACCGCGCCGGACTTCACGGCGGTGCGGGTCACCTCGCGCAGCTCTTCGGCGAAGCCGATCTGCTGGGCGAGCGTGGACACCCCCCGCTCGAAGCCGAGCAGCCCCATCGCGACCCGCCAGCCGCCGCCCTCCTCGCCGACGAGGTCCTCGGCGAGCGCCCCTTCGAAGAACACCTCGTTGAACTCGCTGGTGCCGGTGAGCTGCCGGATCGGCCGTACGTCGATCAGGCCCGGCTGGTCCATCGGCACGAGCAGGAACGACAGGCCGTGGTGGCGGCGCGAGCCCGGCTCGGTGCGGGCGAGCACGAAGCACCGGTCGGCCTCGTGCGCGAGCGAGGTCCACACCTTCTGCCCGGTGACCCGCCAGCGCCCGTCGGCGTCGCGCACCGCGGTGGTGCGCAGGGAGGCGAGGTCGGAGCCGGCGCCCGGCTCGCTGTAGCCCTGGCACCACAGCTCCTCGCCGCGCGCGATCGGCGGCAGATAGCGGCGCCGCTGCTCCTCGGTCCCGTACGCGAGGAGGGTGGGGGCGAGGAGGTTCTCGCCGATGTGGCCGTAGCGGCCCGGCGCCCGCACCCGCGCGTACTCCTCCGCCCATACGACCTGCCGGGTCAGCGAGGCGACCCGGTTGCCGTACCCGGACTCGCTCCAGCCGAGGCCGATCCAGCCGCCCTCGCCCAACTCGCGTTCCCAGGCGCGCCGTTCGGCGCCGCCCTCGTGCTCACTGCCCGGACCACCGCGCCCCACCGCGGCCGTGAACCGGCCGACGAGATGCTCCTCCAGCCAGCTCCGCACCTCCTGCCGGAAGGCCTCGTCCCCGTCCCCGAACCCGAACTCCACGCCGTCACCGCCTCCTCACGAGGATGGGTCTACTGGTTGGGCCGTTCCTTGGCCGCCGCCGCCCGCGCCATCTCCTCGAGCTTCGCGAGCATCGGCATCGGGTCGGTGCCGACGGTCCCGGGCAGGAAGTCGGCGATCTTCTCCGGCGTCCACGGCCCGTCCGCGTACCCGGCGCGCAGCTCGCGCGGCTGGGCCCACACGGCGATCTTCGGCCCGGCGACGGTGTAGACCTGCCCGGTGATCTTCTCCTCGCGGGCCCGCTCGCTGAGCAGGTAGACGACGAGCGCGGCCACGTCCTCGGGCTCGCCGATCTCCTTGAGCTCCATCGGCACGTTGGCCGACATGCGGGTACGGGCGACGGGCGCGACGGCGTTCGCGGTCACCCCGTACTTGTTGAGGCCGAGCGCGGCGCTGCGCACGAGCGAGATGATGCCGCCCTTGGCCGCGCTGTAGTTGGCCTGCGCGACGGAACCCTGGTGGTTGCCGCTGGTGAACCCGATGAGGGTGCCGGTCCCCTGCTTGCGCATGACCGCCGACGCGGCCCGGAAGACGGTGAAGGTGCCCTTCAGGTGGGTGGCGACGACCGGGTCCCATTCCTGCTCGGACATGTTGAACAGCATCCGCTCGCGCAGGATCCCGGCCACGCACACGACGCCGTCGAGCCGCCCGTACTCCTCGACGGCCACGTCGACGATCCGCTGCCCGCCCGCCATCGTGGACACGTCGTCGGCGACGGCGACGGCGGTGCCGCCGGCCGCCTCTATCTCCTTGACCACCCCGAGCGCCACCTCGGAGGTGGGTTCACCGCCCTCGATGGACACCCCGTAGTCGTTGACGATCACCTTCGCGCCCTGCTCGGCACAGGCGAGCGCGACGGCCCTCCCGATGCCCCGGCCCGCTCCGGTGACGGCCACGACCTTGCCAGCCAAGAAGTTCCCCACGCCCGGCCCCTTCCCGCAGTTTCTGACGACCCGTTAGATTTCCTTCGTTCGGATTCTACGACCCGTCAGACACCGGAACACAAGACCCGGGAGGCCCCGATGCCGCTGCCCGCCGAGTTCCACGACATCGCCAAACGCGTGAACAACTGGGGGCGTTGGGGGGAGGCCGACGAGATCGGGACCCTGAATCTGGTCACCGACGAGGTGGTCCGCCAGGCCGCCGCCGAGGTCCGCACGGGGCGCCGGGTGCCGCTCGCGCTGCCCCTCAAGGAGGACGGAGTGCAGTCGGGGCTCATCCCCGGCCGCATCAACCCGTTCCACACGATGGTGCAGATCAACCAGCAGATCTTCGGCCCCGAGACCGTCGCCACCAGCGACGACGCGGTGACCATGGGCCTCCAGGCGGCCACCCACTGGGACGCCCTCACCCATGTCTCGCACTCGGGCCGCATCTACAACGGCCGCTCCGCCGACACGATCACGGCGCACCGCGGCTCCGAGTTCAGCGGCATCGACAAGATCCCGCACATCGTCTCGCGCGGGGTGCTGCTGGATGTCGCGGCGGCGAAGGGGCTCGACCGGCTGCCCGGCGACCACGCGGTCACCCCTCAGGACCTCGACGAGGCGGCGGAGTTCGGGCGGGTCACGGTGCGCTCCGGCGACATCGTCCTGGTCCGCACCGGTCAGATCCAGGTCTACCTGGCCGGCGACAAGCACGGCTACGGGTATCCGTCACCGGGGCTGTCCGTCCACACGCCCGAGTGGTTCCACGCCCGTGACGTGGCGGCCGTCGCCAACGACACCCTCACCTTCGAGATCTTCCCCCCGGAGATAGAGAACCTCTGGCTCCCCGTCCACGCCCTCGACCTCGTCGAGATGGGCATGCTCCAGGGCCAGAACTGGAACCTGGAATCCCTGTCCACAGCCTGTGGAGAAGCGGGGCGCTACGCGTTCCTCCTGACCGCCATGCCAGAACCCTTCCAGGGCGCGACGGGCACGCCGGTGGCCCCGGTCGCGGTGTTCTAGGTCGGAATTCCGGCTCTCCCGCCGCGGGGGCTGGTCGCGCAGTTCCCCGCGCCCCTGGAGATGCGCACTTCGTGCGCCATCTCCATCGGGGCGTCGGCGCATCGGGGAAATGCGCCCGAAGGGCATACATTTCAGGGGCGCGGGGAACTGCGCGAGAAGCCCCACCGGCCCGCACGCGGCAGCGAACCGCACAGGGCAGACGCACACCCGCCCCACCCTCAGGCAGACGCCCCCACCACGGTCCCGCCACCCACAGGCGCCCCCGCGCCGGGGACCCGTTCAAGCTCCACCCAGATCGCCTTGCCGGCCCCCTCGGGCCGCCACCCCCAGCGATCCGCCAGCACATCCACCAGCTCCAGGCCCCGCCCGTTCGTCTCGGACCCCTCCGCATGCCGCGGCGCCGGCGGCCGCGAACTCACGTCGGCCACCTCCACCCGCACCACACCCGAGCCCACCGGCAGCGCGAGCCGGAGCACCGCGGGGCGCCCCGTGTGCACCACGGCGTTCGTCACGAGCTCGGACACGAGGAGGATCAGCGTCTCGGCCACCGGCTCATCGGCCTCTATCCCCGCCCCGGCGAACCGTGAACGCGCCCACCTGCGAGCCCGACCCACTTCCGCGGGGTCGGCCCCGACCTCCAGCTGAACCTGAAGCACCTGCACCGCTCACACCATCCGAATCCGGCGGGACCGTTGGAGTTCTGCCTCGCGCCACTGACCACACTGGCCACGGAGCGGGATCACGGACCGTGATCCCCGTACAGCACAGCATGGTTGACGTACAGTCACCTCAACAAGCGCTTCGGGCATATTCCAGCGCGAAGGAGTACGCGTGCGGCATACTGTGCGACGCGTCTCGCAGGGGGTCGAACAGGCGGGCACGTGGCTCCGCCCTGCACCGCGAACGGCGGGCAACCCGGGGCCCGGAGCCACCTCACCGGCGACACCGGCACAGACGCCCGGGTTCAGCACCACTCGCATCTGCCACAAGGTACCGGAGCCGGGGGCCGACTCCATGCCGTGACGAGCCCCGCGAAGGACACAACCCGATATCGGACGCACCGTCACTCTCCGTACGGCACAGGCCCTGACGCCAGAGCCTGACCCACCGCCCCGCACCGCGCGCCCGCCCCGCCGGATCACAGCGCCGCCGCCAGCACCTCCTCCGCGTCTCGCGCGCTGCCCGCGAGCCCGGCCCGCACCCACGCCCGCTTCAGGTGGAGATGGACGTCGGCCTCCCAGGTGAAGCCCATGCCGCCGTGCACCTGGAGGCAGTCCCGCGCCCCCCGCACCGCGGCCTCGTCGGCGAGCAGCCGGGCCGCCGCGACCTCGACGGGGTCCCGGGTGACGGCCGCCGCGTACACGGCGGCCCGCGCCACCTCCACCCGCACGAGCAGGTCCGCGCACAGGTGTTTGACGGCCTGGAACGCCCCGATCGGCTGCCCGAACTGTTCGCGCTGCCGGGCGTACCCGACCGCCATCTCCAGGGTGCGGCCCGCCGAGCCGAGCTGTTCGGCCGCGTACAGCAGCGTCGCCTCCTGCGGTACGGGAGCCTCGGCGGGGACGCGGTGCAGCGGGGTGAGCGGGTCCACGGAGTCCGTCGCCACGGCCCCCTCCGCGTCCCCGCGTACGAGGTCCGCCGCGTCGGCCCAGGGCAGCAGCGCCCCGTACGGGCAGGTCACGACGGTCTCGCCGGTCGCGGCGCCCGGCACCTCGCCGGCCGCGAGGAACGTGGCGACGAGGGGGCCCGGCACCAGCGCCCGGCCCAGTTCCTCGAACACCACGACGGCCTCCGGCAGTCCGAGTCCGACGCCGCCCGCCGCCTCCGGCAGGCACAGGCCGAAGAGTCCGGCCTGCGCGAGCTCCGTCCACAGGTCCCGGTCGAGTGCGCCGGGCCGGTCCACGGCCGCGCGCAGCGCGTCGCGCCCGAACCGTCCGTCGAGCAGCTCTCGGATGCCCGTACGCAAGGCCCGTTGTTCTTCGGTCAGTTGGAAGTGCACGCCTACCGGCCCCCCTTGGGCAGTCCGAGGATCCGCTCGGCCACGATGTTGCGCTGGATCTGCGAGGTGCCGGCGGCGATCGTGTACGACAGCGAGGACAGCCGGTCGAAGGTCCACTCCTGCCCCGCGTCGAGAGCGCCGGGCCCGAGCACGTCGGCGGCGACGTCGAAGAGCTTCTGCCGCGCGTGCGAGTACCGCAGCTTGAAGACGGAGCCGCCGACCCCGGGCACCCCGCCGGTGGCCTGCGCCTCGCTGACGTTCCACTGCGTGAGCCGCCACAGGGCGCTGAACTCGGCGTTCAGCATGGCCAGTTCGCGGCGCAGTACGGCGTCGTCCCAGCGGCCCGACTTGCGGGCGTGCGCGGCGAGTTCGCCGAGGACGCGGCGGCAGGCGACGACCTCGCCGACGAACGCGGTGCCGCGCTCGAAGGACAGGGTCACCATGGTGACGCGCCAGCCGTCGTTCTCCTCGCCGACCCGGTTGCCGACCGGGATCCGTACCTCGTCGAGGAACATCTCGGCGAACTCGGTGGACCCGGCGAGCGTGCGCAGCGGCCGCACGGTGATGCCCGGGGCGTCCATCGGCATCGCGAGCCAGGTGATGCCGCGGTGCTTGGGCGCGTCCGGGTCGGTGCGCACGAGCAGCTCGCACCAGTCGGCGACCTCGGCGTGCGAGGTCCATATCTTGGAGCCGCTGACGACGTAGTGGTCGCCCTCGCGGCGGGCGCGGGTGCGCAGGGCGGCCAGGTCGGAGCCGGCGTCGGGCTCGCTGAAGCCCTGGCACCAGACCTCGTCGCCGCGCAGCACGGGCTGCAGCCAGCGCTCCTTCTGCGCGTCGGTGCCCTCGGCGGCGATGGTCGGCCCGGCGTGCAGAAGCCCGACGAAGTTGGCGCCGACGTACGGGGCGCCCGCCTTCTCGGTCTCCTCCAGGAAGATCAGCCGGGTGGTCGGTGAGGCGCCCCAGTGCACGTCCCCGTACCCGGCGTCGTGCAGGCGCCGCTGCCAGCCGGTGTCATAGGCGCGCCGGCCCGGCCAGTCGGTGGCCGCCGGTCGGGGCGGCAGCGCGGGCAGCGTCCCGCTCAGCCATTCCCGCAGCCGGGCCCGGAAGTCCTCTTCCTCTTCGGTGTAGGTGAGATCCACGGCCCGCCCCCGTCACTTGTCGAGGTCGAGGTCGAGCATGCGGATGGCGTTGCCGCGCATCAGCTTGTAGATCGTCTCGTCGTCGAGGCCCTTGACGTGGTCGAGGGCGACCTCCTTGGTGTTCGGGAAGGTCGAGTCGACGTGCGGGTAGTCGGTCTCGAAGGTGGCGTTGTCGCGCCCGACGACGTCGAGCGAGGCGACGCCGTGCTTGTCGCGGAAGAAGCAGCAGAACATCTGCCGGTAGTAGTACGTGGACGGCGGCTCCGGGATCAGGTCGCGCACCCCGCCCCAGGCGCGGTGCTCCTCCCACACGTCGTCGGCGCGCTCCAGGGCGTACGGGATCCAGCCCATCTGGCCCTCGCTGTAGGCGAGCTTGAGCCGCGGGAACTTGACGAGGACGCCGCTGAAGAGGAAGTCCATCATCGAGGCCATGGCGTTGTTGAAGCTCAGCGAGGCCTGGACGGCGGGCGGCGCGTCGGGGGACGCGGCGGGCATCTGGGAGGAGGACCCGATGTGCATGTTCACGACGGTGCCGGTCTCCTGGCACGCGGCGAAGAACGGGTCCCAGTACCCGGAGTGGATGGACGGCAGGCCGAGGTGGGTCGGGATCTCGGAGAAGGTGACGGCGCGCACGCCGCGGGCCGCGTTGCGGTGGATCTCGGCCACGGCGAGGTCGATGTCCCACAGCGGGATGATGCACAGCGGGATGAGGCGCCCGCCGCTGTCGCCGCACCACTCCTCGACCATCCAGTCGTTGTAGGCGCGCACGCAGGCGAGCGCGACCTCCTTGTCCTTGGCCTCGGCGAAGGTCTGGCCGCAGAAGCGCGGGAAGGTCGGGAAGCAGAGGCTGGCCTCGACGTGATTGAGGTCCATGTCCGCGAGCCGCGCCTTCGGGTCCCAGCACCCGCGGCGCATCTCGGCCCTGGTGATGCCCTCCAGGGTCATGTCGTCGCGGTCGAAGCCGACGGCGGCGATGTTGCGCTTGTACGGGAACTTGAGGTCCTCGTAGATCCACCAGTCGGTGGGCGGACCGTCGGGGTCCATCGTGATCTGGTACTTGCCGGCGACGTACGCGAGCTCGCCGATGCCCGCGGTGAGCGCCTTCGGGCCGCGGTCCCGGTACTTCGCCGGCAGCCAGGTCTCGAAGAGATGGGCCGGTTCGATCACATGGTCGTCGACACTGACGATGCGCGGCAGTTCCGTCATGGGAAACCCCTCAGCTCCGGTGGCCCGCTGGCCCGTTATCTGATGACCCGTCAGATGGAAGGCTAGCTCCGCACCCCTGGACCGACAAGAAGCACGGGCTTACGCTCTGCCCCGTATCTGACTCACCGTCAGCTCAGGGGCCGGCGGGCCGGCCAATTCGGTTCTCGCTCCCGCTCCCGCTCTTGCTCTCGCTCTCGTTCTCTTTCTCGTTCGCGTTCGTAGGGGGTCACCGCACATGACGGACACCGCACACGCTCTGGGCGCCGCCCGCACCCTGTGGGAGCTGGTGGAGCGCCGCGCCGCCCTCACCCCCGACCGGCCCGTCCTGCTCCAGGGCGACCGCACGCTGACGTTCGGGCAGCTCAGAGACCGTGCCGAGCGCGTCGCGGCCGGCCTGTACGAGCGCGGCGTACGCCCCGGCAGCGTCGTCGCCTGGCAGTTGCCCACCCGCATCGAGACGGCCCTGCTCTCCTTCGCCCTGGCCCGCCTCGGCGCCGTCCAGAGCCCGGTCATCCCCTTCTACCGGGACCGCGAGGTCGGCTTCGCGCTGCGCGAGTCGGGCGCCGAGTTCTTCGCGACCCCGGGCGTGTGGCGGGGCTTCGACCACACCGCGATGGCGCACCGGCTCGGCGCGCGCGGCGTCTTCGAGGCCTACGCGGACCTGCCCGAGGCCGACCCCTCGGTCCTGCCCCCGCCGCCCGCCGACGGCACGACGGTCCGCTGGATCTACTGGACCTCCGGCACGACCTCCGACCCCAAGGGCGTCCTGCACACCGACCGCTCCCTCATCGCGGGCGGCTCCTGCCTCGCCCACGCCCTGCACCTCACCGAGTCCGACGTGGGCTCCATGGCGTTCCCGTACGCGCACATAGCGGGCCCGGACTACACCGTGATGCTGCTCCTGTACGGCTTCCCGGCCGTCATGTTCGAGCAGTTCGCGCTGCCCGACGCGCTGGACGAGTACCGGCGCCACGGGGTGACCGTCGCCGGCGGCTCGACCGCCTTCTACTCCATGTTCCTGACGGAACAGCGCAAGACCCCGGAGTCGAAACTGATCCCGACCCTGCGCCTCCTGGCGGGCGGCGGCGCCCCCAAGCCCCCCGAGATCTACCACTCCGTGGTCCGCGAGATGGACGTCCAGCTCACGCACGGGTACGGCATGACCGAGGTCCCGATGATCACGATGGGCGCCCCGGACGACACGCCGGAGAACCTGGCCACGACGGAGGGCCGCCCGCCGTCCGGCATGTCCATCCGCGTCGTCGACGACGAGGGCAAGGAGGTCCCCGCGGGCGTCGACGGCGAGGTCCGCCTGCGCGGCGAGGCCGTCTGCCAGGGCTATCTGAACCCGGCCCAGAGCGCGGAGGCCTTCGACGCCGACGGCTACCTCGTCACCGGTGACCTCGGCCACGTCCTGCCCACCGGCCACCTCGTCCTCACCGGCCGCGCGAAGGACATCATCATCCGCAAGGGCGAGAACATCTCCGCGAAGGAGATCGAGGACCTCCTCCACGCCCACCCCGCGGTCCAGGACGCCGCGGTCATCGGCCTCCCCGACACGGAGCGCGGCGAGCGGGTGTGCGCGGTGCTCGAACTACGCCCCGACGCCCCCGAACCGACCCTCCCCGACCTGACCGCCTACCTACGCGCCGAGGGCCTCTCCACCTTCAAACTCCCCGAACAACTGGAGATCCTCCCGACCCTCCCCCGCAACGAAACCCTCCGCAAAACCCTCAAGTACAAACTCCGGGAACAGTTCACGGCGTAACGCCAACGCCCCTGGGGCGCACGGAGTGTGCCGTCCAGGGGCGCGGGGCTGTACCCGATCAGCGACTCCGTCGCGGGGGCGCGACCAACCGGGCCCCTGGGGCACGCGGAGCGTGCCTTCAGGGGCGCGGGGAACTGCGCGACCAGCCACGACGAGACGTGCGGCCGGCGACGAAATGGCCGGAGTTGCGGCGCGTGGAGGGGCCCGCCTACTCCGGGACCGTGAAATAGCGGGCGAAACCGTCGACCGCCTCGTCCTCCGAGATCCGCCCGTCCCCATCGGCGTCGAGCGCAGCGACAGCCGCGGACGTCACCCCCGCCTCGACCCCGAGCACCTTCAACACCCGCTCCGCATCCCCGCCGGCCAGATCCCCCGCCCCGCCGGCGACGGCAATCGCCCCGCGCAGGAACGGCCGGGCGATCTCGGCGAACCGCCCCGGGTTGTCCCGCAGCCGCTTCACCGCCCCGGTGACGAACTCCTCCCGGGTCACCCGCTGGTCCCCGTCCACATCGGCGATCCCGGCCATCCCCTGCCAGAAGGCCTCGGCCCCGGCGAACAGCGCCTGCCCGCGCTCGGAACGGGCGGGAACACCAAACTCGGCGAGCAGCGCCTTGGCCGCGACATAGAAGTCCTCGCGGTCGATGTAGCCGTTCCCGTCCTGATCGAACCCCGCGAACCGGCTCGCGATCCTCCGCTCGTCCATGCTCCTGGGCCGCCTCTCACATCGGTGGGGTTTCCGCATCGGAGCGTACGACGAAGAGCCGCACCGGGACGCCGAAGTGCGGGGGTTGTGTCAAGACGGGGAAGAATCCGGGACGTAAGACCGACAGGGCCGGCCAGGACAGGGGCTGTTTCCGGCCAGAGTGTCAGGCCGACAGCGGCTGAGCCCCGTCGTCCGTGGCGGCGGCCACGTCCGGGTACACGTCGAAGAGCCGGCGCACACCGAGCGCCCCGAGCACACGGTTCACATGCGAACCGTCCACCGCCCCCTGCGCGGGCAGGATCAGCCGCAGCCGCCCCCGGCAGGAGCGGATCAGCCGCCGGGCGGCGATCAGCACACCGACCCCGCTGGAATCGCAGAACAGCACGTCGGAGAGGTCGAGGACCAGACTGCGCCGACCGTCGGCCACGGCATCGTGCACCCGCTGACGCAGCGCCGGGGACGTCACCAGGTCCATCTCGCCGGACACCGACACGACGGCCCAGTCGCCTCGCACTCCCTCATTCACCCTGAGCGCCACACGCCACGCCTTCCTGCTCCTACGTCATTCCTGCGCGGCTGCCCTGCCCTACACGGGCCGAAACACCCACGGGCAACACCACCGACACCCTTGCAGGCCTATCACATATGAGCTGCTTAAACCCCAGCCGCCCACAACCCGCCCGATTCGGTCACACTTCGCCGGAGGCCCGGCTCTTTATCACCGCCTGCCGTAGGACAGCACACAATGCGGTAAAGGCGCGTGCTCAGGCGGTGTGCCGGACTACCTTTGGGTAGCAGGCAGGCAGTACAGGTGCCCGTACAGGACCGGTACACGGCACAACACAGCACGGCACAGCACGGCACGACGGGCAGTCGGTGAGGGGGCCTCATGCCCAAGGACACTCCGTCCCGCTGGGACCGGAGGATGCAGCAGCGGCTCGCGCACGGCGAGGCCGCGGCCCTCGGCGAGCTCTACGACCGCTTCGCATCCCTGGTCCACGGCCTCGCCCACCGCGTCCTGGACGACGAGGACGCCGCCGACCAGATCACCCGCGAGGTCTTCACCCGCGTCTGGGAGAACCCGGAGGCGTACGACCCGCGACAGGGCCCGCTGCGCTCGTTCGTCGCGACGCTCGCCCACCGCCAGGCCGTGCAGCGACTGCGCCAGACCGAGTCGGCGGCGCTGGTGCGCAGCGGCTGCGGCACCACCGAGGACCTGGAGCGCAAGGTGCGCCGTGCCTCCGCGGCCGCCCGCGCGGACTACATCGTGACCTCGATGCCCGCCCCGCTCAGGGCCGCGCTCGAACTGGCGTACTTCCAGCGGCGTGACTACCGCCAGACCGCCGCCGACCTCGGCGTCACCGAGGACGAGGCCCGCCGCCGGCTCCGGCTCGGCCTGCAGCTGCTGTCCACGGCCCACGACAGCGGCATCCCCCCGGGCGGCTACGGGAGGCCCGCGTGAGCGGCGCCGGCGGGCCGGACCGCTTCGACCCCTACGACCCGCGCGACGACGGGCCCGAGGGCCGGTCCGGCGCGGGCGGGGCCCGGGGCGGCGCCGCCCGCATACCGACGCCGCGCTCCTCCGTCGAGGACACCGGCCGCCCGCTGCCCGACCTGCCCGCACCGGAGCCGCTCGTGCTCGAGCACCGGGTCCTCAAGTCGCTGCTCGGCGCCTGGGCCCTCGCCGCCTGCTCCCCCGAGGAGGCGGCCGCCGTCGAGGACCATCTCGGCGGCTGCGGCGCCTGCGCCGAGGAGGCGCTGCGACTGCGGGACGCGGTCGGGCTGCTGCACGCCGACGAGTCCCTCGACCTGGACCCGCTGCTGCGGGCCCGCGTCCTGGAGGGCTGCCTCTCCCGGCGCCCCGCCCGCATCCCGGTCCCGTCCTGGGCGACCCCGTTCGACGCGGAGACCGCCCGCCTCGACGCGCTCCTGAAGGACTTCGGCGACGGGGAGTGGCACGCGCCGGTGCGGCTGCGCTGGTACGAGGGGGACGAGCAGCTCAGCCGCAAGACGACCGTCGCGGGTGTCATAGCGCATCTGATCAGCGTCGACGGCCTGGTCGCCCGCGCCCTCGGCCTCGACGACCCGCTCGGCCCGCCCGCCCCGCCGCAGACGCTCGGCCCCGCCGCACGCACGGAGGCGCTCTGGCAGGCCTCGCACTTCCCGCCGACGCGGGCGGTACGGGCGCCGTGGCGGGAGCAGGCCCATGAGCTGATCCGCACGGTGTCGTTCGCCGGGTCGGACGGCGAGGGCGGCGGCGGCTCGGGGCAACTCCCCGTCTCGTACGGCGACTTCACGCTGTCACTGCGGGACGCGATGGCGGACCGGGCGTTCGAGTGCTGGGTGCACGCGGGGGACATCGCGGACGCGGTCGACTACCCGTACGAGGCGCCGGCGCCGAAGCATCTGCACCGGATGATCGACCTGGCGGCGCGGATGCTGCCCGACGCTCTTGCCGCACGGGGGCGGGACCGGGACCTGGCCGCCTCGGGGCGAGTACTGCGGCTGGAGGTCGAGGGGGCCGGGGGTGGTCAGTGGCTCATCCCGCTCGACCCGTCCGGTGCCGAGGGGGCCGACGAGGTGGCGCATGTCGCGCTCGACGGGGTGGAGTTCTGCCGCCTCGCCGCGGGTCGCGTCCCGCCCGCCGAAGCGGCGGCCGGCTCCGTGGGCGACCGCGCCGCGATCATGGATGTCCTGACCGCGACGGCGGGCTTGAGCCGTATGTGAGTGCGGCTCCGGTGGGGGCTGGTCGCGCAGTTCCCCGCGCCCCTATGGAGATGCGCACTTCGTGCGCTATCTCCATAGGGGCGTCGGCGCATCGGGGAAATGCGACCCGAAGGGTCTGCATTTCAGGGGCGCGGGGAACTGCGCGACCAGCCCCCACGCACCCGCAGCCCGCGACGAAACGCTAGGCGAAGACCACAGTGCGGCGCCCGTCCAGCAGAACGCGCCGCTCCGCATGCCACTTGACGGCCCGCGCCAGCGCCTGGCACTCGACGTCCCGCCCCACCGCGACAAGCTGATCCGGCGTGACCTCGTGCCCGACCCGCTCGACCTCCTGCTCGATGATCGGGCCCTCGTCGAGATCGGCGGTGACATAGTGCGCGGTCGCCCCGATGAGCTTCACACCCCGCGCATGCGCCTGGTGATACGGCTTCGCGCCCTTGAAGCTCGGCAGGAACGAGTGGTGGATGTTGATGATCCGCCCGCTGAGCTGCTTGCACAGGTCGTCCGAGAGGACCTGCATGTACCGGGCGAGCACGACGAGCTCGACACCCTCGGAGCGGACGAGCTCCAGCAGCTGCGCCTCGGCCGCCGCCTTGGTGTCCTTCGTCACGGGGATGTGGCGGAAGGGGATGTCGTAGGAGGCGACGAGCTCGGCGAAGTCCGTGTGGTTGGAGACGACCGCCACGATGTCGACGGGCAGCGCCCCGATCCGCGCCCGGAACAGCAGGTCGTTCAGGCAGTGCCCGAACTTGCTGACCATGAGCACGACCTTCATCCGGTCGGAGGCCCGGTGGATCTGCCAGTCCATCTGGAACGAGTCGCCGATCGCGGCGAAGCTGGCCCGCAGCTTCTCCACGGTGACCGGCGCGTCCGCGCTGAAGTGGACCCGCATGAAGAACAGTCCCGTGTCGTGGTCACCGAACTGCTGGCTGTCCTCGATGTTGCAGCCGGTCATGAAGAGATAGCTCGACACGGCGTGCACGATGCCCTGCTTGTCGGGGCACGAAAGCGTGAGGACGTACTGCTCGGAGCCGGAAACAGGTGCGGACTGCGCATTCATAGAGGCAAGGTTCGCACAAGGCCGGGCGACGGTGAGACGCCATCCCGAGGAACGGACCTCAAGGCCGGCACCCGGCGACCGTACCTAAGCCGCCCGCGTCATGATCCGCAGAACCTCGAGCGTCCGAGGAGCCGCGTCGGGATCGTCCTCGTCACTCGCGGCCAGCCGGACGTGCGCCTCCCGGGACGCGGCCACCGCCTCGGCCCACTCCGGGTGATCGAGATACGCGGAGACGGGAGCGTCCGGCCCGACCTGGTGCATGATCCGCAGCACCCGCAGCACCGCCGCGTCGACGAGCACGGCCTCCTGCGCGTCACGGAAGATCGTCCCCACGTACTTCTCGGCGGACCAGTTGTCGAGCCAGGTGTCCTCGACGAGGCGGTACACGGCATCGGTCACGTCCCCGTACCCGTCCACACCGGCGAGCCAGACCTCCCGCTGGAAGACCGGGTCCGAGAGCATGTGCAGCGCGGAGCGCACATTGCTGCGCCAGCGCCACCACGGCATGTCGTTGAGTGGCATGCCGCCCATTTTCGTGGAGCGACGGCCGCGGCGGGAAGAGTTCTCCGAGCTTTGCACGGTCATCGATCGTACGTCCCGGGCCGCAGCGGCCCGATCGGCCCCCGTAATTCACCTCCGCGTCACCAACCGTTGACCACAGGTCACCGGCTGGTTAGGCATGCGGCGGAATCGTGCAGGAACATGACCGGCCGGCGACAGACCTCCATCAAGCGCACCTTCACCGCTCTCTCCGCAGTCGTCACGGGCGGCGCCCTGGTCGCCGGTTGCGGCCTGATCCCTGGAGCCACGGGGGGCTCCGGGGATCGGACCGTGACGGTGATGACCTGGGCACCCGAGAAGACCGACGCGACGAACATGCCCGGAATGCCCGCCATGGCCCGCGCCTACGCCCGCTGGACCAACGCGCACGGCGGCCTCGGCGGACGCAGGCTCCGGGTTCTGACCTGCAACGACCACGACGACAGCGTGGGCGCCGCGAAGTGCGCCCGCAGGGCCGCCGACGCGGGCGCCGTCGCCGTCGTCGGCTCGTACAGCCAGCACGGGCGGGCGTTCCTGTCCCCGCTGGAGTCCGCGGGGATCCCGTACATCGGCGGGTACGGGACGACCGACGCCGAGTTCACGAGCCCGCTGTCCTATCCCGTCAACGGCGGCCAGGCCGCCCTGCTCGCCGGGAACGGGCGGCAGCTCGCCGAGCGCTGCGCGCGCACCGTCCTGGTACGGCCCGACACGATCGCGGGCGACGAGCTGGTGCCGCTCCTGAACGCGGGGCTCGCCGAGCGCGACCGGGGCGCGGTCGCCGACCTGCGCGCGCCCGAGGACGCCACCGACTACGGCGGCAAGGCCCGCGAGGCCCTGACCACGGCGAGCTCCGCCGGACTCGGCCGCGAGGGCTGCGTCGCGGCGGTCCTCGGCGAGCGCACCAACACGTTCTTCGACTCGTTCCGCCGCCTGCGCGAGAGCTATCCGGCGGTGCGCACGGCGACGGTCCTGGGCAGCATCGACCAGTCCACGATCAACCGCACCGGCGGCGCGAGCAGCCCGTACGAGGGCGCGTACGTGACCGGCTGGTACCCGGCCTCGGACGACGCCCGCTGGGACGGGATGAAGCGCGTGATCAAGGAGCAGGCCTTCGACGACAACCGGATCGACCCGGCGGACGCGGGCGTGCAGACCACCTGGATCGCGTACGAGGTGCTGCGGCAGGCCGTCGGGTCACTCGGGGACGGCGAGGTGACGGCCCGGGCGGTCAGCTCGGCGCTCGACGACGGCCTTCAGGTGAACACGGGTGGGCTGACCCCGCCGCTGCGCTGGGGCTACGACCACATGTCCGACGCGGGCGACTTCCCGCGCCTGGTCAACGCGCGCGTCACGTTCCAGCGGGTCGAGAAGGGCCGCCTCGTGGCGACCCGGAAGACGGCGGTGGACCTGACGCGGACCCTCGCGAAGGCCTCCTGAGCCACCGCCCGGACCGGGGCACCGGCCCGCCGCCGTCCCGTCAGAGTCAGAGTCAGAGTCAGAGCTGGACGGCGGTGCGGCGGGTCAGCTGGTACTGGTCCGCGATCTCGTTCCAGATCTTCGCGGCCTGGTTCTTCTGCGTGGAGGCCGTCACGCTGGCCCGGTCACCGGCACGGCGCTGCGGCGTCGGCCGGGCGTGGCCCTTCTGGCAGCCCTTCTTGCCGGCGACCTGGTCGCCCCAGGCCGCGTAGTGGCTGTCCGCCGAGGCGGACGCCTTCCAGGCGCTGGTCAGGGCGGCCTTGAGCTCCGCGTTCTTCGGCAGCTTGTCGATGGCCAGGCCGTTCAGGCGGGTCACCAGGCCGTTGCGCTGGCCGGCCGCGTCGCGCAGGTCCTTGGAGGACTGCGGCAGGGCCTTGCACGCGCCGATGTTGGCGACGGCGCGGACCACGGAGTCGCGGCTGTTGTTGGAGTCGGCGAGCAGCTTGTCGAGCGCGACGGCCTGCTCCTTGGCCGGGTCCACGCTCGGCGAGGCCTCGGCCGGGGCCGACGAGGCGTCGGAGACGGTCTTGGTCTGCTCGGTCTTGTCGTCGTCCGGGCCGCCGCCGATGAGGGCGCCCGCGCCGATGCCGACGACGAGCAGGCCGACACCGATGGCCGCGACCATCGGCAGCTTGGACCCGGTACGGGCCTTGCGCCGGGACGGCTCGGGCTCGTACGTGTCCTGGTACTGCGGGGCCGCGGGCTGCTGCGGCGGGCCCTGCTGGTGGGCGTGCGGGTCGAACCGCGGCATCTGCTGCGTGGCCCCGGCCGCGCTCTCCGGCTCCGTACGGAAGAGGGCGTCGAACTCGGCGGGCGGCTGACGGTCGCCCGGGGCGCCGGGGCGGATGCCGTAGGCCGGCTCCTGGGGGCCGCCGGGGACGGGGGCTATGTACTGGGTGGCCTCGCTGTCGGAGGGGCCGCCGGGCACCGCGTCGGGCAGGGCGCCCGGCATAGGCTGCCGGTTCACGGCGCGGCCCAGGAACTGGGTGGCGTCGGCGGCGGGCTGCTCGGGCGGCAGCGGGGCGGCGGCCGAGGGCTGCTGCGCGGCGACGGGCGCGATGTACTGCGTGGCGTCACCGTCGTAGGCGGCGCCGGCCGGAGCGGCGGGCGGCAGCGGGCCCGCACCGGGCATCTGCGGAGGCGGCAGCTGCTGGGCCTGCGGCTGCGGCGGGATCTGCGGGGCCTGAGGCTGGTGCGGCAGCTGCTGGGCCTGCGGCTGCTGCGGCAGACGGGGAGGCTGCTGGGCCTGCGGCTGCTGCGTCCCGTACGGCTGCTGCGGTATCTGCTGAGGCTGGGGCTGCGGCTGCGGCGCCCCGTACGCCTGCTGCGGCATATGAGGGGACTGCGGCTGCTGCGGCACGTGGGGAGGCTGCTGGGCCTGCGGCTGCTGGGCGGGCGGCATCCCGGCCCCACCGTGCTGCTGCGCCTCGGGCCTGCCCCACTCGTAGGACGGCATCGGACCCGCGTCCTGCGCCTGCTGCGACTGCGGTCCCCAGGGCTGGCCCCAGGGCGCGGCACCGGCCGGACCGGCGGGCGCGGCCGGAGGCGTCGGGTCGCCGTAGGTGCCCGGCATCAGGGGCTCGGAGCCGTCGGCGGGCAGCACGACACCCTCGTGCGCCTGTCGGGCCTGCGGAAGGTGCGGGCCCTCGCCCTGTCCGCCCTGGCCGTTCTGGCCGCTGTGCTGCGTCACCGGGACTCCTACGATGGGGGAAGTCGGAATCGTCGGCTCACGCTACCGGGTCCTCGCACGCCCGTGCTACGCACCTCAAATCCCGAGAACCTCCCCCGTGACGGGAGTAACAAAACCGGCCCCGGTGACGCTGTTGTGGGCTTCAGGCCGCCTGCAGCTCCACGCGCGCCCCGAACTCCCGTACCACCGGCTCCTCCCGGTACGGCTCGAGCCGCGCCCTGAGGTCCTCCAGATACTCCGCGCCGCGGTTCGAGCGCAGGGTGTTGAGGAGTTCGACGGCCCGAAGTCCCGTGTGGCAGGCCTGTTCCACCTCGCGCTGCTGCACCTGGGCCGTCGCCAGGAGCACGAGCCCGATCGCGCGACGCCTGGCCTTCGACGCGGGAAGCCCGTCCAACGCCTCGCGCGCACACCGCTCCGCGTCCCGCCCCTGCCCCAAGTCCCGGTGACAGTGCGCCAGTTCGTCGGCGAGATAGGCGGGCCCGAAGTGCCCGATCCACGCCGGGTCGTCACCGGAACCGCTCTGCCCCTCGGCCCGTTCCATCGCGGCGAGCGCCCGCCCGATCGAACCGTGCGCGGACCGCTCGTCCCCGAGCAGGGCGTGACCGCGCGCTTCGGCGGCGTGGAACATCGCCTCCGCGCGCGGTGTGACCCGCCCGCGCGCCCCCTCCTGAGCCGCGCGGGCGAGCTGGGAGATCTCCCGCGGATTGCCGAGCTGCGCGGCCAGATGACTCATCGACGCGGCGAGCACGTACCCGCCGTAGCCGCGGTCACCGGCCGCCTGCGCGAGCCGCAGGGACTGGATGTAGTAGCGCTGGGCGAGCCCCGGCTGCCCCGTGTCGACGGCCATGTACCCGGCCAGCTCCGTCAACCGGGCGACGGACGCGAACAGTTCACGCCCCACCGCTTCCCGGTACGAGCCCGCGAGCAGCCCGCTCACCACACTGTTCAGGTAGTGCACCACCACCGGGCGCACGTGCCCGCTGCCGTACTGGTGGTCCAGATCGGTCAGCGCCTGCGTCATCGCGCGCACGGCACCCACGTCCGACACCCCGACCCGCGGCCCCGCGGACCGCGCGACCTGCGAGTCCGGTACGGAGATCAGCCAGTCCCTGCTGGGCTCGACGAGCGCGGACGAGGCCACGGCCGAGCCCGACAGGAAGTCCCGCCGCCCCACGTCACTGCGCCACAGCTCACACACCTGCTCGATGGCGCCGAGCACCGTCGGCGAGAACTGCAGACCGACACCGGAGGCCAGGTTCTTCCCGTTGGCCATGCCGATCTCGTCGATGGTGACCGTGCGGCCGAGCTTGCGGCCCAGAGCCTCGGCGATGATGCCGGGCGCCCGGCCGCGCGGCTGCTGCCCGCGCAGCCACCGGGCCACCGACGTCTTGTCGTAGCGCAGGTCGAGTCCGTGCTCGGACCCGCACATGTTGACCCGGCGGGCCAGGCCGGCGTTGGAACAGCCCGCCTCCTGGATGAGCGCCTGCAGCCGTTCGTTGGGCTGTCGCGCGACGAGAGGCCGTGCGGCCATGACGTAACCCCCTGCTGTGCCCGTCCGGGTGGCCGGCTGTGCGGATCACGGCCGGTCGTGAAATGACTGCCCTGTCCGAAAGGGGAAGATGCACCACATTCACGTATCAATAGGGAGGAACCAGGCCAGGCATGACGTGCGGCGGTCCGGCCCGTCCCCCGATGACTACCCCTCCCCCGCTGCCGTCCCGCCCGCGCGCCCCCGACCGTGCACCCATGCGCCCCACGTGCGGGAACGATGCTCCGGAGCCACCCGTACGTGCCCCCGTAACCCCAGCTGACGGCGGGAGTTGAGAACGTCGTGGAAGAGACCATCGCAGGCACCTCGGACGTCACGTCACCCGTCACCTCACCTGTCACCCCCACCGGGCAGATCCCGCCCCAGCGCGGTGAATCCCTCCTGGAAACGGCCGTGCGCTACGCGGAAGAACGGCACTGGGACGTGTTCCCCGGCACCTGGCTGGAGTTCGAGCAGGGCGTGCAGCGCTGCTCGTGCGACGACGCCGCGTGCCCCACGCCCGGCGCGCACGCCGCGCGGCCCGACTGGGCGACCCAGGCGACCGGGAGCGCGACCGGCGCACGCCGCCTGTGGTCCAAACACCCCAAGGCGTCGATCCTTCTTCCCACCGGCCGCACCTTCGACGCCATCGACGTGCCCGAGACCGCCGGGTTCCTGGCGCTGGCCCGCATGGAACGCATGGAGCTCACCCTCGGCCCCGTGACCTGCACGCCCGACCGCCGCATGCAGTTCTTCGTGCTGCCCGGTGCCGCCGCCAAGGTCCCCGACCTCGTACGGAAGTTGGGCTGGCCGCCGGCCTCCCTCGACCTCGTCACCCTCGGCGAGGGCCAGTACGTGGCCGCGCCGCCGACCCGCTTCGGCAGCCAGGGTGCCGTGCAGTGGGCCTGCCGGCCGACCGCCGCGAACCGGTGGCTGCCCGACGCCGAGGAGCTCGTCTCCCCGCTCGCCTACGCGTGCGGGCGCGAAGGGCGCCGCCCGTAGGGACGGGCCCGTGCCACCTCCCTGTGCCCCGCCCTTGGTCGACGTATCGTGCCCAGACGTAAAGGCCGTCCCGGACCCGGACGCAGCCGCACGCGCTCCCGCACGACGACGCCGATGAAGGGCGGGCACAGTTGACCGACGCAGCCGTGGACGCGGCCGTACGCGTCCACGACCTCTGGAAGTCCTTCGGCCGGCAGACCGCCGTCGCCGGGATCGAACTCGCACTGCCCGCAGGCCGGTTCATCGGCCTCGTCGGCCCCAACGGGGCGGGCAAGACCACCACCCTCTCCATGATCACCGGCCTGCTCCGGCCCGACCGCGGCACCGTGCACGTCGCCGGGCACGACGTCTGGGCCGACCCCGCCGAGGTCAAGGCCCGCATCGGGGTGCTGCCCGAGGGACTGCGCCTCTTCGAACGCCTCTCGGGACGCGAACTCCTCGCCTACACCGGGCGCTTGCGGGGGCTGCCCGGCGCCGAGGTCGACCGGCGGGCCGCCGGACTCCTCGACGTCCTCGACCTCGCCGGCGCCCAGCACAAACTCGTCGTCGACTACTCGACCGGCATGCGCAAGAAGATCGGCCTCGCCGCCGCGCTCCTCCACAACCCCGAAGTCCTCTTTCTCGACGAGCCCTTCGAAGGCGTCGACCCCGTGTCGGCCCAGACGATCCGCGGCGTCCTCGAACGCTTCACCCGGTCCGGGGCGACCGTCGTCTTCTCCTCGCACGTGATGGAACTGGTGGAGTCGCTGTGCGACTGGGTCGCCGTGATGGCCGCGGGCCGGATCCGGGCGCAGGGGCCGCTCGCGGACGTGAAGGGCGACGCGGGGTCCCTGCAGGAAGCCTTCCTGGAGCTGGTCGGCGCCACCGGGAGCCCGACCGGGGCCTCCCTGGACTGGCTCGGCGGGGGCGGGGCGGCTCGGTGACCAGGGTTCTCGTCGGGCTCAAATGGGCGCTGCTGCGCAACGGACTGCGGCAGTCGGCGGGGCGGCGGGTGGCCTACGCGGTGTCCGCGCTGGTCTCGGTGCTGTTCGGGGCCCTCGTCGTCCTCGGCCTCGTACTCCTCCACGGGAACCGGCACGCGCCCACCGTCGGCATCGTCCTGCTCGCGCTGCTCGCACTGGGCTGGGCCGTCTTCCCGTTGTTCTTCCCGAGCGGCGACGAGACCCTCGACCCGACCCGGCTCGTCATGCTGCCGCTGCGCCCGGACCCTCTCGTCCGCGGCCTCCTCGTCGCCTCCCTCGTCGGGATCGGCCCCCTGTTCACCCTGTGCCTGACGGCCGGGGCGGCGTACGCGGTCGGGCACGGGGCGGCGTCCACCGCGGGCGCCCTGCTCGCCGTACCGCTCGCCGTCCTCGTCTGTGTCGCCCTGGCCCGCGCCGTCGCCGCCGCCAACACCCGCCTGCTGACCAGCCGCAAGGGCCGCGACCTCGCCGTGCTCAGCGGCCTCGTCATCGCGATCGGCGCCCAGCTCGTCAACTTCGGCGCCCAGCGGCTCGGCCGCGCCGGCGGTCTCGGCGCGCTCGACCCGGCGGCGGACGTCCTGCGCTGGGTGCCCCCGGCGTCCGCGATCGGCGCGGTCGAGGCGGCGGGCCGCGGCGCGTACGGCACGGCCGCCGCGCAACTCGCCCTCAGCGCCGCCGCACTGGCCGCGCTGCTCCTCGTGTGGCGGCGCGCGCTGACCCGCCTGATGACGGCGCCGGACGGCTCGACGCTCCAGGCCGCGGAGCCCACCCGCCGCGCGGGCACCCGGCGCCGCCTGTTCCCCGACGGCCGCACCGGCACCGTCATGGAACGCAGCCTGCGCTACGTGTGGCGCGACCCGAAGACCAAAGCCGCCTGGATCACGTCCCTGGCCATCGGCCTGATCGTCCCCGTGTTCAACGCCCTCCAGGGCACCGGCTCCGCCTACTTCGCGTGCTTCGCCTCGGGCATGCTCGGCATCCAGATGTACAACCAGTTCGGCCAGGACACGTCCGCGTTCTGGATGGTCGCCGCGACGATCGCCTCCCCGCGCGACGCCTACGCGGAACTGCGCGCCCGCGCCCTCGCCCTGCTCGTGATCACACTGCCCTACGCGACCCTGGTCACCGTCCTCACCAGCGCCCTGCTGGGCACCTGGCACGACCTCCCCGAGGTGCTCGGCCTCTCCTTCGCCCTGCTCGGGGCGATGCTGGCCACCGGCGCGTGGACCTCGGCCCGCTTCCCCTACTCGATCCCGCAGGAGGGCTACAAGAACGTCGCTCCCGGCCAGGCGGGCCTCGCCTGGATAGCGATCTTCGGCGGCATGGTCGCGGCGGCCGTCCTGTGCGCCCCGGTCCTCGCGCTGACGATCGCCCTGCACGCGACGGACCACACCGACCGGTCCTGGCTGCTCCTCCCGGTGGGCGCGGCCTACGGCACCGCCGCAACCGTCCTGGGCCTGCGCCTGGCGGCCCCCCGCACCGCGGACCGCCTCCCGGAGATCCTCACGGCGGTCGGCAAAGGCTGACCCTACGAAGACTTCGCAGACCCCGTAGCCCCCCTGAAACGCAGGCGACCCGCGAGCCTGGTTCCTCCCGTACGAGACGGTCGGAAGCCGGCCGGACGTACCGGCGGCTCGCGGGTCGGGTGACTGCTTGGGAATGGGGCCGGCTGCGCGCGTGCACACGCGCGGGTCCGGCGCCGAATTCGAAATGCGACGTCGGGCCGCTAGCCCGCAGTCACCTCACGCGTCCGGAATGCATACATCTGCCGAACCACCTCCCTTCGTGTGTACGGCCCACCCTAAGGACCCCTCTGGACCCCTTCAACCCTTTTTCCGTCGCCGCCCCCGGTCCGAAGTCGGCCAGGAAGTTGACGGAACATTGTGTGGGGTGCGTCACGTTCAAGTTGAATGAGGTGGAGGGGGTGCCAGGTGAGTGCATCACGGCGTAGTGGGGCCACCGACGCGCTCGGGCCCGAGGGTGAGCCCGAGCGGGACGGGGGCGATCTTCTGGCCGCGTTGTTGGACGGGATGGACGCGGCGCTGTGCGCGTTCGACGCGGACGGCGTGGTCACGCACTGGAACCGGGAGGCCGAGCGGATTCTGGGCTGGTCCGCGGCGGAGGCCGTGGGGCGGGCCGGGTTCGCGGGCTGGGCGGTGCGCAGTGCCGACGCGGCGGAGGTGCAGGAGCGGCTGCTGTCCGCGATGCACGCGCCGGGGCGGCAGGTGCACGAGTTCGCGCTGGTGACCAAGAGTGGCGGGCGGGTGCTCGTCCGGACGCAGTCGGCGGCGGTGCGCGGGCCGGGCGGGGAGCCCGCCGGGGTGTACTGCGCGTTCAGCGAGGTGCACGCGCAGATCGATCTGGAGCGGTCGATCGCGCTGAGCGAGGCGCTGTTCGAGGACGCCACGGCGTGGGGCGTGGTCCTGGTCGACGCGGATCTGCGGCCGGCGCTGGTGAACGCGCACGCGGCGAAGGCGCTCGGCTCGGGGCGCAGCGCCGTGCTGGGGCGGCCGCTGGGCGATCTGGTGTCCCAGGGTGTGGAGGAGCTGGAGAGCGCGCTCGCGCACGTGCTGGCGGAGGGTGCGCCGCCCGCGCCGGCCGAGGTGTGGGTGACGGTGCGCTCGGAGCGGGGTGAGCCGGAGCGGCGCTGCTGGCGCAGTGGTTTCGTACGGCTGTCGTCGCCGCTGGCGGAGGAGCCGGTGCCGCTCGGGGTGGCGTGGCTGTTCGAGGACGTGACGGAGGCGCGGCGGGCGGAGCAGGAGGCGGCGGCGCTGCGGTTCCGGACGCAGCAGTTGCACCGGGCGGCGCGGGCGGCCGCGGAGTGCGAGGACCCGGCGGAGGCGGCGACGACGCATCTGGACTTCGCGCTGGCCGGGTTCGCCGATCACGCGGTGATCGATCTGGTGGCGAGCGCGGAGGGCGAGGAGCCGGTGCGGCTGGTGCGGGCGGCGGCGACGCCTTCGGGGGCGCCGGGGCCGAGTCTGCTGGTGACGCGCGGGGCGCTGCCCGTGCGGTACGCGGCGGGGCATCCGGCGTTGCAGTGTGCCGAGCGGGCCGGTTCGGTGCGGGCGGGGGCGCCGGAGGGGGACGGCGGGGCGGAGTGGGCGGCCGCGCGGCAGTGGCCGCGGGACAGCCGGTTCGCGCTGTGCGCGGTGCTGCGCAGCCGGGGGCGGACGCTGGGCGTGGTGACGTTCCTGCGCGGGTCGGGCCGGGCCCGGTTCGAGCGCGGGGACGCGGTGTACGCGGAGAGTGTGGCGGTACGGATCGCGGCGGCGGTGGATCTGGCGGCCGCGACCCGGCCGTCGTAGCCGTCGTCGGACTGTCCGCTTCCGGGGGTCAGTGCTGGTAGAAGATGCGGTCCCGGTACTGCTCGAAGACCTTGGCGTTCCAGTCGTGGCCGCCGTCCACGTTGCCGGAGCGGAGCAGTGGGGGCTGGATGCCGCGGTCGGCGAGGGACTCGGCGCAGGTGGCCAGCATCGACTGCATGAGGGCGCTGGTGGTGACGGTGGAGGCGGAGGCGAAGGGCGCGTCCACGCCGTCGTGGGTGAGTTCGGCGTCGCCGACGGCGATCTTGGAGTCGAGGACGATGTCGCAGTGGTCGCGCAGGTACGTGCCGGAGGCGTGCCGGGACCTGGGGGCGTCGGGTCCGGTGGCGTAGGCGAGGGACGTGACGCCGATGACCTTGAGGCCGAGGGCGCGGGCGTTCATGGCCATCTCGACGGGCAGGGCGTTGCGCCCGGAGAGAGAGATGATCACGAGGGCGTCGCCGGCCCGGGCGGGGCTGGAGTCGAGGACGGCGGCGGCGAGTCCGTCGACCCGTTCGAGGGCGGAGCCGAGGGTGGCGGGCATGACGTCGACGCCGACGGCGCCGGGCACGGCGAGCAGGTTCATCAGGGCGAGGCTGCCGGCGCGGTAGACGACGTCCTGCGCGGCGAGCGAGGAGTGTCCGGCACCGAACGCGAAGAGGCGGCCGCCCGCGACGACGGTGTCCGCGAGGAGGGTGCCGGCGGCGGCGACGGAGTCGGCCTCCTCGTCGCGGATCCGGCGCAGCAGGCCGATCGCGGTGTCGAGGTACTGCGCGGCCAGCTTGCTCTCGCTCATCGGCGTAACCCCTCGGGTGGTGACGCGGCGTGCCCCGTGCCCGTCGCGGATCGCGTCTGTCGCGGATCACCGTGCGGTCTGGACCAGTGCCGTGTCAATACGGCGCCGGTGGCGTCGGCGGGGCGAAATAAAGGCGCGGCCGTGGCTGTTTCGTACGGGCCCGTGGCGGTTCGGGGTGCTGTTTCCCTGGCGCGGCACGGTTGTCGGCGGTATGCGTCAGAATTGACGGCAGGGCCAGCGCACGCGCTGCGCAGTACGCCAGCGGAGCGGCTGCGGAGCTAGAGAGCTACACGAGGGGCACGTATGTCCGGACTGATCGACACGACGGAGATGTACCTCCGCACCATCCTCGAGCTGGAGGAGGAAGGTGTGGTCCCCATGCGCGCCCGGATCGCCGAGCGTCTGGACCAGAGCGGGCCGACGGTCAGCCAGACCGTGGCGCGCATGGAGCGGGACGGTCTGGTGGCCGTGGCCGCGGACCGGCATCTGGAGCTGACGGACGAGGGCCGGCGGCTGGCCACGCGCGTGATGCGCAAGCACCGGCTCGCGGAGTGTCTCCTGGTCGATGTGATCGGCCTCGAATGGGAGCAGGTGCACGCGGAGGCCTGCCGCTGGGAGCACGTGATGAGCGAGGCCGTGGAGCGCCGCGTCCTGGAGCTGCTGCGGCACCCGACGGAGTCGCCGTACGGGAATCCGATCCCGGGCCTGGAGGAGCTGGGCGAGAAGGACGGGGCGGACCCGTTCCTGGACGAGGGCATGGTCTCGCTGGCGGACCTGGAGACGGGTGCGGACGGCAAGACGGTGGTGGTGCGGCGTATCGGCGAGCCGATCCAGACGGACGCGCAGCTGATGTACACGCTGCGGCGTGCGGGTGTGCAGCCCGGTTCGGTGGTCAGCGTGACGCAGTCGCCGGGCGGGGTGCTCGTGGGCAGCAGCGGTGAGGCGGCGGAGCTGGAGGCGGACGTCGCCTCGCACGTGTTCGTGGCCAAGCGCTGAGTTCTTCCGGGGGCGCCCGGGCGGCGGGACCGCTTGTATGCCGCGTGCGCGGGGCGCGCGCGGCGCACTGAAAGCAAGATTCAGTGTGCGGAATCGCAGCGCTCGGGCGTTTTGCGTGCCACGCTGTCGCGTGAGCGTAGGGCCTGAGTGCCTGGGGACCGGAGGGGGCCAGCATGGACCGGCCGTTCGGCGTGCGACGGGTCCGGGGCGTGGGGGGCGGGGTTTCGGCAGAGGGCCCCGGCGCCTTGCGGCGCCGGGGCCTGTCCTCCCCTGTTCCGACCCGGAGCCCCGAGCTCCCAGGGTCGTCCCCCTCGGACCGTTTTCCCCGAGCGGTCCGCCTCCCGCTGAAGAGATCCCCTCGGCGACGCCGGTCATTCCTTGAGCGTTGTCACTCAAAAGAGGGGTGTGACGGAAACGCCGCCCGCTTTCGAATGCGAGTTCGATAACGTACGCGGATCAGCGACTGCAGGCGTGACCACGAGGGGGTGCCGGGGCCTATGGCGCGACGCATCGACGTGACCGGAGCGGGCGGGGTCCGGCTGGCCGCCTGGGAGTTCGCCGACCCGCCCAAGACGGGCGAGGCCGGCCAGCCTCCCGGAGTGCTGTTACTGCACGGCCTGATGGGCCGGGCGTCCCATTGGGCCGGCACCGCGCGCTGGCTCGCCGAGCGGCGCCGCGCCGTCGCACTCGACCAGCGCGGGCACGGCCAGAGCGACAAACCCGAGGAAGGCCCCTTCGACCGCGAGGCCTACGTGCTGGACGCGGAGGCGGCGCTCGAAGCGCTCGGGCTCGGCCCGGCCGTGCTCGTCGGGCACGCCATGGGGGCGCTGACGGCCTGGCAGCTCGCCGCGCGCCGGCCCGATCTGGTCAGCGGCCTCGTCATCTGCGACATGCGGGCCTCGGCGCTCGGCGCGGCGTCCCAGCGGGAGTGGGAGGACTGGTTCCAGGCCTGGCCGCTGCCCTTCGCGACGCTGGGTGACGTACGGAAGTGGTTCGGCGAGGACGATCCCTGGGTGGAGCGGCCCAATCCGGCGCGCGGGGAGTTCTACGCGGAGGTCATGACGCAGGCCGAGGACGGGTGGCGGCCGGTGTTCTCGCGGCGGCAGATGCTCGCGGCCCGCTCGACGTGGGTACGGGACGCGCACTGGGAGGAGCTGGCGGGGGTCCAGTGCCCCGCGCTCGTCGTGCGGGGGCTCGACGGGGAGCTGGGGCGGGCGGAGGCCCAGGAGATGGTGCGGGTCCTTCCCAGGGGGGTGTACGCGGAGGTCCCCGACGCGGGGCATCTCGTCCACTACGACCAGCCCCTGAGGTGGCGGGAGGTCGTCGAACCCTTCCTCGACGGGGTCCTGGCCGGGCGTTGAATCGCTCCGCTTCGCCTGCCGTGGGCGGGTGCGGCCCCGGTGGGGGCTGGTCGCGCAGTTCCCCGCGCCCCTGAAATGCACGCCCTGCGGGCGGCATTTCCCCGATCAAGGCGCGGGGCGCCTGATGCCGGGGGAAGGCGCGGCGAAGCCGCAGCCTTCCAGGGGCGCGGGGAACTGCGCGACCAGCCCCCACGCACCCTCACTCGGCAACGAACCGCACGGGTCACGGACTGAGCCGCTCCACGCGCCAACCCCCCGGCACCCGGACATAGCGGAGCCGATCGTGGAGGCGGTTCTCGCGGCCCTGCCAGAATTCGATCTCCTCCGGGGCGACCCGGAAACCGCCCCAGTGCGGCGGCACGGGAACATCCGACCCCACCGGATAGCGCCGCACCAACTCCCCGTACGCCGCGTCGAGTTCGGCCCGCGACCCGATCACGGAGGACTGCGCGCTGGCCCACGCCCCGAGCTGCGACCCGTGCGGCCGGGAATGGAAGTACGCCGCCGTCTCCTCGGCAGAGGTCCGCACCGCCGTACCGGCGACATGGATCTGGCGGCCCATCGGGTGCCAGGGGAAGAGGATCGCGACCTGCGGGTTGGCGTCCAGGTCCTGGGCCTTGCGGGAGCCGTAGTTGGTGTAGAAGACGAAGCCCTCGTGGTCGTAGGACTTGAGGAGCACCGTGCGGGAGGCCGGGCGGCCGCTCGCGTCGGCGGTGGAGACCACCATCGCGTTGGGCTCGGCGAGCGGCGAGCCGGGTTCGGCCGCCTGCCGGAACCAGCGGGCGAACTGGTCCATGGGGTGCGGGGCGAGGTCGGGCTCGAGCAGACCGCCGTCGTGCGTGCGGTACTGCTCCCGCATGAAGGCGGGGTCCGGGTCGAGGTCGTCGTGGGCGCTCACGGCGTCATCCTGCCGTACGCGTGCCCGTACCCCGAAGGTGAGACATGGCACTGAGTGCCACCAACTCTCGCCAAGCCTGGCACCGGGAGTTATGGTCCAGAGACCCGAGGGTTGGGTGACCGCCTGCCGAACGGGGCATCACGGGTGTGACCGACCCGGACCGCGAGCCGCACGTCCCCTGGCCGTGGATCCGATCGCGCACCCCAGTCCCCGTCCACGCATCACGCATCTAGAGGAGCCGCCTGATGTCCGACTTCGACCCCAGCTTCGTACCTGGTCTCGAAGGAGTCGTCGCGTTCGAGACCGAGATCGCCGAGCCGGACAAGGAGGGCGGCGCCCTGCGGTACCGGGGCGTCGACATCGAGGATCTGGTCGGCCATGTGTCGTTCGGGAACGTGTGGGGGCTGCTGGTCGACGGCGCCTTCAACCCCGGGCTGCCGCCGGCCGAGCCCTTCCCGATCCCTGTCCACTCGGGTGACATCCGCGTCGACGTGCAGTCCGCGCTGTCGATGCTGGCCCCCGTGTGGGGCCTGAAACCGCTGCTCGACATCGACGAGGCGCGAGCCCGTGACGACCTGGCCCGCGCCGCCGTCATGGCCCTCTCCTACGTCGCCCAGTCGGCCCGCGGCCAGGCGCAGCCGATGGTGCCGCAGAGCGAGATCGACAAGGCCGAGTCGATCGTCGAGCGGTTCATGATCCGCTGGCGGGGCGAGCCCGACCCCAAGCACGTCGCGGCGGTCGACGCGTACTGGACCTCGGCCGCCGAGCACGGCATGAACGCGTCGACGTTCACCGCCCGCGTCATCGCCTCCACCGGCGCCGACGTGGCCGCCGCCCTGTCCGGCGCGGTCGGCGCCATGTCCGGGCCGCTGCACGGCGGCGCTCCCTCCCGTGTCCTCGGCATGATCGAGGAGATCGAGCGGACCGGCGACGCCGAGGCGTACGTCCGCCGGGCGCTCGACCAGGGCGAGCGCCTGATGGGCTTCGGGCACCGCGTGTACCGGGCCGAGGACCCCCGCGCCCGTGTGCTGCGGCGCACCGCCCGCGAGCTGGGCGCCCCGCGCTTCGAGGTGGCCGAGGCGCTGGAGAAGGCGGCCCTGGCCGAGCTGCACGCGCGCCGCCCCGACCGGGTGCTCGCGACGAACGTGGAGTTCTGGGCGGCGATCGTGCTCGACTTCGCCGAGGTGCCCGCGCACATGTTCACGTCGATGTTCACGTGCGCCCGCACGGCCGGCTGGAGCGCGCACATCCTGGAGCAGAAGCGCACGGGCCGCCTGGTGCGCCCGTCGGCCCGCTACATCGGCCCGGGCACCCGCCCGCCGCAGGACATCGAGGGGTACGGGGACATCGCCCGCTAGGGCGTTCCCCCACCCCGTCCACGAAAAGCTCCCGTCCGCGAAAAGCCCCGCCTGTCGCTCCCGGGACCGGCGACACCCCGGGACTAGCCTGACTCTGCGCGGCAGGGATCACCCGGGCGAGTGCGACCGCCCGGCGTGGGATCACCCCTTGCCGCGCGGCCACGTGAACCGACGGCCCGCCCCCGGACTTCCGGGGGCGGGCCGTCGGCGTTCCTAGGCCTGCCCGTCCTCGGCCTCGCGGCGGGCGGAGAGTATGTCGCGGGCCTGGTCGGAGGCGCGGACCAGGCTCTCGGACACGTAGTCGAGGAACCGCGCGATGTTCTCCAGGCGAACCCCGGCCCGGCTGTCGGTGCCGAGGATCCCGGTGCCCTGGCGGGCCGTCGTGGCGATCTCGGCGGTGGACCGGGCGCTGGCCATCATCGACTGGTACCAGACGTCGTCGTCGATGGAGTAGCGGTCGCGCCGCCGCTCGTCGCGGTCGCGCCGCACCAGGTCCTGACCGACCAGGAACGTGACGGCCTTGGAGATGGACGCCGGGCTGACCTGGAGCCGCTGGACGAGTTCGGCGGCGGTGAGGCTGCCGGACTCGCTGATCACCAGGCAGGCCATGACCCGGGCCATCATGCGGGGCGTCCCGGACGCCATGAAGACCGTCGTCAGAGTCTCCTCGTAGGCGCGTACGGCCTCGGCCCGCTGCGTGTCACCGGCCGGCCCGGCCTGGCCCGCGGCGGCGCCGGGCGCCTTGCGGCGGTGGGCGCGGTGCCCGGTGGCGCGCTGGGCGAGGTCCGCGCGGTAGCCGGTGGGGCCGCCGTTGCGCATGACCTCGCGGGTGATCGTGGAGGTCGGGCGCTCCAGGCGCCGGGCGATCTCCGCGTAGGCGAGGCCGTCGCCCAGCCCCTGTGCGATCTGGTGACGCTCCTGCTGGGTGAGCCTGCCGCCCGGCATCGCGGCCTCCTTCATGGTCCTCGGTGCTGCCCTCGACGCTGTCCGCGGACGCCACCTTAGCGTTCACTCTCATTCCATTGCAACGCAACACCCTATGACGCGTTGCGTTCCTCGCAGAACCATTGCAATGAAATCCCGCGATTCACCTGCGGTTACCGGGTTTTGATGCAACAAGCTTGTTGCCAGCCCCGTAAATGCAACGTAGCGTTTTCGATGTCAGAAACAAACGGAACACCACCGCAGGAGTGAGTCACATGCAGAAGTTCGACACCCCGAACCCCGTCCGCACCACCCTCGCCGTCCCCGCCGGCCGCCTCCAGCTCATCGCCGCGGACCGCGCCGACACCGTCGTCGAGGTCCGCCCGGCCGACCCGGCCCGGAGCCGCGACGTGAAGGCCGCCGAGGAGATCGAGGTCGGCTACGCGGACGGCGCCCTGCGCATCGCCGCCCGCGACCCGAAGAACCGCCTCTTCGGCCCGTCCGGCGCCGTCGAGATCACCGTCCAGCTCCCGGCCGGCTCGCCGGTCGTCATCGACACCGCCGACGCGGACATCCGGGGCGTCGGCCGGCTCGGCGACCTCGCGATCGAAGCCGCCCGCGCCACCGTCAAGGTCGACGAGAGCAGCGCCGCCCAGGTCACCGTCGCCGCCGGCGACATCACCCTCGGCCGCCTCACCGGCTCCGCCGTCGTCCGTACGCAGAAGGGCGACATCACCGTCACCGAGGCCGCCCGCGGCGACCTCGACCTGAAGACCGAGATGGGCGACATCACCGTCGACACCGCCCACGGCAGCAACGCCACCCTCGACGCCGGCACCTCCTACGGCCGCGTCGCCAACTCCCTCGTCCACGACGGCGGCACCCCGGACGTCACCGTCCGCGCCACCACCTCGCACGGCGACATCACCGCCCGCGCCCTCTGACCCCTCACCCACCCAAGGAGCGAACCGCCATGACCGACCTGGCCCTCTCGGCGACCGGACTGCGCAAGGCCTACGGAGACAAGACCGTGCTCGACGGCGTCGACCTGGCCGTCCCGCAAGGATCGGTCTTCGCGCTGCTCGGCCCCAACGGCGCCGGCAAGACCACCACCGTCAAGATCCTCTCCACCCTCGTCTCCGCGGACCCGGGCAGCGGCCCGATCCGCGTCGGCGGCCACGACCTCGCCACCCACCCGCAGGCGGTCCGCGCCGCGATCGGCGTCACCGGCCAGTTCTCCGCCGTCGACGGGCTCATCACCGGCGAGGAGAACATGCTCCTCATGGCCGACCTGCAGCACCTCTCCAAGCGGGAGGGCCGCCGCGTCACCGCCGAACTCCTCGAACGCTTCGACCTCGTGGACGCCGCGAAGAAGCCCGCGTCCACCTACTCCGGCGGCATGAAGCGCCGCCTCGACATCGCCATGACGCTCGTCGGCGACCCGCGCATCATCTTCCTCGACGAGCCCACCACAGGACTCGACCCGCGCTCCCGCCACACCATGTGGGGCATCATCCGCGAGCTCGTGAACGGCGGCGTCACCGTCCTGCTCACCACCCAGTACCTCGAGGAGGCCGACGAACTCGCCGACCGCATCGCGGTGCTGCACGACGGCACGATCGCCGCCGAGGGCACCGCCGACGAGCTCAAGCGGCTCGTCCCCGGCGGCCACGTCCGGCTCCGCTTCACCGACCCGGCCGCCTACCGCAGCGCGGCCGGCGCCCTGAACGGCGCCGCGGCCGACGACGAGGCGCTCTCCCTCCAGGTCCCCAGCGACGGCAGCCAGCGCGCCCTGCGCTCCGTCCTCGACCGGCTCGACGCGGCCGGTGTCGAGGCCGACGAGCTGACCGTGCACACCCCCGACCTCGACGACGTCTTCTTCGCCCTCACCGGCGGCGGCGCCGGCGTCCCCGCCCAGCCCAAGCCCCAGACCAAGAGCCAGACCAAGACCCTGACCCAGGAGGCCTGACATGAGCTCGTTCGCCCTCGCCGTACGTGACTCCTCGACGATGCTGCGCCGCAACCTCCTGCACGCCAGGCGCTACCCGTCGCTCACCCTGAACCTGCTGCTGACGCCGATCATGCTGCTCCTGCTGTTCGTCTACATCTTCGGCGACACCATGAGCGGCGGAGCCGGCCGCGACGCCTACATCGCGTACATCGTCCCCGGCATCCTGCTGATGACGATCGGCTCCACCACGATCGGCACCGCGGTCTCCGTCTCCAACGACATGACCGAGGGCATCATCGCCCGCTTCCGCACCATGGCCATCCACCGCGGTTCGGTCCTGATCGGGCACGTCATCGGCAGCGTGCTGCAGTCGGTGGCCAGCGTGGTCCTGGTCGGCGCCGTCGGCGTGGCCATCGGCTTCCGGTCCACGGACGCCACGGTCCTGGAGTGGCTCGCCGCCTTCGGCCTGCTCGTCCTGTTCTCGCTCGCGCTCACCTGGATCGCGGTCGGCATGGGGCTGATCAGCCCGAACGCGGAGGCCGCGAGCAACAACGCGATGCCGCTGATCCTGCTCCCGCTGCTGTCCAGCGCCTTCGTCCCGCTCGACTCGATGCCCGGCTGGTTCCGGCCGATCGCCGAGTACCAGCCCTTCACCCCGGCGATCGAGACGCTGCGCGGACTGCTCCAGGGCACCGAGATCGGGCACAACGGCTGGCTGGCCGTCGGCTGGTGCCTCGGCCTCGCGGTCCTCGGCTACTTCTGGTCCGCCGCGAAGTTCCAGGGCGAGCCGCAGCAGTGACCCGCGGGCGTGGGCCCGCCGGGTGGGCGGGCGGCGCGGACCGTGTCCGGGGCGGCGGACGGAGCGTTAGAGATGCATGATCACACCTCGACGCGCTCTCACCGCCGCCCTGCTCGCCGTCGGAGCCGGCGCCCTCGCCGCCCCGGCGGCGCAGGCCGCTCCGCTCACCGGCGTGGAGCCCATCTCCCCCATCGCGACCCTCGACCAGGTCTCCACCCTGGGGGTCCCGGCCGAGCACAAGGCCGAACTGCCCACCGCACGGGAGCAGCTGAGCGGCCTGAGTCACCTGAACGACCTCAACCAGCTCCACCAGGCCACCGACCTCGTGGCCCCGGTCACCGGCCTGCTCCCCGCGGTCGGCTGACCGCCGCAAGGCACAGCACACAGCCACACAGATACGGGCACGACAGAGGGGCAGCCGCACCACAGCGGCTGCCCCTCAGGTGTGTCCGTACGCGGAACGTCAGTGGTTCGCGACGCCGTTGCCCGACAGGACCGGGATGTCGTCGACGATGTGCGAGAGAGCCTCGTCGCCCTTGGCCTGCGTCGAGTTCTCCGTGCACTGCTGGTTCTGCGGCGAGGACAGGACGTTGATGTCCTGGACGGCGACCGGCACCAGGAGGCCGACGACCGAGCCGACGTTGGCCTTCGCCGGGAGACCGATGCAGGGCTTGTTCAGGGAACCCTGGACCAGGCCGAGCTGCGGGCTCATGTCGCCCTCGGTCTCCGAGTTGCCGAAGGACTGCTCGGCGCCGTTGCCGGACAGCGACGTCGTGCCCGTGTCGTCACCGATGGCCATGGCCTGCGGGGCGGCCACCGCTGCCAGGCCGGCGACGGACGCCGCGATCGTGGCGGATGCCCACAGCTTCTTCATGTGCTTTCCCTTCAGAACGGTGAACCCTGATTGCGGGGTCCGGGCTGAACAACTGGGCAGCGGCACGGGAGTTGCGCCCGGGAACCCGTTCGGCCTATCACCGTTCGAACAGACCGGGGGCCGCTCGCAGACCAGTGCCAGGTCGGAACGGGCTCAGGCACAGTCCAGGGTGTCGCCGTGCACGATCGTCTGGACCTTCATGTCCGGCGGGTCCAGCGGCTGCGTCTGCGAATCCTCGGGCGTCAGCGGCCGGTCCTCGCGCATGTTCCCGAACAGGGCGGCGGAGCGCTTGTCGTCCCACCGCAGCGTGGACCCGGCGCCCTCGATCACCGGGTTGAACCCGGCGATGGGCACGGTGCCGAACTCCGTACGGGACAGCGGCACCCGGCGCAGATCGCGGGCCAGGGACAGCAACTGGTCCGGGCCGAAACCCTGGTCGACGCGGGCGTCGGAGCCGAGGACCGTGGAGACGAGGTCCATCGCGCGGCCCGGGTCCGCGAGGGCGTCGCGCAGGCCCGCGCCGCGCAGGGTGTTGACGAGGAAGCGGTGCTGGCGCTGGATGCGGCCCAGGTCGGCGGCGTTGTCGACGTGGCGCGAGCGCACGTACTGGAGCGCGGGCCCGCCGGCCAGGCGGTGGCGTCCGGGGGCGAGGTCGAGCTTGGTGGCGGAGTCGGTCAACTGCCGGGACGTGCAGACGTCCACGCCGCCGACCGTGTCGACGCTGTCCATGAAGCGCCGGAAATCGATCTGCAGGAAATGGTCGATGCGGACGCCGGTCATCGATTCGATGGTCCGCACGGCGAGCGCCGGACCACCCTCGTGATAGGCCGCGTTGAGTTTCGCGGGATGGGTTCTCGCGGAGTCGGCGTCGGGAATGTCCGCGTAGGAGTCCCGGGGCAGGCTGACGACGCTGATCCGGTCGTGGTCCCGGGAGATGTGGACGAGCATCATCACGTCGCTGCAGCCACAGGCCACGCCGCCCGCGTGGAACTGCTCCTTCTCGGCGCGGGAGATGGTGTCCCGGCCGTCGGTGCCCATCAGCAGGACGGTCGTGCCGGGGCCCGCCGCGGGCCGGTTCTTCAGCGTGCCGAACACGTCGACACGGGCGGGCAGGGCCGCCGCCACGGGGCCGGCCGCGGCCCCGGAGAAGGTCAGCAGGCCCAGGGCGAGCGCCCCGAGCATGAGTCCGCCGCGCCGGCCGCGCCGTCTTTCGTTCCGCTTCATTGCCGCTCCGCCGGAGAAAAGGGGATGGAATGAGGGACGAGAGTAGGCGTATTCGTATTTCCGCCCGCGAATGTCACGCCGCACAGCGCAAAGGCAACCCTTTTGCCTCAGGCGGCGATTGAGAAAGGCCGTCGGGGAGGTAAGGGGACGGGGACGGGAACGACCACCGGAGAGCGAGAGGCGATGAAATGGGAGAGTCGCACGAACGCTGGAGGTACCGGGCGCTGATTCCGCCCAGCCGGGCGCCGTCGGACGCGGCCGAGAGCGAGCCGGTCTTCGCACGGCTCATGGCGGAGTGGCGCGAGCGCGGCAGGACGCTGCCGAGCTGTTACGACGAGGAGTGGCGCCGGATCGCCGGCCGGGACTGCTGGCCGGACTCCTCGCCCTGAGGCGTCCGGGACCGTCCGGGACCGTCCGGGGCCGGAAACGGCGTCGGGCCGCCGGAAGACCGGCGGCCCGACCTGATCGGGGTGTGATCAGTGGTTGCCCGCACCGTTGCCGGACAGGACCGGGATGTCGTCCAGGATGTGCGAGAGAGCCTCGTCGCCCTTGGCCTGCGTCGAGTTCTCGGTGCACTGCTGGTTCTGCGGGGAGGACAGGACGTTGACGTCCTGGACCGAGATCGGCACGACGCCCAGGATCGAGCCGGCGTTGACCTTGGCGGGCAGGCCGATGCAGGGCTTGTTCAGCGAACCCTGGATGAGCGCCATCTGCGGGCTCATGTTGCCGTAGGTGGCGGAGTTGCCGTAGGCCTGCGAGGCGCCGTTGCCGGACAGCGACGTGGTGCCGCCGTCGTTGCCGATGGCCAGGGCCGACGGGGCGGCCGCGGCCGACATACCGATGACCGACGCGGTGAGGGCCGCAGCGGCGGCCGCCTTCTTCATCATGGTGAGGGGTTCCCCTTCATTCGCTTTTGCTGGGAGGCACCCGGGTCAACTCCGCGGCGGGCGATCGGTTGCGCACATTCGGGCATTCGAGTGAATCCGGAGAACCTCTCGGCACCCCGGGCAGTTGTCCCGGTCGCAGCAACCGGTGCCTGTTGAAAAGGAACAGCAAATGCTCAAGAAGGTTATGGCCACCGCCGCCGTCGCGGTCTCCGTCGTCGGCGTCACGGCCGCGGGCGCTACCCAGGCCCTCGCCATCGGCGACGACACGGGCACGACGTCGCTGTCCGGCAACGGCGCCTCGCAGTCCTTCGGCAACTCCGTGACCGAGGGCGACATGAGCCCGCAGCTCGGCCTGGTCCAGGGTTCGCTGAACAAGCCCTGTGTCGGCCTGCCGGTCAAGGGCAACGTCGGCTCGATCCTGGGCGTCGTGCCGATCGCGGTCCAGGACGTCAACGTCCTGTCGAACCCGCAGAACCAGCAGTGCACGGAGAACTCGACGCAGGCCAAGGGCGACGAGCCGCTGTCGCACATCCTCAGCGACATCCCGGTCCTCTCCGGCAACGGTGCGGGCAACGGCTGATCTGCCTGACCCCCGCAACACGGCCCGGGCCGCCCGTCTCGACGACGGGCGGCCCGGGCTTTCGCGTACCTGGCGTGCGGGACGTGGCGGTCCGTGCCGTACAACCGGCGGCCGCAGCCGCCCGCCCAACGGCTGGAGGGCCGTCGGCTGGAGGCGGGCGGCTGCGGCCGGTCCCATGGAGCCGGTCTCAGTGGACCACCGGCAGGGCCGCACGGCCGAACCGGTTCACTCGTTCGCGCGAGCCGTCACCCCAAGGAGGTCCACGGCGTACGGATGCGCGGTGCACGGCCCCGACCAGCGACGACGGCCCCGTACGGCCCACTCCCGCCCCGTCCGGCCGTATCGGGCGGATCCCGGATGGCGCCACGGGGGCACTCATGACTAAGTGTCAGGAATGCAGTGAGTGCACCACGAGGAGCAGCCATGGCCCGACCACGCCGAGGGACATACCGCGGAAGACTGCCGCTGATCGCGGCGGGGGCGCTGGCCTCCCTGGTGTTCGCGGCCGGTGCGGTGGCCGCGCCGGGGGCGACGGGAGCGCCCCGGGACGATCCGTCCCCGTCGGCCACGGCGACCCCGAGCGGCTCTCCCGTCCCGGCCGATCCTCCCGCCACCCCGGCGTCCGCCCCTGCCGCGAAGTACCCCGCGTTCGGTGCGTACCTGGACTACGGGCCGGACGGGGTGACCCGGATGGAGCGGCTGTCGCAGTGGCTCGGCGGGGCCGAGCTGCGGGTCGGGCACACGTATCTGCCCGGTGACCGGTGGAGCAACATCGAGGGCACGCCCACCTTCCTCGACGACTGGGCGAAGTGGCGCACGGAGCGCGACGACCGGATCTTCGTGCTCAACGTGCCGATGCTGGAGCGCAACGAGGACCGGGTGCCGGACGCGCAGGTGCGGTCGCTGCTGCGGCGGGGCGCGGCGGGCGACTTCGACGCGCACTTCAAGGCGCTGGCCGAGCGGCTGGTCGAGCTGAGGATCCCGGACACCGTGCTCGTGCTCGGCTGGGAGATGAACGGCATCACGTACACGCACCGCTGCGGGCCCGACCCCGAGGCGTGGAAGGCGTACTGGAAGCGGATCGTGGGCGTGATGCGCTCGGTGCCGGGGCAGAAGTTCCGCTTCGACTTCACGCCGAGCCGGGGCCGGGACGCGGTGCCGTGGACGCAGTGCTACCCGGGTGACGACACCGTCGACATCATCGGGATGGACTCCTACGACCAGCCGCGCGGCATGGCCTTCGACGAGCAGGTCTCCGAGCCGTACGGGCTGCAGGCGCAGGTCGACTTCGCGAAGGCGCACGGCAAGCCCGTCTCGTACCCGGAGTGGGGGCTGTTCCGCAACGGGGACAACGCGGAGTACATGCGGCGGATGCTGGCCTGGATGGACGAGCACAAGCCGGTCTACAACACGCTGACCGACTACTGCCCGCACGGGGTGTGGCAGTGCTCGGACAATCCGCGGGCGTCGGAGGTGTACCGGGCCACGCTGACCGGGCGCGAGACGACGGGTACGCCCACCGCGCCGGAGACGACGCCGCCCCCGGTCACGCCGACGCTGCCGCCGACGCGGCCGCCGAACTGCACGCCGCTGCACCTCGGCGACTGGGTCGAGTACTGGATCGGCGGCACGCTGTGTCTGCGGCTCGACTGGTGGGAGCGGCTCCCGGACCGCAGTTAGTCCGCCCGCTCCTGCGGGTTCCCGGCCCGCCTCTGCCGCCAGGCGCGGCGGGCCGCGCCGGCCCGGGAGCGGGCGCGGTCCTCGGCGAGCAGGACGGCGAGCTGCGGGGCGCTGGGGCGGCGGGCGAGCAGGAGCCGCTGGTTGACGGACGGTTCGGGGCGCCAGTGCAGTTTGTACGGCTCGGTGCCGCGCAGCAGGCTCAGGACGCCGGGCGGGGCGCCGTCCTGGAGGTGCTCGGTGCAGGAGCGCAGCAGCATGGTGGCGACGTCGATCTTGCGTTCGCGCAGGCCGGGGTGGGCGCCGTACAGGTAGCCGCCGGCCAGGTGCGGGGAGCGCAGGGTCAGGTCGGCGGCGACGACCTCCCCGTCGAGGGTGAACTCGGTGACGTGCGCGTCCCCGCTCTGCGCCATGAGCGTCACCGAGCGGACGAGGTGGTCGGCGAAGCGGGGCCGCAGATGCTCCGTGGTCACCTTGCGCTGCTGCCACTGGAGCCGGTGCAGGTCGAGGAGGCGGCGGACCGATCCGGCGACCTCGTCCGGGGCGACGACCCGGCGTTCGACGCCCGCCGCGTCGAGCTTGCGGAGCTTGGCGCGGGCGCGCTGGGCGCGGGGCCGGGGCAGCCGACCGACCAGGTCGTCCATCGGGAGGGCGGGCAGGTCGAGGCAGGGCGAGTCGTCGAGGCGGCGGCGGGGGCCGGGCCAGCGCGCGTAGAGGGTCTCGGCGGCGGCGCCGGGGCGCACCTCGCGCAGGTCGATCGCGCTGGTCGCGGCGAGTTTCCACAGGGCGGCGGCGAGGTCGTCGAGGGCCTCGGGGCAGCTCGCGTCGGCGAGGACGTCGCCGTAGTCGGAGAGGGCGGCGCCGATCGTGGTCAGGACGGGGGCCGGGCGCAGCCTGCGCAGGAGGGGGGCGGCGGCGACGAGGCGGCCGTCGCGGCGGACGAGGACGACGCGCAGGGCGCCCCGGTGGCCGTAGGAGAGCCACCAGGAGTGGAGCCAGGCGTGGGTCTGGAAGGGGGTGGCGGCCGGGGAGGCGCGGTGCAGGCGGGTCCATTCCTCGCGCAGGGCGCCGAACGCGTCGCCGCTCGTGCAGAGCGTGACCCCGGACGACGGGGCCGCCATCAGGCGCCGCCCCGCACCGCCGCGCCGGCCGCGGGTGCCGGGGCCGGGACCGTGGCGGCCGGGGGCTGCTCCTGTTCGCGGCGCGGGCGCAGCAGCAGGGCGAGGCCGCCGAGGAGGCCGCCGGCGCAGGTGCCGACGAGGGCGGTCAGGGCGGCGGACGGGGTGGAGGGTTCCGTGGGCTTCACGGCGCGGGTGAAGCGCAGGAGTTCGACGTGGGTGTCGTCCTTGGTGTGGGCGGCCTCGGTGGTGAGGGCGCGGGCGACCGCGTTGGCCATCTCCATCGCCTTGGCGGGGTCGGCGGAGGTCGCCGAGATGGACACCATGGGGGCGTCGGGCGAGGTCTCGGCGCGGACACTGGAGCGCAGCGTCGCCACCGGCACGCCCGCGGCGACCTGGGCGTCGCTGAGCACGGCGACCTGGGTGGCGACCTTCCCGTAGGCCTGGGCGAAGCCGACGGCGGACATCGGGTCGGCCTTCTCGGTGGGCACCGCGATGACGTAGCCGGTCGCCGTGTACTGGGGGGTGGCGGCGAGGCCGTAGCCGCCGCCGGCGAGGGCGCCGAGGAGGATCCCGGCGGGCAGCGGCCACCAGCGCGGCACGGAGCGGGTGCGGCGGGCGGCGCGGTGGAACGGGGTGCGCGCGGTGTCGGTCATCGGGTGTTCACTCCTGGGGTGGGGGCGGCGCCCAGAGCGGCCTCGTAGACCCCGAGGTGGCGGGCGGCGCTGCGGGCGATGCTGTAGTGGAGGGCGGCCCGGGCGGGGGTGCGGGGGGCCGGCGGGCGGGTGCGGGCCGCCTCGGTCTCCCGGGCGAACGAGGCCGCCTCGCACGGGACACGGACGGTGTCGGCCGGCTGCCGGGCGCCGGGCAGGTCGTCGAGGGCCGGGCAGTGGACGTGGACGACGGGGAGGCCGCAGGCCCGGGCCTCGACGACGGCCAGGCCGAAGGCCTCGTCGGTGGACGGGGAGGCGAGCAGGTCCATGGCGGAGAACAGGGCGGGCAGGTCGGGGCCCGCCGCGGCGGTGGCCGCGGTGTGCGGACGTTCGCCGGTGAACACGACCCGGTCGCGGACGCCCGCCGTGCGGGCCGCCGCTTCGAGGGCGGCCTCCTCCGGCCCCGTACCGACGAGCAACAGGCGTACGTCGCCGGGCAGTTGGGCGAGCGCTTCGATGAGTACGTCGAAGCGTTTGCCGGGGACGAGCCGGCCGACGCCGCCGATCACGAAGGCGTCCGGCGGGAGACCGTAGCGGGCGCGGGTCGTGGCGCGGGCCGCCGCGTCGAAGGCGAAGCGGTCCACGTCGACGCCGTTCGGGACGACGTGCACGCGGTGCGGGGCGACGCCCCAGCGGTGCAGCCGGCCGGCGACCGCCGGGGACACGGCGATGGTGGCGCGGCCGAGCCGCTCCCCCGCCAGGTAGAGGGCGCGCACCCCGGGCGTGAGGGGGCGGCCCTCGATCTGGGTGTCGCCGAGGGAGTGTTCGGTGGCGACGATGCCGGGGACTCCGGCGAGCCGGGCGGCGATGCGGCCGTAGAGGCAGGCCCGGTAGAGGTGGGTGTGGACGATGTCGTAGCGGCCGGTGCGCACGAGGCGGGTGAGGCGGGGCAGGGCGCCGAGGTCGCGGTTGCCGGCCATGCCGAGGTCGGCGACGCGGACGCCGTCGTGGCGCAGGCCTTCGGCGACCTGGCCGGGGTTGGTGAGCGTGACGACGTCGTGGGTGCCGGGCAGATGGCGCAGCAGGAGGCGCAGTTGCTGCTCGGCGCCGCCCGCGCCGAGCCCGGTGATGACGTGCAGGGCCCTCATCGGCCGGCCTCCCCGTGCAGGGCCTCGCCGGTGGGCCAGGGGCGGCGGCGGATGGGGTGGACGCAGCGCTTGAGTTCGAGCCGCCAGGGTGTGTCGCGTTCGCCGACGAAGACGCGGGGCAGGGCGAACTGGCCGGTGAGCGGGCCGGGCGAGATCGCGCAGGCGTAGCGGTAGCCGGCGGTGCGGACGGCGTCAGCGGTGGCCCGGTCGACGCTCCCGTACGGGTAGCAGAAGCCGTGCACGCGGCGGCCGGTGATCTCCTCGAGCCGCTCGCGGCTGCGCTCGATCTCGGCGCGGCGCTGCTCGGGGTCGACGCGGGTGAGGTCGACGTGGGTCAGGCCGTGCGAGCCGATCTCCATGCCGGCGGCGGCGACGGCCCGGATGCCCTGCGCGGAGAGCAGGGGTTTGCGGGGCCCGTCGGCGTCCCAGGCGTTGTCGCCGCCGAGCCGGCCGGGCAGGACGAAGACGGTGGCGGCGCAGTCGTAGTGGCGCAGCAGGGGCAGGGCGTTCTCGGCGAAGTCGCCGTAGCCGTCGTCGAAGGTGAGGCCGACGAGGCCGCGTCCGGTGCCGCGGCGGCGGGCGTCGAGGAGCTGGCCGACGGTGACGCCGCGCAGACCGCGCGAGCGCAGCCAGCGCAGTTGCTGCTTGAGGCGGGCGGGGGTGACGGTGACGTTGTAGGGGTCGTCGGCGCAGTCGTCCACCGAGTGGTACATCACCACCCAGGGCGAGCGTCCCGGCAGCAGGTCGCGCGGCCGGGACCGCGCCGATTGCCGGAGCACGGTGTCAGCGGGCATGGCGGAGCTTTCTGGTCGCGGTGCGGACGGCGGGCGCGAAGGCCCTCACGTGCAGGGCCCACAGGAGGAGGCAGAAGGCGGCGCAGCTCGCGAGGGAGCCGGCGGCGAGGGAGGCGACGGGGGCGGTGAAGCGGTCCGCGCTCAGCAGCCCGGCCCCGGTGGCGGCGACGGCGGCGAGCACCGTCTTGCCGAGCTCGCCCAGCACGAGGGGCAGGCGTACGGGGATGCTGCGGCGGTCCATCGCGGTGAGCAGCAGGGCGGCGGTGAAGGTGATGCCGAGGGCGTTGGCCGCGGCGATGCCGCCGATGCCCCAGGCGCCGACGGCCCAGGTGCCGGCGCCGGCGGTGAGGACCATGCCGGCGGCCATCGCGGCGACGGGGTACCAGGTGGCGCGGCCCGCGGAGAAGTAGGAGCGGACGAGCGCGCCGACCAGGCAGTGGCCGAGCAGGCCGAGCGAGTAGACGCGCATGACGGCGGCGGTCGTGGCGGTGTCCTGGGCGGTGAACGCGCCGCGCTGGAAGAGGACTTCGACGATCTGCGGGGCGCACGCGAAGACGACCGTGGTGCCGAGCAGCACGATGCAGGCGGCGAGCGCGAGGTCCCGCTCGACGCGGTCGCGGGCCCGTTCGGTGTCGCCGCGCGCGAGGGCCTTCGCGACGACGGGGAAGGTGACGGTGCACAGCATCAGCGACAGCACCATCGGCAACTGGGCGATCTTCTGGGCGTAGTTGAGGTGCGAGATGGCGCCCGAGGGCAGTTCGGAGGCGAGGAAGCGTTCGATGAAGACCTGCGCCTGGCGGCACAGCGCGAACAGGAGCACGGTCGCGACCAGCGAAAGGTCCATGGGCCGGGCCCCGGACTCCTTCGCGGGCCGTACGCCGGTGTCGGCCGCCACGGCGAGGCGGCGGCGCAGGGCGGGTGCCTGGACGAGGACCATCAGGCAGCCGCCGACCGCGACTCCGGCGGCGGCGGCCCGTACGCCCCAGCGGTCGGCGAGGACGAAGAGGGTGACGATGATGCCGGTGTTGTACGCGACGTAGATCGCGGCGGGCGCGAGATAGCTGCTGTGGGCGCGCAGCGCGGCGCTGCAGTAGCCGGTGAGCCCGAAGGTGAGGGCGCAGGTCGCGGTGAGGCGGGTGCAGTCGACGGCGAGCCGCGGGTAGGGCAGGCCGGGCGCGAGCAGCGCCACGATCTGCGGGGCGGCCGCGATCAGCAGCACGGACGCGGCGACGAAGGCGAGCGCGAGCCGGGGCAGCGAGCCCGCCACGAGGGCCCGTACGGGGTCGGGGGCGCCCGGCGCGGTGCGGGCACGGGCGGCGATCGCGGCACTGAAGGCGGGGACCAGCATGAAGGCGAGGCCGTCCTCGATGAGCAGGGTCGAGGCGACCTCGGGGACGGTCCAGGCGACGAGGAACGCGTCGGTCTCGCTGCCGGCGCCGAAGAGGTGGGCGAGGGCCTGGTCGCGGCCGAGCCCGAGGATCGACCCGGCGGCGGAGAGCACGGCGGTCAGGAGGGCGGCGCGGGCCAGGAACGAGTTCGAGGCCCGGTGCCCGTCGGGAGCGTCCCGGCCGGGCTGGGCCGGGACCTTCGCGAGGGTGTCGTCGCCGGCCGGGGTCATCGGCTCCACGGGATTCATGCGCGGGCCGCCGTCCCGCGGTCGGCGAGCGCCCACCAGGCGGACAGGCCGAACACGACCGCGGTCAGCACTGTGGAGGGGCCGCCGATGTCCGCGTACGCGAAGTCGATGAGCTGCCAGACGAGGAGCCCGCAGGCGACGAGGGCGCAGTCGAGGCCGCCCGGTCCGCGGCGGGCGGCGGGCAGGCGGTGCAGGCCGAGGGCGAGGAGGGCGGTCCAGCCGCCGACGATCGCGCACAGGCCGAGCAGGCCCTGCTCGCTGAGGACCAGCAGGTACATGTTGTGCGGGGAGAGCAGCGGCTGGCGGCGGTAGGACTGGCCGGCGCCCGCGACGTCGCTGCCGGAGGACAGGGCGAGGGAGGCGTGGCTGTCGCGGTACGCGGGGAAGTTCTTGAGCCCGACGCCGGTGACGGGGTGCTCCTGCCACATGTCGATCGCGGCGGCCCACATCGTGTACCGGTCGGTGACGGACTGGTCGGGGGCGGCGGAGACCTGGGTGATGCTGCTCAACCGTTCCTGGAGCATGTCCGTGCCGACGCCCAGGCCACCGACGAGGACGACGCCGAGGGCGAGGGCGGCGGTGAACAGGCGGGCGGCACGGCGCAGTCCGGTGAACGCGACCTGCACGGTGACGACGACGGCGGTGGCGATCCAGGCGCCGCGGCTGAAGGACAGGGCGAGCGGCACGACGAGCAGCCCCGCGCATCCGAGCGCCCCGAGCCGTTCGCGGGGGGCGCGGCCGCCGAGCGCGAGGGCGACCGAGCAGATGAGGCCGTAGGCGACGACGGTCGACATGCCCATCACGTCGGTGGCGCCGAAGGTGCCGACGGCCCGCACGTCCTCGCCCGCGTACGAGGCCCCGGTCCCGGTGAGGTACTGGTGCACGCCGATCCCGCCCTGCCACAGGGCGAGGGCGACCAGGCCCCACGCGACGCGCCGGAAGTCGTCGCGGTGGCGGATCGCGAGCAGCACGGCGGCGGGGACGAGGACGAGGATCTGGTAGTAACGCGCGGTCCCCAACAATGCGTTGTCCACCGAGCCCGCGCCGAGGGCGGCGATCGCGACGCCGACGACGGGCATGGCGAGCACGAGGAGGGCGGTACGGGTGAAGGGGCGCTGCCGGATGCGCACGGCCCGTACGGCGCAGAAAAGGACGAGGAGCCCGGAGACGGCGTCGGCGGGGGTGCCGCCGCTGCCCTCCTGGGCGCCGCCCGTGTCGAGCGGCAGGCCCAGCATGGCGATCAGGAGCAGCACCGGCAGGACGGGCCCGGCCCGGCGCACCGCCGCGAGGAGGGCGCGGACCGGGTCGGGCCGGGGCGCGGTGAGGGCGGCGGGCAGGACTGTCACCGGGTCAGCTCCCTGTGGGGCGGACGAACTCGGCGGCCGTGCGCAGCAGGATGGTGATGTCCCGCCACAGCGACCACTGGTCGATGTAGGCGTTGTCGAAGCGGCAGCGGTCCTCGATGGAGGTGTCTCCGCGCAGCCCGTTGATCTGGGCGAGTCCGGTGATGCCGGTCGGGACGCGGTGGCGTTCGCCGTAGCCGGGGTGGGTCTCGCCGAACTTCATGACGAAGTAGGGGCGTTCGGGCCGGGGGCCGACCAGGCTCATGTCGCCGCGGAAGACGTTCCACAGCTGGAGCAGCTCGTCGATGGAGGTGCGGCGCAGGAAGCGGCAGAAGCGGGACATGCGCCGGTCGTCGGCGACGCTCCAGCGGGTCGCGGACTCCAGCGCGTCGGCGGGCCGGATGGTGCGGAACTTCAGCAGGGTGAAGGGCCGCCCGTCCTTGCCGATCCGCTCCTGCCGGAACACGACGCCGGGCCCCTCGCACAGCCGCAGCCACAGCGCGCAGCCGAGCAGCAGGGGCGAGAGCAGGACGAGCAGCACGGCGGAGACGCTCACGTCGAGGGCGCGCTTGCCGGGATGCACGGGCAGGCAGGGCCCGGCGAGGGGGCGGCACCGGAAGCCGGCGAGGCCGTCCTCGCCCCGGGCGCGCAGCGGCACGTACGGGGTGGGGTCGGGGTCCAGTTCCCAGATCTCACAGCGCAGTTCGGACAGGCAGTGCAGGCGGGCGCGGTGTTCGGGGGCGCCGGAGCCGCCGAGGACGAGGGCGCGCCGTACGCCGTTCTGGATGACGGCGCGGCGTACGTCGCCGGGGGTGCTGAGCACCGGCAGTTCGGGCAGGTCGCCGTCCTCGCGCTCGGCGCCGTCGGCCGGGTCGCCAACGATGCCGACGGGCCGTACGCCGCTGCGGGGGTGGCGCTGGAGGGCGGCGGCGACGCGGCGGGCCTGCGCCTCGGACCCCACGAGGAGGGTGCTGACGGGGCGGCGGACGAGGGCGAGGCGGCGGCGCCGGTGCACGAGGGCCCGCCCGGCGAGGGCGAGGGCGACCTGGGCGGCGCAGCCGGTGGCGAGGGCGGTGAGCCCGAGCGGGATCCGCCCCGGCAGCGTGGCGAGCCCGGCGGCGAGCACGCACCAGGCGAGGACGCCGCGCCCGGCGACGGCGGGCAGGTCGTCGAGCATGTACGGCTCGGGTCTGTACCGGTACAGGCCCGCGCCGGCGTGCAGCACGAGGACGAGGACCACGAACGCGGCCAGGACCAGCGGCCCGCGCTGTGCCTCGGTGAGGGCGAGCGTGGCGAGCAGGGCCGCGATCTCGTCGGAGGCGACCAGGACCGCGCGGGAGGGCCGGTCGCGGGGGCGGCCGCCGTCATGGGCGAGCGCGGCGGCGCCGCCGGCGGCACGCGGAGCGACGACGGTGCCGGAGAAGCCTCCCAGCGGGCCGGCCGAGGGGGCGGCGGTGCGTTCCGGGGTCACGTCGCGATCGGCTCTCTCTGCTCGGTGGCCTCCCGCCCGGGGCCTGTCCGGAGTTCCCCGTCGTCCGCGCGGAGCGCGGGCGCAGCGGCGGTCGGTGCGTGCGATCGGTGTGCGGAGGAACGGGTCATGTGGCGGAGCCGCCTGTCCCGGCCTCCCGTGCGTCGAGCGGGCGTGCCGGACGTCGGGGCGCGGACGGGGAGCTCCGGACCGGCTCCAGGAGGTCGCGGTAGACGTCGGCGACGGCCGCCGCGGTGTGCCGGACGTCGTGGTGCTCGCGGACGTGGCGGTGGGCGCTCGCGCCGAGGGCGGCGAGCTTCCCGGGGTCGGCGAGCAGCCGGGCCAGGGCGCGGGCCAGGGCCTCGGGCCGCCCCGGTGGGACCAGGCAGCCGGCGGCCCGGCCCGGCGGGAGGCTCTCGCGGGCCCCGTCGACGTCGGTGAGCAGCACGGGGCTTCCGCAGGCCATGGCCTCGAGCGGGGCGAGCGCCATGCCTTCCCAGCGGGAGGGCAGGACGACAAGGTCCGCGGCCCGGTACCAGGCGGTGGGGTCGGCGACGGCGCCGGTGAAGGTGACGCCGGGCGGGGCGGCGGCGCGCAGCCGGGCGGTGTCGGGCCCGTCGCCGACGAGGACGAGGCGGGCCCCGGGCACCTGCCGGCCCACCTCGTGCCAGGCCTTGACCAGGACGTCCTGGCCTTTCTGCCGGCACAGCCGTCCCACGCAGACGACGAGCGGACCGTCGCCCTCGGGCAGGCCCTCGGGGGCGGGTTCGGTGCCGGTGCCGGGGTGGAAGAGGCCGAGGTCGACGCCGTTGGGCACGAGGCTGACGGGGCCGCGCACCCCGCGCCGGCGCCCGTGGTCGCGTTCGGCGCGGCTGACGCAGATCAGCCGGGTGGTCCAACGGGCCCCGAAGCGCTCCCAGTTCAGGGCGAGCCGCGCCGCGGGACCGCCGACGGCCTCGAAGGACCAGGCGTGCGGCTGGAAGACGGTGGGGACGCGGCCGCGCACGGCGAGCCGGGTGACCAGGCCCGCCTTGGCGCTGTGCGCGTGGATCAGTTCGGGTGCCGTACGGGTGACCAGCTCGCTGAGGCGGCGAACCTCGTCGCGCACGCCGCGGGCCGGGGAGCGCACGGCCGCCCAGTCGAGGACCTCGCACCCCGCGGCGTCGAGGAGCGCGGGCAGGGCGCCGGCGGGCGGGCAGGCAACCGCCACCCGCATCCCCGCGGCCCGCTGCAGACGTACGAGATCGGCGACCACACGGGCCACACCGCCGTCGACCGGCTGCGTCACGTGGAGGACACGCGGCGGCAGGGATGCGGGCGTCACATGCATCGCCTCTTCCTTGTCCGCGGACGATCAGGAATGACTGAAAGACCGACACCGCGACACCGGGTGAGAAATCAGAAATTCATACTTGTCCGTCGACCCGGTGCCGCATTCCACCCTTTAGGGGTCGCCAACAGTAACGTCAGGAAAGCGACTTTCACTTGATACACGAGGTGTGTTGGAGTTGTGAAATTCCCGCTCCGCGAGCGTCGGATTCACGTGCGGGTGTTCAAACGACGCACGGTCATTCACCCGTTCGGAGCCGCAACTCTTGGCGCGCCCGTCCGTTGCACCACGCGTCAGGCGCCAGCCCTGACCGAGCAGAACGATCAAGGAGCAGTTTCATGTCGCGTACCGCGAAGGCAGTCGTCTTCTCCGCAGTGGCCGCCGCCGCGATGGCCGGCAGCGCCGGTGTCGCCTCCGCCGACGCCGGGGCGCACGGTGCCGCCGTCGGTTCCCCCGGCGTGCTCTCCGGCAACCTCGTGCAGGTCCCGGTCCACGTGCCGGTCAACGTCTGCGGCAACACCGTCGACGTCATCGGTCTGCTGAACCCGACCTTCGGCAACACCTGCGTCAACAACTGACGCCTCGGCACGACTCTTCCGCAGCCGCCCCCTTCCCTCGCCGGGAGGGGGCGGCTGTTTCCGTTCCCGAACCACTTCCGGGGTCACTTCCGGAGTCACTTCCGAGGCGCCGTTACCCGTTTGGCGGCGGGGCGCTTGCGGCGCGCCGCGCGGGATTCCACGGTGAAGGCTGCATCACCGAAAACCCTCGGAAGGTTCCATCATGTCCGCTTTTCCCGTACGGCCGCTCGCCGGCTCCCTCCTCTGCGCCACTCTCCTGATAGGCGCGGCGGCCCCCGCCATCGCCGCGGGCTCCGCCCATGAGCCGACCAGCCGCACGGACGTGTCGTCCGCCCCGGTCCCGGGCGCCGACGCCCTGATCGCCCAGACCAAGACCCTGCACGACGTCGGCGGCGTCCTGACGCCGGTCACCGACCTCCTCGACGCCGTCCTCAAGGCGGACGGCGGCAAGCTGTCCCCCGAGGACGTCACCAAGCACACCGACGCGGTGAAGTCCGCGATCGACGCGGCGAAGGCCGCGGCCCCCGCGGTGCCGAACGCCCCGGCCGCCGGCGCCCCGCGCGCCGCCCAGGCCCCGCTCGACGTGAAGGGCGACGCCCTCACCGCGCTCCAGTCCGCCGTGGACGCCCTGCTGAAGGCGGCCGCCGCGGGTGACGCCGCGACCGTCGCCACCCAGGCCCCGGTCGTCCTCACCAACCTCGTCAACGTGGTCGCGGCCACGCTGCTGAGCGGCGGGCTGCCCGCGCCGAACCTGCCGGGCCTGCCCGCGCTGCCGCAGCTGCCGACGTCGAGCCTGCCCTCGACGTCCACGCTGCCGTCGACGTCCACGCTCCCCTCGACGTCCACGCTCCCGTCGACGTCGACCCTGCCGACGTCCTCGCTGCCCGCGACTCCGCTCACGTAGCGGCGGTCGGCCCCGGAGGGCCCGCCGGACGGTTCATCCGTCCGGCGGGCCCTCCGTCGTGCGTTTCCGCAGCCGGGACCGCTCGTTGGACAGGCCGCACTCCCCCCACCCCCGTGACGAAAGTGACGATGATGAAGGTTCTGAAGGCCGCCGCCGTTGTCGCCGGCTCCCTGACGCTGGCCGGCGCCGCCGCCCCCGCCTTTGCCGCCGACGCCGCCCCCGCGATGCCGCCCATGAGCCTCAACGGCGCCCTGAACGAGATCACGAGTCAGCCGACGCTGGACGTGCAGCCGGTGAACACCAACCTGCTGGACCCGAAGCGCCAGGACAACGCGATCGCCACGGTCACCGGCGCCGCCCAGGGCCTCAACGCCCCCGGCGGCCTCCTGGGCGGCGTGCCGGTCGGCAAGTAGCTCCCTGGATTCATCCCCTTTACGGGGGTGTGTCCTTGCCGGGATTCCGGCGATCTCCCCCCATACGATCCAGATCCTCTCCCTGTCACGAAAGGTTCTCCCATGAGCACTTCGAAGAAGGCCGCCTTCGTTCTCGCCGCCGCCGGTATCGCCGCGGGTGCCGCGTCCGGTGCCGCGTTCGCCGACTCGGGCGCCCAGGGCGTCGCCGCCCACTCCCCGGGCGTCCTGTCGGGCAACCTGGTCCAGGTCCCCGTCCACGTCCCGGTCAACGTCTGCGGCAACACGGTCAACGGCATCGCGGGCCTCAACCCGGCGTTCGGCAACACCTGCGTCAACAACTGAGCTCGCCGTTCCGCCTCGAAGGCCGGCCCCGGGAACGCTCCCGGCGCCGGCCTTCGGCATTTCCCGTTCCACGTTCGGCGCAATTTCCCCGAACTCACTTGTACGCACTCCTGTTTGACGCCTTATCGAAAGAGTGGGAGGCGTTCGGCCGATGGGGTGACGCGCGCCGGGGAAACCCGAATGCGATGGCTAGGCTTCTTCGGTGACTTCGACGTCGAGTATTGAGACCACTTTCCGGCCCGGCGATCTGGGCACCCTGGCCGTCATCGCCTGGAGCGGTGAACACGACGACGGGCAGGGCGACATGCCTTTCCTGCTGGCGTACTCGCTGGGCGACTCCCCGGCCGGACCGGCCGGTTCGGAGGCCGCCGTGCGCGCGCTGCTCGGCAACAACGGGCTGAGCGTCGCCACCGAGGTCCACGACGGCGCCCGGCACCCGAGCTTCCCCGTGTCGCTGCTCGTCGAGGCGGGCCAGGCCGTCGTCACCATGCCGTGGCTGAACGCCCAGTGCCCCGTGCCGCCGGAGTGGCTCGCGGCCGCCGAGACCCGCGGCAGCGCCTACTTCCTGTTCACCGCGCGCCCCTGGTCCGCCGCGCCCGGACAGCCCGTGGACGAGGAGGAGTTGCGGCGGTTCGCCGGAGCCGAGGAGACCCTCACCGCGGCCGCCCACTGCCTGCTGCCGATCCGCCGGCTGCGGTGAGCACCGGACTGCACCGGTCGACGGCGCGGATCGGCCCCCAGGCGGGCCCCTCCGCTCCGGCCGGCGCCGAAGCGCCCGCGGGCCGCGCCGCGAGCAGGCCGCTCGCCGTACTGCTCGCCCTCACCGGCGTCGCGGGCCTGCTGGCGTCCTGGGTCATCACCCTCGACGAGTTCGAGCTGCTGAAGGACCCGGACTTCACCCCGGGATGCAGCCTCAACCCGGTGATCGCCTGCGGCAGCGTCATGAAGAGCGCCCAGGCCTCGGTGTTCGGCTTCCCGAACCCGATGCTGGGGCTCGTCACGTACGGGATCGTCGTCTGCGCCGGACTGAGCCTGCTCACCGGTGCGCGGATGCCCCGCTGGTACTGGCTGACCTTCGACGCGGGCTGTGCGTTCGGCGTCGGGTTCGTCACCTGGCTGCAGTTCCAGTCGCTCTACCGGATCAACGCGCTGTGCCTGTGGTGCTGCCTCGCCTGGGTCGCCACCATCCTCATGTTCTGGGCGGTGACCTCGTTCAACGTGCGCAACGGCTTCCTGCCGGCGCCGCGCGGCGCACGGGTCCTCGCCGAGGAGTTCGGCTGGGTCATGCCCGTGCTGCACCTGGGCGCGATCGGGATGCTGATCCTGACGCGCTGGTGGAGCTTCTGGACGGGCTGAGTCCACTCGGCCGGACAGTCGGGGGACTCGCAGGGGGGATTCTCAAGGAGGTCAAAAAGACATGAGCTTCACCCGCTTGACCGTGCGCGGAACGCTGGCCGTGTTCGCGGGCTGTGTGGCCGCCGCCGCGGGAGGCGCGGCCCCGGCCGCGGCCGCGAGCGCGCCCTCGGTGCCCGTCGAGGTACCGCTGGCCGGTGTCGAGGACGCGCTGCACGTGGACGCCCCGCACCTGAGCACCGCCGCTCCGCTGCCCATCCCCGGCACGCCCGAGGGCCCGACCTACGACGAGCAGCACCTGCTCCCGCAGGGTGTCGTGCCGCGGCTCCCGCTCGGCACCGAACTGCCCGCCACCGCCGCCGAACTGCCGGTGCCGCAGCTTCTGCCGACGGACACGGTGAAGGAGGTCGGGCTGCACTCCGAGGCGTCCCCGGTGCACGCCGAGTCGCCCGGCGCCTCGGTGAACCCGCCGCTGACCGGGCCGCGCGCCGAGCGCCTCGGACTGCCGGACCTGTCCGCCCCGCAGCTGGGTCTCAGCGTCCCTGACCTGCGGGCCCAGCCGGGCGCCGACCTCGGCCTCGGCTAGGCACCGCGCCCGCCACCGGTGGGCCGGACGCCGCTCGCCGGCCGGCCCACCCGCCCCGTTCCGCGCGGCGAGCCCCGGACCCGTAGAAGAGAGGCGGCCGTGAATCCCGCTGCGCCCCTGACCGATGCGCCCCCGACCGAGACCGTCACCGCGCCACCGGGTGGCGAGCCAGGGCCGCGCCGGCGGCTGCTCACCCGACGCAGTGCCGGGCTGATCCTGCTCGGCGGCGGCGCGACGGCTGCGGGGCTCTGGCAGATGGGCCGGGCGGGCACGGACGCCGACGGGTCCGCGCGCGCGGCCGACGCGTTCGACGAGAGCTACCGGGGCCGCCGCATCCAGGGGGCCCCGGCGCCGGGCGGCGGCGCCTTCGAGGTGAGCGTCGACGGGCGGCCGCTGCATCTGATGCGGCGCGCCGACGGCTCGTACCTGAGCATGGTCGACCACTACACCTCGCACCCGACGGCCCGGGACGCGGCGCGCGGCGCCGTCGACGAGCTGGACGGCCAGACCCTGCGGGCGCACCCCATGTCCGCCGAACCGAAGGTGTGAGGGCCCGTGGTGTACACACGGCAGAACCAGCGGTCCCTGACGAGGGCGCAGAAGCGCCGCTTCGTGGACGCGGTGCTGACCCTCAAACGCAGGGGCCGCTACGACGACTTCGTGGCGATGCACATCGACTTCTACCAGGGCGACGGTGACGGCGGGCTGCGGGTCGCGCACATGACGCCGTCGTTCTTCCCCTGGCACCGCAAGTTCCTGCTGGAGTTCGAGCGGGCGCTGCAGCGGATCGACCCGGGGGTCGCGGTGCCGTACTGGGACTGGACGGCGGACCGTTCGCCGGCCTCGTCGCTGTGGGGCGAGGACTTCCTCGGCGGGAACGGGCGGCGCTCCGACCGGCGGGTGACGACCGGCCCGTTCGCGCGGAGCACCGGGCACTGGACGGTCCGGGAGGCCGTGACCGAAGGCGACTTCCTGATGCGGGACTTCGGGCGGCCGCAGGCGCCGGTGACGCTGCCGAGCGCGGCGCAGCTGGCCTCCGCGATGGACGAGACGCGCTACGACGCGGATCCGTGGAACTCGGTGGCGTCGTCCGGCTTCCGCAACAAGCTGGAGGGCTGGCCGGTGCGGCGCGGCTCCGGCACCTGGTTCAACCACAACCTGGTGCACCGCTGGGTGGGCGGGCACATGCTCGGCGCCGGTTCGGTCAACGACCCGGTGTTCTGGCTGCACCACTCGTTCGTCGACCTGTGCTGGTCGCGCTGGCGGAAGAGGCACCCGGACACCGACCCGTACCTGCCGCGGCGGGCGCTGCCGATCACCGACCGGCAGCACGGCCGGGTGCTCGCGGCGAACGACGTGATGCCGCCGTGGAACACCCCGGTGCGGGACATGCTCGACCACGGCGGGCTGTACCGCTATGCGTGACGGGGAGAACGAGGAGACATGACAGAGCCCCCGGCTCCACCGTGCCGGGGGCTCTCGTCCGCTGGACGCGGCCGGGGTGCGTCAGCCGCCGTAGCCGGCGTCGTCGTAGTCCGAGCCGCCGTAGCCGCCGCCGTTGCCGCCGTCGTCCATGCCGCCACCGCTGTTGTTGACGCAGGTGTTGCCGAACGCCGGGTTCAGCAGACCGATGACGTTCACCGTGTTGCCGCAGGCGTTGATCGGGACGTGGACGGGGACCTGGACCAGGTTGCCCGACAGAACGCCCGGGGAACCGACGGCAGCGCCCTGCGCGCCGGCGTCGGCCGCGGCCAGTCCGGCGCCGCTGAGCACCACAGCACCCGTGCCGAGAGCGACAGCGGCTGCCTTCGCGATGCGAGACATCACGTACTCCTTCTGCTTGCCCGTGCGGCCGCGTGGTCGCAGCCGTCGCCTCTTAAACGGCGGAGCGGCGGGCTCGTAACGGCTGATACTTGGATACTTCCGTAAAAGGGTAGGAATCATGACCCTTCTGGAGTCACCTTGTGCGCCCCCGGTGGGAGAAATGCACGATAACTCCACGAACGCCCCGTCGTTCCTGAAGTAATGACGCGACGTCAGGCATCGGGCGACGAGGAGAGCGAACGCGCATGAAGGTGATCTGTGTCGGCGGAGGGCCCGCGTCCCTGTATCTGGCCGTGCTCCTGAAGCGCCAGGACCCGGGCCACGAGATCCAGGTGTACGAGAAGAACCCGGCCGGTGCCACCTACGGCTGGGGCGTCACCTACTGGCCCGAGATGCTCGACACCCTCATGACGCACGACGAGCCGTCCGCACAGGGCGTCGACCGGCACTCGCTGCGCTGGCGCGACGGCGTCGCGCACGTCCGCGACCGGGTCACCGTGCACGAGGGCGACGAGGGCCGCGCGATCGGCCGGCACCGGCTGCTCGCCCTGCTCTCCGACCGGGCGGCGGACCTCGGCGTCGAGGTGACGTACGGGCGCGCGGTCGCGCCGGACGACGAACTGCTGCGCGGCGCCGATCTCGTCGTGGCCGGCGACGGCGCCCGCAGCGCGCTGCGCGCCCACCACGCCGAGCGGTTCGGCACCCGCGTCACCACCGGCACCAACCGCTTCGTCTGGCTCGGCACCACCAAGGTGTTCCGCTCCTTCACCTTCGCGTTCACGGAGACGGAGCACGGCTGGGTATGGGCCTACGCGTACGGGTTCGACGGCGAGCACAGCACCTGCATCGTCGAGTGCGCGCCCGCCACCTGGGCCGGGCTCGGGCTCGACACGATGGAGCGGGAGGAGGCGCTGCGGCTCCTGGAGAAGCTGTTCTCCGGGCCGCTGGACGGGCACCGGCTGATCGGCCGCACCGACGCCGACGGCCCTTCCCAGTGGCAGTGCTTCCCCACGGTCACCAACGAGACCTGGTCGCACGGCAACCTCGTCCTCATCGGCGACGCCGCCCACACCACCCACTACTCGATCGGCGCGGGCACGACCCTCGCGATGCAGGACGCCATCGCGCTCGCCGCCGAACTGCGCGGCGGGCGCCCGCTCGGCCCGGCCCTCGCCGCGTACGAGCGCACCCGCAGGCGGGAGCTGCTGCCGCTGCAGAGCGCGGCCCGCTACAGCGCCGGCTGGTACGAGAACCTCACCCGGTACATCGACCTGGAGCCGCACCAGATGTTCGCCCTGCTCGGGCAGCGTCACTCGCCGCTCCTGCCCTACGTCCCGCCGCAGCTGTACTACCGCCTCGACCGGGCGATCGACCGGGCGCAGCCCCTGCGCGAACTGAAGCGGCGGCTCGGGCACGGGCTCGCGCGGATGCTGCAGAGCCGCTGAGCAGATTGCAGCGGCATAACGCACGGTGCCCCGAGCCCGCGGGCTTCGTTGAACAGTCCATGGAGCAGCACACCATGGAGCAGCAGCACAAGAGCGAGCCCTCCGAGACGCCGATCTACGAGACGGTCGTGCGCCTGTGGAGCTCCCGCGGCAAGACCCTGCCGCGGCAGGCCGCGCCCGCCCGGCCGTCCCGGGGCTGGGTGCGCGTCGAGCCGTCGGCCGGCGGGTCCGCGGCGCGCGGGTACTGAGCCGCGACACGCCCCCGCACGGAGCAATCAGTGGGAGACGGCGACCGTCATTGGTCAGATATACGGGTCATATCCCCCACCTACAGGGAGAAACGATGCGTCTTCGCGCATTCGCCGCAGCCGCGGCACTGGCCGGCGTCGCCGTGCTGGGTTCCGCGTCCATGGCCTCCGCGCACGACGGTCCTGACGGCGCCACCGCCGTCGGCGTCGCCAAGGACAGCCCGGGCGTCCTGTCCGGCAACGTGGTGCAGGTCCCGATCGACCTCGACGCGAACGTCTGCGGCAACTCGATCAACGTGATCGGCCTGCTCAACCCCGCCGCCGGCAACGTCTGTGTGAACGACTGACGACACCGTCGCAGGTGTGCGCCCGCCCCTACCGGTAGGGGCGGGCGCACCCGCGTTCTCTCGGTGCGGAGCGGGTCAGCCGAGCGCCTCGTCGACCATGCGGGTCCACTGGGCGACGACCCGCTCGCGCCGCGCCCCGTCGTCCTTGAGCAGGGTCGCGAGGCCGAGGCCCCGGGCCATGTCGAGCAGGCCCTGCACGGTCTCCCGCACCCCGGGCCGTGACTCGTCGGCGCCGAGCAGCTCCACCGCCATACGGTGCGCCTCGCGGCCGACCCGGCCCTCCAGCTCGGCGACCCGGCCGCCCAGCTGCGGCTCGTTCGACGCGGCGACCCACAGGTGCAGGGCCGCGCGGAACAGCGGGCCCGTGTACAGGTCGACCAGCGCCGCGACGGCCTCGGCGCGGCCCGCCGGGGTGATCGCGCGCAGCGCCGTCGAGCGCTCCTCGGCCACGTACTCGACGGCCGCCGTGAACAGGTCCTCGCGGGTCGGGAAGTGGTGCTGGGCCGCGCCGCGGGAGACACCGGCGTGCTCGGCGACCACGGAGACGGTCGAACCGGACCAGCCGCGCTCGGCGAGGCAGGCCACGGCGGACTCCAGAAGCCGCTGGCGGGTGGCCCGCGAGCGGTCCTGCTTCGGGGGCGTCGCAGCGCGTGAGGTCGCTGCGCGCGAGGTCACCACACCCATGCGGGGTCCCGTCGTTCGAGGAAGGCCGTCATCCCCTCCCGGGCCTGTTCGGAGGCGAAAAGGCGGGCGGACAGATCCTGCAGGGTCCGCGTGTCCCGGTCGAAGACTTCCAGGACCTTAACCGTGAGCAGCGCCTTCGTCTCGGCCAGGGCCTGCGGCTCGGCCCGGCGCAGTCCGTCGAGGACGGGGGCGAGCGCCGTGTCGGCGTCGTCGCCGGACGCCGTGACGAGCCCGATCCGGGCGGCCTCCGCCGCGTCGAACTTCTCGCCGGTCAGGTAGTAGCGGGCGACCGCGCGCGGGTCGAGGCGGGGCAGCAGCGGCAGGGAGATCACGGCGGGGGCGACCCCGATGCGGACCTCGGTGAAGGCGAAGGTCGACGCGGTGGCCGCCACGGAGATGTCGCAGGCGCCGAGCAGGCCGAGGCCGCCCGCGCGGACGTGCCCGGCGACCCGGGCGACGACGGGTCTCGGCAGCTCGACGATGCCCCGGAGCAGGCCGACGAGGGCGTCCGGGTGCGGCGGGTCGCGCAGGTCGGCGCCCGCGCTGAAGGTGTTGCCGGTGTGGGTGAGGACGACGGCGCGTACGTCGGGGTCCTTGGCGGTGTCGGCGAGGCGCGCGGTGAGTTCGGCGACCAGGGTGTGGGACAGGGCGTTCCGGTTGCCCGGTGCGTCGAGGGTGAGGGTGGTGACGCCTCGGTCGTGGGCGGCGCGGATCAGGGGTTCCTCGGGCATGGCGGCGGTCAGCTCTCCCTCAGCAGGCGGCGCAGGATCTTCCCGGAGGCCGCGCGGGGCACGGCGTCGGTGAAGGCGACGCGGCGGATCTTCTTGTACGGGGCGACGTGCCCGGCGACGAAGGCGAGCACGTCGTCCTCGGTGAGGGCCGGGTCGGCGCGGACGACGAACGCCTTCGGGATCTCGTTGCCGTCCGCGTCCGTGGCGCCGACGACGGCCGCGTCGGCGATGCCGTCGTGGGTGAGCAGCAGGGCCTCCAGCTCGGCGGGGGCGACCTGGAAGCCCTTGTACTTGATGAGCTCCTTGACGCGGTCGACGACGAACAGCCAGCCGTCCTCGTCGACGCGGCCGACGTCCCCGGTGTGCACCCAGCCGTCCGTGTCGATCATGTCGGCGGTGGCGTCGGGCCGTCCGAGGTAGCCCTTCATGACCTGCGGGCCCCGGATGAGGATCTCGCCGGAGTCGCCGGGCGGTACGTCCTTGTCCGGGTCGTCGAGGGACACGATCCGCATCTCGGTGGAGGCGATGAGCTTGCCGACGGTGCCCGGGGGCGGGTTCTCGGCGGCGAGCGGGACGACGTGGGTGCCGGGCGAGAGCTCCGTCATGCCGTAGGCCTGGCCGACGGGCGGCAGGCCGAGTCGGCGGGAGCAGGCCTCCGCGAGGTCGGCGTCCAGCGGGGCGGCGGCGCTGATCAGGTACTTCAGGGAGGAGAGGTCGTAGCCCTCGACGGCCGGGTGCTTGGCGAGGGCGAGCACGATCGGCGGGGCCACGTACAGGGCGGTGATGCGGTGCTTCTCGATCGCGGCGAGGAAGGTGTCCAGTTCGAAGCGGGGCAGGACGACGACGGTGGCGCCCTGCCGCAGCGGGGCGTTCATCAGCGCGGTCAGGCCGTAGATGTGGAAAAAGGGCAGGACGGCGAGGACGCGGTCCTCGGGGCCTGCCGGGACGAGGGGTTCGAGCTGGGCCAGGTTGGTGGCGATGTTGCGGTGGGTGAGCATGACGCCCTTGGGGACGCCGGTGGTGCCGGAGGAGTACGGGAGCGCGGCCACGTCCTCGGCCGGGTCGACCGGCACGTGGGGTTCCGGGGCGTCGGTGCCGAGCATGTCGAGCAGGGAGCGCAGGCCCGAGTCGCCGGACGGGTCGCAGACGAAGATCTCCCGGATCCCGCCGGCCAGTTCGGCGGCGGCGCGGGCCGCGGCGGCGAGCGGGGTCACCGAGACGATCCAGCGGGCGCCCGAGTCCTTCAGCTGCTTCGCGAACTCCTCCGGGGTGGCCAGTGGGTGCACCGTGGTGACGGCGGCCCCGGCGCGGGTCGCGGCGTAGAAGGCGACCGGGTAGGCGATCGTGTTGGGGCTGTGCAGGGCGAGGACGTCGCCGGGGCGGACGCCCGCCTCGGCGAGGCCCGCCGCGATCCGGCGGTGGTACAGGTCGACCTGCGCGTACGTCAGGGTCGTGCCGGCCACCCCGTCGACGAGGGCGGGGGCGTCACCGCGCGCGGCGGCGCCCCCGAGCACGGCGTCGTGGATGGGTTCGTCGACGTGCTCGACGTCCGCGTACTCGCTGAAGAACACCATGCCAACTCCTCGTGAGCGGGAACCGGTCGGGATCAGTACGACTTGGGCAGGCCCAGGGTCTGGTGGGACACGAAGTTGAGGATCATCTCCCGGCTGACCGGTGCGATCCGGGCCACGCGGGAGCCGGTGATGAGGGAGGCGAGGCCGAACTCGCGGGTCAGGCCGTTGCCGCCGAGGGTGTGCACGGACTGGTCGACGGCGCGCACGCAGGCCTCGGCGGCCGCGTACTTGGCCATGTTGGCGGCCTCCCCCGCGCCCATGTCGTCGCCCGCGTCGTACAGGTGCGCCGCCTTCTGCATCATCAGACGGGCCAGCTCCAGTTCGATGTGGACCTGGGCGAGCGGGTGGGCGATCGCCTGGTGGGAGCCGATGGGGGCCTTCCACACCGTGCGGTCGCGGGCGTACTCGACGGCACGGCCGACCGCGTAGCGGCCCATGCCGATCGCGAACGCGGCGGTCATGATGCGCTCCGGGTTGAGCCCGGCGAACAGCTGGAGCAGTCCTGCGTCCTCGTCACCCACGAGAGCGTCGGCGGGCAGCCGCACCTCGTCAAGGGTCAGTTCGAACTGCTTCTCCGGAGCCTGCAGTTCCATGTCGATCTGGCGGCGCCCGAAGCCGGGGGTCTCGCGCGGCACGATGAAGAGGCAGGGCTTGAGCTTGCCGGTGCGGGCGTCGGAGGTGCGGCCCACGACGAGGGTGGCGTCGGCGATGTCGACGCCGGACACGAACACCTTGCGGCCGTTCAGGACCCAGGTGCCGTCGTCGTCCTTGCGGGCGGTGGTGGTGATGCGGTGCGAGTTCGACCCGGCGTCGGGCTCCGTGATGCCGAACGCCATGGTGCGGCTGCCGTCGGCGAGGCCGGGCAGCCAGGCCCGCTTCTGCTCCTCGGTGCCGAAGCGGGAGATCACGGTGCCGCAGATGGCGGGCGACACGACCATCATCAGGAGCGGGGAACCGGCGGCGCCCAACTCCTCCAGGACGATGGACAGTTCGTAGATGCCGCCGCCTCCCCCGCCGTACGCCTCGGGCAGGTTCACACCGAGGTAGCCGAGCTTGGCGGCCTCGGCCCACAGCTCCTCCGGGTGGCCGTCGGCTCCGGTGACGCGGGTCATGTAGTCGCGGCCGTACCGCTTGCCGAGTGCGGCGACGGCGGCGCGCAGGTCCTGGTGCTCCTGGCTTTCGAGGATCGTGCTCATCAGGGCGTTTCCTCCACTACGAGGGCCACTTCGGCCAACAGGGATCCCACCTCGACCTGGCGGCCGACGGCGGTGTGCAGGGCGGTGAGCGTGCCGGTGGCGGGGGCGCAGATGCGGTGCTCCATCTTCATCGCCTCCAGCCAGATCAGGGGCTGCCCCTCGGTGACGGCGCCGCCCTCGGCGAGGCCGTCGGCGAGCCGGACCACGGTGCCGGGCATCGGGGCGAGCAGGGAGCCGGGGGCGCGCTGCTCGCTCGGGTCGGTGAAGCGGGGCAGGGCGGTGAGGGCGGTGCCGTTCACGTACACGCGGTCGCCGTACGCGGCGACAGTGAACGGGCGCCGGACGCCGCCCACTTCGAGGATGACGCGGTCCGGCGCGGCGGAGACGACCTGGACGCCGTCGGCCTCGAAGCCGCCCGCGCGGGTGTGCCGGTAGCGGACCTCGTGCTCGGTGCCCGCGGGTTCGGTGCGGTAGGCGCGGGTCTGGGGCTGCGAGGGGACGTTGCGGAAGCCGCCGAAGCGGGAGCGGACGCGGGTCGCGGCGGCGAGGGCGGCGGCGAGCGGCGCGTACGGGTCCTCTTCGGGGGCGGTCAGCTCGTCGAGGTGGCGCTCGTAGAAGCCGGTGTCCATGCGGGCGGCGGTGAACTCGGGGTGCCGCAGGGACCGTACGAGCAGTTCGCGGTTGGTGACGGGGCCGTGCACCTCGGCCCGCTCCAGGGCGCCGGCCAGGGCGCGGACGGCGGCGGCGCGGGTGGGGGCGTGGGCGACGACCTTGGCGAGCATGGCGTCGTAGTGCACGCCGATCGTGTCTCCGTCGGTGTACCCGGTGTCGAGGCGGACGGTGCCGGGCACCGCGAGGCGGTGCAGCGTGCCGGTCTGCGGGGCGAAGGCGGCTGCCGGGTCCTCGGCGTAGAGGCGGGCCTCGACGGCGTGGCCGCGCGGGGCCGGGGGTTCGGGCTCCAGGGCCTCGCCCTCGGCGATCCGCAGTTGCAGGGCGACGAGGTCGAGGCCGAACACGGCCTCGGTGACGGGGTGTTCGACCTGGAGCCGGGTGTTCATCTCCAGGAAGTGCGCGGCCCCGTCGGCGACGAGGAACTCGACGGTTCCGGCACCGACGTAGTCGACGGCCCGTACGGCCCGCTCGGCCAAGACCCTGATCTCTTCGAGGAGTTCGGGGCTCAGGCCCGGCGCCGGGGCTTCCTCGATCACCTTCTGGTGGCGGCGCTGGAGGGAGCAGTCGCGGGTGCCGAGCGTCCAGACGGTGCCGTGCGTGTCGGCGAGGACCTGCACCTCTACATGCCGGCCGCCCTCGACATACGGCTCGACGAACACCTCGCCGTCACCGAACGCCGACAGCGCCTCGGCGCGGGCCGCCGCCAACTCCACATCAAGGTCGGCCAATTGACGTACGACGCGCATGCCGCGCCCGCCGCCGCCCGCGGCCGCCTTGACCAGGACCGGGAGGTCGGCCTCGGTGACCTCGCCCAGCGGCTCGATGTCCATGAGCTGCTTGGCGCGCGTCTTGGACGCCATGGCCTCGATCGCGGCGGGCGGCGGGCCGATCCAGACGAGCCCGGCGTCCATGACCGCGCGGGCGAAGTCCGGGTTCTCGGAGAGGAAGCCGTAGCCCGGGTGCACGGCGTCGGCGCCCGCGTCGAGCGCGGCCTTCACGACGAGCTCGGCGCGCAGGTAGGTGTCGGCGGGGGTGGCCCCGGGGAGCCGGACGGCGAGGTCGGCCTCGCGCACGTGGAGGGCGTCCGCGTCCGGGTCCGAGTGCACGGCGACGGTACGGATGCCCAGGTCACGGCAGGTACGGAAGACACGGCAGGCGATCTCGCCGCGGTTGGCCACAAGAACACTGGTGATCACGGAGGTCACATCCTGAAGACGCCGAAGCCGCCGCGGGCGCCCTCGTACGGTGCGGTGTGGATCGCGGACAGGCAGATGCCGAGGACGGTGCGGGTGTCGCGCGGGTCGATGACGCCGTCGTCGTAGAGCCGCCCGGACAGGAACATCGGCAGGGACTCGGACTCGATCTGCTGCTCGACCATGGCGCGCAGCGCGGCGTCCGCGTCGTCGTCGTACGGCTGTCCCTTCGCGGCGGCGGACTGGCGGGCCACGATCGACAGGACGCCGGCGAGCTGCTGCGGGCCCATGACGGCGGACTTGGCGCTGGGCCAGGCGAAGAGGAAGCGGGGGTCGTAGGCACGTCCGCACATCCCGTAGTGCCCGGCGCCGTAGGAGGCGCCCATGAGGACGGACAGGTGCGGGACGCGGGAGTTGGAGACCGCGTTGATCATCATCGCGCCGTGCTTGATGATGCCGCCCTGCTCGTACTCCTTGCCGACCATGTAGCCGGTGGTGTTGTGGAGGAACAGGAGCGGGATGTCGCGCTGGTTGGCGAGCTGGATGAACTGGGCGGCCTTCTGCGACTCCTCGCTGAAGAGCACACCCTGCGCGTTGGCGAGGATGCCGACGGGATAGCCGTGCAGGCGGGCCCAGCCGGTGACGAGACTGGCCCCGTACAGCGGCTTGAACTCGTCGAAGTCGGAGGCGTCGACGATCCGGGCGATGACCTCGCGCGGGTCGAAGGGCACCTTCAGGTCCTCCGGGACGATCCCGAGCAGCTCCTCGGGGTCGTGCTTCGGCGGCACGACGTCCACAGGCTGGGGATCGGCGTGCGCCTTGCGGTGGTCGAGGCGGGCGACGACGCGGCGGCACTGACGGATCGCGTCCTGCTCGTCGAGCGCGAAGTAGTCGGCGAGACCGGAGGTGCGGGCGTGCATCTCGGCGCCGCCGAGCGACTCGTCGTCGCTCTCCTCACCGGTCGCCATCTTCACGAGCGGGGGTCCGCCGAGGAAGACCTTCGCCTTCTCCTTGACCATGATCACGTGGTCGGACATGCCGGGGACGTACGCGCCGCCCGCCGTGGAGTTGCCGAAGACGACGGCGACGGTGGGGATGCCGGCGGCGGACAGCCGGGTGATGTCCCGGAAGATGGCGCCGCCGGGGATGAAGATCTCCTTCTGGGACGGCAGATCGGCGCCGCCGGACTCGACGAGGGAGATGCAGGGCAGCCGGTTGGCGTACGCGATCTCGTTGGCGCGCAGGGCCTTCTTCAGGGACCAGGGGTTGCTGGCGCCGCCGCGCACGGTCGGGTCGTTCGCCGTGATCAGGCACTCGACGCCCTCGACGACGCCGATGCCGGTGACGAGGGAGGCGCCCACCGTGTAGTCGCTGCCCCAGGCGGCGAGCGGCGACAGCTCCAGGAACGGGGTGTCGGGGTCGAGGAGCAGCTCGATGCGTTCGCGGGCGAGGAGCTTGCCGCGCCCCCGGTGCCGGGCGACGTACTTGTCGCCGCCGCCCCGGACGGCCTTGTCGTGCTCGGCGTCGAGCGCGGCGAGCTTGTCGAGCAGGGCGGTGCGGTGGGCGGCGTAGTCGTCGGACCGGGTGTCCAGGGCACTGGCCAGGACGGTCACAGGAGGGCCTCCGGGAGGTCGAGGTGGCGGGAGCGCAGCCATTCGCCGAGGCCCTTGGCCTGCGGGTCGAAGCGGGCCTGGGCGGCGACGCCTTCGCCGAGGAGGCCCTCGACGGTGAAGTTCAGGGCGCGCAGGTTCGGCAGCAGGTGCCGGGTGACGGTCAGTTCGGCGGTCTCCGGGAGGAGTTCCTGGAGCCGTTCGACGGTGAGGATGTGCGCGAGCCAGGGCCAGGCCGCCTCGGTGACGGCCCATACGCCGATGTTGGCGTCGCCGCCCTTGTCGCCGCTGCGGGCGCCGGCGATCCGGCCGAGAGGGGCGCGGCGGGTGGGGCCCGGGGGCGGCGGTGCGGGGAGCGCGGGCTGCGCGACCGGGGCGAGGGGCAGGGTCGGGCCCTCGTACGCGGACACGTCGCGCCGGGTGCCGTCGGGCAGGACGGCGACGTGCGGGACCTCGGCCCGGTCGACGTACGCGGCCTCGAACACGCCGTACGGGGCGCCCCGGCCGGGCGGCGCGGTGACGTGGAACCCGGGGTAGGAGCCGAGGGCGAGCTCGACGGCGGCGCCGCTGAGGGCGCGGCCGACGGCGTCCTGGTCCTGGTCGCGCACGACGAGCCGGAGCAGGGCGCTCGCGGTCTCCTCGGTGGGGGCGTCGGGGTGGTCGGTGCGGGCCAGCTCCCAACGGACGTGTTCCGGACGGGACTTGGCGGCATCGAAGGCGGCGTCCATCTGGGACCGGACGAGCTCGGCCTTGCGGTCGATGTCGAGTCCGGTGAGGACGAACACGACCTCGTTGCGGAAGCCGCCGAGCCGGTTGAGGCCCGTCTTGAGGGTCGGGGGCGGGGCCTCGCCGCGCACGCCGTGGATCCGGACCCGGTCGGGGCCCTGCTGTTCGAGCCGCACGGTGTCGAGGCGGACGGTGACGTCGGGGCCCGCGTACCGGGCGCCGCCGGTCTCGTAGAGGAGCTGGGCGGTGACCGTGCCGACGTCGACGAGGCCGCCGGTGCCGGGGTGTTTGGTGATGACGGCGGACCCGTCCTCGTGGATCTCGGCGAGCGGGAAGCCGGGGCGCAGGAACCGGTCGGCGGCGTGCTCGGTGAACTGGGAGTAGTTCCCGCCGGTGGCCTGCGTCCCGCACTCCAGGACGTGCCCGGCGACGACGGCTCCCGCGTGCCGGTCGTACGCGTCCGGCGCCCAGCCGAAGTGCCAGGCGGCGGGCCCGGCGACGAGCGCGGCGTCGGTGACGCGGCCGGTGACCACGATCTCGGCGCCGGCCTCCAGGCAGGCGGCGATGCCGGCGCCGCCGAGGTAGGCGTTGGCGGTGAGGGCGCCGGGGAAACGGCCGGTGCCGAGGATGTCGTCGCCCTCGACGTGGCCGACCTGTACGGGGATCCCGAGCCGCGCGCCCAACTCCCGGATCTGCTCGGCGAGTCCGGCGGGGTTCAGCCCGCCGGCGTTGGTGACGATCCGGATCCCGCGCTCCCGGGCGAGCCCGAGGCACTCCTCCAGCTGGCGCAGGAAGGTGCGGGCGTATCCGCGCGCCGGGTCCTTGAGGCGGTCGCGGCCGAGGATCAGCATGGTCAGCTCGGCGAGATAGTCGCCGGTGAGCACGTCGAGCGGGGCCTCGCCGCCGGTCAGCATCTCCTTCATGGCGTCGAACCGGTCGCCGTAGAAGCCGGAGGCGTTGCCGATGCGCAGGGGCCTCATCGGGTGCCGCCCTTGGCCGGGCGTCCCTTCCCGGGCGGACCGGCGAAGGCCTGGGCGATGTCGAGCCAGCGGTCGGCGTCGGGTCCCTCGGCGCGGACGCCGAGGTCGGCGCGGTGGGCGCGCTGGGTGACGAGCAGGCAGAAGTCGAGCGCGGAGCCGGTGACGCGCTGGGCGGCGTCCTCGGGCCCGTACGTCCACGGGGCCCCGCTCGGCAGGGTCAGCTCGATCCGGAACTCCGCGTCCGGCACGGGCAGTCCGTGCGCCCCGAACGCGAAGGGGAGGGCGCGCACGCCGATGCGGGCGATGTGGCGCAGGCGGTCGGTGGGGGTGCGGGTGACGCCGAGCGCGTCGGCGACGTCCTGGGCGTGCGCCCAGGTCTCCATGAGCCGGCCCGTGGCCATCGACGCGGCGGACATCGGCGGCCCGTACCAGGGGAACTTGGCCCGGCTCCCGGCCGCTTCCCTCAGCGCCTTCTGGAGCCGCGCCCGCCCGTCCCGCCACTCGGCGAGCAGCTCGGCCGGCGGCCGGGCCGCCCCGGCCTCGGCGCCTTCGTCGACGAACGTGTCGGGTGCGGCGAGCGCCTTCTCCACCAGCCCGGCGAACGCGTCCGAGTCCTCGACGGCGAGCAGCGCGGAGTGGTCGGTCCAGGCGAGATGGGCGATCTGATGGGCGACCGTCCACCGCGGCGCGGGGGTCGCCAGCGCCCACCGCTCCTCCTCGAGCCCGGCGACGAGCCGGTCCAGCTCCTCGCTCTCGTCCCGCAGGTCATCGATCACGGACGGCTCTTCGGACACGGTGCGCTCCCTCGGGCAGGGCGGTCTGCGGTGTGTGCGGGGCGGTGCGTGGGGCTGCTCGGAGCATGGCAGCGCCGGGAGAAACAATCAAGCGTGCTTGCATGAAAAATCGCCGGGCGCGACTGCGCTCGCCTCGGAAGGGTTTCACCCGAACGGGGCATCGGCCGGTACGGGTACGTACCCGTACCCTTAAGGGAGGAGGTTCCACCATGACTGACGCAAACGTCCGTATCCCCATCGAGGCCCGCGACCGGCTCGCCCAGATAGCAGCCGAGGAGGGGATGTCACTGCGCGGCTACCTCGCCCACCTGGCCGAGACCCTCCTCACGCCGGACGAGCGGGCGCAGCGCGCCGCCCGGGCCCGGACGGTTCTTCACGAGTGGAACGGCTACGACCCCACCGAGACGGAGGCGGCCGCTGCCGACGCGGAGCTCGACCGGCGACTCTCGGAAGCAGGCGCGCCATGACCGATGCCCTGCACATTGTTCTCGACGACTCGGCTCTGGTGGCAGCCGGCCAGGGGAACATCCTGGCGTCTCGCCTGATCCACCGCGCCCACGCGACTGCGGGCTACCACCTCTACGCACCGGCGTGCGCCCTGATCGAGGCCGACCGAGCACGTCGCGGCACCGCAGAGCACATCGCGGCACTGCCCGGCATCACCCTGTTGGAGGTCGACCTGGCCACGGCGTTGGCCATCGCACAGGAGGACACCTGGGCCAGGGCTCACTGCCGATACGCCGCACAGCCGGGGCCGGAGCGGCCCGACGGCGCATTCATCGCCACGGTCGTACCCCGACAGTGGGACGGTCAGCGGACCATCGACCTGACCCCCTGACGCGGCGCGACAGGTCAGTCCCGCGGCACCGGCAGTTTCCTCGCGCCGGTCACCTGGGTGCGGACCGCGCCCATGCTGGCCGCGATCACCAGGGCGATGGCGAGGGCCTCCAGCCAGGTCAGGGCCTGGCTGAGGATCAGGAAGCCCGCCAGGGCGGCGATGGCCGGTTCGAGGCTCATCATCACGGCGAAGGTGGAGGCGGGCAGGCGGCGCAGCGCCATCAGTTCGAGGGTGTACGGGAGGACCGAGGAGAGGATGGCGACCGCCGAGCCCAGGGCCACGGTCTTCGGGTCCAGCAGGCGGCCGCCCGCGGTCGCGATGCCGAGCGGGAGGCAGAGGACCGCGGCGACCGCCATGGCCAGGGCGAGGCCGTCCGCCTGCGGGAAGCGGCGGCCGGTGCGGGCGCTGAAGACGATGTAGAGGGCCCAGCACACGCCGGCCGCGACGGCGAAGGCGACGCCGACGGGGTCGAGGCCGCCGAGGCCGTCGCCCGCTCCGCCGAGCAGGAAGACGCCGCACAGGGCGAGCCCGGCCCACAGGAAGTTGATCGCCCGGCGCGAGGCCAGCACGGAGAGGGTGAGCGGGCCGAGCACCTCGAAGGTGACGGCCAGGCCCAGCGGGATGCGGGACGCGGACTGGTAGAAGAGCAGGTTCATGCCGCACATCGCGACGCCGAACGCGAGGACCGTGCCCCAGTCCGCGCGCGAGTGCCCGCGCAGCCGCGGCCGGCACACCACCAGCAGCACGATCGCCGCCACGATCAGGCGCAGCGTGACCACGCCGACCGCACCGGCGCGCGGCATCAGCGTCACCGCGAGCGCGCCGCCGAACTGGACGGACACACAGCCGGCCAGGACGAGGCCCACCGGGCCGAGTGCCGCCGCGCGCCGCGAGCCGGAGGGCGCGCCTTCCGTCCCGGTGCTGTCGGCCGCGTGGGCCGTTCGCGGCTGACTGTCCGTGCGCGAGCCGTTCACAAGGCCTCGTGCCTCCCCACTGACTACCTGCTACTGATCTACCTGTACCGAGCGAGTTCAATATTGTGGACTTTACCGTCCAGGAGAATGCACTGCATCCTCGTTCCCGTCCTCCACGCTAGAGCCGCCGGGCATGGCGCGTGAAATGCCTCATGTGCTCCCGTTATGCTCCACAGGCATGAGCCGGGACCACACCGTCGAACTGCGGCATCTGCGCTGCTTCCTCGCCGTCGCCGAGGAGGCCAACGTCACGCGCGCCGCCGCCCGCCTCGGCCTCACCCAGCCCGCCGTCTCCCGCACCCTCGCCGGGCTGGAGTCCTCGCTCGGCGTGCGGCTCGTGGACCGGTCGACGCACCATCTCGCGCTGACCCCGGAGGGCCACGCGTTCCGCGAGAAGGCGATCGTCGCCGTCGCCGCGTTCGAGGACGCGCTCGCCGCCGCCCGCACCCCCTCGCGCCCGCTCCGCCTCGGGCACGCCTGGTCCGCGGCCGGCGCCTACACGACCCCCCTGCTGCGCCGCTGGCGGCAGGAGCACCCGGACGTGCCGCTGGAGCTGCTGCGCATCGACGACCGGACGGCCGGGCTCACCCGCGGCGCCGTCGACGTCGCCCTGCTGCGCGGCCCCGTCGAGACCCCCGGCCTGGTGACCGAGCTGCTGCACGAGGAGGAACGCGTCGCGGCCGTACCCTCCGACAGCCCGCTCGCCCGGCGCCCCGCGCTCCGGCTCGCCGACCTCCGCGACCAGGTCATCGCCCTGAACACGGTGTCCGGCACGACCGCCCTCGAACTGTGGCCGCCCGCCGTGCGCCCCACCGCCGCGCTGACCGTCGCCAACACCGACGACTGGCTCGCCGCGATCGCCTCCGACCAGGCCGTCGGCGTCACCTCGACCGCGACCGTACGGATGCACCCGCACCCCGGCGTCGTCTACGTCCCGCTCACCGACGCCCCGCCGCTCCCGGTCCATCTGGCCCGCCGCCCCGGCCCCGGCCACCCGTCCGCCCCCGACCTCCTCACCCTGGCCCACGAGGTCACGCGGGCGGGGGAGCTCTAAGGGAGCTCTAAGGGGAGTCCAGGTGTTCCGCCAGCACCTCCGCCAGGTGGCGGCCCCGCACACCGCCCAGCTGTTCCAGTTGCGTGCGGCAGGAGTAGCCGTCGGCGAGGAGGACCGTGCCGGGCGGCGCCGCGCGTACCGCCGGGAGCAGGGACTCCTCGGCGCAGGTCGCGGAGACGTCGTAGTGGCCGTCCTCGAAGCCGAAGTTCCCGGCGAGGCCGCAGCAGCCGCCGCTCAGCTCCCCGGTCAGGCCCGCCTTCTCGCGCAGCCGCCGGTCGGCCGCGTCGCCGAGCACCGCGTGCTGGTGGCAGTGGGTCTGGCCGGCGACGGGGCGGTCGACGCGGGGCGGCGCCCAGTCGGGGGCGAGGCGTTCCAGGGCCTCGGCGAAGGTCAGCACGCGGTCCGCGAGCAGTCGGGCCCGCGGGTCGTCGGGGAGCAGTTCGGGCAGGTCGGAGCGGAGGGCCGCCGCGCAGGACGGCTCCAGGACGATCACCGGGAGGCCCGCGTCGAGCGCCGGGCGCAGGGTGTCGAGGGTGCGCTTCAGTACGGCCTTCGCCCGGTCGAGCTGGCCCGTCGACACGTACGTGAGCCCGCAGCAGGCGCGGCCCTTCGCGCGGGGCGCCGGCAGCGGGGTGATCCCGGCCGCCGTCAGGACCCGGACCGCCGCGTGCCCGGCCTGCGGCGTCAGGTGCTCGGTGAACGTGTCCGGCCACAGCACCGCCCGCCGCTCCGTCCCGGCCGGGGGCCGCCCCGGCCGCCAGTCCGCGCTGAAGGTCCGCCGGGCGACGCGCGGGATGTCCCGCCGGGCCGCGATCCCGCTCAGCTTCTTCGCCAGGGACGCCAACACCCGTACGGAGGAGAGGGAGTTGACGATTCCTGCCGTGCGGGTGCGTTCCACCAGGCGCAGCCAGCGCGGCAGCCACCCCAGCGCGTAGTGCGCGGCGGGGCGGCGCCGGCCCGCGTAGTGGTGGTGCAGGAACTCCGCCTTGTACGTGGCCATGTCGACGCCGACCGGGCAGTCGGAGCGGCAGCCCTTGCAGGACAGGCACAGGTCGAGCGCGTCCCGGACCTCTTCCGAGCGCCAGCCGTCGGTGACGACCTCCCCGGCGAGCATCTCGTGCAGCAGCCGGGCCCGGCCCCGCGTCGAGTGCTCCTCCTCGCCGGTCGCCCGGAACGACGGGCACATCACACCGCCCGAACCCGCCTGCTCCGTACGGCATTTGGCGACGCCGACGCAGCGCCGGACGGCCGCCGAGAAGTCGCCGCCGTCCTGCGGGTAGCCGAAGGCGACGTCGACCGGCTTGCGCGGCAGCACCGCGAACCGGAGGTTCTCGTCGAGGGGGGCGGGGCGGACGAGGATGCCGGGGTTCAGCAGGTCCGCCGGGTCCCAGGCGGTCTTCACCTGCTCGAAGAGGCCGACGAGCCGGTCCCCGTACATCTTCGGGAGCAGTTCGGCGCGGGCCTGGCCGTCGCCGTGCTCGCCGGACAGGGAGCCGCCGTGCGTGACGACGAGCGCGGCGAGGTCCTCGGAGAAGCGCCGGAAGCGGCGCACGCCGGCCTCCGACAGCAGGTCGAAGTCGATACGGACATGGATGCAGCCGTCGCCGAAGTGGCCGTACGGGGTGCCGCGCAGGCCGTGCTCGGTGAGCAGCCCCCTGAAGTCCCGTAGATACGCGCCCAGTCGGGCGGGCGGCACCGCGCAGTCCTCCCAGCCGGGCCACGCCTCGCTGCCGTCGGACATCCGGGTCGCGGTGCCGGACGCGTCCTCGCGGATCCGCCACAGCGCGCGCTGCCCGGCCGGGTCGGCGACCACGAGCGCGTCCACGACGTCGGCCGCCCGCACGATCCGCCCGGCGGCGTCCCGTGCCTCGGCCGGGGTCGCGCCCCCGGTCTCCACGAACAGCCAGGCGCCGCCCTTCGGCAGCGCGGAGCGGTCCGGCACGAGGTCGGCGGCCATGCCCTCCACGGTCAGCGGCCCTCCCCCAAGCTCTCGGCTTCGCTCGAGCAGGGGGGACCCCCATGGCAGCAGGCCCGCCGCCGCCTCGGCCGCCGCGCTCTCGTCCGCGTACGCCAGCACGGCGAGGGCCGTCGCGCGCGGCTTCTCGACGAGTTTCACGGTCGCCTCGGTGACGAGCCCGAGGGTGCCCTCGGTGCCGCAGAAGAAGCGGGCCAGGTCGGTGCCGTGCTCGGGGAGCAGCGCGTCCAGGGCGTAGCCGGAGATGCGGCGCGGCAGTCCCGCGTAGGGGGCGAATCCGGTGCGGATCGTGGCCAGTTCGCGCTGGACGAGCGCGTGCAGGGCGTCCGGCGCGCCCTTCCAGCCCTGTCCGAGCCGGTACGCCGTGCCGTCGGACGCGAGCACGTCGAGGCCCGCCACGCTGTCGGCGGTCGTGCCCCAGGCCACGGAGTGCGAGCCGCACGAGTTGTTGCCGATCATGCCGCCGAGGGTGCAGCGGCTGTGGGTGGACGGGTCGGGGCCGAAGCGCAGGCCGTGCGGGGCGGCGGCGGTCTGGAGCCGGTCGAGCACGACTCCCGGCTGCACCCGGGCCGTTCGGGCCTCGGGGTCGAGGCCCACGATCCCGTTCATGTACCGGGTGAAGTCGACGACGAGGCCGGTGCCGGTCGCCTGGCCCGCGATGGAGGTGCCGCCGCCGCGGCCCACGACCGGGACCGCGCGGCGCCGGCACACCTCCAGGGCCGCGGCCACGTCCTCGCCGTCTCTCGGGGCGAACACCCCGAGCGGCACCCGGCGGTAGTTGGACGCGTCCATCGTGTTCAGGGCCCGTGCGGTGGCGGAGAAGTCGACCCCGCCGCGCACGGCCGCCCGCAGTTCCCGTTCCAGCCCGTCCAGATCGTCCATGCCCTCCAGGATGCAGCCCCGAAGTGCCCCCGGCACGGCAGGACTGCGCCCACTTTTTCACCATACGGACATACACGTTCCCAAACCGATCACCAACTCTCCTATAGTGACCGGAAATTGACCCCCTCCCCCGAGGACCCGACCGATGACCGCGCCCAACCGGCCGCCCGCACGCCCGGCCGCGCTCACCCTGCTGGCCGCCCTCCTCGTCACCGGAGCGCTCGGCACGGGGGCGGTCGCCCTCGCGCCGGACTCCGTGCGCACCCCGCTCGCCTGGGGCGTCGCCGTCGCCGCGCTCGCGTTCTCCGCCCTGGCCGGATACGCCGCGCACGCCCGCCACAGCGCCGACGCGCTGCGCCGCCGCGTCACGGAACTGCGCCACGCCGCCGACCGGAGCGCCGCCGAACAGGCCCGCCTCATCGCCGAACAGGCCCGCACCGCCGCCGAGCTGACGCAGGCCCGGGCCACCCGTGCCGCGGCCGCGGACGAACTCGCCGGGCAGCTGCGCGCCGCCCGCGCCGAACGGGCCGCCGCGCTCGCCGCCTGCGCCAACGCGGCCGGACGCATGCAGGCCCTCGCCACCGGCATGCTCGCCGACCTGCGCGAGATGGAGCACCGGCACACCGACGAGGACGTCCTCGCCGACCTGCTCCACCTCGACCACCGCACCGCCCAGGCCGGCCGGCTCGCCGACTCGGTCGCCGTCCTCACCGGCGCCCGCTCGGGACGGCGCTGGGCCCGCCCCATCGCCATGGAGTCGATCCTGCGCGGCGCGATGGGCCGCATCGGCGGCTACCAGCGCGTGCGGGTGCACGCCAACACCGCCACCGCCGTCGCGGGCCACGCCGCCGAAGGCGTCATGCACGCCCTCGCCGAACTCCTCGACAACGCCGCCAACTTCTCGCCGCCCACCGCCGAGGTGCACGTCTACGTCGAGGAGGTCCCGGCCGGCGTCATCGTCTCCGTCGAGGACTCCGGGCTCGTCATGGGACCGGTGCAGCTGCGCCGCGCCGAGCACGCCGTCACCGGCGAGGCGACCGGGTCGACGGGCCTCGGCGGCCTGTCCGGCACCCGGCTCGGACTCGCCGTCGTGGGCCGGCTGGCCCGCAAGCACGGGCTGACCGTGTCGTTCCGGCCGTCCGCGCGGGGCGGCACGGGGGTGCTGCTGCTCATTCCGCAGGAGCTGCTGTCCCGGACGCCGGAGCCGGAGCCGACGCCGACGCTGGAACTCCAGATGCCTTCGCCCGCCGCGCCGACCGTCGCTCCCGAGCCTGTGGAACACGAGGCCCTGGAACACGAAGGCCTTGCGCACGCGCCCGCCGTCGAGGACGCCCTGCCCGTACGGGGCCAGCGCGAGGCGGCGCCGACGACGGGCGCTGCCACTGAACCGGCTCAGGCTCCGGCACCGGCTCCGGGTGACAGCGGGCTGCCCAAGCGGGCCCGCGGCCGGACCCTCGCCGCCGCCGAGCGCGCCCAGGCCCGCGCCACCGAGGCCGCCGCACCGGACGCGCGTACCGGAACCACCGGAGCCACCGGGGCCCCCGGCGCCGAGCCCGAGTCCCCCGTCTCCGCCGCCGCCCGCTTCAGCAGCTTCCGGCAGGCGGTCCGCGCCACCGCGCCCCGCACCGAAGACCCCGTAGAACACCAGCAGGAAGAAGAGGACACCCCCCGATGAGCGGGACCACCACCGGCACCGGACTGACCTGGCTGCTCGAAGGCCTCCTCAAGCGCACCCCCGGCACCCGGCACGCCCTGGTCCTGTCGCGCGACGGCCTCAAGCTGTGCCACACCCCCGAGCTCTCCACCGACCAGGCGGACCAGCTCGCCGCGATCGCCGCCGGGATCCAGTCCCTGGCCCACGGCGCGTCCGCCGAGTTCGGCGACGGGACCGGCGGGGTGCGCTCCTCGATGACCGAGTTCCACGGCGGCACCCTGTTCATCGTCGGGGCCGGCGAGGGCGCCCACCTCGCGGCGATCGCCGACGAGGACGCCGACGCGGGCCTCGTCGGGCACACCATGTCCGAGCTCGTCGAGCAGCTCGGCGAGCACCTGCGCGCCGAGGCCCGGCAGCCGGACGCCCCGGCCGCGCCCCCGGCGTCATGAGCCGCCCCGGCCGGGACGACGCCCCCGACCGCCTCTACACCCTCACCGGAGGCCGCAGCCGGCCCGCGACCGACGTGCCCTTCGACCTCGTGTCGCTGGTCGTCACCGAGTCGGACCCGGCGCCCGGCATGCCGTCCGAGCACGCCACGATCCTGCGGATGTGCGCCCGCCCGACCGCGGTGGTGGAGGTGGCCGCCGAGCTCGGTCTGCCCGTCAGCATCGTGCGCGTCCTGCTCTCCGACCTCCTGGTGCAGGGCCGCATCAGCGTCCGTCACCCGCGGATCGCCGCGTCCCCCCACCGTCTTCCCGATCCCGACATCCTGGAGCAGGTGCTCGTTGGACTCCGCAACCTCTGAACCGCCGAGCGGCCGCCGGGAGCCGGCGGCCGGCGCCGACAACGGCCTCAAGGTCGTCATCGTCGGCGGCTTCGGCGTCGGCAAGACCACCCTGGTCCGCTCCGTGAGCGAGATCCGTCCCCTCAACACCGAGGAGACGATGACGGAGGCCGGGCAGGGCGTCGACGACCTCGCCGACCTCGACGGCGTCCGTACGAAGACGTCGACGACCGTCGCCTTCGACTTCGGGCGCATCACGCTCGACGAGCACAATGTCCTCTACCTGTTCGGCGCCCCCGGCCAGGAACGCTTCTGGTTCCTGTGGGACCGCCTGTTCTCCGGCACCCTCGGCGCGGTCGTCCTCGTCGACTCGCGGCGCATCGAGGACTCCTGGTACGCGATCGACCGCCTGGAGCACCACCGCACGCCGTTCATCGTCGCCCACAACGACTTCGGCGGCCCCCACCACACCCTGGAGCAACTGCGCGAGGCCCTCGACCTCGACCCCGAGGTGCCGCTCGTCCGCTGCGACGCGCGCACCCGCGCCTCCAGCAAGGACGTCCTGATCACGCTCCTCGAACACCTCAGGACGCTCTACGCCCCGCACGCCACTCAAGCCCGTCAGCCGCACGTGCCTCAGGAGACCGCCCCGTGACAAGCCCCGGCTGCCCCGCGTCCGAGCACGGCACCGCGCCCGTACCCCTGTCCGGCCCGCGCTTCGCGACCGAACCCGCCACGCTCTACCGGGAGATGCGCCGCGACCACGGCTCCGTCGCCCCCGTCGTCCTCGACGGCGACATCCCGGCCTGGCTCGTCCTCGGCTACCGCGAACTGCACCAGGTGACGGGCGACCCGACCCTGTTCAGCCGCGACTCCGACCTGTGGAACCAGTGGGACAACATCCCCGCCGACTGGCCGCTGCTGCCGATGATCGGCCGCAAGCAGCCGTCGATCCTCTACACGGTCGGCGAACGGCACCGCCGGCGCGCCGAGATGATCAGCCACGCCCTCGAGGCCATCGACCCCTTCGAACTCAAGGCGCACGCCGAGCAGTTCGCCGACGAGCTGATCGACGGCTTCTGCGGCAAGGGCGAGTGCGACATCGTCGCCGACTACGCGATGCTGCTGCCCGTCCGCGTCCTCGCCCGCATCTACGGCTTCTCCGACGCGCAGGGCCCCGGCCTGGTCACCGCGATGAACGACATGATCGACGGCCGGGAACGCGCCCTCGCCGGCCAGCAGCACCTCGCGCAGTCCATGGTCGGGCTGCTCGCCGCCAAGCACACGGCGCCGGGCGAGGACGTCTCCTCGTACATGCTCCAGGACCCCTCCGGCTTCACCGACGAGGAGGTCGCCCAGGACCTCATGGTGATGATGGCCGCCGGACACCAGCCCACCGCCGACTGGATCGGCAACTCGCTGCGCCTCATGCTCACCGACGACCGGTTCGCCGCGTCCCTGTTCGGCGGGCGGCACAGCGTCGCCGAGGCGATGAACGAGGTCCTGTGGGAGGACACCCCGACGCAGAACGTCGCCGGGCGCTGGGCCACCCGCGACACCCGGCTCGGCGACCGCCACATCCGCTCCGGCGACCTGCTCCTGCTCGGGCTCGCCGCGGCCAACGCCGACCCGCAGGTGCGCACCGACGCCTCCGTCCTCACCGGCGGCAACAGCGCCCACTTCGCGTTCGGGCACGGCGAGCACCGCTGCCCGTTCCCCGCGCAGGAGGTCGCCGAGGTCATCGCCCGGACCGCCATCGAGGTCGTCCTCGACCGGCTGCCCGACATCGACCTCGCGACGACGGCCGACGCGCTCACCCGGCGGCCCTCGCCGTGGCTGCGCGGCCTCACCGACCTCCCGGTCCGCTTCACGCCGACACCCGCGCTCTGACGTCACTCACCACTTGGACTCTGGAGACCGACCATGACGACTTCCGCTTCCGCGTGCCCGCACGCGTCCGCCGGCCGCATCGCCCTCGACCCGTTCGTCACCGACCTCGACGGGGAGAGCGCGAAGCTGCGCGCGGCGGGCCCCCTGGTGGAGGTGGAACTGCCCGGCGGCGTCCCCGTCTGGGCGGTCACGCACCACGCCGAGGCCCGCCAACTCCTCACCGACAAGCGCCTGGTGAAGGACATCGAGGTGTGGGGCGCCTGGAAGCGCGGCGAGATCCCCGCCGACTGGCCGCTGATCGGCCTCGCCAACCCGGGCCGCTCGATGCTCACCGTCGACGGCGAGGACCACCGCCGGATGCGCGCCCTGGTCGCCCAGGCGCTGACCGTCCGCCGGGTCGAGCGGATGCGCGAGCGGATCGAGGAGCTGACGGCCGGCCTGCTCGACCAGCTCCCCACCGAGGGCACCGTCGACCTGAAGGCCGACTTCGCCTACCCGCTGCCCATGTACGTCATCAGCGACCTGATGGGCATCGACGAGGCCGACCACCCGCGCCTGAAGGTCCTGTTCGACAAGTTCTTCTCCACGCAGACCCCGCCGGAGGAGGTCGTCGCGACGCTCATGGAGCTCGCCGCGATGATGGGCGCCGTCGTCGCGGCCCGCCGCGCCGAGCCCGGCGACGACCTGACCAGCGCCCTGATCCAGGCCTCCGAGAACGGTGACCACCTCACCGACGCGGAGATCGTCTCCACGCTCCAGCTGATGGTCGCCGCCGGCCACGAGACGACGATCTCCCTCATCGTCAACGCGGTCGTGAACCTGTCCAGGCACCCCGAGCAGCTGGCCCTCGTCCTCGACGGCAAGGCCACCTGGGAGCAGGTCGTCGAGGAGACCCTGCGCCACTCGACCCCGACCTCGCACGTCCTGATCCGGTTCGCCGCCGAGGACGTCGAGGTGGGCGAGAGGACGATCCGCGAGGGCGACGCCCTGATCGTGTCCTACGGCGCCATCGGCCGCGACGAGCAGGCGCACGGCCCGACCGCCGGCGACTTCGACATCACCCGCACCTCGCCGACCCGGCACATCTCCTTCGGCCACGGACCGCACGTCTGCCCCGGCGCCGCCCTGTCCCGGCTGGAGGCCGGCGTCGCCCTGCCCGCGCTGTACGCCCGCTTCCCGGGCCTGCGGCTCGCGGTCGAGCCGGGCGAGCTGCGCAACAAGCCGGTCGTCACCCAGAACGACCTGTTCGAGCTGCCGGTCGTGCTCGGCGGCTGACCGCACGCCGGAACTTCGCGGGGCCGGGACCGGGTGGGCGGTCCGCCACCCGGTCCCGGCCCATCTCACCGGACGGACAACGCGCAGGTCGGCCGGAACCACCCGCTACTCTCCCTTTCGTGGCTGAGATCCAGATTCCCGCTGACATCAAGCCCGCCGACGGACGTTTCGGCGCGGGCCCCTCCAAGGTGCGGACGGAGGCGCTGGACGCTCTGGCCGCGACCGGCACGTCCCTGCTCGGTACCTCCCACCGCCAGGCCCCGGTCAAGAACCTGGTCGGCCGCGTCCGCGAGGGCGTGAAGGACCTGTTCTCCCTCCCCGAGGGCTACGAGGTGATCCTCGGCAACGGCGGCTCCACCGCGTTCTGGGACGTGGCGACCCACGGCCTGATCGAGAACAAGTCCCAGCACCTGAACTTCGGCGAGTTCTCGTCCAAGTTCGCCAAGGCCGCCAAGCTGGCCCCGTGGCTGGCCGAGCCGACCGTCATCGCCTCCGAGCCGGGCACGCACCCCGAGCCGCAGGCCGAGGCCGGCGTCGACGTGTACGGCCTCACCCACAACGAGACCTCCACCGGTGTCGCCGCCCCGATCAAGCGCGTGGCCGGTGCCGACGAGGGCGCCCTCGTCCTGGTCGACGCCACGTCCGGTGCGGGCGGCCTGCCCGTCGACATCACCGAGTCGGACGTCTACTACTTCGCCCCGCAGAAGTCCTTCGCCTCCGACGGCGGCCTGTGGGTGGCGGCGTTCTCCCCGGCCGCGATCGAGCGCGCCGAGCGCATCCACGCGTCCGGCCGCCACATCCCGGAGTTCTTCTCGCTGCCCACGGCGATCGACAACTCCCGCAAGAACCAGACGTACAACACGCCCGCGCTCGCCACGCTCTTCCTGCTCGGCGAGCAGCTGGAGTGGATGAACAGCCAGGGCGGCCTGTCGTTCACGACGGCCCGCACGAAGGACTCCTCGGACCGCCTGTACAGCTGGGCCGAGGAGTCGAAGTACGCGTCGCCGTTCGTCACCGACGCGGCCAAGCGTTCGCAGGTCATCGGCACGATCGACTTCGACGAGTCGGTCGACGCGGCGGCCGTCGCGAAGGTGCTCCGCGCCAACGGGATCGTCGACACCGAGCCCTACCGCAAGCTCGGCCGCAACCAGCTCCGCATCGCCATGTTCCCGGCGATCGACCCGGCGGACGTCTCGGCTCTGACGGCCTGCATCGACTACGTCATCGGCCAGCTCTGACCCTTACGGGCTCCAGCTCTCCCCCCGGGGGACTGCACACCGGCACCGGCCGGCGTGCGGTCCCCCGCGCCCTTTCCGGGACCGGGTCGAAACGGACTCAGCCGCGCTTCGACTTCCGGGTCAGGCGCCCTATGCCGACCGCCACGATCAGGAGCACCGCCGCGCCCACCGCGCCGGCCTTGCCCGTGATGCCGGCGTCGCTGCTGCCACCGCTCTCGTCCGAGCCCGTCCCGGGAGTCCCCGTACCGTCGCCCGATCCGGCGCCCTCCACCTCGACCGGCCGCACCGAACTGCCCTTGCCCTCGCTGCCGTACAGGAGCGTGCGGCCGTCCGGCGTGTACGTCACCGACTCGCCCTGCGGCTGCATCGGGACGCTCAACTGCCCCTCCCGCTCGGGCCTGCCGTCGTTCCACGCGTACGAGACGCCGCCGAAGTACCCCCGCACCGCCAACTGCTTCCCGTCCGGGGAGAACGCCGCGTCCGTGGCCCAGAGGTCGATGTCGGCGACGCGGCGGAAGGTGTTCGTACCGGAGGTGCTGAGCTGCGCGGGACCCTCGTACAGCCCGCCGCCGTCCTCGCCCTTCTCCACGATGTAGACCCGGCCGGTCTTCGGATGGACCATCAGCGACTCGGCGTTGCGCGCCCCGTCCGCGTACTTCACGACGTACTGCGTGGCCCGCACGGTCTGGTCGCGCAGCTCCTTCGGCTCGGGCAGCTTGTAGATCCAGACGTGGTCCCAGGAGCCGTTCAGGTTGTCGCCGATGTCGCCGACGTAGAGGTCGCCGTCGGGGCCGATCGAGATCGCCTCGACGTCACGGGGCGAGCCGATCCCGGTGAGGGTGAGCGTCGCGACCGTCTTCCCCGTCCGCCCGTCGATCGCGTACAGGTACGCGCCGTCGTCGCTGTCGTTGTGGGTCCAGTACACGCCGGGGTGGGCCCGGGACGCGGCGAGCCCGCTGGACTCCGTGATCCGCGGGTCCTGGATCGTGAACCCGTCCGAGCCGGGCGACCGCCCGTCCGCCCCGGCCGGCATCACGGCCGCCCCCGTCACCAGAACGGCGGCGGCCAGCACCGCACCGATCCGCCCCGTCCGCGACCCCGCCTTGTCCGCACGCATGCCCCCAGCTTGCCAGGCGTGTCCGGTCTCACACGCACCTGACCGGCGTGATCTCCGCGGCATCGACCATGATGAGCGGATGCTCAGGTTCATGTTTGTCGGTGACTCCATGACCATCGGGAGCGCCGGTGAACACACCTGGCGCCTGCGCATGTGGCAGCACCTGCGCGCCACCGGCACCGACTGCGCCGTCGTCGGCCCCCGCACCGCCCTGTACGGCGGCACCCACGACTACGCCGACCCCGGCTTCCCGCAGCGGCACCTCGCCGGCTGGGGCGAGGGCTGGCAGCACATGGCGCCCGTCATCGGCGACGCCGTTACCGCCGCGGGCGCCGACACCCTGCTCATCTCCCTCGGCCTGATAGACCTCGGCTTCTACACCGACGCCGAGCAGACCGCCGAGAACGTACGCCGCTTCGTCGCCGCCGCCCGCGCCGCGAACCCCGCCGTCCGCATGGTCATGCTGCCGGTCATCCCGAACGTACGGGCCGAGACCGACGCCCCCTTCGCCGCGCAGGTCGCACACTTCAACACCCTGCTCGCGAAGGCGGTCGCGGACCTCTCCGAACCCCGCTCCCCGCTGCTGCTCGCCTCGGTCCCGGAGTCGTACGACATCCACCGCGACACCTACGACGGCACGCATCCGAACGCCTCCGGCGAGCACAAGCTCGCCGGCGCGTTCGCGGACGCGCTGCACCAGGCCTGGGACATCGGCGGCCCCTACCCGCACTCTTAGTACGGTCGGTACGGCTAGTACGGCACCGTCGCGCACGTCGTCTTCGCCCAGGCCGACGGGCCGTAGCTGTTCGCCGCACGGATCTTGATGCAGATCTCGTCGCCGGAGAACGGGCCGGTGATCGTGTAGCTGGTGCCGGACGTCGAGTACGTCGTGTTCACGTTCTTCTCCGTGAACTGGCTGCCCTTGTTGACGTAGTTGATCTCGTAGCGGGTGGCCCGGGAGACCGCCGGCCAACTGGCCTTGATGGGCATCGAGCAGGCGCCGACACAGGAGTTCGTGTAGTCGAGCCGGTAGCTCGTCATCGCGGGCGGCGGCGACCCGGCGGACGTACCGCCACCCGACCCCGAACCCGAACCCGAGCCTCCGCCGGACGACCCGGAGCCCGAGGAGCCGCCGGAGGTGTCCGTGCCGCTCCCGGAGTCGGCCGCGCCGCCCGACGCGGTGCCGCCGTCCTTGTCCTGCGCCTGTTCCCCGTCGGCGCCGTCCGGGGCGGCCGTCTCGCCCTTGTCGTCCTTCTTCTTGCCCTCGTCCGCCCCGTCGTCCTTCTTCTTGCCCTTGGGCTTCGCCGACCTGGACGGGGACGCGGACACCGAGGCCGACGGGGACCCGCTCACCGTCGCGCTCGCGCTGCTCGACGGGCGCCGGGCCTGCGCGTCCCCGTCGTCGCGCACGTACGGGAGCAGCGCCATCGTGCCGCCGCCGACCGTGAGGACGACCGCGACGGGCAGCACCACGAACACCTTCCGACGCCGCTTCGGCTGCCCCTCACCTTCCTTCGCCGACTTCTTCGCCGATCTCTTTGTCGAGTTCCCCGCGCCGCCGCCCACCGTCACCGGCCCGAGCGCCGCCTCCGCGCCCGCCCGCAGCCCGACCGTCGCCCGGTCCACCGGCTCCTCGCGCAGCGGCACCGCCTCCGCGTCGAGCAGCCGCGCCGACTGCTGCGCGAGCCGCGCCACGACCTCGGCGGGCAGCCAGGCGGCCCCGCCGGCCGCCGCCGGACGCACCCGCTCCGGGTCCGCGAGCAGCTCGTCGACGCCGGGCCGCTCCTCGACCCCCTTGGCGAGACAGCGCAGGATGAGCGCGCGCAGCGCCGCGTCGTCGATCCCGGAGAGGTCCGGCTCGTCCTCCACGATCTGGAACATCACCGCGTGCCCGCTGCTGGCGCCGTGCCCGAACGGCAGCCGCCCCGTCGCCGCGTACGTGAGCACGCAGCCCAGCGTGAACACGTCGCTCTTGACCCCGGCGCTGCGCCCGCGCACCTGCTCGGGCGACATGAAACCGGGCGACCCGACGACCATCCCCGTACTGGTGAGCAGCGACTCGACGGACGCCTCGAGCGCCCGCGCGATGCCGAAGTCGATGACCTTGGTGCCGTCGACGGTCAGCATCACGTTCGACGGCTTCAGGTCGCGGTGCACGATGCCCGCGTCATGGATGTCCTTCAGGGCGTGCAGCAGCCCGTCGGCGAGCGCGTGCACGGAGTCCACGGGCAGCGGCCCGTGCCGGCGCACCACCTGTTCCAGCGAGAGGCCCGGCACGTACCCGGTGGCGACCCACGGCGGCTCGTCGTCGGGCCCCGCGTCGAGCACGGGTGCGGTGAACCGTTCGCCGACCTTGCGCGCCGCCTCGATCTCCCGCCGGAACCGGGCCCGGAAGCGCGCGTCCGACACGTGCTCCTCGTGCACGACCTTGACGGCCACGGTGCGCCCGCTGTCCGACCGCGCGAGGAACACCCGGCCCATGCCGCCCGCCCCGAGCCGCCCGAGCAGCAGATACGGGCCGATGCGCGCCGGGTCGAACACCGTGAGCGGCTTCACGCCCCCGTCGAGCTCCTCATCACGCCCGCCGCCGCCGTCATCGCCCTGATTGGTCCCGCTCATGCCGATCTGGCTCCCCCGCCTTTTGCCGCCCGGTCACGGGCGTAACGCCGTTGAGGATAAAGGTCGTTGGTGACCGGGTGAAAGCGAGGACGCGTGGGGCGAACGCGCGGTTCTGGTGAAGGGCGCGGGCGCAGACGCTTGCCTAGAGCGCACTCCACGGTCTTGGCTGGTTCGACATGAAGTACACGCAGCTCGGACGCACGGGACTCAAGGTCAGCCGGCTCGTCCTCGGCACCATGAACTTCGGTCCGCAGACCGACGAGCCGGACAGCCACGCCATCATGGACGCGGCGCTGGCCAGCGGTATCAACTACTTCGACACGGCGAACGTCTATGGGTGGGGCGAGAACAAGGGCCGCACCGAGGAGATCATCGGGACCTGGTTCGCCAACGGGGGCGGGCGGCGGGACAAGACCGTGCTCGCCACCAAGGTGTACGGGAACATGTCGGGCGACGGTGACGTCTGGCCCAACCACGACCGGCTCTCCGCGGTGAACATCCGCCGGGCCGTCGAGGCGAGCCTGCGGCGCCTGCAGACGGACCACATCGACATCTACCAGTTCCACCACATCGACCGCCGCACTCCGTTCGAGGAGATCTGGCAGGCGGTCGAGGTCCTGATCCAGCAGGGCAAGATCCTGTACGCCGGGTCGTCGAACTTCCCCGGCTACAAGATCGCGCAGGCCAACGAGACCGCCGCCCGCCGGGGCACGATGGGCCTGGTCAGCGAGCAGTGCCTGTACAACCTGGCCGAGCGGCGCGCCGAGATGGAGGTCATCCCGGCCGCGCGGGAGTACGGCCTCGGTGTCATCCCGTGGTCGCCGCTGCACGGCGGGCTGCTCGGCGGCGTCCTGAAGAAGGAGGCGGAGGGCAGCCGGCGCCGGGACGGGCGCAGCGCGAGCGCGCTGGAGAGCACGTCGATGCGCGAGAAGGTGCAGGCCTACGAGGATCTGCTGGACAAGCACGGTCTGGAGCCGGGCGAGACGGCGCTGGCCTGGCTGCTGACCCGTCCCGGGGTCACCGGGCCGATCGTCGGTCCGCGGACGACGGAGCAGCTGGAGTCGGCGCTGCGGGCGGTCGAGCTGGAGCTGGGCGAGGAGCTGCTCACGTCCCTCGACGAGATCTTCCCGGGCCCGGGGCCGTCCCCGGAGGCCTTCGCCTGGTAGTCCGGGGATCGGGGAAATCGAGGAAGGGGCGGCCGCGCGGGCTCACCTGCCGGCGGCCGCCGCGACCACCACGACGACGAACATCAGCACGAGCACACCGGCCATGATCCGGTTTCGGGTCTTCGGGTCCACGCGTCGAGCCTAACGCGGCGCGGCGAGTGGCCACGCGGCGACCTTCTCGTACCGGGGGCGCTCGCCCGGTACCCCGGACGTGGGCAGGTTGCTGCGGACGAGGGCCAGCTCGGACACCGTCCAGGCGGGCCCCTCGAACGGGTCGAGCGCCTCGGCGTACGGGCCGAAGTCGAAGGCGTGGCGGCTGCGGGCCAGGGTCAGGTGGGGGCGGTAGCGCCGGTGCTCGCCGGGCAGTCCGGCCCGGCGCCCCGCGGCTTCGGCGCGCTCGGCGAGCCGCCCGAGGGTGCTCGTGTCGCCGCTCACCCCCGCCCACAGGGCCCGCCCGCCGAACTGGCCGCCCCCGCGCAGGGCCAGCGCGAACTCCGGAGTACGAGCGGCGGCCCGCCCCAGCCGCTCCTCCAGCTCCGGCACGCTCTCCTCGGGTACCTCCCCGTAGAACGCGAGCGTGAGGTGCCACCCGTCCCGCCCGGTCCACCGCAGCCCGTCGGCATCCGGCAACCGATCGACGACGTCCCCCAACGGGCCAAGTGCGGATTCCGGCGGCAACACAGCGGCGAAGAGTCTCACGCGTCACAGTCTGGCGGATACGACGGCGCCGGGGGCGCGGGGCTGTGTCCGTTCAGCGACTCCGTCGCGGGGCGCGACAAGCGGGCCCCTGGGGGCGCACGGAGTGTGCCCTTCAGGGGCGCGGGGAACTGCGCGAGAAGCCCCACCGGGCGGCACCCGGCGACGAGATCCTCAGCCCCCGCGGCGGCGCCCCGGACCGGGTCAGGCCGCCGCCAGCTCGCGCGGGACGAACTGAAGGTGCCGCTCCCCGCGCCGGAGGTCGACCTTGAGGCGGAGGTTCGCGGCACGGGCGAGCATGAGCCCGACCCCGGCGGCCGCCACCGCGCAGATCACACCGCCGAGCATGAAGCTGACCCGCACCCCGTACTGGTCGGCGAGCCAGCCGAAGAGCGGCCCGCCAAGCGGGGTGCCACCGGTGAACACCATCATGAACAGGGACATCACCCGGCCCCGCATCTCCGGCTCCGTACCCATCTGGACCGTGGAGTTCGCGGTCACGTTGACGGTGAGGCCGAGGATGCCGAGGAGGACGATCAGCGGGGCGAAGGTCCAGACGCCGGGCGCCCACGCGGCGAGAACCTCCAGCGTGCCGAAGCCGATCGCGGCGCCGGCGAGGACCCGCAGGCGGGTGGAGCGGCGCCGGGCGGCGAGCAGCGCGCCGGCGAGGGAGCCGAGCGCCATGAGGGTGTTGAAGACTCCGTACATGCCGACGCCGCCGTGGAAGACGTCGTCGGCGTAGGCGCTGAGCCAGATCGGGAAGTTGAACCCGAAGGTGCCGACGAATCCGACGAGCACGATCGGCCAGATCAGCTCGGGGTGCCGGGAGACGTAGCGCAGGCCTTCCTTGAGCTGGCCCTTGCCGCGCGGCGCGAGCTTGGTCTCGTGCAGCTCGCTGGTGCGCATCAGCAGGAGGCCGGTGAGCGGGGCGAGGAAGGACAGGCCGTTGGCGAGGAAGGCCCAGCCGGGTCCGACGGCGGCGGTCAGGACGGAGGCGACGGCGGGGCCGATGAGCCGGGCCGACTGGAAGTTGGCGGAGTTCAGCGAGACGGCGTTGCGCACCTGGTCGGGGCCGACCATCTCGGAGACGAAGGACTGCCGGGTCGGGTTGTCGACGACGGTCACGAGTCCGGTGAAGAACGCGGCGACGTACACGTGCCAGACCTGCACCTGGCCGGACAGAGTCAGCGCGGCCAGGAAAAGGCCCGACAGGCTCATCGCGCCCTGGGTGAAGAAGAGCAGGCTGCGCTTGTTGAAGCGGTCGGCGATGACGCCGCCGTACAGGCCGAAGAGCAGCATCGGGAGGAACTGCATGGCCGTGGTGACACCGACGGCGGCGGAGGATCCCGTGAGGGAGAGCACCAGCCAGTCCTGGGTGATGCGGGCCATCCAGGTACCGGTGTTGGAGACGACGGCTCCGGTCGCGAACAGGCGGTAATTACGCACCTTGAGGCTCGCGAACATGGAGGTCTTGCGGGGGCCATCAGGGGTGCGCCTGCGCAGCAGGCTCCGCCAGGGGCGGCGGTCGGGTGACGGGCGGGCGGAGTCGTGGGCGGCTGGTGCGGGGGCGGAGTCTGCTCCGGGTCCCGTACTCAAAGTGGGTTCGCCTCCTCGGCGTCGTGGTGCTGAGCGCTACTCAGCTGTGGTCGTTCAACGTGCGGAATGCGAGTGGCGTCACAGGTGGGCGAGCTTCTCGAGGACGGGGGCGGCTTCGCGGAGCTTGGCCCAGTCCTCGTCGTCGAGTCCGGCGGCGAGGTCGGCCAGCCAGGCGTTCCGCTTGCGGCGGCTCTCCTTGAGCATGGTGTCGGCCTGCTCGGTGGAGGTGACGACCTTCTGGCGCCGGTCCTCGGGGTGCGGCTCCAGCCTGACCAGTCCCTTGGCCTCCAGGAGCGCGACGATGCGGGTCATCGACGGCGGCTGCACATGTTCCTTGCGGGCGAGTTCGCCGGGTGTGGCGGAGCCGCATCCGGCGAGGGTGCCGAGCACCGACATCTCGGTGGGGCTCAGCGACTCGTCGACCCGCTGGTGCTTGAGCCGACGGGACAGGCGCATCACGGCGGAGCGCAGGGAGTTCACGGCGGCTACGTCGTCGCCATGGGAGAGGTCCGGCATGTATTTAGCGTAACTCATTACTATGCCTAACGACCACCGGAATCACGCCACGCACCCGTGATCCACACCACGAGGCAGCCACCGGGACGGCCACCCGGCGGGCCCCCGGACGGGCCACCGCCGGGCCGCCGATCTGACGGGGCGAAACCTTACGTCACTCAAACGAGTGAGCCGCTTCCGGAAAGTGACACGCCCGGGCGGACGGCGCGGCAACCCTGTTCGTCATGGGATCGACAGTGCTCAGCCTGCGGATAGACGGTGAGCTCCTCGACCGGCTCAAGGGACACGCCGCGAAGAGAGGGATGAGCGTCCAGGACTACGTGGTCCGGACGCTGACGCGCGACGACTTCGACGAACGCTTCAAGACGGCCGTCGAGGAGACGGAACGGTTCTACGGGGCGGCCTGAGGCTCCGGAGAACCGTTCCGGCTCCGTACGGCCCTGGATCCGGCCCGGTTCCTCGCGATGTTCCGCGTCTTCCGGTGCCGGGCCGACTCGGCGAGCAGGGCGAGCACGGCCGGTGACATCGCCTCCTCGGCGAGGACGCGCTGCACCCAGTTCGTGACGCCCGCCAGCTCGTCCGCTGCCGGCACGTGACCGTCCCGGACGGACAGGCGGACCAGCCAGTCGTGGACGCGGCCACGGACGAAGGCGCCGTGCCCCTCCGCCCCGAGGCGGTCGGTCTCCGGCAGCACTCCGGCCGCCCACCGCCGGAACTCGGCGGGACCGGCCGCGTCCGGCGCGACCGCGTCGACGAGGGCGACCACCGCCGTCTTGGCGGCCATCCCGTCGAGCTCGCGCACGAGGATCGCCACGAGCGCGCGATCACGGTCGCGGTTCCCCGAGGCGGCGATCGCCGCGACGACGCGCTGGTACGCGGCCGAGCGGGCGTGCCAGCCCGCGCCGGAGCCGTCGACGTCCACGTCCAGGTCCAGGTCGTCCAGGTCCAGGTCCCGGATTCCGGCCTCCGCCAGGAGAGCGGCCACATCGGTGCGCAAGGTCATCGCCTCAGCCTCCTCCGGCGCACACCGACGGTCCAGCCAAAGAAGACCGCGGCCCCGCCCGGAAGATCCGGGCGGGGCCGCAGCGGGAGTCACAAGGCGCGTCAGGTCAGACCCAGCGCCGGCATCAGGTAGTAGAAGCCGAAGACCGCCGAGACCGCGTACATCGCGACGGGCACCTCCTTGGCGCGGCCCGCGACGACGCGGAGCACCGTGAAGGTGATGAAGCCCATGCCGATGCCGTTCGTGATCGAGTACGTGAACGGCATCATCAGCATCGTCACGAAGGCCGCGATGGCGACCGTCCAGTCGTCCCAGTCGATGGCCCGGATGCTGCCGGCCATGATCATGAAGCCGACGGCGAGCAGCGCCGGGGTGGCGGCCTGTGACGGGACCATCGTGGCGACGGGCGTGAGGAACAGCGCGGTGGCGAAGAGACCGCCGGTGACGACGTTCGCGAGGCCCGTGCGGGCGCCCTCGCCGACACCGGCGGTGGACTCCACGAAGCAGGTGGTGGCGGAGGAGGACGAGGCGCCGCCGGCGGCGACGGCGATGCCGTCGATGAACAGGACCTTGTTCATGCCCGGCATCTGACCCTTCTCGTCGGTCAGGTGCGCCTCGTCGCTGATGCCCATGATCGTGCCCATGGCGTCGAAGAAGCAGGACAGCAGCACGGTGAAGACGAAGAGGATGCCCGTGAGGACACCGACCTTGTCGAAGCCGCCGGTCAGGCTGACCTGGCCGACGAGGCCGAAGTCCGGGGTGGAGATCGGGTTGCCCGGCCACTCCGGGGTGGTCAGACCCCAGGACGGCACGTCGGCGACCGCGTTGATGATCATCGCGACGACGGTCATGGCGACGATGGAGATCAGGATGGCGCCCGGCACCTTGCGGACCAGGAGCGCCAGCGTCAGCAGCGTGCCGAGCACGAAGACGAGGACCGGCCAGCCCATGAGGTGACCGCCGACGCCGAGCTGGATCGGGACGGTGGTGTGGGCGACGTCCGGGATGCGCGAGACGAAGCCGGAGTCGACGAGACCGATCAGCATGATGAACAGGCCGATGCCGATCGCGATGCCCTTGCGCAGGCTGAGTGGCACAGCGTTCATCACGCGCTCGCGCAGACCCGTGGCGACCAGCGCCATGACGACGAAGCCCGCGAAGACGACCATGCCCATCGCGTCCGGCCACGACATGCGCGGCGCGAGCTGGAGGGCGACGACCGTGTTGACGCCGAGGCCGGCGGCGAGCGCGATCGGCACGTTGCCGATGACGCCCATGAGCAGGGTGGTGAACGCGGCGGTCAGCGCGGTCGCGGTGACCAGCTGGGCGTTGTCGAGCTGGTGCCCGTACATGTCCTTCGCGCTGCCCAGGATGATCGGGTTCAGCACGATGATGTAGGCCATCGCGAAGAAGGTGGCGAAACCACCACGGACCTCACGGACGACCGTCGAACCGCGCTCGGTGATCTTGAAGTAGCGGTCGAGACCGCTCTTCGGGGCCGGCGGCGGCTCGACGGCATCGACCTTGGGGGTGGCCGAAGTGGACATGGTTTTCCTCAGCGCTTTCAGTGGTGCGGGGGTGCCTGTTTGCCGTCATGTGCGGTGCGGCGCTGGTGTTTCCTACGAATATAAGGAGCCAGAGTCAGACCGTTTCAGTATGAACATATGAACGGGAATGCGCTATCTCCGCGCGTAGACCCTTGGCGTGACAGGGTTCCGGCCGGTCCTGTACGGGTCCTGCACGGGGTCCGTGCGGGCGCCGGGGCGGGCCTCGTAAGCTGTGCGCATGGCGAAGTGGACCCCGCAGCACGAGGCACCGGAACCCCTTGAGGGGCCCGTGGTCGCCACCATCACCGGCGGCACGATCCTCTGGTTCGTCCTCTTCCTCGTCCAGCTGCCGTTCTACGGCTGGTTCGACGACCGCGGCCACACCTGGTGGATCTGGACCTGCCTCGCCGGCGCGGGCCTCGGCCTCATCGGCATCTGGTACGTCCGGGGCCGCGACGCCGCCCTCAAGCGCGCTGCGGCGCAGAGCGCGGAAGGTGCCCCGCTCGACGGGTGAGTGCCCGGTTTCGCCCGTACCGTCGAACCCATGACCCATATCGACGCGGGCGCCGAACTCGATCCGGTGCATCCGATACCCGTCCCCGCGCGAGCGACGGGCCTCACCGCCGCCGAGGTCGCGGAGCGGACCGCCCGCGGCGAGGTCAACGACGTACCGGTGCGCAGCTCCCGCTCGCTCACCGAGATCGTCCGCGCCAACGTCTTCACCCGCTTCAACGCGATCATCGGCGTCCTGTGGATCATCATGCTGGCCGTCGCCCCGATCCAGGACAGCCTGTTCGGCTTCGTGATCATCGCCAACACCGGGATCGGCATCATCCAGGAGTGGCGGGCCAAGAAGACCCTGGACTCCCTCGCGGTGATCGGCGAGGCGAAACCCACGGTGCGGCGCGACGGGGCCGCCGTCGCCGTCTCCACCTCCGAGATCGTGCTCGGGGACCTCATCGAGATCGGGCCCGGCGACAAGATCGTCGTCGACGGCAGCTGCGCCGAGGCCGACGGCCTGGAGATCGACGAGTCGCTGCTCACCGGTGAGGCCGACCCGGTCGTCAAGAAGCCCGGCGACGAGGTCATGTCCGGGTCGTTCGTCGTCGCGGGCGGCGGCGCGTTCACCGCCACGAAGGTCGGCCGCGAGGCCTACGCGGCCCAGCTCGCCGAGGAGGCCAGCCGCTTCACCCTCGTCCACTCCGAGCTGCGCACCGGCATCTCCACCATCCTCAGGTACGTCCAGTGGATGATGATCCCCACCGCGATCGGCCTGGTCATCAGCCAGCTCGTGGTCAAGGAGCACGGCTTCAAGGACTCGATCGCCCGCACCGTCGGCGGCATCGTCCCGATGGTGCCCGAGGGGCTCGTGCTGCTGACCTCCGTGGCCTTCGCGATCGGCGTCATCCGGCTCGGCCGAAAACAGTGCCTGGTGCAGGAGCTGCCCGCCATCGAGGGGCTCGCCCGCGTCGACACGGTCTGCCTCGACAAGACCGGCACCCTCACCGAGGGCGGCATGGACGTCGCCGACCTGCGCCTGCTCGGCGGCGCCGACGATACGTACGTACGCAAGGCGCTCGGCGCGCTCGGCGAGTCCGACCCGCGGCCCAACGCTTCCCTCCAGGCCATCGTCGACGCCTACCCGGACAGCGTGGACTGGCGCTGCACGGAGGCGCTGCCGTTCTCCTCGGCCCGCAAGTACAGCGGCGCCTCCTTCAGCGAGGGCGACGGCACGGTCAGCACCTGGCTGCTCGGCGCCCCCGACGTGCTGCTGCCCCCGGCCGACCCCGCCCTGGACGAGACCGACGAGCTGAACCGGCAGGGCCTGCGGGTGCTGCTGCTCGCCAAGGTGACCCGCGACCTGGAGGACCCCGGCGTCCACGAGGGCGCCGAGCCCGCCGCCCTCGTCGTCCTGGAACAGCGGCTGCGCCCGGACGCCGCCGACACCCTGCGCTACTTCGCCGAGCAGAACGTCAAGGCGAAGGTCATCTCCGGGGACAACGCGGTGTCGGTCGGCGCCGTGGCCGGAAAGCTCGGTCTGCCCGGCGCCGAGGACACCGTCGACGCGAGGACCCTGCCCGCCGATCAGAGCGAGATGGCCGACGCCCTCGACGCCGGCACCGTCTTCGGCCGGGTCACCCCGCAGCAGAAGCGGGACATGGTCGCGGCCCTCCAGTCCCACGACCACACCGTCGCGATGACCGGCGACGGCGTGAACGACGTACTGGCCCTGAAGGACGCCGACATCGGCGTCTCGATGGGCTCGGGCTCCGAGGCGACCCGCGCGGTCGCCCAGATCGTTCTGCTCGACAACAGCTTCGCGACGCTGCCGTCGGTGGTCGCCGAGGGCCGCCGCGTCATCGGCAACATCACGCGCGTGGCGACCCTGTTCCTGGTCAAGACGGTCTACTCGGTGCTGCTCGCGCTGCTCGTGGTCTGCTTCCAGGTCGAGTACCCGTTCCTGCCCCGGCACCTGACGCTGCTGTCGACGCTGACCATCGGCGTCCCCGCGTTCTTCCTGGCGCTCGCGCCCAACAAGGAGCGGGCGAAACCGCACTTCGTGCGGCGCGTGATGCGGTACGCGATCCCGGGCGGCGTCCTCGCGGGCCTCGCCACGTTCGTGATGTACATGGTCGCCCGGCACTACTACACGGGCTCGGGCGCGCTCGGCGCGGAGACCAGCTCGGCGACGCTGACGCTGTTCCTGATCTCGATGTGGGTGCTCGCCATCATCGCCCGCCCCTACACGTGGTGGCGGGTCGCCCTGGTCGCGGCCATGGGCGGCGCGTTCCTGCTCGTCCTGGTCGTGCCGTGGCTGCAGGACTTCTTCGCGCTGAAGCTGGTCGGCTCGGTGATGCCGTGGACGGCGGTGGGGGTGGCGGCGGTGGCGGCGGCCGCCCTGGAGTTCCTGTGGAAATGGGTCGACCGCCGCTTCCCCGCCTGATTACCGCGGGGTCCTGCTCCTACTGAACGTCGACGAAGTCGCTGGTGGACGTCACGGCCGGGGTCGTGGACGTGCCCGCGAACTTGTAGCGGAAGTAGCCGTCGGCCGACGCGGTGACGGTCGTCTTCAGGGTGCCCGTCGAGGACGAGGTGATCGTCTTGACGTTGGTGTACGTGCTCGCGGTCTTGGCGCGGTACTGCAGGGTCACCGACTGGCCGGTGTAACCGGCGTACTTGCTGGTGTCCCAGTTGGCGCGGGACAGCAGGCCGGTCACCGTGATGGTGGCGCCCTTCTTGACCGGCTCCGGCGACGCGTTGGTGGTGAGCTTCGAGTACCGCTTCATGCCGAACGACTTGGCGTTCTCGCGGACCGTGTAGTCGGCGTCCTTGCCCGAGGCGATCGCCCAGACCTTCCAGGAACCGGCCGCGTAGTTGGCGAGGTCCACCGTCGGGTCGATGGAGAAGGTCAGCGTGCAGGTCGCCGTGGTGGCGCTGACCGTCGTGCAGGTGGTGGCGCCCGGGTCCTGCGTCGGCGCGGCACCGGCGTCCGAGTTGTCCAGGTCCGTGCCGTGGTACAGGACGGCGTAACCGGAGGTGTTGTCGATACCCGAGTTGTCCGTGGCCGTGAAGGTGACCTTGACCGGGACCAGGTTGCTGATGCCGGCGACGACGTCCTTGCCGCCGTTGACGACCACGTTCGAGATGGCGGTGTCGCCGTACTGCTCGTCAGCACCGGCCGAGGTGCCCGCCTCGGCGGCGGCGGCCGCGGCCTGCGGGCCGTCCGCCGCCTGCGCGACGGGCACCGTGAACGCGGTGAGGGCCAGGGCGCCGGAAACCGAGAGGGCGGCGGCGGTGGCACGAATGCGCATGTGTTCCCCATGGTGGAGAAGGGGTCCTGCGGATGGCTTCCCGCGGGACCCAAGTGATCTAGGGGTCTGTTGACCCGCAGGTGAGACCTGCGCCGGGTGGGGCGGGTTGTACGGCTTCCGCGAATTTTGCGATCACCATACAAATCCGGCCCGAGCCCTTGACCTGCCGGAAGGCCCCGCCCCGGGCCGGGGTCAGTCGAACCAGCGGTCCCGGGCCAGTTCCTCCGTGCGCGACGGATCCTCCAGGAGGGCCGCCACCTCGAAACGGCGCGGCCACTGACCCGCCGCCCAGGCGAGCCCCGCCGCCACGCCCTCCAGGGTGGCCGCGTGCACGGTGCCGTCCGGGGTGCGCCGCCAGTCGGCCTCCTGCCCGGCGACGTACAGCTCCTCGTGCTCGACGTACGTCCGCGGGGTCGCGGCCCCGAGCAGGGTGCGCACGGAGTCGGGTACGGGGTGCTCGACGCCCTCGGAGCCGGTCAGTTCACCGTCGACGGCCTCGCTCAGGCGGCGCACCTGGAACAGCTCGGCGAGCTGCGCGGCCCGGGCCGGGGCCACCGGCAGCAGGGGGCGGCCGTCGGCGAGCGGGATCAGGTCGGGGGCGTCGGCGACCAGCGCCTCGGCCGCGTCGACGACCACCACCTCGCCGTCCCGCACCGCCCGCAGGTCGTCCGGCAGGGTGACCTGCTCGGGGTCGAGACCGGCGAGCAGCCCGTACAGCGTGTGCAGTTGGGCCCCGGCCACCGGCAGGTCCGGGTCGGCGAGCCGGTCGAGGAGTTCGGCGGCGCCGCCCGGTTCGTCGAGCAGCGCGGCGGCGGAGGTGCGCACGCCGAGGGCGCGCAGCACCTGCTCGTCCTCGAACCCGGAGGCGTCGGCCTCCTCGTAGAGCCCGGCGAGCAGCGGGTCCCCGCCCGCGGCGCGCAGTCCGGCGGGGCGGCGGCCGTCGAGGACAGGGTGGCCGCGCAGCCACCACGCCGTGTACGGGCGGACGAGTTCGTGGGTGCCGTCGGGCAGCAGGACGCGGACGGGCTGGGTGAGCGCGTCGCGCAGCGGCGGCCGCGAAAGGAGCGCGAGCGCCTGCGGCCAGCGGTCCTCGTCGACCAGGTCCAGATCGCGTACGGCGACGAGTTCGGTGGCGACGGGCGGCACCGGCGAGTCGGGCAGCCGGTCGAGGGCGTCCTCGCACCACACGTCGACGGCGTCGAGCAGACCGGCGTCGTCCGGCTCGGGGAAGTCGCCCTCGCGCGGGTCGAGTTCGTCGGGGTCGAGGACGACGTCGGTGGCGCGGACCAGGGCGAACGTGGCGAGCACCCCGCAGGCGGCGAGCGGCTGTTCGCCCCAGCGCTCGGCCAGCTCGTCGTCCACGTACGGGAGTTCGCCCTCGCGCAGCACGTCGGCGATCGGGCTGCCGGGGAGCAGCAGTTCGGCGGCGGGGGCGAGTTCGCCGTCCTCGTCGGTCAGGGCGAGGGCGCCGAGCCAGGGTTCGTCGCCGACGTCGAGACCGGCGTCGCGCACGAGGGTGAGGACGACGTCGGCGAGCTCCTCCGCGCCGAGCGCCCCCTCGTCGTCCCAGGCGGGCTCGTCGTCGAGGGACGCGGCGACCGCGGCCCGCACCTGAGGCGTGGTCAGGACGGCGCGGGGCGTGGCCGGGAGCGCGCCGAGCTTCTCCAGGAGGGGGTGGGCGGCGTCGGCGTGCGCGACCTTGAGGCCGAGCCGGGCCAGCGCCTCGCCGGGCAGGGCGGCGGCGTCGGCGGCGGGGAGCAGCACCTGGCGCGGGCCGATCGTGGTGCGGCCGCCGGCCAGCGGCACGGGCAGCCCGCTGAGCCGGTCCGGGTCGACGCCGGCCAGCGACTCGTAGAGGCTGTGCCACCAGCCGGGGTCCTTCTCGAGTCCGGCCAGCCGGTCGATCGCCTCGGTCAGCGGGACGCGGGCGACGCCGAGCGTGCGCAGCTCGACGCGGCGCTCGAGGCCGGCGGGCAGCAGGCTGGGCAGCACCTCGGCGAGGACCCGCACGGTGTCGGCGCCGGCGCCCTCGACGACCTCCGCGTCGCGGGGCCGCAGCGCGGCGGGCCGGTCGTCCTCCTCGGACGCGGGCGGCAGCGCGGGCGGCAGGAACGCGACGCGGGGCAGCCGCTCCAGGAGGGCGGCGCGCAGGGCACCGTCCAGTTCGCTGCGGCCGAGCGGACCGGGCACGAGGTCGAGCACGCCGGGGCCGACGGGCTGCCACTCCCCCAGGAGTTCGGCGTACGCGTCGGCGGAGCGCTGGGTGAGGAAGTCGGTCAGCGGGCCGGGCGCGACGTGCCGCCGGGCCGTGTCCAGCGGGAACGAGGCGATGAGCAGCGCGGGCACGCCGAGGGCCTCGTCGCTGGGGGTCGGCGCGTGCAGCACGGGGGCGCTGCGCGGCTTGTCCGGGGCGCCGTCGGCGTCCACCGGGACGGCCCAGGTGACGTTCCAGTGCGGGCGCAGCCGCTCTTCGACGGGCCGGTCGGCGAGCAGCTCGGCGCCGAGGGCGCCGCTGCGCGTCACGGTCCGCCAGCGCAACTCGGCCGGGGCACGCCCGTCGTCCTCGATCACGACGTACGGGCCGTCGGCGCGGCGGCGCAGGGTGCGGGTCCCGGCGTCGGTGGTCACGGTGACCTCGGCGAGGCCCGGCAGGGCGAGCAGCAGCGTGTCGTCTACGGCGTCGAGCAGCCGCGCCGCGAGCGCCTCGGCGGCCTGGTCGCGCAGCGGCAGCACGACGACCGTGTCGTACGGCTCCGGGGCCTGACCCTCGGCCGCGAACGGCAGCCGGAGCAGGGGCACGTGGCCGTCGCGGCGGCGCAGCTCGTCGCCGAGGGCGGGGCTGTGCCGGGCGGTCTCCTGCGCGGCGATCCGCGCCTCGGCGAGCGACCAGCGCACACCACCGGTCCGGCCGAGCACGGCCGGCTCGTCCGTCACGGCGAGCACGGCGGCGAACCCGACGCCGAAGCGGCCGACGGTGCTCTCGGCACCGGCCCGCTTCGCGGAGGCCCGCAGTGTGGACAGGGACTCGACGCCGGCCGCGTCCATCGGGGCGCCGGTGTTCGCGGCGACGAGGACGCCGTCCTTGAGGGTGAGCGCGAACCGGCCCGGCGTTCCCGCGCGGGCGGCGGCGTCGGCGGCGTTCTGGGCGAGCTCCACGACGAGGCGGTCGCGGTAGCCGCCGAGAGCGAGGTCCTCCTCGGCGTTGGCGTCCTCCCGGAACCGGGCGCCGCTCGCCACCCAGGCGTCGAGCACGCCGCGGCGCAGGCGGGCGGTGCCGAAGGGATCGATGCCCTCGGGCGCGGGCCGGGCGATCTTGCTGGCGCTCACGGTGTCTCCTCTGGCCGCGCTTACCGGTCGGCCCGCACCGTATCGCGGCACATGTGAGGGGTCTTGCCGGTACATCGCCGGGTGCGCCCCGGTGGGGGCTGGTCGCGCAGTTCCCCGCGCCCCTGAAATGCAGACCCTTCGGGTCGCATTTCCCCGATGAGGCGCAGCCTCATCAGGGGCGCG
>NZ_JBITJS010000014.1:222449-237918 GCF_044460245.1 Streptomyces sp. NPDC050145 | reverse complement strand
GCACTCGGCGGTAGATGTCGCAGTCACCACCGAACCCAGAAGGCCCTCACCCATGCAAGCCCCTTGCAGCGTCACCAACGTGCCCGAACAGAACACCTAGGGCCGTGCGTCAGCGGCGGACGGCCTTGTCGCAGCGGCCGAGCCAGGCGCGGTACTTCTCGGAGCCGTCCTTCGGGCCTTCGAGCAGCGTGTCGACGACCTTGTTGACGTTGTCGAACAGGGCGCGGCCGGTCGCGGCGTTCATCTCGCCGTCCCCGGCGAGACGGTGCTTGTGCTGGTAGCGCCCGACGGCGGCCCGGGTCTTGGCGTCGTAGTCGCCGTCGACGGTGACCCGCGGTTCCTGGAACCAGTTCACCGCCTGCTGCACGCAGCGGGCCTCGGGTTCGGAGACGGCGGCGCGGGTCGGATGCGCGCCGGAGCGGTCGTCGGAGTCGGAGCCCGAGCCGGTGCAGGCGGTCAGGCCGGCGGCGAGGACGGCGGTGGCGAGAGCCGCCGCGGCACGCGTGGTCCACTTGTTCATGGTTCCCCCTGGAGCAGGTGGTCGATCTGGTCGATCTGGTCGATCTTGGTCTGTGCAGGGGGACGCCCGGCCGCGCCGGTCAGTTGCGGTCGGGGCGGAAGTTCGACAGGAGGCATGAACCGGTGACCGATGAGGCAGCTCCCGGAACCGTACGCGTACGGCTGGATCTCTCGTACGACGGGACGGACTTCTCCGGATGGGCCAAGCAGGCCGGCGGGCGGCGCACCGTGCAGGGGGAGATCGAGGACGCGCTGCGCACCGTCACCCGCTCGCAGCGGACGTACGAGCTGACGGTGGCCGGGCGGACCGACGCCGGGGTGCACGCGCGCGGCCAGGTGGCCCATGTGGACCTGCCCGACGAGGTGTGGGCCGAGCACCGGGAGAAGCTGCTCAAGCGGCTCGCGGGGCGGCTGTCCAAGGACGTACGGGTCTGGTCGGTGGCCGAGGCGCCGAGCGGGTTCAACGCGCGCTTCTCGGCGATCTGGCGACGCTACGCGTACCGCGTGACCGATCTGCCCGGCGGTGTCGATCCGCTGTTGCGGGGTCATGTCCTGTGGCACGACTGGCCGTTGGACGTCGACGCGATGAACGCGGCCGCCGAGCGGCTCCTGGGGGAGCACGACTTCGCGGCGTACTGCAAGAAGCGTGAGGGCGCCACGACGATCCGGACCCTGCAGGAGCTGAGTCTCGTGCGCGGGGACGACGGGATCGTCACGGCGACCGTGCGGGCCGACGCCTTCTGCCACAACATGGTGCGCTCGCTGATCGGCGCCCTGCTGTTCGTCGGCGACGGGCACCGGCCGAGCGACTGGCCCGGCAAGGTGCTCGCCGCCGGGGTGCGCGACTCGGCCGTGCACGTGGTCCGGCCGCACGGCCTGACCCTGGAGGAAGTCGGTTACCCGGCCGACGAGTTGCTCGCCGCCCGCAACAAGGAGGCGCGCAACAAGCGGACGCTGCCGGGCTCCGGCTGCTGCTGACGCGCGGTCAGGGGGCGGGCGGTCAGCCCGCCGTGGCCGCCGCCGAGGCCTGCGTCTGGCCGCGCCGCTGGATCTGCTGGTAGGTGAACGCGCGCAGGTTGTCGCCGAGCGTGAACAGCGTCGTGTCCTTCTTCGTGGCGTCCTTGCCGTTGGTCAGGCCGCCGTTGGTGACGTACATGTACCGGCCGTGCGAGTTGGACGTCTGGCGGCAGATCGTGGTGCGGCAGAAGGTGGGCACGCCGGAGCCGGACAGGGAGACCACGGCGCCGCGCAGCTTGTACTCCGAGGCGGCCTTGGTGGCCTTCGCCTTCGTGTCGAACACGGCCACGCCGATCGTCACCGCGGTGTCGCCCTTGGTGTAGGTGGCGCGGATCATCTGCGTGCAGTCGTTCTTCTTCAGTACGCCGGCCAGGGCGCCCTGCGCGGCCGAGGAGCAGTCCTTGGTGTGGGTCGAGGGGCCCTTCGTGTAGACGTTGCCGCCCATCGTCAGGGTCTTGCCCGGGTAGAGGGTGTCCTCGTTCAGCGGCGCCCGGTCCTTGTCGGCGCTGTCGATGAAGTCGTCGGGGTCGAGCGGGGGCGGCGGGGTCGTCGCCTCGAAGGACGGGCCCGGCGTCCTGCCCTCGCTGGGGATGTCGGCGGTACTGGGCAGTTGCTCGGCCGGCTTGTTCCCCGCCTCGCTGTCCTTGTTCGCCGAGACGATGCCCCACGCGACGAGGGAGCCGACCGCGAGGGTCGCCGCGACGGCGCCGCCGATCATCAGCCAGCGGCGTTTGCGTGCGCGGGCCTCGGATGCCTCGGCGAGGGCTGCCCAGTCCGGGGTGGATCCGTTGTCTTCGGGGCCCCACGGGGCTCCCCCTTGCCCGAAACTCATGCGGCGCATCTTACGGGGAGCGGTCCCCGCGCCCCTAGGGAGCTTGACATACCGTTAGCTCCATGAATCAGGCCAGATCGCCTATTTCGTCCTGCTTGTTGAGGCCTGCCTCCCGGCTCGGGTGGGTCGTGCTCGGGGTCGTGCTCGTCGCCGTTCCCCTGCACTCCTCCCTGCGCAGTGTCGCCGGCGGAATGGACAACGGGATCGTCGTGCAGGCCGCGCGGGTGTGGCTGGACGGAGGGTCTCCGTACGCGGATCCGCACTTCCTGTACTTCCCGAGCGCCGTGCTCGCCGCCGTGCCGCAGGCGCTCGTGCCGGTCGGGGTGCTGCGGGCCTGTGTGCCCGCGCTGGTGACCTGCGGGCTCGCCGGGGCGTGGGCGGCGGCGCTGCGGCTGTACGGGGTGCCGTGGCGGAGCCGGTTCGCCGTGGGCGGGCTGCTCGCGCTCGCGCTCGGGTTCGCGCCCTTCGCCCACCTCGTCACCCTCGGGAACTGGACCGTGACCGCCGCGGTGGCGCTGCCCTGCGCCCTGCTGCTCGCCGTATGGGAGCGCTGGCTCGCGGCCGGGCTCGTGCTCGGGGCGGCCCTGGCGCTGAAGCCGCTGCTCGCCCCGGTCGCGCTCCTCTTCGTCCTCGCGCGGCGCTGGAAGGGGCTCGCGGCGATGGTCCTGGTCCCCGTCGTGGCCTCGCTGGGCGCCGCCCTGGCCATGCCGGACCCGGCGGGCTTCGTCACCCGCACCCTGCCCTTCCTGCTGCGCGGCGGCGACGGCTTCGTACGGCTCTACGAGGCCTCGCCCGGGGCCGTGCTCGCGCGGCTCGGGCTGCCGGCGCCCCTGGCGGGCGGGATCGCGCTCGTGGGGGCCGCCACCGGGGTGTGGTGCGCGACGCGGCGCTGGGGGAGGGGCGACCGGACGCCGGCCCGGCTCTCCGAGACGGCGACGCTGCTGATGCTGTCCGCGTTCCTGGTCTCCCGGCCCTCCTACGACCACTATCTGCTGGTCGCCGTGCCGCTCCTGGTCGCCGGGGCGACGGCGGCGGGCGCCGCGGCGGGGAGCCCCTGGTTCTGGGCGGTGCTGCTGCCGCAGGTGCCGGGGCTCGCCTGGCCCTGGCTGGACACCGGGACGCGCCGGGCGTTCCTGGACTGCGCGACCCTGTGCGGGCTGGTGCTGACCGTCGGGCTCCGCGGTGCGCGCCGGGCCCCGCTCGCCCCGGAGGCTGCCGGTGAGGCGGGAGCGCCCACGGTCCCCGGCGCGAGGGACGACGACCCCGTTTTGACCCGTCCGGGGCGGCGCGGGTATTCTGCCTAGTCGTTATGTGTATCGGCGTGCTCATTCTCGTGTGAGAGGCCGGTGCACGGGTTCCCTGGAGCAGTTACCAGTGGGCGGCATACGGGCGCTGAACCCGGCACTGTCGTCCCCAGCTGCACGATCGCTTCAGTGATGCCATGTTCAGCACCCATCCACTGAAGAAGAAGGCTGCAAAGTGCGTACGTTCAGCCCTAAGCCCGGCGATGTGTCCCGCCAGTGGCTCGTCATTGACGCTCAGGACGTCGTCCTGGGCCGTCTGGCCACCACTGCCGCGACCCTCCTGCGTGGCAAGCACAAGCCGACCTATGCTCCGCACATGGACATGGGCGACTTCGTCGTCATCGTCAACGCCGACAAGGTTCACCTGTCCGGCAACAAGAAGACCCAGAAGATGGCGTACCGCCACTCCGGCTACCCGGGTGGTCTGCGTTCGGTGCGCTACGACGAGCTCCTCGAGAAGAACCCCGAGAAGGCCGTCGAGAAGGCCATCAAGGGCATGCTTCCGAAGAACACGCTCGGCCGTCAGATGCTCTCGAAGCTGAAGGTCTACTCGGGCGACCAGCACCCCCACGCTGCCCAGCAGCCGGTGCCGTTCGAGATCACCCAGGTCGCGCAGTAGTTCCGGCCACACCCCCTAAGACAGAAAAGAATCTGAGGAGAATCGTGGCCGAGACCACTGCCGAGACGCCGGTCGAAGAGACCGAGATCGTCGACGTCGAGAGCTACACCACCGAGTCGGACGCGCCCGTCGAGGGCGAGTACACCTCGGAGTCCAACCCGGCCCGCTTCGGTGACCCGCAGCCGGCCGCCGGCCTGGGCCGCCGCAAGAACGCCATCGCGCGCGTTCGCATCGTGCCCGGCACCGGCAAGTGGAAGGTCAACGGGCGCACGCTCGAGGACTACTTCCCGAACAAGGTCCACCAGCAGGAAGTCAACGAGCCCTTCAAGGTGCTCGAGCTCGACGGCCGCTACGACGTCATCGCCCGCATCGCGGGTGGCGGTGTCTCCGGTCAGGCCGGCGCCCTGCGCCTCGGCGTGGCCCGCGCGCTGAACGAGGCCGACGTCGAGAACAACCGCCCGGCGCTGAAGAAGGCCGGTTACCTCAAGCGTGACGACCGTGCGGTCGAGCGCAAGAAGGCCGGTCTCAAGAAGGCCCGCAAGGCCCCGCAGTACAGCAAGCGCTAAATCTCGCGCTGCCTGCTTGTTTTTCCCGTTCGCCCCGGCGGCACCTTCCGTGCCGCCGGGGCGTTCGGCTTATGGACGACGAAGTTGTGGAGGACACCAAGTGGGACGACTCTTCGGCACGGACGGCGTGCGCGGTGTCGCCAACGCGGATCTGACGGCCGAGCTGGCGCTCGGCCTCTCGGTCGCCGCCGCGCACGTGCTCGGCGAGGCGGGTTCGTTCGCGGGGCACCGTCCGGTCGCGGTCGTCGGCCGTGATCCGCGGGCCTCGGGCGAGTTCCTGGAGGCCGCGGTCGTCGCCGGCCTGGCCAGCGCGGGCGTCGACGTCCTGCGCGTCGGTGTGCTGCCCACCCCCGCGGTGGCGTACCTCACCGGTGCGCTGGGAGCCGACCTCGGCGTGATGCTCTCCGCGAGCCACAACGCGATGCCGGACAACGGGATCAAGTTCCTCGCCCGCGGCGGCCACAAGCTGGACGACGCCCTCGAGGACCGCATCGAGTCCGTCTACGAGGAGCACCGCACCGGCGCACCCTGGGACCGGCCCACCGGTGCCGGCGTCGGCCGCGTGAAGTCCTACGACGAGGGCCTCGACCAGTACGTCGCCCACCTCGTCGGCGTCCTGCCGAACCGGCTCGAGGGCCTGAAGATCGTCCTCGACGAGGCGCACGGTGCCGCCGCGCGGGTCTCCCCGGAGGCGTTCACCCGGGCCGGCGCCGAGATCGTCACGATCGGCGCCGAGCCGGACGGGCTGAACATCAACGACGGGTGCGGCTCCACGCACCTGGACCTGCTGAAGGCCGCCGTCATCGAGCACGGCGCGCACTTCGGCATCGCCCACGACGGGGACGCGGACCGCTGCCTCGCCGTGGACCACACCGGTTCCGAGGTCGACGGCGACCAGATCATGGCCGTCCTCGCGATCGCCCTGCGCGAGCGCGGTGTGCTGCGCCAGGACACGCTGGTCGCGACCGTCATGTCCAACCTCGGGCTGAAGCTGGCCATGGAGCGCGAGGGCATCACCCTCGTGCAGACCGCCGTCGGCGACCGGTACGTGCTGGAGAACATGAAGGAGCACGGGTTCGCGCTGGGCGGCGAGCAGTCCGGGCACGTCATCGCGCTCGACCACGCGACGACCGGTGACGGGACGCTGACGGGGCTGCTGCTGGCCGCGCGGGTCGCGCAGACGGGGCGTAGCCTCCAGGAGCTCGCCTCCGTCATGGAGCGGCTGCCTCAGGTGCTCATCAATGTGCCGGACGTGGACAAGTCGCGGGTCGGCACGTCTGCTGCGCTGGCTTCGGCGGTGTCTGATGCGGAGGGTGAGTTGGGCAGCACGGGGCGGGTGCTGCTCCGGCCCTCCGGGACGGAGCCGTTGGTTCGGGTCATGGTCGAGGCCGCCGATATCGAGCAGGCTCGGTCGGTTGCCGGGCGGTTGGCCGACGCCGTCAAGTCGGCGCTCGGTTAGGCGTCTGCCTGGTTGATCTGCGCGGCCGGCTCACGCGCCGTCGTGGCTGGTCGCGCAGTTCCCCGCGCCCCTGAAATGCACACTTCGTGTGCCCTTTCAGGGGCGCTTCTTCTTGGCCCAGAACCACTTCTGGAGGAGCAGGGTTGTGGTGCCCGCCAGGATGATGCCCAGGAGGTTCAGGAGGAGTTGTTCCGTGGAGCCCCAGGTCTGGTCCACGTCGCGGTAGCCGAGGGCCACCGCCGCGTTCGCCGCCGCCGGGACCGTCGTCACGGAGATCGCCACGCCGACCATCGCGCCCGACTTCGTCGAGGTGAGGGAGAGGACTCCGGCCGCGCCCGCGAGGACCGCCACCACGAACGAGAACCAGTCGGGGGCGTAGATGAAGCCCGTGTTGGGGCGCTTCGCCTCCAACTGGGCCTCGCTGAAGAGGTTCACGGCGTCCATGAAGTGGGCGAAGCCGACCGTCACCGCCATCGCCACCGCGAAGCCCACGAGCAGCGCGGTCAGGGAGCGCAGGGCCAGGCGCGGGGCGCGCTGGACCAGGGCCGTGCAGATGCCGGCGAGCGGGCCGAACTCCGGGCCGACCGCCATCGCGCCCACGATCAGGATCGCGTTGTCGAGGACGACGCCGCACGCCGCGATCATGGTGGCGATGGTGAGGAACGCCAGATAGGTCCAGCTGAGCGTGGACTCCTCGTGGGTGGCGTCCGTGAGATGGGCCCAGAGCACGGCGTCGGCGCCCTCGCCCGGGGCGTCGTCCTCGGCCCGGTCGGCGCGGTCCGACAGGGACAGGTCGATGTTCTCGACGGCGATCGAGCCGTCGGTCTCGATGCCCAGGCCGCTCAGCCCGAGGAGGAGTTCGTCGCAGGCCTCACGGGCGACGTCGCACATGACGACGTCGCCCGACGGGTCGCGGGCGGCGCCCGGGAGCACCACGAGGTGCGTGGTGCCGACGGTCTCCTCGATGAGACGCACCGCGTCGTCCGTCGTCCGGGCGGGCGTGATCAGGCGCAGATGCAGCATGCGCGTACGGTAGCCGCCGCTCAGAGTTTGCGGAGCCGCAGGCGCTGCACCTTGTGGTCGGACCCCTTGCGGATGACGAGACCGGCGCGGCCGCGGGTGGGGGCCACGTTCTCCAGGAGGTTGGGCTTGTTGACGGTGCGCCAGGTCGTGCGCGCGTAGTCGAGCGCCTCCTCCTCCGACACCTGCGTGTACTTCCGGAAGTACGAGGACGGGTCCTGGAAGGCCGTCGCGCGCAGCTTCAGGAAGCGGTTGAGGTACCAGCGCTCGATGTCCTCGGCCTTCGCGTCCACGTACACGCTGAAGTCGAAGTAGTCGGCGAGGCCGACGCGGGTGCGGCCGTCCTTGCCGGGCAGGGCGGGCTGGAGCACGTTGATGCCCTCGACGATGAGGATGTCGGGGCGGCGCACGGTCAGCTTCTGGCCGGGCACGATGTCGTAGATCAGGTGGGAGTAGACGGGGGCGGTGACCTCGTCCTTGCCCGCCTTGATGTCGGCGACGAAGCGGGTCAGGGCGCGGCGGTCGTAGGACTCCGGGAAGCCCTTCCTGGCCATCAGGCCGCGCGCCTCCAGCTCCTTGGTGGGCAGCAGGAAGCCGTCGGTGGTGACGCGCTCGACGCGCGGGTGCTCGGGCCAGCGGGAGAGCAGGGCCTGGAGCAGGCGGGCCACGGTGGACTTGCCGACGGCGACCGAGCCGGCGACCCCTATGACGAAGGGGGTGCCGGACTGGGTGCCCTTCTCGCCGAGGAACGTGTTGAGCGCGCCGCGCAGGCCGTCGGTGGCGCCCACGTAGAGGTTCAGCAGCCGGGAGAGCGGCAGGTAGATGTCGCGGACCTCGTCGAGATCGATCACGTCGCCGAGGCCGCGCAACCGTTCGAGCTCCTCGGCGGTCAGAGGCAGCGGCGTCTTGTCGCGCAGGGCGCTCCATTCACTGCGGGTGAGGTCGACGTAGGGAGTCGCCTCCGGCCGTTGCCGGTGGGCGCTCCGGGAAGTCGCGGATCGTGGAGCCAGGGGCTCGGAGACCGGAGAGATCACAGTTCATTGTTACGGCTGTGTGGCGAGATCGGAGGGTGGGGTCCGTCACGCTCGGTCGCTCCCCGACATGTCACAGGTTCTCAACAGGTATGGACCTGTTGCGCAACTGACGGGTACGTTTCCGACACCTGTACGGGCCATCTACGCCGTACAGGGAGGGAGGGGAGCCCGATGAGTGTGTTTCGCATGCCCGGATTCGGACGAAGGAAGAGATCAGGCCGTGCCCGGCGCGGCCGGCGAACGGGGGAGGTGGGGAAGACGGCCAGAACGGCATGGGCAGGTCAGGTGATCAGTGACCTGGCGCAGGAGCTGCCCGACGAGGACATCGGCGAGGACCTGGACGACTGTCTGGACTTCTACCGCAGAGGGAGCAAGCCGCCCGGGGAGGAGGACGAGTACCTGGACCTCCTGGAGGACGCGCGCGACCGGCTGGAGGGCGGGTACTGAACCTGGGCGCGGGTCAGCCCTAGGCTGCGCCCTATGTGCGGAATCGTGGGATACGTAGGGTCGCAGTCGGCGCTGGACGTGGTCCTGGCCGGACTGAAGAGGCTGGAGTACCGGGGGTACGACTCCGCCGGTGTGGCCGTGCTCGCCGACGGGTCGCTCGCCGCGGCCAAGAAGGCGGGCAAGCTGGCCAATCTGGAGAAGGAACTGGTGGACCGGCCGCTGCCGGCCGGTGCCACCGGGATCGGACACACCCGCTGGGCCACCCACGGCGGCCCGACCGACACCAACGCGCACCCGCACCTCGACAACGCGGGCCGGGTCGCCGTCGTCCACAACGGGATCATCGAGAACTTCGCCGCGCTGCGCGAGGAGCTCGCCGGGCGCGGTCACGCGCTGGCCTCCGAGACCGACACCGAGGTCGTGTCCCACCTGCTCGCCGAGGAGTACTCGGCGAGCGGGGACCTCGCCGAGGCGATGCGGCTCGTGTGCCTGCGCCTCGAAGGCGCGTTCACGCTGGTCGCGGCGCACGCGGACGAGCCCGACGTGGTCGTCGGCGCGCGCCGGAACTCGCCGCTCGTGGTCGGGGTCGGGGAGGGCGAGGCGTTCCTCGCCTCGGACGTCTCCGCGTTCATCGCGCACACCCGCTCCGCGATCGAGCTCGGCCAGGACCAGGTCGTCGAGCTGCGGCGGGACGCGGTGACCGTGACCGGCTTCGACGGGCTGCCCGCCGAGGTGCGGCACTACCACGTCGACTGGGACGCCTCCGCCGCCGAGAAGGGCGGCTACGACTACTTCATGCTCAAGGAGATCGCCGAGCAGCCGAAGGCCGTCGCGGACACGCTCCTCGGGCGGATCGGCTCCGAGGGGCAGCTCACCCTGGACGAGCTGCGGATCCCGCCGCAGGTGCTGCGGATGGTCGACAAGGTCGTCATCGTGGCGTGCGGGACCGCCTTCCACGCGGGGCTCATCGCCAAGTACGCCATCGAGCACTGGACCCGGATCCCGTGCGAGGTCGAGCTGGCCAGCGAGTTCCGCTACCGGGACCCGATCCTCGACGCCCGCTCGCTCGTCATCGCGATCTCCCAGTCCGGCGAGACGATGGACACGCTGATGGCGCTGCGGCACGCGCGCGAGCAGGGCGCGACGGTGCTGGCCATCTGCAACACCAACGGGTCGACGATCCCGCGCGAGTCCGACGCGGTCCTCTACACGCACGCCGGCCCGGAGGTCGCCGTCGCCTCCACGAAGGCCTTCCTCACACAGCTCGTCGCCTGCTACCTGGTGGCGCTGTACCTGGGGCAGGTGCGGGGCACCAAGTGGGCCGACGAGATCCTCGCCGTCGTACGGGACCTCGCGCGGATCGGCGAGGAGGTCGAACGGGTCCTGGAGACGATGGAGCCCGTACGGGAGCTGGCGCGGTCGCTGGCCGCGCACGACACCGTGCTGTTCCTGGGCCGGCACGTCGGCTATCCGGTGGCCCTGGAGGGCGCGCTCAAGCTCAAGGAGCTGGCGTACATGCACGCGGAGGGCTTCGCGGCGGGCGAGCTCAAGCACGGGCCGATCGCGCTGATCGAGCCCGGCCTCCCGGTGGTCGTGGTCGTCCCGTCCCCGCGCGGGCGCTCCGTGCTTCACGACAAGATCGTCTCCAACATCCAGGAGATCCGGGCCCGCGGCGCCCGCACCATCGTGATCGCCGAGGAGGGCGACGAGGCCGTCGTCCCGTACGCCGACCATCTCGTCCGCGTCCCGGTGACGCCGACCCTGCTGCAGCCGCTGGTCGCGACCGTGCCGCTCCAGGTGTTCGCCTGCGAGCTGGCGACGGCCCGCGGCAACGAGGTCGACCAGCCGCGCAACCTGGCGAAGTCGGTGACCGTGGAATGACGGACCCGGCGGGGCGCGGACCAGGGTTCCGTCGGTCGTAGGGTGCTCGGCATGAGCATCATCGGGGTCGGAATCGACGTGGCCGAGATCGAGCGGTTCGCGGCGTCGCTGGAGCGGACGCCGGGGCTGGCCGGGCGGTTGTTCCTGCCGGACGAGCTGCTGCTGCCCAGCGGGGAGCGGCGCGGGGTGGCCTCCTTGGCCGCGCGGTTCGCGGCCAAGGAGGCGATCGCCAAGGCGCTCGGGGCGCCGGCCGGGCTGCACTGGACCGATGCGGAGGTCTGGGTCGAGTCCAGTGGGCAGCCCCGTATGCGGGTGACCGGGACGGTGGCGGCCCGGGCCGCGGAGCTCGGCGTGCGGTCGTTCCATGTGTCCCTGAGCCATGACGCTGGGGTGGCGTCGGCGGTGGTGGTGGCGGAGGGGTGAGGCGGGTTCTCCGGCTGCGGGTGCGTGGGGGCTGGTCGCGCAGTTCCCCGCGCCCCTGAAATGCAGACGCTTCGCGTCACATTTCCCCGATGAGGAGCGCCCCTGAGATGGAGCACGAAGTGCGCATCTCAGGGGCGCGGGGAACTGCGCGACCAGCCACGACCCTGCGGCAGTCGCGCGACAGCCGCACGTGGCAGCCCCCTACTGGCGGACGTCTTGCCAGGCCGTGGGGATCGCCATCGCCACGTCCTGGGCGGAGACAGGCGCGCCCTGGGCCGCGTGGCGGGCGGCCAGACCGTGGAGGTGGGCGGCGACCGAGGCCGCGTCCAGGGCGGTGAGCCCCGCCGCCAGGAGGGACCCGGCCAGGCCCGAGAGGACGTCGCCGCTGCCGGCCGTGGCCAGCCACGCCGTGCCGGTGGGGTTCACCCGGACCGGGGCCCCGGGGGCGGGCGTCGCGATCAGGGTCGTCGAGCCCTTCAGGAGCACCGTCGCGGCGTACGCGTCGGCCAACTGCCGTACGGAGGCGAGGCGTCGGGCCTCCACCTCCGCGCGGTCCACGCCCAGCAGCGCCGCGGCCTCGCCCGCGTGCGGGGTGAGGACCGTGGGGGCCGTGCGGGCGCGCACCGTGGCGCGGTCCGCGAGGCGCAGGCCGTCCGCGTCGATGAGCACCGGGACGTCCGAGGCGAGGACGTCCGCCAGGCCCGAGGCGTCGTCACCGAGGCCGGGGCCGATCACCCAGGACTGGACGCGGCCCGCCTTCGCCGGGGGACCGGCCGAGACCAGGGTCTCCGGGAAGCGGGCCAGGACCGCGTCGGCGGCCGGGCCGACGTACCGGACCGCGCCCGCGCCGCCGTGCAGCGCGCCCGCCACCGCGAGCACGGCCGCGCCGGGATAGCGGGCCGAACCGGCGACGACGCCGACGACACCGCGCCGGTACTTGTCGCTCTCGCCGGTCGGTTCCGGGAGCAGCGCGGCCACGTCCGCGTACTGCAGGGACTCCGCGACGGCGCCGTCCGGCGGCAGGTCGAGGCCGATGTCGACGAGACGGAGGGCGCCCGCGTACGCGCGTGCCGGGTCGACGAGCAGGCCCGGCTTGTACGTGCCGAAGGTGACCGTCGCGTCGGCCCGCACCGCGTCCCCGTGCACCTCGCCCGTGTCCGCGTCCACGCCGCTGGGCAGGTCCACGGCCACGACGAGGCCCCGTACGTGGGTCAGCAGCTCGGCCGCGCGGGGGCGCAGGCCGCCGCGGCCGCCGATGCCCACGATGCCGTCGAGCACGAGGTCGGCGCGGGCCGCGGCCGAGGGGGCGGTGTCGTGCTCGGCGTCCAGTACGGTGCCGCCCGCCGCGCGCAGGGCGGCGAGGCCGCCGGGGTGGGCGCGGTCCGGGCTGAGCAGCAGCGCGGTGACGCCCGCGCCGCGCCGGGCCAGGCGGGCGCCCGCGTACAGCGCGTCGCCGCCGTTGTCGCCCGAGCCGGCCAGGACGGTGACACGGGCGCCGTACACCTTCCCGAGCAGCTCGGCGCAGGCCGCGGCGAGGCCCGCGGCGGCCCGCTGCATCAGCGCGCCCTCGGGCAGCCGCGCCATCAGCGCGCGTTCGGCGGACCTGACCGTCTCCACATCGTCAGCACGTCGCATGTCGTCGAGTGTCTCCCAGGAGGTGGGAGCGCAGCAGCCCGGCGGTGCGGGCGGGGTGGGTGGACCAGCCGTTGTGCGCGCCGGGGTACAGGGCGGGGGTGAGGCCCAGTTTCCCGGCGATCAGGGTCGCGGGACGGCTCGGCAGATGGGGGCGGGTCCGCTCGCCCACGGCCAGGGTCAGGCGCCCGGCGAGCCGGGACAGCGCGGCGAGATCCGGCTCGTACGCGGCGAAGGAACGGAACTCGTGGCGGATCGCCGACGGCGCGTTCGCCGCAAGGCGTCGCATCATCTCGGCGGTACGCGGCGAGGGCGCGCCGTCGGACTCCGGCGCGGGCAGCATCACCGGGCCGACGCCGCGCAGGAACCGCTCGCCCGCGGCGGCCAGGCCCTCGGACTCGAGCGTCTCGTACACCTCCTGGAACAGGGCCAGATGCTCCGCCGCGTCGGGCAGCACGCTCCACGACGGCGGCTCGTGCGCCACCGCCGCGCGGACCCGCTCGGGGAACCGGGCCAGCAGGTCCAGGGTGACGATCGCGCCGCTGGAGGCCCCGGCCACGTACGCGGCCGCGTCCGGGGACACCGCGTCGAGCAGGCGTCGCGCGTCCTCGGCGTGCGCGGACACCCGCTGCTCGGAGTCCGGGGCGTCCCGGGCGCTGCGGGAGTAGCCGCGCGGGTCGTGCGTGATCACGGTGAACGTGTCCGCGAGGGCGTCCGCCACCGGGTCCAGGACGGCCGCGTCGCCGCCCGCGCCGGGGAGCAGGAGGAGCGCCGGGCCCGCGCCCCGGATCTCGTAGTGGAGAGTTGCGCCGGGTACGGGGAGGCGGTGCGGGGTGGTCGACTCGCCTGCGGTGATCAACGGTCCTGTCCTTCCGGCCAGTTGGAGAGCATGACGTGCAGGGCCTCCAGGGCGTTGGCCCACGTGTCCTCGACGTCCCGGGAGTGGCGGAAGCCGCCCGCGAGCTCGAGCGTGACGAAGCCGTGGAACGTGCTGCGCAGCACGCGGCCCGCGTCCGTCAGCGCCGGTTCGCTCAGGCCGTAGCCCTGCAACAGCGCGTAGGTGCAGGTCAGGTTGCGGCGCAGTGCCGGGTGCTCGTCGAAGACCTCGGGGTCGAGCTCGAGCTGCGTCGCCGCGTACCGGCCCGGGTGCGCGAGGGCGAAACCCCGGTACGCGTGCGCGAAGGCGAGCAGCGCCTCACGGCCCGCGCGGCCCGCGAGGGCGTCCGCGATCCGCTCGGAGAGGTCGAGCCCGGACCGGATCGCGACCCGGGTGCTCAGGTCGGAGAGGCCGCGGACATGGGCGTACAGGCTGGCGTCCTTCACGCCGAAGCCGCGGGCCAGCGCCGCGATGGTGAGGTGCTCGAAGCCGACGGTGTCCGCGAGGTCGGCGGCGGCCGCCACCACCCGCTCCGTCGTCAGACCTGCCCGCGCCATCATCATCGCCGCGCCCCGTTCTTCCGCGAGTGCTCCATTAACCTAGTGGCCCTAGGTTAATGGCTAGGGTACCTAGATTGTGAAGGGAACGGTGGGGAGAAAAGGGGGTTCGACCCGTCCGGGCGGCCCGTGATCGCATGGGCCGGTGACTTCCGAGATACCGACCTCAGACGACACGAAGCGCATCCCGAACGCCCGGCGGGCCGAGGAGAAACCGGAGCCGGAGGCGGAGACGGAGACGGTGCCTCGCCGCCGAGGGCGACGCGTACTGAAGCTCCTCGCCGGGGCGGCGGTCGTCCTCGCGTTCCTGGCCGTCGCCGACCGCTGGGCCGTGCTCTACGCCCAGGACCTCGCGGGGGAACAGGTCCGGAAATCCCTGAAGCTGAAGGCCGCGCCCGAGGTGCGGATCGACGGCTTCCCGTTCCTCACGCAGGTCGCGGCCGGTGACCTCGACCGGGTCCAGGTCACGATCCCCGACCTCGGCGCCGGTCCGGTGTCGATCGCGCGGGTCGAGGCCACCGTCGACGACATCCGGATCGTGGGCTGGCCCACGGGCGTCGACGGCGTGGACCTCGGGAAGGTCCGCGGCGACATCCTGCTCGACTTCGACGACCTGACCCGGGAGGTCGGGGCCTCCCAGGTCCGCCTGGCCCCGGGCCGCGAGCGCGGCTCGGTCCTCGCCCGGGGGCGGATCCCGGTCGCCGGTACGGAGGTCGACGTACGGGCCGACGCGCAGGTGCGCCGGGAGGGCCGTAAGGGTGTCGCCCTCACCGTGGCGAACACGCGGCTCGTCGTCCCGGACGTCCTCACGTACACGCCGGGCAAGGGCGGGGGGCTGCAACTGGCCGCGCCGGCCACGGGTCGGATGGACCGTGCCGAGTTCGAGGACGCCACGGGTGAACGGCTCGTCCCCGGGCGGATGTTGAAGGGCCGGGCGGTGGACGCGCTGGTCGAGCACCCGGCCCTGCTGAAGCCAGCCGGTATCGACCCGTCGCTGCTCCGGGGGCTTCAGAAGGCTCGGGAGCCGAAGGTGGCGGAGGCGATGGAGTTCTCGGCGACGTTGCCCTCCGGGTTGCCGGGTGACCTTGGGCTCCGGCGGTTGTCGGTGACCTCGGGTGGGATCCGTGCGGAGCTCGCGGGCGCGGGCGTGAGCGTCCCCTCGCCGTAGCTCCGCTTCTTCGTCGCCGGCTGCGGGCCGGTGGGGGCTGGTCGCGGGGGGGGCCCCCCCCCCCCGGGGGGGCCCGGGGGGGCCGCGGGGGGGGGCGCGGGGGGCGGGGCGCGG
>NZ_JBITJS010000014.1:0-222439 GCF_044460245.1 Streptomyces sp. NPDC050145 | reverse complement strand
CGCGCAGTTCCCCGCGCCCCTGAGATGCGCACTTCGTGCGCCATCTCAGGGGCGCGGGGAACTGCGCGAGAAGCCCCACCGGGCCGCACTCGCACGACAAGCGCACCAGGCAGACGAAAGGGCGCCCCCGAACCTCAGCCCCGGGTCACCGTCACCGACACCCGAGAGCCCGGCACCGCCGTCACCACCAGGCGCCCCGGGCCCAGGGCCCGGACCCGGGCCCGCCCCTCGACCCCGACCCGCCAACCCCGCGACGGAAGAGAGAGCACCGTCGCGTGCGCGCCGCGCCGCGCCGCGTCGTAGGTCAGGCGATAGACACCCGCCGCCGCGTCGAACGCCGAGGAACGGACCCGCCCGGCGACCGCCTCCGCGTAGGGCTCCGCCGTCGCCTCCTTGTTCGTACGGAACGCGCCCTTCTCGTCGACCGCGCAGTAGCCGCCCCCGTAGCACCAGACGTAGCCCGCCGAGCCGGAGCTGTAGCGGCCCAGGGAGGCCATCGCGTCGCGGTAGAAGGGGCCCATGTTCGGGAGGGAGTTGTTCAGCGGGCCCCATTCGCCGACGACGACCGGGACCTTGTACGTGCGCGGGTACTCGGTGACGGCCGCTTCGTACGTCTCGACCCAGCCCGCCGACGGGTCGTAGTCCGCGCCCGCCTCCATGGCCGTGTTGTAGAAGTGCGGGGCGTAGACGACCTTGCGGTCGTCGATGCGGCCGAGGTCCGTCGGGACGCCCTCGCCGACGATCGGGGTCGGCTCGACGAACAGCCACGCGTCGCGGTCCTCGGTGCGGATCGCGTCCGCGACCCGGTTGTACATCGGGGTCAGCTGCTCGCGCTCGATGCGCCGGGCCGCCGTCGGCAGGTCCTCGCCCTCCCGCAGCTCACCCATCGGCTCGTTGATCACGTCGTAGCCGAGCACGGCCGGGTGGTGCGCGAAGCGGTCCGCGACGACCTTCCACATGCGGGCCTGTGCCTGCCGCAGGTCCTCGTCCTCGTACAGGTGCGTGAAGGCCCGCTGCACGGCCGGCTCGAAGTACTCGGCGAACCAGTCCTCGGGATGCCGCTGGAAGGGCAGCCCGTCCGTGCGCGTCGCCCACTCCGGGATGCCGCGGTGCCCGAAGGCCGGCCCGAAGACGTCCTGGTGGGCGTCGAGGACGACATGGATGTCGTAGCGGTCGGCCCAGTCCAGGACCCGTTCGATCTTGTCCAGGTACGCGCGGCTGTACCGGCCCGGGCTCGGCTCCAGGTCGTCCCAGAAGATCAGCAGCCGGGCGAAGTCGAAGCCCTTGGCCCGCATGTCGCGGAAGTGCCGCTCGGTGATCGCGGACAGGGCGGCGTCCCCGCGGTTCCCCTTGTCCTCGACGTTCCAGCCGCGCAGCGTCAGCGTCCGGCCGTGCTCGTCGGTCAGTACGGGGGCGGAGGAGGAGGGCGGGGACGGCTTACGGGGGGACGGGTGCGCGGTGCCGGCCTGGGCGGCCGAGACCGGGAGCAGGACGGCCGCCAGAGCGGCCGCAAGGGTCACACGCAGCAAGAAAGGCTCCCTCGGGGATGGGCGGGCCGGACGGTCAACCGAGGTTCTACCGGTCGGTAGCGCAGTTGGGAATGGGTACGGCACGCCGACTTCGCGGCCCCGGGCGGCCCGGCACTCGAGGGCCCCTCGAGGCGCTCTGAGAGACTGGCGCACGATGAACGAGAACGTGACTGCCCCGCTCCGTGCCCGCGCCGAGATCGATCTGGCCGCCCTGCAGGCCAATGTCAGGTCGCTGCGCGCCCACGCGCCCTCGGCCGCGTTCATGGCCGTGGTGAAGGCGGACGCGTACGGGCACGGCATGATCCCGGTGGCCCGCGCGGCGAAGGCGGCGGGCGCCGAGTGGCTCGGCACCGCCACGCCCGAGGAGGCGCTCGAACTGCGCGCGGCGGGCCTGACCGGTCGAATCATGTGCTGGCTCTGGGTGCCGGGCGGCCCCTGGCGCGAGGGCATCGAGGCCGACCTCGACATGTCGGTCAGCGGCATGTGGGCGCTGCGCGAAGTGACCGCCGCCGCACGGGAGTCGGGCCGCACCGCCCGGATCCAGCTCAAGGCCGACACGGGCCTCGGGCGCAACGGCTGCCTGCCCGCCGACTGGCCCGAGCTGGTCCGCGAGGCGCTCGCCGCGCAGTCCGAGGGCCTCGTCACGGTCACCGGCCTGTGGTCGCACTTCGCGTGCGCCGACGAGCCCGGCCACCCGTCCATCGCGGCCCAGCTGGACCGCTTCCGGGAGATGACGGGGTACGCCGAACAGCAGGGTGTCACCCCCGAGGTGCGGCACATCGCGAACTCGCCGGGCACGCTCACCCTCCCCGAGACCCACTTCGACCTCGTCCGCCCCGGCATCGCGATGTACGGGATCTCGCCGAGCCCCGAGCTCGGCACCCCCGCCGACTTCGGCCTGCGCCCGGTGATGTCGCTCAAGGCGTCGCTCGCGCTGGTGAAGCACGCGCCGGGCGGACTCGGCGTCAGCTACGGCCACCACTACGTCACTCCCGGCCCGACCACGCTCGCCCTGGTCCCGGTCGGCTACGCGGACGGCGTCCCGCGGCACGCCTCCGGCACCGGACCCGTGCAGATCGGCGGCAAGCGGCGCACGGTCGCGGGCCGCGTCGCCATGGACCAGTTCGTCGTCGACCTCGGCGGGGACGAGCCCGCCGCCGGCGACGAGGCGGTGCTCTTCGGGCCCGGCGACGCGGGCGAGCCGACCGCCGAGGACTGGGCGGTCGCGGCGGGCACCATCGCGTACGAGATCGTCACGCGGATCGGATCCCGCGTCCCGCGCGTCTACCTCCAGGGGGACCGCGGGGCCGGACGAGAAGGAGCGGGCACGTGAGCGAGACCGGGGCATGACCGAGAGCAGCGGCGCGACGCGGGCCGCGCAGGCCGTGACCGAGGCCGCCGCTACGGGGAACTGGCGGCGGGCCGGCATCGCGGGCGCGGCGATAGGTGTGGTCGCCGCGGGCGCCGCGGCCGGTGTCGCCATCGAGCGGCTCACGGTCGGGCGCGGCATGCGCAAGAAGGCCCGCCTCGCCCTGGACGCGGCCGGACCGTACGGTGCGCTGCGCGGCACCCCCGGCAAGGCCCGCGCCCAGGACGGCACCGAGCTCTACTACGAGGTCGACGAGGCCGAGCCGGGCGGTGACGGCGCGCGCCGGCGCCGCCTGTTCGGGCGCAAGGCCCCGGCCCCGGTCACCGTCGTCTTCAGCCACGGCTACTGCCTCGGCCAGGACTCCTGGCACTTCCAGCGGGCGGCGCTGCGCGGCGTCGTGCGCTGCGTGTACTGGGACCAGCGCAGCCACGGCCGCTCCGGGCGCGGCGTCGAGCAGACCGAGCAGGGCGCGCCGGTCTCCATCGACCTGCTCGGCGCGGACCTCAAGGCCGTCATCGACGCGGCCGCGCCCGAGGGCCCGCTCGTGCTGGTCGGGCACTCCATGGGCGGCATGACGGTGATGGCGCTGGCCGACCGCTACCCGGAGCTGATCCGCGACCGCGTCGTCGGCGCCGCCTTCATCGGTACGTCGGCGGGCCGGCTCGGCGAGGTCAGCTACGGGCTGCCGGTCGCGGGCGTCAACGCGTTGCGGCGGGTGCTGCCCGGGGTGCTGCGGGCGCTCGGGCAGCGGGCCGAGCTGGTGGAGAAGGGGCGGCGGGCGACCGCCGATCTGTTCGCCGGGGTCATCAAGCGGTACTCGTTCGCGAGCCGGGACGTCGATCCGGCGGTCGCGCGGTTCGCCGAGCGGATGATCGAGAGCACGCCCATCGACGTGGTCGCCGAGTTCTACCCGGCGTTCCAGGATCACGACAAGACGGCGGCCCTGGAGCGGTTCGCGGACGTGCCCGTCCTCGTCCTGGCGGGGGAGGGCGACCTCGTGACGCCCAGCGAGCACAGCGAGGCGATCGCGGCGCTGCTGCCCGACGCGGAGTTCGTACTGGTCCCCGACGCCGGGCACCTGGTGATGCTGGAACACCCCGAGCTGGTCACGGACCGCCTGGCCGACCTCCTCGCGCGTGCGGGGGCGGTGCCCGCAGCCGCTACCGTGGGGACTCATGGAGAACCCGGCGACTGACGCCCTGCCCGTCACCACAGTCACAGCCACCGTCGACTCCCCGGACGCGATGCGCGAGCTGGGCCTCGCGCTGGCCAAGCGGCTGCGCCCCGGCGACCTCGTGATGCTCACGGGAGAGCTGGGCGCCGGCAAGACGACACTGACCCGGGGGATCGGTGAGGGGCTCGGCGTGCGCGGCGCGGTCACGTCGCCGACCTTCGTGATCGCCCGCGTGCATCCGCCGCTGGGCGACGGGCCGGCGCTGGTCCACGTCGACGCGTACCGCCTGGGCGGCGGGCTCGACGAGATGGAGGACCTCGACCTCGACGTGTCCCTGCCGGACTCGGTGGTCGTGGTCGAGTGGGGCGACGGCAAGGTCGAGGACCTCGCGGACGACCGCCTCCACGTGATCATCGACCGGGCGACGGGCGACACGACGGACGAGCTCCGCGTCGTCACCCTGAACGGGATCGGCCCCCGCTGGACCCAGTCCGACCTGGCCTCCTTCGCCCTCTGACCCACCCGGCATGTGGCTGTGCGGTTCCGCCGCGTGGGCGCGCTCAGCCACGACGCTGGTGTCACCCGGCGACGAAGCCGCGCCCCGCGACGGTGTTGCCCCCAGGGGGCTCCGCCCCCGGCCCCCGCTCCTCAATCGCCGGAGGGGCTTGTTATTGCCGACCCACCACTGTCGGGCGCGCGAAGGCGTCGCCCCTGGTGCGCACGGAGTGCGCCTTCAGGGGCGCGGGGCTGTGTCCGATCAGCGACTCGTCGCGGGGCGCGACCAGCCACGACGCACCCGCACTCGGCGACGATTCCGCAATCCGCAACGGCGCGAGGCCCAGGGGCTCCGCCCCGGCCCCGCTCCTCAATCGCCGGAGGGGCTTGATTGGGCGACCCCTCGCATCAACCTTGACCGCAGCGCCGGTCCCAGGCGTGGGCGCCGGGCCGACGGCCCCCGGAGGGGGCGGGCGGGTGGGAGAAGGGCTGGGCGGATGGGGTGCGGTCAGGTGCCGAGAGGATGGCGGGGGCACCAGGGCGGGGCCGTACCGTACCGACACCCTGTCGGTAAAACCTTGCGCACAGGGGAACCCGTAGTTAGGGTTACCTAACTACGGGGCTCTGATGAGGTGCGGGAGGCTGTTATGGCCGGTGCGGAGCAGGACGCACGGGGACCGGAGACGCAGGCCCGGCGGGACGCGAAGCGCGGCGTGAGCATGCGGGACCTGCTGGCCTCCTGCGCCGCGGCGCGGGCCGTCTCGACCCCGCCCCCGGCACCGGAGAAAGCCGCCCGGACTCAGGGGACGACGACGACCTGACGGCCGATCCCGGCGAACTCCCACATCTTGTCGCCCTGCTCCCGCGACGAACGGATGCCACCGGTCTGCTTCGTCGGGTCCGGCTCCGGCGTAGAGCCGTCCACCGCGGCACTGAAGCCGATCGCCACCCCGTTCACCAGGGCGAACCGCACGACGTGCTCGATCGACTTCCCGTCCGTGCCGACCACAGACCCGGTCCGCGAGTCGACCGTGTACTTCCCCGGCGCGGGATCCACCGTGCCCGGCATGACCTCGTACGTGCTCAGCGCCTTGCCCCGCGCGTCCACCAGCCACACCCGGTCGGTGCTCAGCGCGTACACGACCCGCTCGCCCTTGCCGGACGCGGCGGGCAGCGCCTCCGGGTCCTTGTGCTTCGGCTTCTTGGACGCGGTCGCGGCCGGGGTGGCGGACTTGTGGGCGCCGAGGTCGGCCGGGGCGCTCGCCGAGGCCTGGTAGGCGAGGAAGCCGACCACGGTCAGCGCGCCCGCGGTCAGCGCGGTGACGAATCCGGTGCTGCTCCGTGCCACCAGGTGCCTGCCTCTCATGTCCCACGTACCGACGTCCCGCGTACGACGCCAGGACGGCTCCCCGTGACGTTAGCAGCAGGGCGCGGCGCCCCCCGGCCGACAGGAGGACGGACGTGTCCGGGGCTGTGTGGCCGTAGGCTGTTCGCGTGCTGTTGCTCGCTCTGGATACCGCCACCCCCGCCGTCACCGTCGCCCTGCACGACGGGACCTCCGTCGTCGCCGAGTCGGGTCAGGTCGACGCCCGCAGACACGGGGAGCTGCTGCTGCCCGCCGTCGACCGGGTGCTCCGCGAGGCCGGCACCGGCCTCGACGCCGTGACCGGGATCGTCGTGGGCACCGGCCCGGGCCCGTACACGGGTCTGCGCGTGGGCCTGATGACCGCCGACACCTTCGGGCTCGCCCTCGGCGTGCCCGTGCACGGCGTGTGCACGCTCGACGGACTCGCCTACGCGGCCGAGGACGTCGAGGGCCCCTTCGTCGTCGCCACCGACGCGCGGCGCAAGGAGGTCTACTGGGCGCGCTACCAGGACGCCCGTACCCGCCTCACCGGCCCCGCCGTCGACCGGCCCGCCGACATCGCCGAGGAACTCGCCGGGCTGCCCGTCGTCGGCGCGGGCGCGCTCCTGTACCCCGACACGTTCACCGACCCGCGCGGCCCCGAGCACGTGTCGGCCGGTGCGCTCGCCGCGCTCGCCGCCGAGCGTCTCGCGGCCGGCGAGGAGCTGGACGAGCCGCGGCCGCTGTACCTGCGCCGCCCCGACGCCCAGGTCCCCAAGAACTACAAGGTGGTCACCCCGAAGTGACCGGCGCCGAACTGCGCGAGATGCGCTGGTGGGACATCGATCCCGTGCTCGCCCTGGAGAAGGAGCTCTTCCCGGACGACGCCTGGTCGCGCGGCATGTTCTGGTCCGAGCTCGCGCACGCGCGCGGCACCGGCGCGACCCGCCGCTACGTCGTCGCGTACGACAGCGACGGTGACGGCGGCGAGCGGCTCGTCGGCTACGGCGGCCTCGCCGCCTCCGGGGACCTGGCCGACGTGCAGACCATCGCCGTCGCCCGCGACCAGTGGGGCACCGGGCTCGGCGCCCGGCTGCTCACCGAACTCCTGCGGCACGCCACCGCCTTCGAGGTCGCCGAGGTGATGCTCGAAGTACGCGTCGACAACACGAGGGCGCAGAAGCTCTACGAGCGTTTCGGCTTCGAGCCGATCGGCTTCCGCCGCGGCTACTACCAGCCGGGCAACGTGGACGCCCTCGTGATGCGCCTCACCACCGAGAAAGCGACTGAAGAGAACAACCATGGCTGACGAACCGCTCGTCCTCGGCATCGAGACCTCCTGCGACGAGACCGGCGTCGGCATCGTCCGCGGCACCACCCTGCTCGCCGACGCCGTCGCCTCCAGCGTCGACGAACACGCCCGCTTCGGCGGCGTCGTCCCCGAGGTCGCCTCCCGCGCGCACCTGGAGGCGATGGTCCCCACGATCCAGCGCGCCCTGAAGGACGCGGGCGTCACGGCGAAGGACCTCGACGGCATCTCCGTCACCGCCGGACCCGGCCTCGCGGGCGCCCTGCTGGTCGGTGTCAGCGCCGCCAAGGCGTACGCGTACGCGCTCGGCAAGCCGCTCTACGGGGTCAACCACCTGGCCTCGCACATCTGCGTCGACCAGCTGGAGCACGGCAAGCTGCCCGAGCCGACGATGGCGCTGCTCGTCTCCGGCGGCCACTCCTCGCTGCTGCTCTCCACCGACATCACCGCCGACGTGCGCCCCCTCGGCGCCACGATCGACGACGCGGCCGGCGAGGCCTTCGACAAGATCGCCCGCGTGCTGAACCTGGGCTTCCCGGGCGGCCCCGTCATCGACCGGTACGCGCGGGAGGGCGACCCGGCCGCCATCGCGTTCCCGCGCGGTCTGACCGGCCCGCGCGATCCCGCGTACGACTTCTCCTTCTCCGGGCTCAAGACGTCCGTGGCCCGCTGGATCGAGGCCAAGAGGGCGGCCGGCGAGGACGTGCCGGTGCGGGACGTCTCGGCGTCCTTCCAGGAGGCCGTCGTCGACGTGCTGACCCGCAAGGCCGTGCGGGCCTGCAAGGACGAGGGCGTCGACCACCTGATGATCGGTGGCGGAGTCGCGGCCAATTCGCGGCTGCGCGCCCTCGCCCAGGAGCGCTGTGAGCGCGCCGGGATCCGGCTGCGCGTGCCCCGCCCCAAGCTGTGCACGGACAACGGGGCGATGGTCGCCGCGCTCGGCGCCGAGATGGTCGCCCGCAACCGGCAGCCGTCCTCCTGGGGCCTGTCGGCGGACTCCTCGCTCCCGGTGACGGAGACCCATGTGCCCGGCCATCACCACCACGACCACGTGCACGAGGTCAGCAAGGAGAACCTGTACTCGTGACGGTCGCGCTGATGTGGGAGGCCCGGGCCGTCGAGGGCCGCGGCGAGGACCTGCTGGCGTGGGCGAAGGGCCAGGTCCTGGAGCGGGAGCCGGAGCGCCGCGAGACGTTCCGCGCCCCGCAGGACCGGGTCCTCGTCATCACGTGGTGGGACGCGGCGTACGACGCCCCGCTCCCCGAGCTGCCCGAGCCGGCGGCGGATCTGGTGACGCGGGCCGTGCACCGGTGGCGGTTCGAAGCCGTCTGACCTGGTGTTTCTTCCTCGTAGTTCGGTGGTTCTGCGGGCGCGGGAAAAAATCTTGAAGAAAAATCGGTGCCGGTGTCGATCGGGGCGTTCCCCGATCGACGCATGGGTGAGAGGCCGGGAACGGCCACCACGAAACGCACCGAGGAGAACACCATGCCCCGCTACCTGACCATGGTCCGCATCGACGAGAACAACACTCCCGCCGAGGGCATCAGCGAAGGCCTGATGCAGCGGATGGGCGCCCTCATCGAGGAGATGACCAAGGCCGGCGTGCTGCTCGACACGGCCGGACTCATGCCCACCTCGAAGGGCAAGCGCGTGCACTACGAGAACGGGCAGATCACCGTCACGGACGGCCCGTTCACCGAGACCAAGGAGGTCATCGGCGGCTACGCGCTCCTGCAGACCAAGGACGAGGCCGAGTGCCTGGAGTGGACCAAGCGCTTCCTCCAGGTCCACGAGCCGCACTGGACCGTCACGTCCGAGATCCGGGAGATCCAGGAGGGCTGACCCCTCCGTGCTTGGCGGCGCCCCGCTCCGGGGTGTCTGATGTGGCCGTGACCGAGCAGCAGCCCACCACGGCCCGCACCGTCGAGACCGTCTTCCGTATGGAGGCCCCGCGCATCATCGCGGCCGTCACCCGCGTCGTGCGCGACGTCGGCATAGCGGAGGAGCTGGCGCAGGACGCGCTGGTCGCCGCGCTCGAGCAGTGGCCGGAGGCGGGCGTCCCGGACAACCCGGGAGCCTGGCTCACGGCCACCGCGCGGCACCGCGCCGTCGACCTGGTCCGCCGCCGCGAGAACTACGCGCGCAAGCTCCAGGAGGTCGGCCGCGCCACCGAGTTCGCGTACGCGGCGCCCGAGGCCGCCGACCCGGACGACATCGACGACGACCTGCTGCGGCTCGTCTTCATGAGCTGCCACCCCGTGCTCTCCGCCGAGGCCCGCGTCGCCCTCACGCTGCGCCTGCTCGGCGGCCTGACCACCGCCGAGATCGCCCGCGCGGTCCTGGCCCCCGAACCGACCGTCGCCCAGCGCGTCGTCCGCGCCAAGCGCACCCTCGCCACCAAGAACGTCGCCTTCGAGGTCCCGTACGGGCCGGAGCGCGCGGCCCGGCTCGGCTCGGTCCTGGAGGTCATCTACCTCATCTTCAACGAGGGCTACGCGGCCACCGCGGGCGACGACCATCTGCGGCCCGGCCTGTGCGAGGACGCCCTGCGCCTGGCCCGCGTCCTGCAGACCCTGATGCCGGACGAGCCCGAAGTGCACGGCCTGGCCGCGCTGTTGGAACTCCAGTCCTCCCGCGCCGCCGCCCGCACCGCGCCCGACGGCACCCCCGTCCTGCTCAGGGACCAGCGCCGGATGCGCTGGAACCGGCTGCTGATCCGGCGCGGGTTCACGGCCCTCGCGGCGTCGCAGGCGGTCGCCACCGGCGCCCCGGGACCGTACGCGCTGCAGGCCGCGATCGCCGCCTGCCACGCGCGGGCGCACACGTACGAGGAGACGGACTGGCACCAGATCGCCGCGCTCTACGCCCTGCTCGCGGCCCGCACCCCGTCGCCGGTCGTGGAGCTGAACCGCGCGGTGGCCGTCTCGATGGCCGAGGGCCCCGAGGCCGCTCTCGCCCTCGTGGACACCCTCACCGCCGAACCGGCCCTGCGGGACTACCACTTGCTGCCGAGCGTGCGCGGGGACCTGCTGGAGCGCCTGGGGAGGCGGGAGGAGGCGGTCGCCGAGTTCCGCCGCGCGGCCGCGCTCACGCAGAACGAACGGGAACGGGACTTCCTGCTGGGCCGGGCCAAAGCAAGCCTCTCCGGCGATTGAGGAGCGGGGCCCGGGGCGGAGCCCCGTGACCTCAGCGAACGGGGGCGCCCACCAACATGGTCGGGGCGCCGGCAACCCGGGTCAGGAACACGGTCGCGGAGCCCTTCCCGTACGGCTTCGGCATCACCTTCCGCCGCAGCTCCTCCGGCTCGACGGCCGACCCCCGCTTCTTGACGGTGAGCACCCCGACCCCGCGCTCCCGCAGCAGCGCCTTCAGCTTCTTCACGTTGAACGGCAGCAGGTCCGTGATCTCGTACGCCGCCGCGTAGACGGTGTCGTGCAGCTCGTCCGCCGTGACGTACGCGATGGTCTCGTCCAGCAGCCCGCCGCCGACCTCCTCGGCGACCTCGGCGACCAGATGCGCCCGGATGACGGCGCCGTCGGGCTCGTACAAGTACCGCCCCACCGGCCGCACTTCGGGGTCGGGCAGCCCGCGCCCGGCGAGCGCGCGCGGACCCGGGAGCAGCGTGGCCCGCATCCGGCCGGGCTCTGTGCCGAACCACAGCACGGCCTCCTTGACCTCGCCCCCGTCCGAGATCCACTCGGCGTCCGCCTCCGCCGGGATCGCCTCGTGCGGGATGCCCGGGGCGATCTTCAGCGCGGCGTGCGGTGCCTTCAGGGCGGCGGACACGGCCCAGGACAGCGGCGGCGAGTACGCCTCGGGGTCGAAGATCCGGCCGCGCTTGTCGGAGCGCCGGGCCGGGTCGACGAACACGGCGTCGTAGCCGGCGGTGTCCACCTCGGTGACGTCCGCCTCGCGCACCTCGATGAGCGCGGTGAGCCCGAGCGCCTCCGCGTTGGCCCGGGCGACGGCGCAGGTCAGCGGGTCCCGGTCGACGGCCAGGACGCGGACGCCGGCGCGGGCCAGCGCGATCGCGTCGCCGCCGATGCCGCAGCACAGGTCGGCGACCGAGCGGACGCCGAGCGCGGTGAACTCGGCGGCGCGGTGGGCCGCCACGTTCGTCCGGGTCGCCTGCTCGACGCCGTGCGGGGTGAAGAACATGCGGGCCGCGTCCTGCGCCCCGAACTTCGCCACCGCGCGCTGGCGCAGCCGGGCCTGGGTGAGGGCCGCCGAGACGAGGTCGGCGGGGTGGTCGCGGCGCAGCCGGGTGGCGAGCGCGAGCTCCTGGCCCGGGTCGTGGTCGCGCAGTTCGTCGAGGAGGGCCCGGCCCTCGGGGGCGAGGAGGGCGGCGAGGTCGGCGGGGGTGGAGAAGGAGCTCACCCGGACCATTGTGGGCCAGTCGGTGGATGGTGCGGTCCCGGCGGCGGTGTCGGCCCCCGATCGGCGGTGTGAACTGCGAGGATCCGGCGCCATGCAACTAGTACGACAAAACGAAGAAACCGCCGCGAAGGGGACTCCGAGGCGTGCGGGCCGCCGGGCCGGACCTCACTCGGGACGCCGTGCGGGCCGCCGTGGCGCGGTGCGCGGCACGGCCGCGGCACTGATCGCCGCCGCCCTCGCCTCGGGCTGCGCCGCGGGCTCCGAGGACCGGGGCGGCACGGGTGCGGCCCGCGACGCGCAAGGAGCCCAGGGTGCCCAAGGCGCCCAGGGCCACGCCGAACGGCCCGCGGAGAAGCCGGCCGGCGAGCACACCGGGAAGCACGCCGAGAAGCCTGCCGAGAAGCCCGTAGGGAAGAAAGCCGAGAAGCCCTCCGGCAAGAAGGCGCAGCAGCCCGCCCGGCCCGCGCAGGGCGCCCCGCAGGCCCTCGCCGCACTCCCGGCGGGCATGCCGCGCGGCGTCCTGCGCTCGGTGCCGCAGGGCCTGGGCGCGGCGGCCCCCGCCGGGGCCCGCACGGACTACGCGGCCCGCCAGCGCGTGGCGCAGACCGCCCGGCTCGTCCTCGCCAGGCAGTGGGGCCTCGCAAGGGCGCCGCTCGTCGCGCCCGCCCCGCCCGCGCACAAGCCCGTCATCGAACCGCGCAAGGGATTCGAGGTCGACGACCAGGAGGAACTGGGCCTGCCCCCGGTCTTCACGACCATCCCCACCAAGGACAAGATCGTCTTCCTCACGATCGACGACGGGGCCGAGAAGGACCCGAGGTTCCTCAAGATGATGAGCGAGCTGCGGATCCCGTACACGGCCTTCCTCACGAACGACGAGATCGAGGACGACTACGGCTACTTCAGGAAGGCCCAGCGGCTCGGCGTCTCCCTGAACAACCACACGCTGACCCACCCCTACCTGCCGGGCCTGTCCTACGCCCGGCAGAAGCACGAGATCTGCGGCATGCAGCGGGTGATGGAGAAGGAGTACGGCGAGCGGCCCACGATGATGCGGCCGCCGTTCGGCAACTACAACCGGGACACCCTCAGAGCCGCCAAGGCCTGCGGGATCAAGTACGCGCCGATCTGGAACGCCGAGGTCTTCGTCGACCGTATGGACTACCGGGAGTGGGACAGGAACATCCATCCGGGGGACATCATCCTCACTCATTTCCGCGGACGGGACGAGTGGAAGGGCACCATGCCCGACATGGTCCGTAAATTCCTGAAGTACGTCACCGACAAGGGCTACGCGGTCGCCCGCCTGGAGGACTACCTGTGACACGTCCAGGGGTGGGGGCGGCGGTACGGCGGTGCGGCGCGCGGCTGATCGGCTGCGCGCTGGCCGCCGCGCTGCTCACCGGGTGCGCGCAGTCCGTGGATCCGATCGAGCGGATGGGCCGCAAGGCCGCCCAGAAGGTCCGCAGCCATCCGCACCGGGCGTCGGCGCGCGCCTCCGGTGCGGCGGGTCCCGCGCGGGACGACCGTGCCGGCCCGGCTGCGCACCGCCGCTGGGGGCTCGCCGAGCCGCTGGACCCGCCGCCCGTGCCGCCGTCGCGTCCGGTGCTGCCGAGCCGGGCGCCGGGCGCGGTGCCACCGGTGATCGAGCGCGTCCCCACCCGGGACAAGGTGGTCTTCCTGACCTTCGACGGCGGCGTGGAACGCGACCCGCGCTTCCCGCAGCTGGTCCACGACCTGCGCCTGCCCGTCTCGGTGTTCCTGGACGGCTCCGCCGCGGGCCCCGGTCAGGACCCGTATGGCAGGCTGCGCGCGCTCGGCGCCGGCGTCCAGAACCGCACCCTGACCCACCCGTACCTGCCCGGCCTCGGCTACGTCCGCCAGCACGCCGAGATCTGCGGGCAGCAGCGCCGGCTCGCGGGCCGCTTCGGCCGGGCCCCGCGGCTGCTGCGGCCGCCGTCCGGCGACTACGACGCCAGCACCCTGAGGGCGGCGGGTGCCTGCGGCATCGACGCGATCGTCCTGGGCCGCGACCCGTCCCGCACGGACCGCCTCCGCCCCGGCGACATCATCCTCCCGCCGTCCACCAGGTCCCTGACCCCGTCGACGGCCACCCTCCTGCGCCATATCCAGCAACAGGGCTTCACGGTCGCCAAACTGGAGGACTACATCTGACGAGCCCCTGAAGGCTGCGCGCAGCGCATGCCTTCAGGGGCTCGGGGAACTGCGCGAGAAGCCCCACCGGCCGGCACCCGGCAACGATCAAGCACCCCCGCGGCGCCCCCCCGGATCGGCGAAGCCGCCCCGAAAACCCCACGCCGCGCCGCAGGCATTTGGCACTCCGCTTGACCGAGTGCTAATCGCGGTCATAGTCTCGGCCCTGGCACTCACCACTGGAGAGTGCCAACACAGCGACGGGCAGATCCGGCACCCGCGACGACGGATCCACCTGGTCGCCACCTCAGACAGTTAACCCCGTGAGATCTCCGAAGGGGGAGGTCGGATCGTGACGACCACCAGCTCCAAGGTTGCCATCAAGCCGCTCGAGGACCGCATTGTGGTCCAGCCGCTCGACGCCGAGCAGACCACCGCCTCTGGCCTGGTCATCCCGGACACCGCCAAGGAGAAGCCCCAGGAGGGCGTCGTCCTGGCCGTGGGCCCGGGCCGCTTCGAGAACGGCGAGCGCCTGCCGCTCGACGTCAAGACCGGCGACATCGTGCTGTACAGCAAGTACGGCGGCACCGAGGTCAAGTACAACGGTGACGAGTACCTCGTCCTCTCGGCCCGCGACGTCCTCGCGATCGTCGAGAAGTAAGTCGAGAAGCAGCACCTTTGTTTCGAATCTGCGCCCCTGGCACCCGCATCGTAAGAAGCCGGGGTCGGGGGCGCGGTTCGTTGCTCACCACCCAGCAGCACCCCTAGCTTTCCGAGAGGGCTGAACCGCTCCCATGGCGAAGATCCTGAAGTTCGACGAGGACGCCCGTCGCGCCCTCGAGCGCGGCGTCAACAAGCTTGCCGACACGGTCAAGGTGACGATCGGCCCCAAGGGCCGCAACGTCGTCATCGACAAGAAGTTCGGCGCCCCCACCATCACCAACGACGGTGTGACCATCGCCCGCGAGGTCGAGGTCGAGGACCCGTACGAGAACCTCGGCGCCCAGCTGGTGAAGGAGGTGGCGACCAAGACCAACGACATCGCGGGTGACGGTACGACCACCGCCACCGTGCTGGCCCAGGCTCTGGTCAAGGAAGGCCTGCGCAACGTCGCCGCCGGCGCTTCCCCGGCCGCCCTGAAGAAGGGCATCGACGCCGCGGTCAAGGCCGTGTCCGAGGACCTCCTCGCGACCGCCCGCCCGATCGACTCGAAGTCCGACATCGCCGCCGTCGCCGGTCTGTCCGCCCAGGACAGCCAGGTCGGCGAGCTCATCGCCGAGGCGATGGACAAGGTCGGCAAGGACGGTGTCATCACCGTCGAGGAGTCCAACACCTTCGGTCTGGAGCTGGACTTCACCGAGGGCATGGCCTTCGACAAGGGCTACCTGTCCCCGTACTTCGTCACCGACCAGGAGCGTATGGAGGCCGTCCTCGACGACCCGTACATCCTGATCCACCAGGGCAAGATCGGGTCCATCCAGGACCTGCTCCCGCTCCTGGAGAAGGTCATCCAGGCCGGTGGCTCCAAGCCGCTGCTGATCATCGCCGAGGACGTCGAGGGCGAGGCCCTGTCGACCCTGGTCGTGAACAAGATCCGCGGCACGTTCAACGCCGTCGCCGTGAAGGCCCCCGGCTTCGGTGACCGCCGCAAGGCGATGCTCGGCGACATGGCCACCCTCACCGGTGCCACCGTCATCGCCGAGGAGGTCGGCCTCAAGCTCGACCAGGCCGGTCTGGACGTGCTCGGCACCGCCCGTCGCGTGACCATCACCAAGGACGACACGACGATCGTCGACGGTGGCGGCAACTCCGACGAGGTCGCCGGCCGCGTCAACCAGATCAAGGCCGAGATCGAGAACACGGACTCCGACTGGGACCGCGAGAAGCTCCAGGAGCGCCTCGCGAAGCTCGCCGGTGGCGTCTGCGTCATCAAGGTCGGTGCCGCGACCGAGGTCGAGCTCAAGGAGAAGAAGCACCGTCTGGAGGACGCCATCTCCGCGACCCGCGCCGCGGTCGAGGAGGGCATCGTCTCCGGTGGTGGCTCCGCGCTCGTCCACGCCGTGAAGATCCTCGAGGACAACCTCGGCAAGACCGGCGACGAGGCCACCGGCGTCTCCGTCGTCCGCCGCGCCGCCGTCGAGCCGCTGCGCTGGATCGCCGAGAACGCCGGCCTCGAGGGCTACGTCATCACCTCGAAGGTCGCCGAGCTCGACAAGGGCCAGGGCTTCAACGCCGCGACCGGCGAGTACGGCGACCTGGTCAAGGCCGGCGTCATCGACCCGGTCAAGGTCACCCGCTCCGCCCTGGAGAACGCGGCCTCCATCGCCTCCCTGCTCCTGACGACCGAGACCCTGGTCGTCGAGAAGCCGGCCGAGGAGGAGGCCGAGGCGGGCCACGGCCACGGCCACGGTCACAGCCACTGACCCTCCCAGGTCTCACGAGGCCCGGCTCCCCGAAGCACTTCGGGGAGCCGGGCCTCGGCGCGTTCGACACACGCCCTAGCCTGAGGTCATGACCTCGCGTCCGTCCCCCCGCCTTGCCGCGATCGTGGACGCGCTGCCGCTCCGCCCCGACTCCCGCGTCCTGGAGATCGGCTGCGGTCCCGGCGTCGCCGCCCGCGCCGTGGCCGACCGGCTCGACACCGGCTTCGTCCTGGCGGTCGACCGCTCCGCCACCGCCGTCGAGCAGGCCCGCCGCGCCGGGGCGGCGCAGATCGCCGCCGGGCGCCTCGCGGTCCGGCAGGTCGCCGCGGAGGACTTCGTCCTGCTGGACGGCGAGGAACCGTACGATCTCGTCTTCGCCGTGCGCGTGGGAGCCCTGGACGGCCGCCACCCGGAGGCGGGCCGCCGCGCCCTCACCCGCATCGCCGAGGCCACCACCCCCACCGCCCGCCTCTTCGTCGACGGCGGCGCCCCCCTGCGCGAGCTCACCGTCCCGCGGGCCTGACTACTGAGGCCCGTACTTGCGCCCCGTCCGCGACGTGAGGCCGCCGAGCAGCGGGCGCGGGGTCACCTTCACGACGCCCATCAGGGCCTTGTAGCGGGGGTCGGGGATCGAGAGGGTCTTGCCGCGGGAGAGGTCGGCCAGGGCCGCCGCGACCAGCTTGTCCGCGTCGAGCCACATCCACTTCGGGATGTTGTCCGTGCCCATGCCGGCCCGCTCGTGGAACTCCGTCCGCACGAAGCCGGGGCACAGCGCCATCAGGCGGACGCCGCTGCCCGCCAGGTCCTTCGCCGCGCCCTGCGTGAACTGCACGACCCACGCCTTGGACGCCCCGTACGTGCCGCGCGGCACGAACGCCGCGACCGACGCCACGTTGATCACGCCGCCGCGCCCGCGCTCCCGCATCGACTCGGTCGCCGCCGAGGTCAGCCGCAGCACCGCCTCGATGTGCACCTTCAGCATCGTCAGCTCGTCGGCCATCGGGACGTCGAGATAACGGCCCTTGTTGCCGAAGCCCGCGTTGTTGACGAGGAGGTCGACGGGGGAGCGGCGGTCACGCAGCCGCTCCTCGACCGCCGCGATGCCCTCGTCCGTCGACAGGTCCGCGGAGAGGACCTCGGCCTCGATGCCGTGCCCGTCGTGCAGTTCGGTGGCCTGCTCCCGGAGCCGCTTCGTGTCGCGGGCCACGAGGACCAGGTTGTGGCCGTCGGCGGCCAGGCGCCTGGCGAACGCGGCGCCGATGCCCGCGGTGGATCCGGTGATCAGTGCCGTAGTCATGGGGCAAGGGTAGTGAGCGATCAGTGCCCCGCGTGCCCGCCGCCCTTCGGAGTGCCGGCCCGGCCGCCCTTGTCGACGACCACGAACTGGCCCATCATTCCGCCGTCCTCGTGGTACAGCAGATGGCAGTGGTACATGAACGGCGTGTCGGGGTCGGCGAATTCGGGCCCGCCGTCGAAGCGCAGCGCCAGCTTCACCGTCGTCCCGCTCGGGATCAGGACCGTGTCCTTGCGGCCGCGCAGCGCGGCGGGCGGCGGCGCGCCGTTCACCTCCACGACCCTGAACTGCACGTCGTGGACATGGAAGTTGTGCGGCATGCCGTTGTCGTTGCGCACCGTCCAGACCTCGGTGGTGCCCCGGGTCACCGTCGCGTCCACCCGGTCCCTCTTCATCGCCCGGCCGTTGATCCCGCCCATCTCCAGGTCGAAGAACCGGGAGCGCACGGCGTCGGCGGGGTCCGGCAGCTCGGTCCCGGCGAGCTTCGCGGGGACGTCGGGGGAGGGGCGCAGCCGGGACGCGGCCCGCAGTTGCAGTACGTCGAACGAGTCGTCGCCGCCCCCGAACCGCTTCTGCCACGCGTCCCCGTACCCCGAGCCCAGCGGGAAGCCGCGCAGCACCGCCCGCTCCCCGGCCCGCATCCGCACCACGACCTCGGCCCGTTCACCGGGCGACAGCCGTACGCGCCGCATGGCCGCGGGCCGTTCGAGGAGCCCGCCGTCCGTGCCGACGAGCGCGACGCCCCGCCCGTCGGAGAAGCCGAAGTCGTACGTGCGCGCGGTGGAGGCGTTGAGAAGGCGCAGCCGTACGCGCTCGTCGTGGACCGTCCGGTACGGGTCCAGGGTGCCGTTGACCATGGTGCGGTCGCCGAGGAAGCCGATGTTCTGCATCAGTCCGTGGCCGTGGTCGAAGCGGTCCCCGTCGAACTTCACGTCCTGCACCACGACCGGCAGGTCGTCCACCCCGTACCGCTTCGGCAGCGCGAGCCGCTCGCTGTTCTCGTCGTCCAGCAGGAACATCCCGGCGAGCCCGCGCTGCACGTGCCGTTCCGTTTTCCCGTGCGGATGCGGGTGGTACCAGAGGGTGGCCGCGGGCTGGTCGATCCGCCAGTTCGGGGACCAGCGGGCGCCCGGCTGGACCATCTGGTGCGGGCCGCCGTCCATCCGGGCGGGCAGGTGCATGCCGTGCCAGTGCACGGTGGAGGCCTCGTCGAGGGAGTTGCGGACCCGGACCTCGACCCGTTCGCCGCGCTTCGCGCGCAGCGTGGGGCCCAGATAGGTCCCGTTGAAGCCCCAGGTCGGCGTCTTGCGGCCGGGGCGGAACTCGGTCTCGCCCGCCCGCATCCGCAGGTCGAAGACGCGCCGCCCGGTCCTCTTGTCGACGTGGGACTTCGCGAGCGGCGGGATCGCCAGTTCGTTCGTGAACGTCGTCCGGCCGGCCGTCGTCACCTTCGCGTCGGACCACAGCCACCACACCCCCGCGCCGATCGCGAGGGCGAGGACGGCGACGAGGGAGCCGAGGACGACGAGGACACGGCGCAGGCGGCGTCTGCCGGGGGACTTTCGGTCGGTGTGGGCCATGCGCCGAGCGTCCCGTCGGGGCCCGTCCCGGCACATCGGGGACGGCCCCGGAGCCGACCCCGATCCCCGCCCCCACTCCCGGCCGGGTTCTCCCTTAAGAGGCGCCCCGGCTCAAGAGGCGTCCCCCGAGCCGTACTTGGCCACGTACTCCCGCGCCGCCCGCGCGGTGTCGGGGCTCAGCGCGTCCCCGGCCGCCAACACCCGCGGTAGCAAAGCCCGTTCGACCGTCACCGCGCGGAACTGGAAGGCCACCGTCACCTCGTGCTCCGGCCGGTGCACGACCTCGATCGGGTCCCCGGCCCGGATCTCTCCCGGCTCGATCACCCGCAGGTACGCCCCCGGCGCCCCCTCCTGCGTGAACCGCTTGACCCAGCCCTGCTCGCCCAGGTGCCCCTGGAACGTGCGGCACGGGATCCGGCCCGAGGCCACTTCGAGGAGCAGCTCGGAGCCGACCCGCCAGCGCTCGCCGATCCGGGCGCCCGACACGTCGACGCCCTCCGTCGTGAGGTTCTCCCCGAAGCAGCCGCTCGGCAGCGCCCGGCCCAGGGCCCGCTCCCAGCCGTCCAGGTCCTCGCGCGCGAACGCGTACACGGCCTGGTGGTCCCCGCCGTGATAGCGCAGGTCGCACACCGCGTCCCCGGCCAGGCCGCTCCCGCCGACCCCGCGCTCCCCGGGCGCCGCCACCCGGACGGGCCCCTCGACGGGCTGCTTGTCGATACCGGTCACGCCCTCGGCCTGATCGGTGTACTCCACGGCCTTGGGGCGGCCCAGATTGAGAGACAGAAGCTTCATGACAGCGCACGCTACGGGACTCCGATCCAAAGCCGCCATGCATTAATCGGCGCCAACCCCAAGCTCCGCTTATGCTTGAGGAATGATCGAGGCTCGTCATCTCCGTGTCCTGCGCGCCGTCGCCGCCACCGGCTCCTTCTCCGCGGCGGCCCGCGAACTGGGCTGCACCCAGCCCGCGGTCAGCCAGCAGATGAAGGCCCTGGAGTCCTCGGCCGGCACCCCCCTGCTCATCCGTACCGGCCGCGAGATGCGCCTGACCCAGGCCGGCGAGGCCCTCGTGCGGCACGCGGCGGGCATCCTCGCCGGGCTCACCGCCGCGGAGGAGGAGGTCGCCGCGATCGCGGGCCTGCGCGCGGGCCGGGTCCGGCTCGTCTCCTTCCCCAGCGGCAGTTCGACGCTCGTACCGACCGCACTGGCCGCCCTGCGCGCCGAGCACCCCGGCACGCGCGTGTCGCTGGTCGAGGCCGAGCCGCCGCGCTCGGTCGAGATGCTGCGCGAGGGCGACTGCGACGTGGCGCTCGCGTTCCGATATGAGGGGCGGCGCGAAGCGCCTCAGGAGAAGGGTGGTGGTGGGAGACGGGAGGGCGAGGGGGCGCAGGCCAAGGAGGAGTGGGACGACCTCGTCGTACGGCCGCTGCTCGCCGACCGCCTGGTCGGCCTGGTGCCCGAGGCGCACGCGCTGGCGGGCGCGGGCTCGGTGACCATCGACGCGTTCGCCGACGAGCCCTGGATCGCGGGCTGCCCCCGCTGCCGCCGTCAGCTGGTGGAGGTGTGCCGGGAGGCGGGCTTCACGCCGCGCATCGACTTCGCCACGGACGACTATCCGGCCGTGGTCGGACTCGTCGGCGCGGGTCTCGGCGTGGCGGTCCTGCCCGAACTGGCCATCGAGTCTGTTCGGCCCAAGGGTGCACGCACAGTGACGGTGGAGCCGCCCGTGCAGCGCGAGATCGTCGCGCTCACCCTGCCGGATCTGGCCCAGGTGCCGGCCGTCGCGGCGACGCTCGACCATCTGGCGCGTGCCGCCACGCGCTGATCCGCCGGCGCGCGGGAAACACCGCGGGCCCGGGCGCGCCGCAGCGCGCCCAGGCCCGTCCGGTGTGCAAAAACGTTCCTTCAGTGGTTCCTCGGCGGTCCCTCAGTGGCCGGCCGAACTGGTCGCCGGGCGCCCCGCACCCCCCGCCGACGCCGTGACGAGCCGGTTGCGCGCCCGTCCCATGAGTTCTTCGCGTTCGTCCTCGGTCAAGCCGCCCCACACGCCGTACGGCTCACGCACCTGTAGCGCGTGAGCTGCGCACTCTGCACGTACGGGGCACCTCATGCACACCTCTTTGGCCGAGTTCTCACGGGCGCTGCGCGCCGCCCCCCGCTCGCCCTCCGGGTGAAAGAAGAGCGAGCTGTCGACCCCGCGGCAGGCCGCGAGGAGCTGCCAGTCCCACAGATCTGCGTTCGGTCCGGGAAGGCGGGAGAAATCTGCCATTGCGTTGTCCCCTTGTAGCCGTTGTGACGCGGATACGGTGCCCATGACCGTACATCTACTGTCTAAGGAGATGAAAATATGACTCATTGAGAATCTAGCTACAGACACCAGCGGATGGGAAGAAAAGCGGCCGAATGGGGCATAGGTTGTGGGGAAACCTTGTGAGTACGCCGCGCTGCCCTTGCCGTGTGCGGCCCCTCACGTAGAGTGCCGAACCAGGCCGTCCGACCCGTAACTCTTTCGGGTGACCGTCGTTGAGAGTGCAGAGGCGGTTGCAACACCGAGGGGTTCGGGCAGATGTCCGGATCGCTCGGAGAGGGTCGACCGCACAGGTGACGATTTCGTACCAGCCTGGAGGCTCAAGGTGACGCGCATCAGCTGCGGAGGACGGTCATGACATCCGTCCTCGTCTGCGACGACTCCCCGCTTGCCCGAGAAGCGCTCCGCCGCGCGGTCGCGACCGTGCCCGGCGTCGAGCGCGTGACGACCGCGGCCAACGGCGAGGAAGTCCTCCGCCGCTGGGGCGCCGACCGCTCGGACCTGATTCTGATGGACGTACGCATGCCCGGTCTGGGCGGCGTCGAGACGGTCCGGCGGCTGCTGTCCGCCGACCCCGGTGCGCGCATCATCATGCTCACCGTGGCCGAGGACCTGGACGGCGTGGCCCTCGCGGTCGCCGCCGGTGCCCGTGGATACCTGCACAAGGACGCCTCGCGCGCCGAGCTGCGGGCCACGGTGACGCAGGCGCTCGCCGACCCGACGTGGCGGCTCGCCCCGCGCCGGCTCCGCTCGGCCGAGATGGGCGCCGCGCCCACGCTCACCGCGCGCGAGATCCAGGTGCTCGAGGGGATGAGCCACGGGCGGTCCAACGCGGAGATCGGGCGCGAGCTCTTCCTCTCCGAGGACACCGTGAAGACGCATGCCCGGCGCTTGTTCAAGAAGCTCGGCGCGTCCGACCGGGCGCACGCGGTCGCGCTGGGTTTCCGGTGGGGGCTCGTTCGATAACGCCTGAGGCTCGGGGTTGGTGGTCGTTCTCGCGCGACTGGCCCGCCGTCGTGGCTGGTCGCGCAGTTCCCCGCGCCCCCTCAGGCGCACTTCGTGCGCCCCGGAGACGTTCGGCGTGGGCGTCGCTGTCTCGTTTCGCGTCGGATGCCGCATCCTTGATGTGTGGAGTTCCTCGGGAACGACGAGTCGGGCGAACAGGGTCAGCGAGAGGGGAGGGCGCAGGAGATGAGTTCCGGCGCACCTGTCCATGACGCTTCTGTCCATAACGCTTCGGTGCACAACCAGGGGCGCGGTGCCGCGGACCGCGCCTCGGCAAGGCACCATGGATCGATGCGCGACGACGAGACAGTGACCCCTCAGGGGGGCATCGGCACACTCGTCGGCCGCGCCGTCGACGGCGACGAGCAGGCCACGCACGATCTGCTCGCGCACGTCCATCCCCTGGCCATCCGCTACTGCCGCACGCGGCTGTCGCGGCTCCCGGGGGACGCGCGGCACTTCGTGGAGGACCTCGCGCAGGAGGTCTGCGTCGCGGTGCTCCTCGCCCTGCCGCGCTACAAGGACACCGGCCGGCCCTTCGAGGCCTTCGTCTTCGCCATCGCCGCGCACAAGGTCGCCGACCTGCAGCGCGCGGCCATGCGCGGGCCCGGGTCCACGGCCGTGCCCTCCGACGAGATGCCCGAGCGGCCCGACGACTCTCTCGGCCCGGAGGAGCGCGCGCTGCTCAGCAGTGACGCCGCATGGGCGAAGAAACTGCTCGCCAACCTTCCGGAGAACCAGCGGGAGCTGCTCCTGCTGCGCATCGCTGTCGGGCTCACCGCGGAGGAGACCGGGCAGATGTTGGGCATGTCACCCGGCGCCGTCCGGGTCGCCCAGCACCGCGCGCTCAGCCGCCTGCGAGCCCTGGCGGAGCAGTGAATCCGGCCGTAGCGGCCAGGTGACGCACGACCCCTGTGGCAGACGTGTGAACGTACAAAGTCTGCCGATGATCTTGCTCGTGGAATGAGACGGGTCCTGTTCCCGTTAGCATGGACATCCGCACCGATCAAGGCCATTTGGGGAAGGTGTCATGACTGCAAACGTCGACGGAGTGCCCGCTAAATTCGCGACACTCGGGCTGACCTACGACGACGTGCTGCTGCTGCCGGGCTCGTCGGACATGGCGCCCGACGACATCGACACTTCCTCGCACGTGTCCAAGAACGTCAAGGTGAACATCCCGCTGCTGTCCGCGGCGATGGACAAGGTCACCGAGTCCCGCATGGCGATCGCCATGGCGCGGCAGGGCGGCGTCGGCGTGCTGCACCGCAACCTGTCCATCCAGGACCAGGCGAACCAGGTGGACCTGGTCAAGCGCTCCGAGTCCGGCATGGTCACCGACCCGATCACGGTGCACCCGGACGCGACGCTCGGCGAGGCCGACGCGATCTGTGCCAAGTTCCGGATCTCCGGCGTCCCGGTGACCGACCCGGCGGGCAAGCTGCTCGGCATCGTCACCAACCGCGACATGGCCTTCGAGTCCGACCGCACCCGGCAGGTGCGCGAGGTCATGACGCCGATGCCGCTCGTGACCGGCAAGGTCGGCATCTCCGGCGTCGACGCCATGGAGCTGCTGCGCCGCCACAAGATCGAGAAGCTTCCGCTGGTCGACGAGGCGGGCGTCCTCAAGGGCCTCATCACCGTCAAGGACTTCGTCAAGGCGGAGAAGTACCCGAACGCCGCGAAGGACTCCGGGGGCCGGCTGCTCGTCGGTGCCGCCGTCGGTGTCGCCGGTGACGCCTTCGAGCGCGCCCAGGCGCTGATCGAGGCGGGCGTCGACTTCATCGTCGTCGACACCGCGCACGGCCACTCGCGCCTCGTCGGCGACATGGTCGCCAAGATCAAGTCCAACCACGCGGGCGTCGACGTCATCGGTGGCAACATCGCGACGCGCGACGGCGCCCAGGCGCTCATCGACGCGGGCGTCGACGGCATCAAGGTCGGCGTCGGCCCGGGCTCCATCTGCACCACCCGCGTGGTCGCCGGTATCGGCGTCCCGCAGGTCACCGCCATCTACGAGGCCTCGCTCGCCGCGAAGGCGGCCGGTGTCCCGGTCATCGGCGACGGCGGCCTGCAGTACTCGGGCGACATCGCCAAGGCGCTCGTCGCGGGCGCCGACACCGTGATGCTCGGCTCGCTGCTCGCGGGCTGCGAGGAGTCGCCGGGCGAGCTGATGTTCATCAACGGCAAGCAGTTCAAGTCGTACCGCGGCATGGGCTCGCTGGGCGCCATGCAGACGCGCGGCGAGCGCAAGTCGTTCTCGAAGGACCGCTACTTCCAGGAGGGCGTCGCCTCCGACGAGCAGCTGATCCCCGAAGGCATCGAGGGCCAGGTGCCCTACCGCGGCCCGCTGTCCTCGGTCGTCCACCAGCTCACCGGCGGACTGCGCCAGTCGATGTTCTACGTCGGCGGCCGCACCGTGCCGGACCTGCAGGCCAACGGCAAGTTCGTCCGCATCACGTCGGCGGGTCTCAAGGAGAGCCACCCGCACGACATCCAGATGACGGTCGAGGCGCCGAACTACAGCCGCAAGTAGCCGTACGCCCATGAGGGGCGGTCCCGGACACTCCGGGGCCGCCCCTCACGCGCGTGTCGGGGATACTGGTACGCGCAGACCAAGAGGGAAAGGCCCCACAACGTGACTGAGATCGAGATCGGGCGCGGCAAGCGCGGCCGCCGCGCGTACGCCTTCGACGACATCGCCGTCGTGCCGAGCCGGCGCACCCGCGATCCGAAGGAGGTCTCGATCGCCTGGCAGATCGACGCCTACCGCTTCGAGCTGCCGTTCCTCGCGGCCCCGATGGACTCCGTCGTCTCGCCCGCCACCGCGATCCGCATCGGTGAGCTCGGCGGCCTCGGCGTGCTGAACCTCGAGGGTCTGTGGACCCGGTACGAGGACCCGCAGCCGCTGCTCGACGAGATCACGGAGCTGGACCCGGAGACCGCCACGCGCCGCCTCCAGGAGATCTACTCGGCCCCGATCCAGGCCGACCTGATCAAGCAGCGCATCAAGGAGGTGCGCGACTCCGGTGTCGTCACCGCCGCCGCGCTCTCCCCGCAGCGCACCGCCGAGTTCTCCAAGGCCGTGGTGGACGCGGGCGTCGACCTGTTCATCATCCGCGGCACGACGGTCTCGGCCGAGCACGTCTCCGGTGCCGCCGAGCCGCTGAACCTGAAGCAGTTCATCTACGAGCTGGACGTGCCGGTCATCGTCGGCGGCTGCGCCACGTACACCGCCGCGCTGCACCTGATGCGGACCGGCGCGGCCGGTGTCCTCGTCGGCTTCGGCGGCGGCGCCGCGCACACCACGCGCAACGTGCTGGGCATCCAGGTGCCGATGGCGACCGCGGTGGCCGACGTCGCCGCCGCGCGCCGCGACTACATGGACGAGTCCGGCGGCCGCTACGTGCACGTCATCGCCGACGGCGGCGTGGGCTGGTCCGGCGACCTGCCCAAGGCCATCGCCTGCGGCGCGGACGCCGTGATGATGGGCTCGCCGCTCGCCCGCGCGACGGACGCGCCGGGTCGCGGTCACCACTGGGGCATGGAGGCCGTCCACGAGGACGTGCCGCGCGGCAAGAAGGTCGACCTCGGCACGGTCGGCACGACGGAGGAGGTCCTCACGGGCCCGTCGCACCGCCCTGACGGCTCGATGAACTTCTTCGGCGCCCTCAAGCGCGCGATGGCCACGACCGGCTACAGCGAGCTCAAGGAGTTCCAGAGGGTCGAGGTCACGGTGGCTGACTCCCAGCACCGTCGCTGACGCTGTGTCGTAGCAGGACATGAGCGGGGCCCCACCGATCCGGTGGGGCCCCGCTCATATGTGGTGAGCGCTGCTTACAGCGCGGCCTTCTTCGAGCTGCCGAACGCCGCGATGGCGCCGACCGCCATGAAGACATAGGTCAGGACGTCGGACTCCGACTTCCAGGCCTCGTTGATGATCTCGAAGTGGTCGAAGAGGGCCTCGAAGAAGCCGATGTTCGCGTAGTCCGCGAAGGCCATCGCGAGGCCGGATATCTGGCCGAGGTACACGGCGACCAGGGAGATCACGGCGCAGATGAAGGGCAGGGCCTCGTTGCGGCCGCCGATCTTGCCCGCGGTGAAGCCGACGACGGCGCCGACGGCCACGGCCGCGTAGCCGATCTCGTGCTCGGTGGCCTTCATGATGGCGCCGTAGATCCCGGCGAGCACGAGGGCGACGACCACGGCGGCGAGGATCGCCAGGCCGGTGTTGCCGCTGCGGGCGGCCGGCGGGGGCGGGAAGCCCATCGGGGCCTGGCCCTGCTGCTGGGGGAACGGGGCGTAGGGCTGGCCCGGGGCGGGCGGCTGCTGCTGCGGGTAGCCGTAGCCGGGCTGCTGCGGCTGCTGCTGGGCGTAGGGGTTGTTGTTGTCCTGTGGCGGTGGCGGCTGGGTCATGCGGTCCCCCATGTGAGTGAACACTGGTACGGATGTACGCAGCGGGGCCGCACAGTAGCAGTCAGAGACGGTGGGCCGCCCCCGCCGGAGTGACGCCTCTGGTGTCCAGGAGGAGTTGGGCCTTGACCGCGAGGCCCTGGAGGTCGTACGTGCGGTGCGGCTGGAGCAGGATCGTCAGGTCGGCGTCGGCGGCCGCCTCGTAGAGGGAGTCGGCGCGGGGGACCGGGCGGGCCAGCACGTTCCAGGACGGGACGTACGGGTCGTGGTAGCTGACGGACGCGCCGAACTGCATGAGGCGGGTGGCGATCTCCTCGGCCGGGGTGGCCTGCTGGTCGGCGAGGTCGGGCTTGTAGGTGACGCCGAGGAGCAGGACGCGGGCGCCGCGGGCCGACTTGCCGTGCTCGTTGAGGAGGGCGGCGGCGCGCTGGACGACGTAGGTCGGCATGTGGTCGTTGACCTGGCGGGCCAGTTCGACCATGCGCAGCGGGCGGGTGGGCAGGTGGGGGGAGGTCAGGTCCTGGGGGAGGGCGTGGCCGCCGACGCCGGGGCCGGGGCGGAAGGCCTGGAAGCCGAAGGGCTTGGTCTCGGCGCAGCGGATGACGTCCCACAGGTCTACGCCGAGGTCGTGGCAGAGCACGGCCATCTCGTTGACCAGCGCGATGTTGACGTGCCGGTAGTTGGTCTCCAGGAGGTGGACGGTCTCGGCCTCGCGGGGGCCGCGGGCCCGTACGACCTTGTCGGTGAGCCGGCTGTAGAAGGCGGCGGCGGACTCGGTGCAGGCGGGGGTGAGGCCGCCGATCACCTTGGGCGTCGCGGTGTACGGGTGCGAGCGGCTGCCCGGGTCGACCCGGCCGGGGGCGTGCGCGAGGTGGAAGTCGCGGCCGGCGCGCAGCCCGGAGCCCTCCTCGAGGACGGGCAGGAGCAGGGTCTCCGTGGCGCCGGGCGGGACCGGCGACTCGACGACGACGGTGGTGTGCGGGCGCAGGTGCGCGGCGAGGGTGCGGGTCGCGTCGAGGACCTGGGTCAGGCTCGGGGTGCCGTCGGGGCCCGGTGGGGTCGGGGCACAGATCACGGCGGTGCGGACCCGGGCCAGCTCGGCCGGGTTGGCGGTGGGGCGGAAGCCGGTGGCGAGCATGCGGCGGATGTCGGCGGCGGTCAGGGCCGTGCCGTCGCTGTCGCAGGGGAGCCGCCCCGCGGCCAGGTCGCGGGCGCGCACCTGGTCGTGGCCGACGGTCGCGATGCCGGCGGTGACGGCGGCCTGGGCGAGGGGCAGGCCGAGGTGGCCGAGGCCGATGACGGCGAGGTCTGCGGGCATGGCTGGTGCGTCCTTCCCGGGAGACGGACCGGCCTTTAGCCGGAGCGGGACGAGGGCGCAAGCCCTGTGGACAGGACGGGCGAGCGCACAGTCAGACTAGGAGTAAATATGACCGTTATGTGGCATTGCGCGATCATGGCCTGTCGCATGTCGCCGAACCGGGGTACGCGCGGGTGGGGCGCGGCCGGAAGCCGTCGGGGTTGTCCACAGGCGGCGGGACAGTGGTGGCCGGAATCGGGCAGCCGGGACAGAATCGGGAGCATGCCGCACCGGGGGTGACACCGGCCGGCCCGGGTACATCTGGCGGTGAAGGCGGCGGCCGACGACAGCGGGAGGCAGCAGCATGAAGGCAGCGGCACTGGGACCCGAGGAGCGCGCGGAGGCCCTCGCGGGCATGGCCGAGCGTGAGCTGGACATTCTCGTCGTGGGCGCCGGGGTGGTCGGCGCGGGCACCGCGCTCGACGCGGTCACCCGCGGACTGTCCACGGGGCTCGTCGAGGCGCGCGACTGGGCGTCCGGCACGTCCAGCCGCTCCAGCAAGCTGATCCACGGCGGACTCAGGTATCTGGAGATGCTGGACTTCGCGCTCGTGCGGGAGGCGCTGAAGGAGCGCGGACTGCTGCTCGAACGGCTCGCGCCGCACCTCGTCAAGCCCGTGCCGTTCCTGTACCCGCTCCAGCACAAGGGCTGGGAGCGGCTCTACGCGGGCTCCGGCGTCGCGCTCTACGACGCGATGTCCATGGCCCGCGGGCACGGGCGCGGCCTGCCCATGCACCGGCACCTCAGTCGCAAGCACGCGCTGCGCGTGGCGCCCTGCCTCAAGAAGGACGCGCTCGTGGGCGCGCTCCAGTACTACGACGCCCAGATGGACGACGCCCGCTACGTCGCCACGCTGGTGCGCACCGCCGCCATGTACGGCGCCAAGGTCGCCAACCGGGCCCGGGTCACCGGGTTCCTGCGGGAGGGCGAGCGGGTCGTCGGGGCGCGGGTGCGGGACGGGGAGGGCGGCGGCGAGTACGAGATCCGCGCCCGGCAGGTGGTCAACGCGACGGGCGTGTGGACCGACGACACGCAGGCGATGGTCGGCGAGCGCGGCCAGTTCCACGTGCGCGCCTCCAAGGGCATCCACCTCGTCGTCCCCAAGGACCGGATCAACTCGACGACGGGACTCATTCTCCGTACGGAGAAGAGCGTGCTGTTCGTCATTCCGTGGGGGCGGCACTGGATCATCGGCACGACCGACACGGACTGGGACCTCGACAAGGCGCACCCGGCGGCCTCGAGCGCCGACATCGACTATCTGCTGGAGCACGTGAACTCGGTGCTCGGGGTGCCGCTCACGCGGGACGACGTCGAGGGGGTCTACGCGGGCCTGCGGCCGCTGCTCGCCGGGGAGTCCGACGCCACGAGCAAGCTGTCGCGCGAGCACACCGTCGCGCATCCGGTGCCCGGGCTCGTCGTCGTGGCGGGCGGCAAGTACACGACGTACCGGGTCATGGCGAAGGACGCCGTCGACGAGGCGGTGCACGCGCTCGACCAGCGGGTCGCGGAGTGCGTCACGGAGGACGTGCCGCTGGCGGGGGCGGAGGGGTACCGGGCGCTGTGGAACGCGCGGGCGCGGATCGCTGCGCAGACCGGGCTGCACGTGGTGCGGGTCGAGCATCTGCTCAACCGGTACGGCGCGTTGGCCGAGGAGGTGCTCGCGCTCATCGGCGAGGACCCCGGGCTCGGGGCGCCGCTCGGTGGCGCCGAGGACTATCTGCGGGCCGAGGTCGTGTACGCGGCCTCGCACGAGGGGGCGCGGCACCTCGACGACGTCCTGACCCGGCGTACGCGCATCTCCATCGAGACCTTCGACCGGGGGACGCGGTGCGCGAAGGAGGCGGCGGAGCTCATGGCGCCGGTGCTCGGCTGGGACAAGGACCAGGTCGAGCGGGAGGTCGAGCACTACGAGAAGCGGGTGGAGGCGGAGCGCGAGTCCCAGCTCCAGCCGGACGACCTGACGGCGGACGCGGCACGCCTGGGGGCGCCGGACATCGCGGCGCCGTAACCGGGTCCTTTCGGCCGCGCCCCTCTTGGTGCCGGGGCGCGGGGAACTACGCGCTCGGCCACGATGGCGCGGTGGCCGGGGGTGATGCTCGGCGCCTACGGTGAGAGCCGGAGGTGCGGGCCGGTGGGGGCTGGTCGCGCAGTTCCCCGCGCCCCTGAAATGCAGACGCTTCGCGTCGCATTTCCCCGCTCAAGGTGCGGGGTGCCTGTGGTCGGGGGAAGGCGCGGCAAAGCCGCATGCCTTCCAGGGGCGCGGGGAACTGCGCGAGCAACCACGACGGCGCGGCAGTCGGCGTGGATGCTCGGCGCCTGTGTCGAGAGCCTGTGGTGCGGGCTGCCCGCGGTCTTCTGGCTGACGGGGCGATGGCGCCCCGTCAGGGGCGCGGGGAACTGCGCGAGCAGCCACGATGGCGCGGCAGTCGGCGGAGGTGCTCGGCGTCACGGCGAGAGCCGGTGGCGCGGCTGTCCGCGGGATCCTCTGGGCGCCGGGGTGGTGGCGTCCCGTCAGGGGCGCGGGGAACTGCGCGAGCAACCACGATGGCGCGGCAGCCGGCCGAGATGCTCGGCGCCCACGGCGAGAGCCCGTGGGGCGGGCCTCCCAAAGGGCTGGGGCGGCCGGATCAGGGGCGGGAACTCGGCCACGTACTCGCCGAGTTCAGGCGTGCCCGCGCCTCAAGACAGGGCTTGCCACCCGTTGCGCGGAGCGGAAGAGTGGGGCCCGGTGCGGAGGCGGAACGTGGCGGACCGCTCTTCATCGGGCGCAACCGGACGTTCCTGACAGCCGCGCCGGGGGCCACCCTGGGCGCCGGACGGTCCCCGGGTGAGGGACAATGAAGGCTCTGTCAGGGCGGGTTGCAGAGGGGACGCAGTGTCGGAGGCGGAGCGGGCGGGCGAGGCCCGTCAGGACAACAGCACGCGTCGGGACTCTCAGGACGCCCGGCCCCCCAAGGATGCCCCGGCCCCCGAGGACGCCAAGGCGCCCCAGGACGCCGATCCCGGCCTGGACGCCAAGACCGGCCGGGACAGTGACGCGGCCCAGGATGCCAAGGCGGCCCAGGACGTCAAAGGCGGCCAGGACTCCGAGGCGGCTCAGGACGTCAAGGGCGGCCAGGACTTCAAGGCGGCCCAGGACGTCAAGGGCAGCCAGGACTCGAAGGCCGGCCAGGACTCCAAGCCCGGCCGCGACTCCAAGGCCGGTCAGGGCGGGAAGGCCAAGGATCCCCGGCGGGTGGACGACACGCCGTCCAAAGTCGAAGGGCGGCTGCTTTCCGGGCGGTACCGGCTCGGCGAGGTGCTCGGCCGGGGCGGCATGGGCACCGTATGGCGCGCGAAGGACGAGACGCTCGGCCGTACCGTCGCCGTCAAGGAGCTGCGCTTCCCGTCCGCGATCGACGAGGACGAGAAGCGCCGCCTGATCACCCGGACCCTGCGCGAGGCGAAGGCCATCGCCCGGATCCGGAACAACGGCGCGGTGACGGTCTTTGACGTGGTCGAAGAGGACGACCGCCCCTGGATCGTCATGGAGCTCATCGAGGGCAAGTCCCTCGCCGAGGCCGTCCGCGAGGACGGCCTGCTCGACCCCCGCCGCGCCGCGGAGGTCGGCCTCGCCATCCTCGACGTGCTGCGCGCCGCGCACCGCGAGGGCATCCTGCACCGCGACGTGAAGCCGTCCAACGTGCTGATCGCCGAGGACGGCCGCGTCGTCCTCACCGACTTCGGCATCGCCCAGGTGGAGGGCGACCCGTCCATCACCTCCACCGGCATGCTCGTCGGCGCCCCCTCCTACATCTCGCCCGAGCGCGCCCGCGGCCACAAGCCCGGCCCCGCCGCCGACCTGTGGTCCCTCGGCGGCCTGCTCTACGCCTCCGTCGAGGGCATCCCCCCGTACGACAAGGGGTCGGCGATCGCGACGCTGACCGCCGTGATGACCGAGCCGGTCGACCCGCCGCAGAACGCGGGACCGCTGGAGCCGGTCATCTACGGGCTGCTCGCCAAGGACCCGGACCAGCGACTCGACGACGCCGGCGCCCGCGCGCTGCTCACCGAGGTGCTGCACGCCCCGGAGCCGAAGCCCGCCCCCGCCCCCGAGCCGGAGCCGGTCGAGGCCACCAAGGTCGTACCGCTGCCGCCCCTGCCGCCGAAGCTGAAGAAGCGTCCCGCCAAGTCGGGTCCGGCCGTCGCCCCCGCCGCGGCGACCGGTGTCGCCGCCAAGGGCGAGGCCGCCGAGCGGCTGCGCGGCGCGCTGAGGTCGGTCCGCAACGCGGCGGCCGCGTCCCGCGCCAAGGACGGCGCGGCCACCACGACCGTCACGGGCGGCCCGGCACAGCCCGCGACCCCGCCGCGCACCCCCGCCAAGGCGTCGATCACCGACGTCGTACCGCGCCGCACGCTGGTGATCGCCGCGGTCGTCGCGGCCGTCCTGGTGCTCGGCAGCATCCTGGCGCTGTCCCTCAAGGGCGGCGACGACTCCGGCACCAAGGGCGGCGGCACGGCCGCCTCCGCCGGTGCCAGTGGCGGCGACGACGCCAAGGGACAGGACTCGGGCAAGGGCACGGGGGACAAGGGCCAGGGCGCCGACGACCACGCCCAGGGCTCCGGCGACAGCACCGCCGAGCCGAGCGGCAAGCCCGACGACGACGCCTCCGGTGACAGCGGCGCCGGCCAGGGCGCCTCGCCCGGCAGCGACACCGACGGCTCGAACGGCAGCACCGCCGAGCAGATCTACCGCCACCCGCAGGGCTTCTCCATCGGCCTGCCCAAGGGCTGGAAGTACGCGTCGACGAGCGCGGCCGGCGCCCGCTTCAACGGCCCGAAGGGGCAGAAGCTGCTCGTCGGCTGGACCAGCACGCCCAAGGACGACCCGGTCGGCGACTGGCGCAACCAGGAGAACTACATGCGCCGCTCCCAGTACGACCGGATCAGGATAGGGGCCGTCGAGTACCGCGGCTGGAACACGGCCGACTGGGAGTTCACCTACGTCGACGGCGGCACCAAGTACCGCACGATAGACCGCGGTTTCGTGGTGAACGGCTCGCAGGGCTACGCGCTGATGTACACCGCGAAGGACGCCGACTGGGGCAGCGCGCTGCGCAAGTCCACGTGGCGGACGTTCACACAGACGTTCAAGCCCAAGTCCTGACTCGGGGACCCGTTCTGCACGTATCGTGAGTGCTTGCGGACCGTGTGCGAACGGATGTGACGCCCGGTGACCACCGGGCGAGGCAGGGGGCGTTGTGGAGGAGTACGCGGGGCGAGTGCTCGCCGACCGTTACCGCCTGCCGCTGCGCGCCTTCGACGACGACGGCTTCGGCGACGCCGCGGCGTACGCGCCGCACGACGCGACCCGCGCCTTCGACACGTACAGCGGGCAGGAGGTGCTCGTCCGGCAGGTGCCGCTGCCGGAGGTCGTCGAGGCGGAGGTGCTCGACGCGGACGGACTGCCGGACGGGTTCCGGCCCGGGGCGCCGGTCCGGGCGTCCGCCGAGCCGACCGTGGCCCGGGCCATCGAGGCGGCGCAGGCCGCCGCGCAGATCCCCGACCACCCGAGGCTCGACCAGGTCTTCGACGTGTTCGCCGAGGGCGGTTCGCTGTGGATCGTCAGCGAGGCCGTCGCCGCCCGGCCGCTCGCGGCGCTGCTCGACGCGGGGCCGCTGAGCCCGTACCGGGCCGCCGAGGTCGCCTCCGACGTGCTCACCGCGCTGCGGGCGCTGCACGCGCACGGCTGGGTCCACCGGAACGTGACGGCGCGGACGGTGATGATCTGCGACGACGGGCGCGTGCTGCTCACCGGGCTGGCCGCGGGAGCCGCGGAGGAGGCCCTGTGCGGCTACGATCCGCGGCCCGAAACCGCCCTGGAGGACGCCGAGTCGGAGTCCGAGCCGGATGAGGAGTCGGAGCCTGTGGCGCCGCCGGCCGCCGGGCCCGGCGCGGAGGACTTCCGGGCGGCCCGGGCCGGGGCCATCGCCGCGTACCGGGCCGGGGCGCGGGCCGCCACGTCCGGCGGTCGGATCGACGATCCGTACGGGGTGCGGGAAGAGTGGCACGGAGCCACGCCCCGCGCCGGTGTCCCGGTGCAGCCTGCCCGTTGGAACGAGCTGATACCCCGCGACGGCGGCACCGACCCGGAGCTCCGCCCCGAGCCCCGCCCGTCGAGCGCCGGAGAAGCCGGGACCGAGAGCCCCGTGCTGGGCGCCGTCGCCGCCGAGCGCGCCCGCCAGGTCCGGATGACCGTAGTCGGCCCCGTCACCGAACGCTGGGCGCCCGAACAGGCCCACCCCGTGCAGGACAGCTGGCAGTTGGCCGCCCCCGTCGGGCCCGCCACCGACCTGTGGGCGCTCGGCGCCCTCCTGTTCCGCGCTGTGCAGGGCCATGCCCCGTACCCGGAGGAGTCGACGCCCGAGCTGGTGCAGATGGTCTGTGCCGAGCCGCCCGCGTTCGCCGAGGAGTGCGGGCCGCTGCGGCCGGTCGTCGAGTCGCTGCTGCGCCAGGACCCCACCGAGCGGCTCGACATCGAGGAACTGCGCGGCTGGCTGCGGTCGTTGGTGCGCTCCGCGCCGGAGCCGGAGGCTGGGACGAACGTCGTGCCCGCGCCCGCCTTCGACGCGGCCCGGCTCCCCGTCGTCCGCCGCCGGGGCGAACTCGTCCGCAGACGGCGCCGCTCCAAGGCCGCCGCCGGGCATCCGCACGCCCGGCACAAGCGCGCCCCGCGCGAGCCCCAGCCGCCGCGCCGGGCCCCGCAGCCCCGGAGAGCCCCGCAGCCCCAGTCCCGGCAGGGCGGCGGCGAGCGGCGACCCGCCTCGCTGGGGCGCTGGCTGCTCGTGCTGATCCTGCTCGGCCTGGTCGGAGCCGTCGCGTACGCGATGGTGTTCCTGCCCGAGGCGGGCTCCAGCTCGGGCGCGCCGCGCGAGCAGGCGGGCGTCGTCGGCGGCGCCCCGGACAAGAACGGGGACGCCGACCCGAAGGCCGATCCGTCAGGACCGGACGCGAAGCCGAAGGACGGTACGCCGAAGGGCAAATCGCCGTCGAAGAAGGAGACCTCCGACCCGTCGAGCACCCAGCCGCAGTCGGACGTCGCGGCCGGATTCAGCCTGCGCAAGGACCCCGAGGGCTTCCAGGTCGCTGTGGCCAAGGGGTGGCAGCGCCAGGCGAAGAACGGGCGGGGCCAGATCCTGTACACGCACGGGAACTTCGCGCTGCTCGTCGTCCCCGGCCGTGACAGCACCGCCACGTACGGCGGCGACCCGATGAAGTACCAGCGCGAGGACGAGCGGGAGCTCCAGCCGTTCCGCGACTCCAGCTGGGCCACGTCCAGCGGCATGAAGACCATCGAGGTCGGCGGACGGACCATGGCCGAAGGGCAGTTCACCTGGCAGGAGTCCGGCGGCGAGGTGTTCGTGCGCAATGTGGCGATGGTGATCGGCGGCAGGTTCCACATCGTGCAGGTCCGGGGCCCCGAGGCCGAGCGCGACGAGGTGTCCCGGCTGTTCGAGCAGGCGTCCGCCACCTACCGGTACGGCGGTTGAGGCCGGTTCGCCGCGAGGTGGCCGGATCCCGTCCTGCGTCACAGTGACGTATCCATGGCACCCCGGCTGTTCCTCGGGGGCCGCCCGCTCCCTAGTGTGACCCTGTCAAGACCATTGCGGGGGAACGTGAATCAGATGCAGGGCGAGCTCCTCGCCGGGCGCTACCGGCTCGGCGAATCGATCGGGCGCGGCGGCATGGGACGCGTGTGGCGCGCGCACGACGAGGTGCTGCACCGCGTCGTCGCCGTCAAGGAGCTGACCGCCGCCACGTACGTGTCCGAGGCCGACCGGGCCGTGCTGCTGACGCGGACCCAGACCGAGGCGCGGGCCGCGGCCCGGATCAACCATCCGGCCGTCGTCACCGTCCACGACGTCCTGGAGCACGACGACCGGCCGTGGATCGTCATGGAGCTGGTCGAGGGCCCCTCGCTCGCCGACGCCGTCAAGGAGCACGGCCGCATCGTCCCGGCCGAGGCCGCGCGGATCGGTCTGTGGACGCTGCGGGCGCTGCGCGCCGCGCACACCGCGGGCGTCCTGCACCGCGACGTGAAGCCGGGCAACGTGCTGCTCGCGCGCGACGGCCGGGTCAAGCTCACCGACTTCGGCATCGCCCAGGTCGAGGGCGACTCGACCATCACCCGGACCGGCGAGATCGTCGGCTCCGTCGACTACCTGGCGCCCGAGCGGGTCAGCGGCGCCGAGCCGGGCCCCGCCTCCGACCTGTGGGCGCTCGGCGCGACGCTCTACACGGCCGTCGAGGGCCGGTCCCCGTTCCGCCGCACCTCCCCGCTGAGCACCATGCAGGCCGTCATCGAGGAGGAGCCCGAGATCCCCGCACACGCCGGGGCGATCGGGCCGGTGATCAGCGCGCTGCTCCGCAAGGACCCGGCCGCGCGCCCGGACGCCGACACGACCGAGGCGATGCTCGCGGAGGCCGCCGAGGGCCGCAGGCCGAGCGCGGCCCAGGCGTACGTGCCGACGCAGGTGCACCGCACGGGGCAGACCCAGGTGCACCACCAGGCCCCGCCCGCGGCGCCGGGCGGCACCGCCGTCATGGCCCCCCAGCCGGCCCCGCACCCCGCTCCGCACCCCGCGCCCCGCCCGCGCCGGCTGCCCCGGGTGCTGGCCGTCGTGGTCGCCGCGCTGCTCGTCGGGGGCGGCGGCGCGTACGGCGGGATGTACTACCTGGAGCACCGCGACGACGGCTCCACGTCCCGGCAGAACGCCGGCGGGAGCACGGGCGGGAAGACCGGCGGCACCGGCGAGAGCCCGTCGAAGCCGGCCAAGCCCGCGTCCGGCGCGATCCCCGAGAACTGGGAACGGGTCCATGACGTCGAGGGTTTCAGCCTGATGCTGCCGCCGGGCTGGACCCGCCAGCAGGACGGCACACAGATCGACTACACGCCGGACGGCGGGCAGCGGTTCGTGCGCATCGCCGTCGACAAGAACTCCCAGTGGCCGGACTCGTACCAGCACCAGCTGGACCTGGAGAAGGGCGTGCGCCCCAAGCTGCCGCAGTACCAGCGGGTGACGCTGCAGTCGAACATGTACCGGGACCGGCCGGGATCCCTCTGGGAGTTCACCTGGACCGCGGGGAACAAGGACACGACGTCCGGCCCCCGGCACGCGATCGAGCAGACGTACCGGACCGCGGACGGCACCGAGTACGCCATCTACCTGTCGGTGCCCGAGGAGAACTGGCCCGAGGCACGCACCCAGTTCGACGCGATCCTGCGGGGCTGGCAACCGGACGCGTAGGCCGTGTCCTCACACTCATGACCGGAACGGCACCCGTGCGCGTCTGTGACGGTGCGGCATGATGGGACGCATGGGGACCGAGGGGGACAACGTCCGTGTCGTGGGCGGACGTTACCGGCTGGAGGCCAGGATCGGGCGCGGCGGCATGGGCGTCGTCTGGCAGGCCGACGACACGCTGCTCGGACGGCGGGTGGCCGTCAAGGAGCTCGCGGTCGACGAGACCCTCTCCGAGGCCGAGGCGGCGCAGCAGCGCGAGCGCATGCTGCGCGAGGCCCGCGCGGTCGCCCAGTTGAGACACCCGCACGTGATCGTCGTGCACGATGTCGTGGTGCACGAGGGGCGCCCGTACATAGTGATGGAGCTGATCGAGGGCTGCTCGCTCGCCGACCGGATCGCCCGGGACGGGCCGCTCGACGCCCCCGAGGCGGCCCGCGTCGGGCTTGCCCTGCTCGGCGCGCTGCGCGTCGCGCACGCCGCGGGCGTCCTGCACCGCGACCTCAAGCCCGCCAACGTCCTGCTCGAACCGGCGACCGGCCGCGTCGTCCTCACCGACTTCGGCATCGCCCAGGTCGAGGGCGCCACGACGCTCACCGAGACCGGCGGCTTCGTCGGCTCGCCCGAGTACACGGCGCCGGAGCGGATGGCGGGGGAGCGGGCCGGGGCCGGCGCCGACCTGTGGTCGCTGGGCGCGCTGCTGTGCACGGCGCTCAGCGGCGAGTCCCCGTTCCGCCGCGACTCCCTCGGCGGCATCCTGCACGCGGTCGTCTACGAGGAGATCCGCCCGCCCGCGCAGGCCGCGCCGCTGCTCCCGGTGATCCGCGGCCTCCTGGAGCGCGAGCCCGCGCGGCGCATCGGCCTCGATGAGGCGGAGCGGCTGCTGGGCGCGTACGTGGACACGGGCGCGACCCCGCGCGCGGTGGGCCAGGGCCGCGCCGCGTACTCCCCGACCCGGCGCGACGTGCCGACGGTGACCCGGCAGCAGGAGCGGCGGCGCGGCCCGGCGCCGCGGTTCGTCCTGGTGGCGGCGGCGCTCGTCGCGGCGCTCGCCGGGGCCGGGATCGTGACGGGGGTGTATCTGGCGGGGGACCGGGAGGATCCGGCGCCGCCGGGCGGTTCCACGGGTCCGACGACGGGCGCGGGCGGCACGGCCTCGGCCGGTGTGTCGCCGAGCGCGGCGCCGACCGTCACGGTCACCGCGCGGCCGACCCGTACGCAGCGCCCGGGGGCCGGGGCCCCGGCCGGGTACCGGGTCGTGACGGACGAGGAGGGGTTCCGGCTGGCGGTGCCGAAGGGCTTCACGCGCTCCGTGGACGGGCCGCGGGTGTTCTACAAGTCGCCGGGCGGGGCCTTCCGTATCGGCATCAAGGTGACGGAGCCGGTTCCGGCCGGTGGGCCCGGCGGTGTGCAGCGGCGCTCGGCCGCGGCGGGCCCGAAGAACAATCCGGGCTACCGCGACGGCAGGGTCACCGACACCACGCACCGGGGCGGCGCCGCCGCGCTGTGGGAGTTCTCCTGGGACGGCTTCAGCGTGACCGAGGGCGCCCGGCACACCGTCGACCTGTGCTGGCAGCAGGCCGGCCGGCTGTACGACGTGTGGGTGTCGGGGCCGGTCGGGCGGCGGGCGGAGGCGCGCGGGCACTTCGACGTGGCCGTCGACAGCTTCGCGCCTTCTGTCACGGATTGACCTGTTCCGCTGCTGCAGCGCGGTCACAATGCCATGACCTGAGTGGAACCGGGGCGCCTTCGCACGGTAGTCATGGACGCATGAGTGACAACGGGGGAGCCGGATACGGCCCGAACGATCCCACCAGCTTCGGCCTCCAGCCGCCGCAGCAGCCGTACGCCTCCGCGCACCAGGGCGGCAACCCCTACGGTGCGGGTGACGGCAACCCGTACGCGCAGCCCACGCAGGCCACTTCGTACCCGCAGCACCCCCAGGCCCCGCAGCACCCGCAGCACCCGCAGGCCCAGCCCCAGCAGCACCAGCAGGCGCCGCAGGCCCCGCAGCCCACGCAGGTCGTGCCGGATCAGGCCGACCCGGGCGCGGGCCGCCTCGTCGCGGGCCGCTACCGGCTGCTGAGCAAGCTCGGCCACGGCGGCATGGGCACCGTGTGGCGGGCCAAGGACGAGACGGTGGACCGCGAGGTCGCGGTCAAGGAGCCGCGCATCCCGGACCACCTGCCGGCGCAGGAGCGGGCCAACGCGTTCGAGCGCATGCGGCGCGAGGCGCGGGCCGCGGCGCGCCTCGACCACCCCGCGGTGGTGAACGTGCACGACGTCGCCGTCGAGGACGGCCAGCCGTGGATCGTCATGGAGTTCGTGCAGGGCCGTTCGCTCGGCGAGGCCCTCAAGGAGGGCACGCTCGGCGCGCGGGAGGCCGCCCGGATCGGCCTGGAGGTGCTCGGCGCCCTGGAGGCCGCGCACGCCGCCGGCATCCTGCACCGTGACGTGAAGCCGGACAACGTGATGCTCGGCCGCCACGACCGCGTGATCCTCACCGACTTCGGCATCGCCCAGATCGAGGGCGAGACGAACCTGACGGACACCGGCGGCTTCGTCGGCTCGCCCGAGTTCATCGCGCCCGAGCGGGTCCTCGGCCAGCGCCCCGGCCCGGCCTCCGACCTGTGGTCGCTCGGCGTCGTCCTCTACGCGGCGACCGAGGGCGTCTCCCCGTTCCGCCGCAACAACACCCCGGCCACTCTCCAGTCCGTCCTGAACGCGACCCCGGCCGCGCCCGCCTCCGCGCAGGGCCCGCTGGCCGAGGCCATCAACGGCCTGCTCCAGAAGGACCCGGCCCGCCGGCCGAACGCGGCGCAGGTCCGCGCCCTCCTGGAGCGCGCCGTGCAGCCGCCCGCTCCGCAGCCCACCCAGGTCGTCCAGATCGGCTCGTCGCAGAGCGGGCTCCGGCTGGGCCGCAAGGCGCTCCTCGGGATCGGCGCGGGTGTCGTCGTGGCCGCGGTCGCCGCGTACCTGGTCCTCGCGAAGCCGTTCGCGGGCCCGCTGCCGGACGGCTGGAAGAAGCACGACGAGGCGAAGCCGGTGGACGCGACCGTCGCCGTGCCCTCCGACTACATCCGGATCCCGGACGAGGACACGGTCGAGGTCACCTACAAGGACCCGAGCGGCGCGATCACCGTCATGCTGGCGCGCTGGGACCACGTCGACGACAAGACCGACATCGCGGGGACGGCCGACGCCGAGGCGTTCAAGGACTCCGACGACATCAAGAACAACTCGTTCCTCGGTGCCGGTGCGTCCATGTCGAGCGACACCAAGCCCACGAGCGAGACCGACTCCAACTTCACGTACAAGGAGAAGGACGCCGCGCTCAACAAGATCACGTACGGCGTCAGCGGCACCGCGCTCGACCTGGACAAGGACGTGCCGCGCGAGGCGCAGGCGTTCTACTACAAGACCTCGGCCGGGGACATGTACCGGCTGTGGATCGACTATCCGGGCAAGGGCGACTTCACCGAGCGCGGCCGGGAGGTCGCCAAGACCGCCATCGCCAACCTCGACATCCACAAGCTCTGAGGTGGCCGCGCAGGGGGAACGGCTGATCGGAGGACGCTACCGGCTGGCCGAGCGCATCGGCTCCGGCGGCATGGGCACCGTGTGGCGCGCGGTCGACGAACGGGTCGGCCGCGATGTCGCCGTCAAGGAACCGCGGCTGCCGGGCGATCCGGAGCGCGCCTACGCCCGGCTCCAGCGCGAGGCGCGGGCCGCGGCCCGGGTCGAGCACCCGTCGGCGGTCGCCGTGCACGACGTCGTCGTCGAGGACGGGCTGCCGTGGATCGTCATGGAGCTGGTGCGCGGCGAGTCGCTGCACGAGGTGCTCCAGCGCGGCCCGCTGCCGCCCGCGGAGGCGGCGCGGATCGGCCGGGACGTGCTGGGCGCGCTGCGCGCCGCGCACGCCAAGGGCATCGTGCACCGGGACGTGAAACCGGCGAACGTGCTGCTCGGGCCGCACGGCCGGGTCGTGCTCACCGACTTCGGCATCGCGCACGTGCAGGGCGAGGAGTCGCTCACGATGAGCGGCGAGTTCGTCGGCTCGCTGGAGTTCATCGCGCCCGAGCGGATGGCCGGGGACGGCGCGGGCCCGTCCAGCGACCTGTGGGCGCTGGGCGTGCTGCTGTACACGGCGGTGGAGGGCTGGTCCCCGTTCCGCCGCACGACGCTGGAGTCGACGCTCGCCGCGATCCTCTCCTTCGCCCCGCCGCCGGCCGAACGGGCCGGTGTGCTGGGCCCGTTGATCGACCGGCTGCTCGCCAAGGAACCGGCGGACCGGCCGGACGCGGCGACGGTCGCGGCGGGGCTCGCGGCCGCCGCCGACGGGCGCCCGCTGCCGGAGCCGTTCACCGAGCCGGTGGCCCAGGACCCGGCGGGGCTGCGGGAGTTGGGCGACGACGTCGGCACCGTACGGCTGAAGGCGCCGGCCGCTCCTGAGGCACCGGCCGCTCCTGAGGCGGCGTCCGTCGCGGAGCGGCCCGCGGCGAAGGGCCCGCGCCGTCGCTCGCCGGTCGCGCTGGTCGTCGCCGCGCTCATGGGCGCCGTCCTGGTCGGCGGCGGTGTCTGGCTGGGCACCTCGCTCGGCACCTCGGGCGACGACGGCGCGCCCTTCTCCGAGGGGTCCAGTGGGGAGCTGCACGAGGCGTCCCTCATGCCGGAGGAGCCGCAGGACGCCACCGCGCCCGGCAAGGTGAAGGGCTGGACCGCGCACAAGGAGAGCAGCGTCGGCGCCGTGATCTCGGTGCCGGACGCGCTCACCGACGTCTACCACGAACCGTCCGACGACGGTGTCCAGTACACCGACCCCAAGAGCGACGTGACGCTGAGCCTGAAGCGCTGGGCGCCGGAGACGAGCGGTTCGACGGCGTACGCCTGGGCGACCGGCGCCGCCGACGGGTACGCCACGAACGGCAGCACCGACATCCGCAAGACGATCACGCGGACGAGCTTCCACGGCAAGGACGCCGCCCAGCTCGACATCACGTACCGCAGCGCCGCCGACAGCGGCCTCACGCGCGAGATGCGGCTCTACGTCGTCGACGAGACGGGCCGCTACGACCTCGGGGTGAGCATGCCGAAGGGCGTGAAGACGTACGAGAAACAGGGCACCGACACCTTCAAGGGGGCCCGGGACAGGCTCGAACTCGAAAAGAGTTGACCGGCCCGGTGCGGCCGGTGGCGGCACCGGTAAAGCCACTGATCAGCGGCTTTGCTGCCAGCGATCACTGGCGTGGTGTGTGGAGGCCGTGAAAGCCGATTACCGGTGGGTACACAAAGCGTCGGCTTCCGCATACCCTCCCCCTCATGACGGAGTCGCAGGCCACCCACGAGAAGACCGGAACCAACCCGACAGCGGCCGCCCCGGAGGGCGTGCGCACCGCTGCCGACGTGGTCACGCCCGAGCTGATCGCCCAGCTCACCCGAGGCGTGGTCGGCTCGGGGCGGACCGCGAACCACACGCCGTTCACCGGTGAGAAGCTCGCCGACCTGCCGGAGTCGACGCCCGAGGACGTGGCCACCGCCTTCGAGCGGGCCCGCGCCGCCCAGGAGGTCTGGGCGAAGACGCCGGTGCGCAAGCGCGCCGCGGTGCTGCTGCGCTTCCACGACCTGGTGCTCGCCCGCCAGGCCGAGGTCCTCGACCTCATCCAGCTGGAGACCGGCAAGGCCCGCCTGCACGCGCACGAAGAGGTGCAGGCCGTCGCCGTCGCGTCCCGTCACTACGGCCGCAAGGCCCCGGCCTACCTCAAGCCCCGGCGGCACACCGGCGCGGTCCCGACCCTCACCAAGGTGACCGAGCTGCGCCAGCCGCGCGGCGTCGTCGGCCAGATCGCCCCGTGGAACTACCCGCTGGAGCTGTCGGTCGGCGACGCGCTCCCCGCGTTCGTCGCGGGCAACGCGGTCGTCATGAAGCCCGACACCGAGACCTGCCTGACCGCCCTGTGGGCCCGCGACCTGCTCATCGAGGCCGGTCTGCCCGCCGAGGTCTTCCAGGTCGTGCTCGGTGAAGGCCCGGTCGTGGGGCCCGAGTTGGTCAAGCACGCCGACTACGTCTCCTTCACCGGCTCCACCCGCACCGGCCGCGAGGTCGCCCAGGGCGCCGCCGCCCGCCTCGTCGGCGTCTCGCTCGAACTCGGCGGCAAGAACGCCATGCTGGTCCTCAAGGACGCCGACGTGGAGAAGGCCGCCGCCGGCGCCGTCCGCGCCTGCTTCTCCTCCGCGGGCCAACTCTGCATCTCCATCGAGCGGTTGTACGTCCACGAGTCGATCGCCGACGCCTTCCTGGAGCGCTTCGCCGCCCGCACGAAGGCGATGCGGCTCGGCACCTCCCTCGCCTACGGGGCCGACATGGGCTCCCTCGTCGGCGAGCGCCAGCTCACCACCGTGACCCGGCACGTCGAGGAGGCCGTCGCCAAGGGCGCCACGCTCGTCGCCGGCGGCGTCGCCCGCCCCGACATCGGCCCGTACTTCTTCGAGCCGACCATCCTCGACGGGGTCGAGGCCCCGATGTCCGTCTGCACCGAGGAGACCTTCGGCCCGGTCGTCTCGATCTACCGCTTCACGGACGAGGACGAGGTCATCGCACAGGCCAACGGCACGCCGTACGGCCTCAACTCCTCGGTCTGGACGAAGGACGCCCGGCGCGGCCACGAGGTCGCCGCCCGCCTGCGCACCGGCACCGTGAACATCAACGAGGGCTACGCCCCCGCCTACGGCAGCGTCCAGTCGCCCATGGGCGGCATGAAGCAGTCGGGCCTCGGCCGCCGCCACGGCTCCGAGGGCATCCTCAAGTACACCGAGGCGCAGACGGTCGCCCACCAGCGCGTGATGCCGATGGCCCCGTCCTTCGGCATGGACGACGCGTCCTACGCCAAGTTCATGACCACCAGCCTGAGCCTGATGAAGAAGCTCCGCCTCAAGTAGCCGATTTCGTCTGCGGCCCGGTGGGGCTTCTCGCGCAGTTCCCCGCGCCCCTGAAATGCAGACGCTTTGCGTCGCATTTCCCCGATGGGGCATCGCCCCGATGGAGATCGCGCACGAAGTGCGCATCTCCAGGGGCGCGGGGAACTGCGCGACCAGCCCCCACCGGGCTGCACCCGGCAACGAGACATCCCCCGCCACGGCGAGATTCCGAAGCCCGCACCAGATCCGACCCGCACAAGGAGACGCCCCCATGGCCCAGGCCGCGCAAGACCCCGGGTACGACTACGACGTCCTGGTCATCGGATCCGGCTTCGGCGGAGCCGTCACCGCCCTGCGCCTCACCGAGAAGGGCTACAAGGTAGGCGTCCTGGAGGCGGGCCGCCGCTTCGCCCCCGGCACCCTCCCCAAGAACTCCTGGGACCTCAAGAACTTCCTCTGGGCGCCGAAGCTCGGCATGTACGGCCTCCAGCGCATCCACCTGCTCGGCAACGTGATGGTGCTGGCCGGCGCCGGCGTCGGCGGCGGCTCCCTCAACTACGCCAACACCCTCTACGTTCCGCCGAAGCCCTTCTTCGACGACCCGCAGTGGAAGCACATCACGGACTGGCAGGACGAGCTCGGCCCGTACTACGACCAGGCCAAGCGCATGCTGGGCGTCCGCCTCAACCCGACGATGACCCCCGCCGACGTGCACCTCAAGGCGGCGGCCCAGTCCATGGGCATCGGCGACTCCTTCCACATGGCCCCGGTCGGCGTGTTCTTCGGCGACGGCGAGGACGCGGACGGCGCGAGCAGGGCGAAGCCCGGCGCCCAGGTGCCGGACCCGTACTTCGGCGGCGCGGGCCCGGCCCGCAAGGCGTGCACCGAGTGCGGCGAGTGCATGACCGGCTGCCGGCACGGCGCGAAGAACACCCTGAACGAGAACTACCTGTACCTGGCCGAGAAGGCGGGCGCCTCCGTGCACCCGATGACGACGGTCGTCTCCGTCACCGACGACTCGCGGGGCGGCTACGCGGTGGCCACCCTGCCGACCGACGACAAGAAGAAGTCGGCGGGCCGCGTCTTCCGCGCCCCCAAGGTCGTCGTCGCGGCCGGCACCTACGGCACGCAGACCCTGCTGCACCGCATGAAGGCAGGCGGCCAACTCCCGTACATCTCCAAGAAGCTGGGCCACCTGACCCGCACCAACTCGGAGGCCCTGGTCGGCGCCCAGACCACCGACCGGCGCTACCGCAAGAAGCACGGCGCAGCGAAGGCCGACTTCACCCAGGGCGTCGCGATCACGTCCTCGATCCACCCGGACGAGAACACCCACATCGAACCGGTCCGCTACGGCAAGGGCTCCAACGCGATGGGCGGCCTGACCATCCTTCAGGTGCCGTACGCGGAGGGCTCGTCCCGCGTCGCCGGCTGGCTGGCGAACGTGGTCAAGCACCCGACCCTGCTGGCCCGTTCGCTCTCCAACCACCGCTGGTCCGAGAAGACCATCATCGGCCTCGTCATGCAGTCCCTGGACAACTCGCTGACGACGTACCTGAAGCCGGGCGGCGTCGGCAAGGGCCTGCTCACCGCCGAGCAGGGCCACGGCGCGCCCAACCCGAAGCAGATCAAGGCCGCCACGGACGGCGCGTCCGCGATCGCCGCCGAGATCAACGGCTTCGCCGGGTCGAACGTCGGCGAGCTCATGGGCACCCCGCTCACCGCCCACTTCCTCGGCGGCTGCCCCATCGGCGACAGCGCCGAGACCGGCGTCATCGACCCGTACCACCGGCTCTACGGGCACCCGGGGATCTCGGTGGTGGACGGCGCCGCCGTCTCCGCGAACCTCGGCGTCAACCCGTCCCTGACCATCACGGCGCAGGCCGAGCGGGCCATGTCGTACTGGCCGAACAAGGGCGAGGAGGACCCGCGCCCCGAGGTCGGCACCGCGTACGTGCGGCTCGCGCCCGTCGAGCCGAAGAACCCGGCGGTCCCCGCGGAGGCGTTCGGCGCGCTGAAGCTGCCCTTCCTCGGCATGCCCGAGGTCCCGCCGAAGAAGTAGGCCGAAGAAGGAGACAGACAAGAAAGGACCCGCACCCCCCTCCGAGTGCGGGTCCTTCCTCGCTAGCGCGTCAAGTGGCGCGCTCAGCCCTCGGCGCCCACCTTGCGGCGACGCACGGAGTAGACGACACCGGCACCGGCGACGACGGCGATGCCGCCGATCATGCCGACGGTCGGCAGCATGGAGCTGGAACCCGTCTCGGCCAGCGACCCGCCGAGCGGGGTGCTGCTGGCCTGCGGGGCGGGGGTGTTGGACGGGCGCGGCTTGACCGGCTTGCCGGGCTTGCCCTTGGCCGGCGGCACCTCGCCCGGCTTCGTGCCCGCGGCGAGGATCTCGAACTCGTAGAGCGAGTTCTCCCCGTCGTTGAACGAGCACAGGCCGTCGCTGTCCACGCTCATGCCGAGCGAGACGCCGGCGCCGAAGCCGGCCGGGGCCTTGGCGTCGACCTGGATGCGCAGCGCGAAGTCGGCGTGCTCACCCGGGGCGAGCGGGCCGGAGTGCTGGAACGGCAGCATGGTCTCGTCGCCGATCGCGGCGTCGTGCCAGCCGTCCGCCCCGCGCCACTGCACGGTCAGGTACTTGGTGGCGTCGGAGCCCTCGGCGTCGTCCGCCACCGCGAAGACGTACAGGGACGCGTACACCTTGTCGAAGTCGCGGTCCGACGCGTTCGCGACGCGGTACGTGAAGTCGTGCCAGCCGGAGCCGGCGACGATCTTCGACGGCAGGCCGCGCAGCTCGGCGACGGTGCCCTTGTCGTCCTCGTCGGCGACGTCGTCGCAGGACTCCAGCGGGTCGGTGGTCTCCGACGGGCTGGGGCTCGTGGTGGTCGGGGTCTCGGTGCCGGGCGTCTCGGTCTTCGTGCCGTCCTCGGCGCCGGGCTCGGTGCCGGGCTCGGTGCCGGCCTCCTCGCCCGTGCCGGCCTCGGCACCGGAACCGTCCTCGGTGCCCGCCTCGGAGCCGGAGCCGTCCTCGGTGCCGCCCGCCGGGGGCTGCTCGGCGTCGGCCGAGCCGTCGGACTCGCCGGTGCCCGGGGCGTCCGTCGACGGCGCCGGGTCCGGCGTCTCGGTCGGCTGGGTGTCGGTGGCGCCGGCGGTGGTGACCGGAGCCGGGTCGTCCGCGAACGCGGCCGGTGCGGACAGGAGCGCGATCGGGGCGAGGGCGGCCGTCGCGGCCGCCGTCACCAGTGCGCGGCGAAGCTTCATTCAGGACCTCGTGGGTACGAAGGGCGGCCCCGCGATGGCGGACGCGGACGTGGCCGTGGTGTCGCAAAGAGGACCCTTGATCGGCGCGCATGGTTGTCCTGCCACTGACAGGATCTTTATGTGACCTGGGTCACGACCTTCGGTGTGCGGGCGCGTACGCCCAGGTCATGGCCCCCGGTGAAGTGCAACCCGACCCTGTCGGGGCCTTCCGGGAACAGGTCCGTCTTGTTGCGGTCCATGACGTCGCTGCCGATTCGCCCGATCGGCACCGGCACCGCCGCGGCCGCCGACCGGTGCAGCCACAGCGTCCAGTCCGCCCGTTCCCCGTCGCGCCGCGCGGCCGCCTCCGCGTACGGCAGCGTGAACTCGAAGTGCTCGTCGGTCACCCGCACCACGGGCACCGAGAAGTCCCGCTCCTCGCCGGCCCGCGCGACGGCCACCACCCGTGCCCCGTCGAGCCCGCCGCGCACCCCGTACAGCGCCGCCCCGACCACGGCCCGCTCCGGCCCCGCGTCCACGTGCAGCACCTCCGCGTGCGCGGGCCGCAGCCAGGCCCGCAGCGCGAGGAACCCGTCGGACGTGGCGTACGGCAGCCAGGCCGCGACCCCGTCGGGAACCGTCCGGGGGCTCGCCCCGACCCGCCGCGCCCGCTCGGCGAGCCCGCACTCCAGACGCCGCCGCCGGTCGGTGCCGCGCGGCGCGACGTAGCAGTCCCAGCGGCCCTCGGCGAGGCGGTGCGCGTCCGCCGCGACCACGACCTCCCCGTCCTGCGGCACCGCGATCCGCACCTCCCGCCCCTTGGGGTCCCGGCGCAGCCGCGCCACGAAGTCCAGCGGTCCGGCCGGCAGCGTCGCCGGGTCGAACCGCACGGTGAACCCGCCGTCGCCGGTCGACCGGGCGAACGCGACGGGCGCGACGGGAGCCGCCGCGGCCGCGGCGGGCGCCGCCCCGGGCACCGGCGCCGCGACGGCCTTCGGCGCGGGGGCAGCCGACCGCAGCCGCCGCCACATCCGCGCCCCGAACGAGGGCGCGACCGGGGCCGCGACCGGCACCGGTCTCTGGGACGGTTCCGGCACCTGAGCCGGAGCCTCGGCACCCCGCTCCCGCCCCGCACCCAGCTCCCGGAACAGCTCCTCGTACCGGAGCGCGACCGCCGCCGGCTCGAAGTCCCGGGCCCGCTCGAGGGCCGCCGCCCCGAGCCGCGCACGCAGCCCGTCGTCCGACATCAGCCGGCGCAGCGCGTCGGCGTACCCGGCCACCCCGGCCTCCAGCGGCACGAGCAGCCCGTCCCGCTCGTGCGTGATGATCTCGGCCGGACCGTGCGGACAGTCCGTCGCGACCACCGGGACCCCGCAGTGCATGGCCTCGACGACGGTCATCCCGAAGGACTCCATGTCGGAGGTGACGGCGGCGATCGCCCCCTTCGCCCACTCGGTCTCGATGGGGGAGACCGGCCCCATGAGGCGCACCTGCCCGTACAGCCCGAGCCGGTCGATCCGCTCCCGCAGCGCCGCCTTCTCGGGCCCGCGCCCGTACAGCCGCAGCGCCCAGTCCGGATGCTCGGCGGCGACCTCCGCGAACGCGTCGACGAGCCGGTCGTAGCGCTTGACCGGGATGAGCCGCCCGGCCGCCACGATCACCTTCGAGTCCAGCGGTGACCGCTCCACGCCAGGCGCGGGCACCCCGTTCGGTACACAGGTGATCCGCGTACGGACCTGGGGCAGCTCGGCGCGGTAGCGCGCGGCGTCGGCCTCGGAGACGGTGACGAACGCGTCGAGCCCGGCCAGCGCCACGTTCTGCGCGTGCCGCACCTCGTCGGTGTGCCCGTCGTACGAGAGGTGTTCCTGGCCGACGCGGAGATAGCGGTCGGCGCCGTACCGGGCGAGGTAGCCGTTGAGGATCGGCCGGGTCGCGACGACGATGTCGGCGTCGGTCCGGTCGAGGAACGCGGCGATCCGCTCGTCGTGCAGGGCGGTGTAGGCCAGCCGCCCCGTCCGGGTGCCGCGCTCGTGGTACATCGCGCACGGCTGCTGGGCGAGGGGTTCGGCCCCGGCATGGTCGGGGCTGTCCTCGCGCAGGTCGATCAGGGTGGTCATCCGCACGCGCGGGTCGAAGGGCAGCCCGGTGCGGTCGAGCACCCGGTGCACGCTCACGACCTCGACGCTGTGCCGCTCGGCGAGCGCCGCCGACATGTTGGCCGTGGCACGGATGGTGCCGCCGATGCCGTACGCGTTGTTGAGCAGGAAGACGATCTTCTGCCGGGGGAGGGAAGAAGCAGGGGGAGTCACGATATGACACCAATGTTCCACTTATTGCGCCGTGTTGAGCGTCATGTTCGAGCAGTACAACCTTTTCGCCGATTCCCGATCGTTATGGGGAACGGGCGGTCAGGAGTGGTCCGGCACCCCAGGTCCCGGCTTTGATGGCCGCTCGGCGCGACCGCAACGGCGGCCGCGCTGTCGAGTGCATGAGGTGGGGAACGAAGTGAAGTCAGGTCTCGGGCGCACGCTGGCAGGGATCGGTGCGCTGGTCGCGCTCACGGCGACCGCGGGATGCGGCGGCGGCGGCACGGACGACGGCGGCAAGACCGGCGACAAGCCGGCCGCGAAGGCCCCGGCCACGGCGAAGCCCGGTCTGGAGCCGCTCGGCATGGCGCAGCTGAAGAAGGCGGCGCTCGCTCAGGGCGATGTGAAGGGCTACCGGATCACCCCGGCCGCCGAGGACGAGATCCCGGACGTCAGCGTCCCGGCGAAGCCGGCGTCCTGCCAGGCGATCGCCGACCTGTTCCTGCTCGGCACGGAGCCGGACGCCGAGGCGCGGGTGGCGCGCTCGGTGATCTCGACGGACGCGACGGACGCGACGCTCCTGAAGGTGGGCCTGTTCGGTCACGAGGAGGCGAACGCGAAGAAGATCCTCGCCGACGTGCGCGAGCAGAGCGAGAACTGCCACTCGTACGAGCACACCGACTACCAGTACAGCGACGTGAAGCCCGGCGAGGCGCCGAAGCTGGGCGACGAGGCGGTCGCGTTCACGGTGCGCGGGAACGTCGACGGCACGAAGATGACCTTCGGGTACACGGTCGTGCGCAGCGGTTCGAGCCTCGTGGTCTTCCAGGCGCTGAACGCCCTGGGCGGCGCGAAGGCCGAGGTGCCGGACGCGGTCGTGGAGGCGCAGATGGGCAAGCTGGAGAAGCAGGCGTAACCGCCGGCTCGTGGAGCAGGGGACCTGAGGCGAAGGCGTGGGGTCGGTCTACGCATCGTGCTCACCGATGGGGTCTCGAGCGCTGGTCTGGGGGGCGGGACGGAGGCCGACCGGCCCCGGGCGTCCCCGGGACCGGTCGTTCTCTTGGTGTGACCGGGCTGCTGTCCCCTGCCGTCCGGTCACTGAGCTGAAGCGAGGTCCCACGACGTACGGCATCACCGTGACGTCTCATCGCTCCAGCGGAGCCACGCGTGGTTCGATCGGCCCGCCCCTGGCTGGAACGGACTAACCGAACCAACGAAGCCCCTCCCCTCCGGGTCACGCGCCGTACGGGTGAGCCCGGAATCGAACTCGGGTGCGGCTCCGGTGGGGCTTCTCGCGCAGTTCCCCGCGCCCCTGAAATGCAGACCCTTCGGGTCGCATTTCCCCGATGCGTCAGCGCCCCTGGAGATGGCGCACGAAGTGCGCATCTCAGGGGCGCGGGGAACTGCGCGACCAGCCCCCACCGGGCGGCGCCCGGCGACACACGGTCGGAGCTACGGCGGCGGCCGCGAACGCCCGGAAGCCCGACAACCCCGAGCCGGTAGAATCGGGGTCACGACTCCCCGCTCAGCCGCCGGAAGGCAACCCGTGTCATCAGCGACCCCCGCTGCCACCACCCCCGACACCGTCCTGGTCGTCGACTTCGGTGCGCAGTACGCCCAGCTCATCGCCCGCCGCGTCCGTGAGGCCCGGGTCTACAGCGAGATCGTGCCGAGCACCATGCCGGTCGCGGAGATGCTCGCCAAGAACCCGGCGGCGATCATCCTCTCCGGCGGCCCCTCGTCGGTCTACGCGGAGGGCGCCCCGCGCCTGGACCGCGCGATCTTCGACGCCGGCGTCCCCGTCTTCGGCATGTGCTACGGCTTCCAGCTGATGGCCACCGCCCTCGGCGGCACCGTCGACGACAACGGTGCCCGCGAGTACGGCCGCACCCCCCTCACCGTCTCCAAGGCGAGCTCCACGCTCTTCGAGGGCACCCCCGCCGAGCAGTCGGTGTGGATGTCGCACGGCGACGCCTGCTCCGCCGCCCCCGAGGGCTTCACCGTGACCGCGTCCACGGACGTCGTCCCGGTCGCCGCCTTCGAGAACGACGAGAAGAAGCTGTACGGGGTCCAGTACCACCCCGAGGTCATGCACTCGACCCACGGCCAGCAGGTGCTCGAGCACTTCCTGTACCGCGGCGCCGGCATCGAGCCGAACTGGACCACGGGCAGCGTGATCGAGGAGCAGGTCGAGGCGATCCGCGCCCAGGTCGGCGACAAGCGCGCGATCTGCGGTCTGTCCGGCGGCGTCGACTCCGCCGTGGCCGCGGCCCTCGTGCAGAAGGCCATCGGCTCGCAGCTCACCTGCGTCTACGTCGACCACGGCCTGATGCGCAAGGGCGAGACCGAGCAGGTCGAGAAGGACTTCGTCGCCGCGACCGGGGCGAACCTGAAGGTCGTCGACGCGAGCGAGCGCTTCCTGAACGCGCTGGCGGGTGTCTCCGACCCGGAGACCAAGCGCAAGATCATCGGCCGCGAGTTCATCCGCGTCTTCGAGCAGGCGCAGCTGGAGATCCTCCAGGAGGACGGCCCCGAGGTCGCGTTCCTCGTGCAGGGCACGCTCTACCCGGACATCGTCGAGTCCGGCGGCGGCACGGGCACGGCGAACATCAAGTCGCACCACAACGTCGGCGGTCTGCCCGACGACATCGAGTTCGAGCTCGTCGAGCCGCTGCGCCAGCTGTTCAAGGACGAGGTCCGCATGGTCGGCGCCGAGCTGGGCCTGCCGGACGAGATCGTCCAGCGCCAGCCGTTCCCCGGCCCCGGCCTGGGCATCCGTATCGTCGGCGAGGTCACCAAGGACCGTCTCGACCTGCTGCGCGAGGCCGACGCCATCGCCCGCGAGGAGCTCACCGCGGCCGGCCTGGACCGCGAGATCTGGCAGTGCCCCGTCGTGCTGCTCGCCGACGTCCGCTCGGTCGGCGTCCAGGGCGACGGCCGCACCTACGGCCACCCGATCGTGCTGCGCCCCGTCTCCTCCGAGGACGCCATGACGGCGGACTGGACCCGGATGCCGTACGAGGTCCTCGCCCGGATCTCGACCCGCATCACGAACGAGGTCGCTGACGTCAACCGCGTCGTGCTCGACGTCACGAGCAAGCCGCCGGGCACCATCGAGTGGGAGTAGTCCCCACGGTTCAGTGAGAGTGCCGCCCACCGCATCGGTGGGCGGCACTTTCGCTTTCATGAGGCGGCGCTAGGTGCGCTTCATCGTGCGGACCGGGCCGCCGCCCGGGTTCCACACCTGCACCACCAGGTACTTGTCGTCCTCGACGAACGTCCGCGTCACCTCGGTCAGCTCCACGCGGAAGGCTGTCGCCTCCGGGTCCTCGACCGGTACCGCCCGTCCACTGATCCGTACGTCGCCGCCGCCCAGCGTCGTGCCCTCGCCCGGGTTGGCCATGAGGGAGAAGCGCGGGTCGCGCAGCAGGTCACGGGCCTTGAGCGAGTCCGGCATCATGGCGAGCCGGAGCTCGCCGTCCGGGAAGTGCACCTCCAGACCGCTGGTGCGCGGGGAGCCGTCCTTGCGCAGCGTCGCGAGGACATGATGGACGTGCTGCGCGAAGCGCTCCTCGACGGTCTTGGCGAATGCGGGTTCGGCGATGGCGAAGGCAGCCCAGTTCGAGGTCATGGGACGAGTCTCGCGCCGATACCCGACACCCCCTGTCCCCTTTCCCCGGGATTCCCGGGGCGTTTCGCCGCATTCTTTTCACAGCTCGGCTCTGTCGTCCTCGCGTCGCCGGAGGTACCTTCCGCAGCATGTCGACGCAGATCCCCGCCCCGATACCCACCGACCAGCTGCATTTCGCGATGCCGCCCGTGCACACCGACCCCGCCGACGAACGGCGGTACCGCAAGGAGCGGCTCGCGGGGGCGCTGCGCAACTTCGGCCGGCTCGGGTACGAGGACGGGGTGTCGGGCCACATCACGGCCCGCGACCCCGAGTTCGAGGACTGCTACTGGGTCAACCCGTTCGGCATGCCGCTGCGGCACGTCACCGTCGGCGACCTCGTCCTGGCCAACGGGGACGGCCAGGTCCTGGAGGGCCGCTACCACGTCAACCAGGCCGCCTTCACCGTGCACGCCGAGGTGCACCGGGCCCGCCCCGACCTCGTCGCCGTCGCGCACTGCCACTCCGTCCACGGGCGGGCCCTGTCCGCGATCGGCGAGCTCATCGAGCCGATCACCCAGGAGGCCTGCGCCTTCTACGAGGACCACGCGCTGCTCGACGAGTACACGGGCGTGTCCGTCGACGCGGGGGAGGGCAAGCGGATCGCGGTCGCGCTCGGCGCGTTCAAGGCGCTGATCCTGCGCAACCACGGGCTGCTCACCGTGGGCGACTCGGTGGACGCCGCCGCCTGGTGGTTCATCGCGCTCGAACGCTGCGCGCAGGTGCAGCTCGCGGCGCGGGCCGCGGGCCGTCCCGTACTGATCGACCGGCGCCAGGCCGTCGAGACCCGCGAGAAGACGGGCAGCGACCTCGTCGCGTGGATCAACTACCAGAGCATGTGGCAGGACATCACGCGCAGTGAGCCGGAGTTCCTGGCCTGACCGGCCCCGGGCAGGGAGGTCAACCCGCGTCCGGATCGTTCACCCGGGCGAGGCGGGGCCGTGCGCCGGAGCGTGCGCCGCGTAAGGCACAATTCCCTCTCATCACAAGGAAGTTGACGACAGGCGCCACGAGCCGCGTGACCGCTGTCGAACGATCTTGAAGGTGGGGCGTCGCGGTGGCGGTGCAGGAAGCCCGGCAGGGCCAGGGGACGCACGAGGGCGGCTGCGCGTGCGGCGACTGCCCGCACGGTGCGCGCGAGGGGCACCGCCGGGCCGTCGCCGCGTTCGCCGCCAAACGCGACGAGTTCGCGGCCGGGCAGGGCCTGCCGCCCGCCGTCGAGCACTCGGCCGGCGCCTCCCGCCAGTGGATCTCCGACGAACTGACCCAGTCCGCGCGGGACGTCACCGAGCGCGGCCGCGAGGAGAGCGCCATCTGGCTCGCCGCGCTGCGCCCGCGCACCCTGTGGGTGGTCTGGGGCGGCGTCGGCGTGCTGCTGCTCGTCCAGCTCCTCACCGCGTTCGGCGCCGGCTGGACCACCGCCCGCTCCGCCGGACTCGCCGCCGCCGTCCTCCTGGCCGGGCTGCTGACCTGCGCCGCGTATCTGCACCGCGCGCGCGGCGGCGCTCTCGCCCCGCTCATCGGCGAGGACAACCGGCTGTCCACCTCGCGCGCCGTCGCCGCCGCCGTCCTCCTCCTCACCGTCCTCGCCGTGCTCGTCCTCGCCGGTGAACTCGCCGTCGCCGACGGACCGGCCCGCCGCGACGCCCTCATCGACGGGCTCGAACTCGCCCGGGGCGCCGGACTGCTGACCGTCCTCGCCGTCGTCTGCGCCGTCTCCGTCCTGGTCCGCCGGGTCGTCACCCTGCGCGTCGCCGGGCAGCGCCTCCAGAAGGTGCGGGCGGCCCGGCCGCGCGCCGCCGACCTGCTCACCGACGACGCCGGACGCGGCAGCTTCACCGACACGCAGTACGTCGCCGTCAGCGCGGCCGCGGTCGTGTGGGCGGCCGCCCGGCTCGCCCGCCGCCCCGACCAGCTGCCCGACCTGCCCTGGGGGCTCGCGGTCCTCGTCGTCGTCTCCGCCGCCACGTATCTGTGCGGCAAGTACGCGGAGGGCGGCCGGCCGGTGATCCTCTCCGTGGTGCGGGCCCGCGAGGCCGGTGACCTGGACGCGCCGATCCGTACCGGCGACGACATCGAGATCCGCGGCACCGGGTTCGTGCCGCCCGGCGCGGGCGGTGCCGAACAGCTGGCCCGGGTCGCCGTCCGCATCGGCCCCGTCCACGTCCACGTCCCGCTGGTCCCGGTCCCCGGCGGCTTCACCAACCCCACCGACGCCCTGCTCACCGTGCCCGTACCGGTCGACGTCGAGCCCGGCCGCGTCGAGGTGCAGGTGATCACCGCGACCGGCGTCGAGACGAACCGGGTCACCGTCGACGTACTGGACTGACCTCCGGGCAGATTCCGCACGTCCGAACGGCCGCACGACTGAGCCGGATCGCCCTCCCGTACGTATCGTCGGATGACGGGTTGCAGGCATCAGGCGCGGAGAGGCGGCGGACCGGCGATGGCACACGGCATGCGGACGGACGTGCACACCAGCTACGTCGAGGGGAGCACGGACTGGCGGGACTCGGCGCAGCGGTTCGCCCTGCTCCCGCTCCGGATATTCCTCGGCGTCACCTTCATCTACGCGTCCTTCGACAAACTCACCGACAGCGCGTTCTTCAAGTCGAACGGGCCCGGGTCGATCGGGGCCCAGATGCACGGGGTGCGCGACATCTCCGCGTTCCCCGAACTGGTCGACCTGGCACTCAAGTCGCCGCCCGCCTTCGGCTACGCGATCGCCTTCGGCGAGCTGGCGGTCGGGATCGGGACGCTGCTCGGCATCCTCGCGCGGGTCGCCGCGCTCGGCGGCGCCGCCATCTCCCTCAGCCTGTGGCTCACGGTCAGCTGGGCCACGGAGCCGTACTACCTGGGCAACGACCTGGCCTACCTGATGGCATGGCTCCCCCTGATCCTGGCGGGGGCGGCGGTCTGGTCCGTCGACGCGTGGTGGCGCGAACGCCGAGCCCGCCCGTAGACCTCGCACGTCTCGTCGCCGGGCGCGCCCCCGGTGGGGGCTGGTCGCGCAGTTCCCCGCGCCCCTGACGAGGCTGCGCCTCATCGGGGAAATGCGCCCGAAGGGCATGCATTTCAGGGGCGCGGGGAACTGCGCGACCAGCCACGACGGACCGGTGGACGGCGACGGTCAGTCGGAGCTACGGCGGCGACCGCGAACCCGGACCAACTGAGTCGCCGCCCCCACGAGAAGCGCCAGAAACAACCCCCCGCCCACCAGAGGGACGGCGACCCACCAGGGAGCCGTCCAAGCCTCACCCGCGTCGCCGAAATAGACGACCGCCGTGACGAGCAGCACCAGCCCCGCCACCAGCCGCCCCGGAAAGAAGTCATGCCGCACGGGACACCTCCACCTGTCCGAGCCCGACCTCGACGTGGACCCTGATCAGCCCCACGTCGTCACTGCCCCGCGCCGCGGGCAGCGTCACGTTCTCGGAGACGTCAGGCCGCACGTCGACGTCCTTCGACGGATCGTCCGGCATCCGCACGTCCCCGACCTCGACCTCGAGCCGCAGTTCCACCCGCTCGTCCTTCGGCAGCACGAGTCTCACCCGCCCCGCCCCGACCTCGACCCGCGTGGACACGGACGCGCCCCGCGCCACGTCCACCCGGGACAGATCGAGCGTGCCGGTGCCGGCCCCCAGCTCGTAGCGCGGCTCGACCCGCGCCGCGCTCACCGGCGTCCAGGTCTCCCGCTTCCAGTCCTTGGAGAGGTCCGCGGGCAGCGCGGCGGAGGCCGTGAGCAGCCCCGCCGTGAGCACCGCGAGCACGATCGACCCGGCCCCGGTCCGCCCCCGGAACGCGCTCACCGCGATGCCGAGTCCGAAGACCCCGAGCGCGCAGGCGAGCCCGGTCTGCAGACTCGCCGACAGCGTCCGCTCGTCCCACGTGACCCCCGTACCGATGCCCGCGGCGACCAGCGCGCCGAGGAACACCCGCCCGCCGATGCCCCGCGGCCCGCGCGGTGGTGCGGGCGGTGCGGGACGCTTCGTCGCGGGCCCGCCCCCGGAGACCCCGGAGCCCCTGGCCCCGTACGCGGGACCGAGGTCCTCGCTGCCGTCGGGCCCCCAGAAGTACCCGGTGCCGCCGACGTGCGTGCCGTCCTTCACGATCGGGTCCCGCCACCAGGAGGGCGCCCCGGAGACCGGCGGCGCCTGCGCCTCGGGCGGCGCGTCGGCGACGGCCTGCGCGGCCACCGGGTCGGGGTCGGCGCCGCGCCGCTGCTGCGACCAGTAGCCGGTGCCCGCGAGCAGCAGGGCGAGAACGGCGGCGAACGTGAGCACGCCCCCGTTGTTCAGCATCGACAGGAACAGCCCGCACCCGAGCAGCGCCGTGACGATCGCGGCGAGCCCCGGCCCGTCGACGCGTCCGGTGAGCAGCTTGCGGAACTCGTTCTCGTCCTCGTCGTCGTAGGGGACGAAGAGCCACGCGAAGCCGTAGAAGATGAGGCCGACGCCGCCGGTCACGGACAGCACGGCGAGTCCGATCCGGAAGATCACCGGGTCCATGTCGCACTGCCGGCCGAGCCCCGCGCAGACCCCGCCCAGCGTCTTGTACCGCCGGTCGCGGCGGAAGCGGGGCGGGGCGTGGGTGTCGGGGACCGTCGGGTCCGTCGGGTTCTGGGGGGCCTCGGTCATACGTCCATCCTGACGGGCCCGCGCCGCCAGGGGCAGCAGGGACAACCCTGGCGGAACCCTGAGATCGCCCCGACCCGCGCCGCGCGCCCGCACCAGGCCCGCACCCGAGATCAGGGGAGTCCCAGGGGTCGACCCTGATGCCCGAGGACACCGTGCCGTGTGACGATCGGTGCCATGCCGGAAGCAGCGACCGCCCCTCTCACCGAAGACCCGCGCGACCCGCGGCCGCCGCGCAAGCTCTACCGCAGCAGCGACGGACGCTGGCTGGGCGGGGTCGCGCGGGGTCTCGCCGGGCATCTCGGCCTGCCGGTGATCTGGGTGCGCCTGGTCTTCGTCGGCCTGTTCATGGCCGACGGGCTCGGCGCGCTGCTCTACGCGTCGTTCTGGTTCTTCGTGCCGCTCGGCGTCGGAGGCGTCGGCGCCGACCGGCCGCCGGTGCTCACGTCGGAGGTGTCGGCGGACGGCCGGCGCCGGCTGGTCACACGCCGCCCCGACCGGGGCCAGGTGCTCGCACTGCTGCTGATGGTCGTCATGTCGATGATCTTCGTGCAGAACGTGAACCTCACCGGCAACACCAAGGCGTACGTCGTCCCCACGATCCTCGTCGGCGCGGGCGTCGCCCTCGTCTGGCGGCAGGCGGACAACGCGCGCCGGGCCCGCTGGATGGAGGTCGGCCGCCGCCGGCGCACCCTGAACCTGGCGCGGGCCGCGGCCGGCGTGCTCCTCGTCGGCGCGGGCGTCACCGGCATCTTCGTCACCCAGGGCGCCACCGAGCACCTCGGCTCGATCCTCCAGGCGGCCCTCGCCGTGCTCGTCGGCGTGGCCCTGCTCGCCGGCCCCTATCTCATCCGCATGACCCAGGACCTGTCCGAGGAACGCCTGATGCGCATCCGCGCCCAGGAGCGCGCCGAGGTCGCCGCGCACGTCCACGACTCCGTCCTGCACACCCTTACCCTGATCCAGCGCAACGCGGACAGCCCCGCCGAGGTCCGCCGCCTGGCCCGCGCGCAGGAACGCGACCTGCGGGCCTGGCTCTACAAACCGGCCGCCGCCGAGAACCCGCAGGAGCCCGAGACGGTCGCCGAGGCCGTCAGGGGCAACGCGGCGGAGGTCGAGGACAAGCACGGCGTCCCCCTGGAGGTCGTGATCGTCGGCGACGCTCCCCTGGACGACAAACTGGCCGCACAGATGCAGGCCGCGCGGGAAGCGATGGTGAACGCCGCCAAGTACGGTGGCGAGGGCGGGGCCGTCCAGGTCTACGCGGAGGTCGAGGGGGACGAGGTCTTCGTCTCCGTACGGGACCGGGGCCCCGGCTTCGATCTCGACTCCATCCCCGCGGACCGCATGGGCGTAAGAGAATCGATCATCGGCCGGATGGAGCGCAACGGCGGGACGGCCCGGCTGCGGGCGGTCCCCGACGGGGGCACCGAGGTCGAACTGACCATGAAGAGGGCGGAGAAGACGGCATGACGGAACCGACTGAGGAATCTGGTCCGGGACGGCACGTGCGGGTGGTCCTGGTGGACGACCACCGCATGTTCCGCACCGGCGTGCAGGCCGAGATCGGCCGCACCGAGGAGACCGGCGTCGAGGTCGTCGGCGAGGCGGCCGACGTCGACCAGGCGGTCACCGTCATCACGGCGACGCGCCCCGAGGTCGTCCTCCTCGACGTGCACCTGCCGGGCGGCGGCGGCGTGGAAGTCCTGCGCCGCAGCGCCCAGTTGATGGCCGACGCGGACAACCCCGTCCGCTTCCTGGCCCTTTCGGTCTCCGACGCGGCGGAGGACGTCATCGGCGTGATCCGCGGCGGCGCCCGTGGCTACGTCACGAAGACCATCACCGGCGCCGACCTCGTCGACTCGATCTTCCGCGTCCAGGAGGGCGACGCCGTCTTCTCCCCGCGCCTCGCCGGCTTCGTCCTCGACGCCTTCGCTTCGACGGACGCCCCGCCGGTCGACGAGGACCTCGACCGCCTCACCCAGCGCGAGCGCGAGGTCCTGCGCCTGATCGCCCGCGGCTACGCCTACAAGGAGATCGCGAAGCAGCTCTTCATCTCCGTGAAGACGGTCGAGTCCCACGTCTCCGCGGTCCTCCGCAAACTCCAACTCTCCAACCGCCACGAGCTGACCCGCTGGGCGACGGCACGCCGCCTCGTGTGACCGGCACCGGAACCGGCACCGGGCCCGAGCTCCTGCCCGGCGGGCTCGCCAACGCGGGCGCCGTCTTCCGCACCGGCGAGACCGTCGACCGCCCGGCCCCGCCGCACGCCCCCGCGCTCCACGCCCAGCTGCGGGCACTGCGGGCGCGGGGCTTCGACGGGGCGCCGCTCCCCGTCGCCCACGACCCGGCCCGCGGCCGCGAGCGGCTGACCTACGTCCCCGGCGACGTCGCCCTGCCGCCGTTCCCGCCCTGGGCCATGACGGACGCGTCGCTCCGCTCGGTCGGCGCCCTGCTGCGCCGCCTGCACGACGCGTCCGCGTTCGACGCGGAAGCCCGAGCCGCGGCCTGGCCGCGGGACATGGCCGACCCCGAGGGCGGCACGGTCCTGTGCCACAACGACGTCTGCCCCGAGAACGTCGTCTTCCGCGACGGCCGCGCCACCGCCCTCATCGACTTCGACCTCGCGGCCCCGGGCCGCCCGGTGTGGGACCTGGCGATGACCGCCCGCTACTGGATCCCGATGCTCGACCCGCACGCCGCGGCCCACTCCTACCCGCCCCGCCTCGACGTTCCGCGCCGCCTCACCGTCCTCGCCGACGCGTACGGCCTCGCCCCCGCCGACCGCGCCGCGCTCCCCGCCACGATCGAGGAGACCACGGCCGTCTGCCGCGCCTTCGTCGCCGCCCGCCTGACCGCGGGCGACCCGCACTTCATCCGGTCCCACGCGGAGCGCGGCGGCTGGCCCCGCTGGGACCGCCTCCAGACCTGGCTGGAGGACCACCGCGGGGAGTTCACGACGGCACTGACGGCCAGCCGCCCGGGCGCCTGACCCTTACTTCGGCGGGGCCAGCGCCAGCTCGAACCACACGACCTTCCCCACCCCGCGCTCGCGCCGCTCCGCACCCCACCCGTCCGCGAGCATCGCCACCAGCGCGAGCCCCCGCCCCGAATCGACCTCGGGTGATGCAGGGCGAGCCTTCGGAAGCACCTCGCTCGCGTCCGTCACCTGCACCCGCAGCCGCCCTTCGGCCAGGATCGCCCGCGCCCAGATCTCCCGGCCCGGCGGGACGGAGGCGTGCCGGTACGCGTTCGTCATCAGCTCGCTGAGCAGCAGCTCCGCCGTGTCGATCACCGCCGGGTCGAGCCCCCACGACCCGGCCTGGTCCCGGAACAGCGACCGCGCCCGCCCCACGCTCCGCGCACGCCGTGCCATGCGCCATTCGATGTCCTGCGGAAGCCTCGTGGGCCGTTCGCTGTGCATGCGCACCAAGGTCCCGCCCCAGCCGAGGCCAGGGGAGTAACCACATGGGTACAACGGGTACTTGTACCCATCGTGGACCCGGTGACGAATCCCGCCTGGCGGTACTGCGGCAGCCAGATCAAGCTCTGGCGCACGGAGGCGGGCGTGGCGCGCGAGACCCTGGCCGACGAGGCCGGTTACGGCTACGAGTACGTGAAGTCGATGGAGAACGGCCGGCGCCGCCCCACGACCCACCTGCTCCAGGTCGCGGACCTGCTCTGCCAGGCGGGTGGCAAGATCGCCGCCGCGCAGCAGTACCTCAAGCCGGAGCCGCATCCTCAGCGCTCCCAGGAGTTCATGTCCCTGGAGCGCGATGCGATCGCCGTCTCCTCCTACGAGCCCTTGCTCATCCCCGGCCTGTTACAGGCTCCGGAGTACGCGAAGGCCCTGATCGGGGCCAGTTCCCCGCCTCTTGACGACGAGACGGTCGAGCAGCGGGTCGCCGGTCGCCTCAAGCGGCAGGAGGCGCTGACCGCGCGGCCGGGAGTGATGTTCTCCTTCGTGATGTTCGAGGCGGCGTTGCGGACGCAGGTGGGTGGACGGGGCGTGATGCGTGGGCAGCTCGAACGTCTGTTGTGCGTAGGGGAGTTGCGTAACGTCTCGATCCAGGTGCTGCCGTTCGGCAAGGCCTACGGGGTGGGCCTCAACGGCGCCATCGCGCTGCTGGAAACTGCCGACCATGAGCGATACGCCTACGTGGAGGGGCCGGAGAGCAGCACGCTCTATGCCGAGGGAGGCAAGGTCAGCGCACTGTCCCGAGCCCATGACATGATCCGCGTGCATGCCCTCGGGCCGGAGGAGTCGGCCGAGTTCATCAGGAAGGTGGCGGAGGAACTGTGAGCGACGACGCCCGACTCTCGTGGTTCAGGTCGACCTACAGCGACAGCCAGGGCGGCAACTGCGTCGAAGCCGCCATGGACTGGCGTAAGTCGAGCCACAGCGACGATCAGGGCGGCAACTGCGTGGAGATCGCGACCCTCCCCACCCACATCCACATCCGAGACTCGAAGCTCGGGCCCCAGAGCCCGACGTTCGTCTCAACCGCCTCCGCCTGGACGGCATTTCTGGCGCACGCCTGCGCCACTCGCACCGCCTGAACCCCGAGCTTCGAGACGCGAGCCCTGCCTTTAGCGGAATGGCTGGATGGGTCTTAACCCACCACCCACCCTCCCTCGAAGCCGACCGCGATGACTTTCCGTGATCGGCTTGCGGCGGAGTGTCGCGGCACTCTAAGTTCGCGGAAAGAAACAACCCCGGTCGGGTGCTGGAACACCCGCCGGGGTCTGACCCTCAAGATCGAAAAGAGCGATCCTGTGGCTGTTCAAAACCTTAGCCCTGCCCTGCCGTCCTCCGCACACCCCCTGGCCAACCCCGGCTACGGAAAACGCGGCACCCCAGACCAGGAACCCCTCCACCGCGACAGCTTCGCGCACCTCCCCCTCCGCGCCCGCTACCTCGCAGGGTTCATCGACGCGCTCCCCGAGGGCGCCGCCATAGACGCCAAAACACTCGCCAAGGCCCAGCCGCTCTACGGGCAGATGGCCGTGCGCTCGGCACTGAACGAGCTGACCGTCGCCGGACATCTGCGCAGGGTGCGCCGGGTCGCCGAGCAAGAAGACGGCACCGTCCGCTGGGTGTCGGAAACGTACTGGTCCCGCACCGCACGCAGTAGCGCATGGTGGACCCGCTTCCTCGACGGTGACGTACCGGAGCCGGACCCCGAGGTAGCCCACGTTGACCCCGCCCCCGAGCCGCGCGCACCCCGCAGCGAGGCCTACCGAGTGCTCGCCCAATTAGGCCTCCGCGACCCCCGCCTCACCCTCTCCGCCGCCGACTGCGCCGCCCTCGAAGACCACGCCGCGACCTGGCTGGCCCGCGACCCGGCCCCGCGCAACCTCACCCAAGCCCTGACGGCGGGCCTACCGCCCACCGTCCACGCCCCCCGCGCCTTCGTAGCCCGCCGCCTGCGCGACAAACTCCCGCCCGAGCGGCTGCAGTTCAGTCCAGCGGCCCCACCCGCAGAACCCCGCCACCGCGGCGGCCATCGCAACCTGGTCGAATGCACAGAATGCGGTGTCCCCGGCCGCCCCGACGCCATCCCCGACGGCCTCTGCAACCCCTGCCAGGCGACCCGATCCCGTACGCACCCTGTTGATCTGACGGTCCGTCACGCATGATGCGCGTGCATGTCCCGCGAACATGCCACCCCCTTCGCCCGACGGACATCGGAGCAGCCATGCGTCGCCTCGCCACAGCCACCACGACCGCCGCCCTCGCCGCGGCCCTCCTCGCCGCCCCCGGAGCCGCCGTCCCGGCTCAAGCGGACGACACGGGCATCCCCGTCGTCCTCATCCACGGCCGCAGCGCGAACGCCGGAGTGTGGGGCAGCCTGAAGGACCGTCTCGTCCGGAGCGGATTCCCCGAGGACAGAATCCACACCTGGGAGTACGACACCTCGAAGTCGACCAACGAGGTCCTGGCCGGGCAGCTCGCGGCCTACGTGAACTCCCTCGGGGTACCCAGGGTGAACATCGTCGCCCACAGCCTGGGCAGCCTGCCGAGCCGCTGGTACATCAAGTTCGGCGGAGGCGGCCAGAATGTCGACCAGTGGATCTCCCTGGCAGGCCCCAACCACGGCACCTCGCTCGCCTACGCGTGCGCCCTGTGGGACCAGGGCTGCAAGGACATGACCCCGGGCTCCTGGGTCGTCAGCCACCTCAACGAGGGCGACCCCACCCCCGGCTCCACCCGCTACACGACCTTCTGGTCCCCGAACGACGAACAGATCCTCCCGCAAACCAGCACCCAGCTGACCGGCGCCACCAACATCAAGACCGACGGCCTCAAACACAACGACTTCCTGTCGAACCCGACAGTCCTCAACCAGCTCGACGCCCTGCTGACCCGCTGACCGCGACGGGAATCCGCAGCAGCCGGGCCAGGCCGAGGAACACCAGCCCCAGCACGAGGACACCCGCGGCCAGGGCGACCGCCGAGCCGGCGACGCCCTCACCCACTCCGAGCCGTCCGCACGCGCGGGCCGCCGCCCAGCCCAGCGCGGCGGCCGGCGCGGCGGCGCCGAACAGCTTCAGGTACGTGCGTCGCAGGTCGCCCTCGTCGAGTCGACGTCCCAGCCTGCGGCGCAGCAGGTACGCGGTGAGGCCGAGCCCGGCGGCGTAGGACAGGGTGTAGGCCCCGGCCATCCCGACCACGGCCCACCGCACGGGCAGCAGCAGATGGCAGGCGGTGGCCAGCACGATGTCGACGGCCGCGACCCACGCCGCCATGAAGAACGGGGTGCGGGTGTCCCCGAAGGCGTAGAAGCCGCGCAGCAGCAGGTACTGGGCGGAGAACGGGACGAGCCCGAGCCCGAACGCCGCCAGCATGTACCCGAGCGGGCGCACCGCGGCGGCGTCCGAGGTCCCGTGCGCGAACAGCAGCGCGGCGATGTCGGGGCCCAGCGCCAGGAACAGGAACGCGGCGGGGACGATGACGACCCCGGTCATCCGCAGCGCCCTCGCCAGATCCGCGCGCAGGTCCGCGAGGCGTCCCTCGGTGACGGCCCGGCTCATGCGCGGCAGCAGCGCCGTGACGAGTGAGACCGTCACGATCGACTGCGGCAGTATCCAGATGGTCTGCGCGTACGTGTACGCGGAGTAGCCCGCTCCGGCGTGCGGGAGGGCCTGGTCGGCGGCGTTGGCGTAGTTCGTGACGACGGTCAGCGCGACCTGGTTGGCGAGGACGAACAGGAGGGTCCACTTCGCCGCGTGCACCCCGGCCCCCAGCCCCGAGCCGCGCCAGTCGAACCGCGGCCGGAACCGGAACCCGGCGGCCCGCGCGAACGGGACCAGCGCCAGGGCCTGCACGGCGATACCGGCCGTCGTCCCGATCCCGAGCAGCCGCACCTGCCCGGCACTGATGTCCTCGATCCGCTCCGGAGCCGACATGAGCCCGAGATACACACCGAACATCGCGACGAGGACGACGTTGTTGAGCACCGGCGTCCACATCATCGCGCCGAACTTCTCGCGGGCGTTGAGGACTTGGCCGTACATCCCGAACAGCCCGTAGAAGAAGATCTGCGGCAGCAGGAACCGGGCGAACGTCACCGTCAGCTCGAACGCCTCGTGCCCCTGCGGGGTGTCCCGCATGTACAGGCCCACGATCTGGGGCGCGGCCCACACCGCCAGCGCCGTCCCGACCCCGAGCACACACACCACGAGCGTGACGAGGCGCTGCTCGTACGCCCGCCCGCCGTCCGCCTGTGTCGCCCGGGCCCGCACGAGCTGCGGCACGAGCACGGCGTTGAGCGCCCCGCCGATCAGCAGCGTGTACAGGCTCGTCGGCACGGTGTTCGCCGTGTTGTACGTACTGGCCAGCAGGCCCGTCCCCAGCGCGGCGGCCTGCAGCACCTGCCGCACGAGCCCGGTCCCCCGGCTCACGACGGTCCCGACAGCCATCACCACCGAGGACCGCCCGGCGCCCCCGAGCCGCCCCTTGCCCTTGCTCTCGTCCTGCTCGCGCGACCTGTCCCGCACCGCCGCCGAGTCCGCCCCCTCAACCACCATCCGGTCAACCTACGCCGCCCGGCGCCCTCGCCCGTGACCAGGCCCTCGTACGCTGGAGCGGACACGACGGGGGAGGTTCGCGGGGCATGGGGCGCTTTCGGGACTGGTGGACGGGGACGCGGTATCCGGAGGCGGGGGTCGCGCCGATGACCCGTGCGCACGTGCACTCCGCGCTGCTGGCCCTCGACGATCCGGACAAGCCGTGGCGGATCCGGGCCGGGCAGAGCGGTGCCGACATCGTGGCCGAGTGGCACATGATCGAGCCCGCCTGGGGGCGCGGCCGGGACCGTGAGCAGACGGAGCGGCGGTTCAAGTTCGTGTTGCGGCTGGACGAGTCGGCCCGTGAGGCGCGCGTCCTTGCCCACGTCCACGAGGTCACGCGGCGGGGGAAGAACCTCCGGTGGGTCGCGGAGAAGAAGGTCGGGCGGGGGCCGCGCACCCGGGTGTGGTCGAAGAAGTTCCACTGGGAGAAGGACGCGGAGGGGCGCCGTCAGCGCGTCTACAGCGTCGACTTCGACTCCAACTACATGCGGGACCCGATGCAGAAGGTCGTGCTCGGCTCGGGGTGGACGTGGCGCGGGGTCCACCGGCTGACGTGACGCGGACGGTTACTCCGGCAGCACCGAGATCTCCATCCCCGCCAGCTCCTCCCGCTCCGCCACCACTCCGATCCCCGTGATCGCCGAGTCGTCCTCCGTGAACGTGAACGTGAGGACCAGGGACAGGCGGCCGTGGACGGACATGACCAGGGCGGGGGTGCCGTCGATGAGGGCCGGGCCGGTGAGGCGGGCGCGGGACATGGCCGCCATCGCGCTCTCGGCGACCTGGCGGGCGCCGGAGAGGGTGACCGGGTGCGGGGTCGGGATGACCGCCGCGTCGGCGTGCAGGATCACGTCGGGGGCCAGGAGCGTGAGGAGGGCCTGGAAGTCGCCGCCTCGGGTCGCTGTGAGGAAGGCCTCGACCATGCGGTGGCGGCGGGTCAGGTCCGGGGAGGGATCCGGATGGGCGCCCTTCACACGGCGGCGGGCTCGGCTCGCCAGTTGGCGGACGGCCGCGGGGGAGCGGTCCAGGAGCGGGGCGATCTCGTCGAACGGGACGGCGAACGTGTCGTGCAGGACGAACGCGACCCGCTCGGCCGGCGACAGCGTGTCCAGGACGACGAGGAGCGCGACGCCCACCTCGTCGGCGAGCAGCACCTCCTCCTCAGGTCCCGCTACGCCCGCGTCCAGCGTGTCGAGCGGGTCCTCGCGACGGGTCGTACGGGAGCGCAGGAGGTTCAGGCAGACCCGGGCCACGACCGTCGTCAGCCACGCCGACAGGTTCTCGACGTCGTCCGTGCCGGCACGGTCGGCCCGCAGCCACGCCTCCTGCACCGCGTCCTCGGCCTCGCTGAGGGAACCGAGCATGCGGTACGCGACCGAGCGCAGCCGGGGCCGCTCCGCCTCGAAGCGGTCCGCCAAGTCCTGCGCGCCCAAGTCCCTTGCGCCGCTGCCCTGTTCTGTCGTCACAGGGGGCAGTAGATCACGCCACCCGGGTGGCGCCCGCGAACGGCATCTCGTCGATCGGGGCGATCCGGATCGGCGCGCTCGGGTTCGGGGCGTGGATCATCTTGCCGCCGCCGATGTAGAGGCCCACGTGGGAGATGCCGGAGTAGAAGAACACCAGGTCGCCGGGCTGGAGTTGGGAGCGGGCGATGCGGCGGCCCGCGTTGATCTGGGAGTACGTCGTGCGGGGCAGGGAGACGCCCGCGGCGCGGTACGCGGCCTGGGTCAGGCCCGAGCAGTCGTACGCGGAGGGGCCGGTCGCGCCCCAGACGTAGGGCTTGCCGAGGGCGCCGTACGCGTAGGAGATCGCCGCGGCCGTACGGGAGTTGGTCGCCTTGGAGGGGGCGCCCGCGGTGGTCTCGCGCGGGGCGGAGCGGGAGGCGCGGTCCGGGGCGGGCTCGCGCTCGGCCGGGGTGAGGCGGTCGAGGAGGCGGCGGGCCTCGGCCAGCTTCCGGGTGACGGTCTTCTTCTGGCGTTCCAGCTCGGCCCTGCGGGCCTTCAGGCGGCCGAGCTCGCCGTCCGCGCGCTCCCGGAGCTGGTCGATCTCGCGCAGCTCCTTGCGGACCCGGGTGATCGCGGCGGCCTGCCGGGTGCCCGCCCGCTCGGCGAGCGCGGCCTGGTCGAGATAGCGGTCGGGGGTGGAGGAGAGGAGGAGCTGCACGGACGGGTCGATGCCGCCGGTGCGGTACTGCGCCGCCGCCGTCTCGCCGAGCGCCCGGCGCTGGGTGCCGAGCGCGGCCTCCCGGCGCGCGGCCTCGTCCTGGAGCGCGGCGACCTTCTTGCGGGCCTCGCCCGCCTTCTCCTTCGCGCCGTTGTACTGGTCGGTGGCGGCCTCCGCCTCCTGGTAGAGCCGGTCGACCTTCGCCCGTACCTGGGCGGCGGTGAGGTCCGGCTCCGCGTACGCCGCGCCGCCCTCGAAGGCGGTGGCGGCGGTCGCCGCGGAGGCGAGCGCGAGGGTTGCCGCGGTACGGGCGGCCGTATGGCCACTGAGCGAGCGCTGTTTCGGCTTGCGATGCGCTGCCGGCACGTTCAGCCACGTCCTTTCGGGTCGTACTGCACGCACGGTTTCGTACGCCCGCCGAGAGGGAGTGATACGCGTCCGGCGGCGGCCCGCACAGGGGGAGCGGACCGCCGCCGGACCTTTCTCGGCGGTGATGGCCGACTGCCGCCCCTGGCCGGGCGGCGGTGGGGAGCCGGTCACCTGAGGAAGGACGCTAAACCTCGGAGTAACGGCTTGGTGCCGGACTGTCCCCAACTGGCCCCTTTGTTATGGGCTGTGGCGGAGTGTGAGCGTCCGATGTTCGTGCGTGACCGGCGGGAAGGGGTGGGGGAGGGGTGGAGGGGGCCGGGCGGCGCTTGGCTAGGCTCCGCCTCATGGACGTACTCCTGCACCTCTTCGTCGGCCTGCACATCATCGGCATCGCCTCGCTGCTCGGCGGGTTCCTCACGCAGATGCCGGCGCTGAAGCAGGGCACCGCCCGCTTCAACAAGGCGATGCTGCACGGCGCCCTGACGATGCTGGTGACCGGCGTCGCCCTCGTGGGCCTCAACCAGGCCCAGGACTACAGCGTCGACAACATCAAGATCGGCGTGAAGCTCGCGGTCCTGCTCGTCATCCTCGGCATCGTCTACGTGAAGCGCGACGAGGAGAAGGCGGAGAAGCCGCTGTTCCTCACGGTCGGCGCGCTGACCGTGGCGAACATCTTCATCGCCGTTCTGTGGACCTGAGCGAGGAGAACGACGCGGACAGGGACAGGGCCGCTCCCGTCGCCGTGACGAGCCACACCGCGACCGCGACCCACACGAGCACCCGCCCCGGAGTCTCCAGCCACTGAGTCTCCACCGCGGTGGCGACCATGAGCGTCGCCACCGCCGTCATCCCCATCGGGAACACCGTCGACCAGCGCCGCACGTCGTAGTGCGGACGCGGCCGCACCACCTCCGCCACGCACAGCACGGCGTACCAGCCCAGATCGAGCGCGAGCAGCAGCCCCGCCATGAACCGCAGCACCTCGGTGTCCTGGTTGTTCCACAGGTCACCGGCCCGATCCGCGAGCACGAGCCGGGCCGCCGCGAGCGCCGAGATCGCGAGCGCGCCGCCCGCCACCCAGTGGTCCCCGGCCCCGGTCAGCACCTGCCGCAGATCGAAGCGGACGAACGCGGCCGCGTACACCACGAGCCCGAACCAGAAGAACCCCACCGCCGCGTAGCCCAGCCACGCCACGTGCGCCGACGCGCTCAGCGTCGCTCCCAGCACCGCGAGCGCCTGGGTCGCGACGCAGGTGATGAAGACGGCGCCGGGCATCTTCGGCCGCCAGTGCCGCACCACGGCGACGAACAGCACCGGCCACACCACCACCGCGATCCCCAGCAGCACCTCGGCGAACCCGAGGCTGCCGGCCAGCGCGTACCGGGTGCCGAGCACACACGTCGCGGCCACCGCCGTGAGCGCCGCGGGCGTGTCCGCCTCCCGCTCCCAGCGACCCCGGTCCCCGAACAGACGGGCGCAGAAGACGACCGCGAGCAGCCCCCACAGCGCGGAGGCCAGCACGAGGAAGACCGCCGACAGCACGTTCTGCCCGAGCAGGTGCAGGCCGATCGACACGATGCCGGTGGCCATGACGGCCGCGCCGGCGGCCGGCGGGATCATCGCCCAGGGCGAGGCGGGTGCGGGGTCGGGGGTCCCGGGCACGTCCGGGCGGTCGCGGTCCACCGCCCGAACGTAACCGTGAGCGACGTCAGGCGGGGCGCACCACGCTGTGGATCGACGCCGTGCCGTCGTAGTAGATGGACTCCTCGCGCACGTACGCGCCCGGCTTCGGGGCGTGGATCATGATCCCGTCGCCCTTGTAGATGCCGACGTGACTGATGTCGTCGTAGAAGAAGACCAGGTCACCGGGCTGGATGTCGGACAGCGGGACCGTCGTGCCGAACTCCACCTGGTCCCAGGTGGTGCGCGGCAGCGAGACCCCGGCCGCCTTCCAGGCCGCCCCGGTCAGCCCCGAGCAGTCGTACGAGTCCGGGCCCGTCGCGCCCCACACGTACGGCTTGCCCTCCTGGGCCTTGGCGAAGGCGAGGGCCTTCGCGGCCTTCGTGGCGTACGAGGTGTCCGTCGAGCCGGAGCCGCCGGTCGAGGAACCCGAACCGGTGTCCGAGCCGGAGCCCGTCGAGGAACCGGACCCGGAGGCGTCCTCCTGCTGCTGCGCCTCCTCCGCGGCCTTCCGCTTGGCCTCTTCCTCGGCCTTCTGCTTCGCGGCCAGCTCGGCGGCCTTCTTGCGGGCCGCCTCCTGCTTCTGCCGCTCGATCGCGGCGAGCCGCGCCTTCTCCTCGGCTGTCAGATCCGACAGCAGCTTCCGCGCGTCGGCGAGCTTGGTCTGGACGGTCTGCTTGGACGTCTTCAGCTCGGTCTGCGACGTGGTCAGCTGCTTGAGGCTCTCCTGCGCCTCGGTGCGCTTCTTCGCCGTCTCGCGCTGCTGCACCTGGTAGTCGTCGACCGCCTTCTTCTGGCGGGACGTCAGCCGGCTCATCAGCTGGTCCTGGGCGAAGTAGTCCTCGGGGTTCTCCGCGAGGAACATCGTCGCCGTGTCGCTCACCCCGCCCGTGCGGTACTGCGCGGCGGCGAACCGGCCCAGCTCCTCGCGGGCCGTGTTCATCTTCTCGGTGCGCTGCGCGATGTCGTCGAGGAGGTGATCGACCTGCTTCTTCTTGCCGGTGGTCCGCTCCTGCGCCGCGTTGTACTTCTGCGTGGCCACCTCGGCCTGGCGGTAGAGCGTGTCGACCTTCTTCTGCACCTCTTCGAGGCTCGGCTTCGCGGGCTGGGCCGGAGCGGCCTGGGCCGTCTGCGAGAGCAGGGCGACGGAGGTGAGGGCCGCGGTCGTGATGCCGACCGCGGAGGTCGTACGGGTGCCTCCGGTCATCCGGGAGCGGGTACGCGGCTTGCGGTGCGACGCCAAAGCAGGCGACTCCTTCCGTGGTCCGCCTACCGAGTTAGCTGTCGGGTTCGGGCCCGTGCCCATCGCTTCGGTGCGCGGTGGTGCACGTCGTACGGAAGGCTGCCCTACGGTCAACCATCCGGCGCCGCCGGACTGTTGACCGATTCACCCCAAGGTCGGTGGGTCCCCGGTTCCCTGCCTCTCGGCGTACGGGACTCGGCGGGGGCTGCCCGCTCGCCGCGTTGTTCGCGGGCGGGGGGACGGGCTGCCCGCGCAGCACCGTAGCCAACTCGTGTTGCTGCTGTGAAGGTTGATGTTCGATATGCCCGATACATTTTCGTGACCATTTTCATGATCTCTACGCCGCGGGCCCCGAACGGGCTTTGCTGTCGCGCTGGGTGACCGGGTCATCGCAAAGGGTGTCGTGAGGGGTGTCTCCGTGAATGCGAGGAGCGTCTCGGTGAAGGTGACGGCGGGCTGTCGGTGGGGCGGCCTAGACTCGGAGAGCGATGAGCAGCCTCTTTGACGACAGCTTCCTGGCCGGCCTCCAGTCCCCCGCGGAGGAGCCCCCGCCGCCGCCCGAGGACGACCCCGAGCACCACGGGGCCCCCGAGCCGCTCCCGGACGACCTGTTCGGGGGGAAGTTCGACGCGCCCGTGGACCGGGACACGCACTACCGCGACGGGGCGCCCCGCCCCGCCCTGGACCCGGCGGCCCTCCTGGACGGGCTGAACGAGAACCAGCGGGCGGCCGTGGTGCACGGCGGCTCCCCCCTGCTCATCGTCGCCGGCGCCGGCTCCGGCAAGACCCGCGTCCTCACGCACCGCATCGCGTACCTGCTCGCCCAGCGCGGCGTGCACCCCGGCCAGATCCTCGCGATCACGTTCACGAACAAGGCCGCGGGCGAGATGAAGGAGCGCGTGGAGGCCCTGGTGGGCCCGCGGGCGAACGCGATGTGGGTCTCCACCTTCCACAGCGCCTGCGTCCGCATCCTGCGCCGCGAGTCCAAGAGGCTCGGCTTCACGTCCTCCTTCTCGATCTACGACGCGGCCGACAGCAAGCGGCTCATGGCCCTGGTCTGCCGCGACCTGGACCTGGATCCGAAGAAGTTCCCGCCGAAGTCCTTCAGTGCCAAGATCAGCAACCTGAAGAACGAGCTGATCGACGAGGAGGACTTCGCCGCCCAGGCCGCCGACGGTTTCGAGAAGACCCTCGCCCAGGCCTACGCGATGTACCAGTCCCGCCTGCGCGAGGCGAACGCGCTGGACTTCGACGACCTGATCATGACGACGGTCAATCTGCTGCGCGCCTTCCCGGACGTCGCCGAGCACTACCACCGCCGCTTCCGGCACGTCCTGGTCGACGAGTACCAGGACACGAACCACGCGCAGTACGCCCTGGTCCGCGAGCTGGTCGGCACCGCCGCCGCCCACGACGCGGAGGTGGAGGCGGGCATGGACGCGCCGCCGGCCACGGACGACCCCGGCCCGGCCGAGCTGTGCGTCGTGGGTGACGCCGACCAGTCGATCTACGCCTTCCGCGGCGCCACGATCCGCAACATCCTCCAGTTCGAGGAGGACTACTCCGACGCGACGACGATCCTCCTCGAGCAGAACTACCGCTCGACCCAGACAATCCTTTCCGCGGCCAACGCGGTCATCGAGCGCAACGAGTCCCGCAGGCCCAAGAACCTGTGGACGAACGCGGGCGCGGGCGCCCAGATCACCGGCTACGTCGCGGACACCGAGCACGACGAGGCCCAGTTCGTCGCCGACGAGATCGACCGGCTGACCGACGCGGGCGACGCGAAGGCCGGCGACGTCGCCGTCTTCTACCGGACGAACGCGCAGTCCCGTGTCTTCGAAGAGGTCTTCATCCGCGTCGGCCTCCCGTACAAGGTCGTCGGCGGCGTCCGCTTCTACGAGCGCAAGGAGGTCCGGGACGTCCTCGCCTACCTGCGGGTCCTCGCCAACCCGGAGGACTCCGTCCCGCTGCGCCGGATTCTGAACGTGCCGAAGCGCGGCATCGGCGACCGCGCCGAGGCCATGATCGACGCCCTCTCCCAGCGCGAGAAGATCTCCTTCCCGCAGGCCCTGCGCCGGGTCGACGAGGCGTACGGGATGGCGTCCCGCTCGACGAACGCGGTGAAGCGGTTCAACACGCTGATGGAGGACCTGCGCACGATCGTCGAGTCCGGCGCGGGCCCGGCGACGGTCCTCGAGGCCGTCCTGGAGCGCACCGGATACCTGGCCGAGCTCCAGGCCTCCACCGACCCGCAGGACGAGACCCGCATCGAGAACCTTCAGGAACTCGCGGCCGTGGCCCTGGAGTTCGAGCAGGAGAACGCGGCGGAGGAGGGTGCGGCCGAGGAGGGCGGCGCGCAGGCCGAGGCCTCCGGCGGCACGCTCTCGGACTTCCTGGAGCGGGTCGCGCTCGTCGCCGACTCCGACCAGATCCCGGACGAGGACGACGACGGCAGCGGCGTCATCACGCTGATGACCCTGCACACCGCGAAGGGCCTCGAGTTCCCCACGGTCTTCCTGACCGGCCTGGAGGACGGCGTCTTCCCGCACATGCGCTCCCTCGGCCAGGCCAAGGAGCTGGAGGAGGAGCGCCGGCTCGCCTACGTCGGCATCACGCGCGCCCGCGAGCGGCTCTATCTGACCCGCTCCTCGATGCGCAGCGCCTGGGGCCAGCCCTCGTACAACCCGCCGTCGCGGTTCCTGGAGGAGATCCCGGCCGCGCACCTGGACTGGAAGCGCACGGGCCCGGCGACGCCGTCGGCGACGGCCGGGCGCGGTGGCTTCGGTGGCAGCAGCGGCGGCTTCGGGAAGAGCGGTGTCGCGGCCTCGCTGTCGTCGACCCTGTCCTCGTCGCGCTCGCGGTCGACGCCCGCGTTCGCCACGAGCCGTGGGCGGGCGGGCGACAAGCCGGTCGTGGCCCTCGCCGTCGGCGACCGTGTCACGCACGACCAGTTCGGCCTGGGCACGGTCGTGGGGGTCAACGGGCAGGGCGACAAGGCGGAGGCGACGATCGACTTCGGCGACCCGAAGCCGAAGCGGCTGCTGCTGCGGTACGCGCCGGTCGAGAAGCTGTAGCCCGGCCCCGGGGTCGGGAGGTCGGGCCGGGGGCGTCAGGTCGGGTCGAGGCCGTGGCTGCGCAGCCACGGCAGCGGGTCGACCGCGGCGCCGCCGCCCGGGTGCACCTCGAAGTGCAGGTGCGGGCCGGTCGAGTTTCCGGAGTCGCCGGACGTCGCGATGACGTCACCCGCCTTCACCGGCCCGCTCAGCACGGTGTGCCGGGACAGGTGGCAGTACCAGGTCTCGGTGCCGTCCTTGGCGGTGACGATCGCCATGTTCCCGTACGCGGTGTTGAACTGCGTACGGACCGTGCCGTCGGTCGCCGCCATCACGGGGACGTACGAGACGGGGAAGTCGATGCCGGTGTGCGAGGACATCCAGTTGATGCCGGCCTGGCCGAAGTAGGCGGACAGTCCGTGGGCCGAGACCGGCAGGGCGAACTTGGGGCGGGCGGCCTCCTTGGCTGCGGCCTCCTCGGCGGCCTTCTTGCGGTCCGCCTCCTGCTTCGCCTTCAGGTCGATGCGCTCCTGCGTGCGGCTCGCCCGGTCGGCGAAGTCGCCCGCGTCCGCGGAGAGTCCGCGCAGCTGGGTGTCCAGCTTGTTGTTCGCGACGGAGGGCTTCACCGTCTGGACGTCGGGCGCCGCGGCGGCCTTCGTCTCCTTGGGCTCCTCGCCGCCGAGACCGCCGACGGACGCGGCCGCGACACCGGCGACACCGATCGCGCAGACCGAGGGCACGGCGACGGTCAGCAGGGCGGAACGCTTGGCGGGAGTCCGGCGACGGGCCGCCGCGCGGCCGCGCGGGGCGCTCCGCGTCGCCGCGGCCCGGGCCAACTCCGGCTCCCAGGGGTTCGGTTGCTCCTCGGCGTCCACGTCCGCCGGGTGTTCGTGCTGCTCCGCATCGGCGGGGGTGGCGGCCGGGGTGTCCGCCGCGTCGTAGGCGTCCTCGGGCACGTACTGGTCCGGTACGTGGGCGTGGAGCGTGTCCTGCGCGGGCTGCGCTGTCTGCGCGGTCCGGGTTTCGGCGCCGGCCGAGTTCCAGGCGGTGGCGTCGTAGGCGCCGGTGTCGTAGGACGTGGAGCCGAGGAGCGCCGAGTGGTCGAAACCGGGGGAGTCGAAGCCAGGGGTCTCGAAGCCCGAGGTGTCGTAGTTCGGGGTGTCGTAGCCGGGGGTGTCGAACGTGGCGGTCCCGTGCGCCGGGGTCTCGTAACCGCCGCTCTGGAAGCTCCCGGTCTCGAAGCCTGGCGTCTCGAAGCCCGGAGTCTCGAAGGCTGGCGCCTCGAACGAGGACGTCTCGAAGGCGGAGGCCTCGAACGTGGACGTCGTCGTCGCCGTGTGATCCGTGTAGCCCGTGTAATCAGGCGTCGCGGCCGGGAAGCCCGCCGAGGTGGCGTCGTAGCCCGGGTGCTGGAACCCGGTGGCGTCGAAGGTCTGCGTCCCGAACTCTGACGCACCGTCAAAACCCGTGTGTCCGTGCCCGGTATAGGACTGCGTGTCCCACTGCCCGGTGTGCTGCTGCCCGTGCCCGGGGTCGGTCCACAGGCCCGACGTGTCGTAACCGCCGGTCCCGTGCGTCCCGTGCGTCTCGTACGAGGACGTGGCGTACGGGTCCGCCGGGGACGCGTACTGCTGTTGCTGGTGCTGCCCGTCCGCTCCGTACCACTGCCCGGAGTGCTGGACATGGCCGTAGGAACCGGTGTCGTACGAGTCGGGGCCCGCCAGGTCGCCGAAGAGCGGGTCAGTGGCGAAGCTGGTCGTGGAGTAACCGTCGTAGGTCGCGTCCTGCGCGGTCCCCGACGGATGACGGTCGTTCACCAACTTCTCTTTCGCCTCGACAACAGGGGCTGCCAGAGCAGTGCGGCGACTGTACCCGGCGGTACGAGCACACGACAATCTTCGGCAGGTTTCCCCGCTCCAGGAAAGGGGCAATCGGCGTTGTTTCGGTGAACTGCGGGCATGCGCTTGGCGGTGAGTTCGAGACGAGTTCGACAAGGCCGGAGCCCAGGACGTGCGGGTACGTACCGCTCTGTGTGAGTTGGCGGCCTGGAGGGGCCGCGGGTTCGAACACAGCCCCTTGGAAAGGTCGTCGTCAGGCGACGGTCAGACCGCCGCGCGTGTCGGCGGCCCCGTCCGCCCCGGCCGCCGGGCCGGGGGCGAGCGCCTCGCGGATGGCCGCCGCGACCGCCGGATGCACCGGCAGGGCCAGGTGTCCGATGCCGGTCACGCGCACGTTCTGCGCGATCAGATCCGGGTGGTCGACGCAGGCCGTCTCCAACGGGACCATCAGCGGGTCGAGGTCGCTCCAGAAACTCACGAAGCGGGTGGCGCAGCCCGGCGCCGGTTCCTTCAGCTCCTCGATCACCGACGAGCCCGGCCGCATCTGCCGCACGATCGGATGCGCGTCCGCCAGCGGCGCGACCCGGGTGCCGCTGTGCGGGGTGCCGAGCGTGACGACGGTGCGGACGCGGCGGTCGCCGCCCAGCCGCTGCACGTAGTAACGGGCGATGAGGCCGCCCAGGCTGTGGCCCACGATGTCGATCCGGTCCTGACCGGTCCGCTCGCACAGATCCTCGATGTGCCGGCCCAGCAGTGTCGCGGCCGCCCTGATGTCACAGGTCAGTGGCGAGTAGTTGAGGGACTCCAGGTGCCGGGTGCCGTGCTGGGCCAGGGCGCGGCGCAGCAGTACGAAGACCGAGCGGTTGTCGATGAACCCGTGCAGGAGCAGCACCGGCGGGCGCTCCGGGGCCGCCGAGGGGACATCGGCGGGGGCGGGGACGCGCGGGGCGCGGCGCTCCGGGGCGAGGCCCGAGGGGTACAGCACCAGATGTCCGGCGAGGATCGCGAGCTCCAGCGCGGTCGCCTTCACCAGGACGGTCGACAGCCCGGCGAGCCGGCCCGGCAGGAGGCGGCGGGGGAGGGCCCGAAAGGGCGGGAGGTCGGCGAGGGCCGCGAGGGCGCTGAGTGTGGTGAGAGCGGTGGAGAGGGTTCTGGAGGCGGTGGAGGCGGTGGAGGCGGTGCTCACCGGGGCGGCGGGTGTGGCGTGAGGTGCGGGTGTCGCCGCGCCTGCCGGGTCCGTGGCGCCGGTGACCGTGTCGGTCGCGGCGGTGTCGGTGGCGGTGTCCGTGATGGCGGTGTCCGTGGACTTCATCGGTCGACCTCCCGTCGGCACAGGGAGGACATCAGCGTCCCCGTGTGCACTCGTGGGAGCCGGACGAGGACGAGGCGGTGGAGATGGTGGAGATGGTGGAGATGGTGGTGGGGGTGGAGGCGGTGGTGCGGTCGGTGGAGGGATGCGGCTGCGTTGCTCGTTTCTCGCTGCTTGGCGTCGCCCGGTCGTGGCGTCGGCACCCTGACTCACCTCTCACGGTGCTGCACCGTGATCAGGTCCGCCACCGCAGTCGCTGTCCGCGTTCCTGCGGACACCAGCGGTCACCGAAAGCGCCGTCTTTCCCCGCCCGCTCCTGTACTGCCCCTGTCCCCGTTCGGTCTCGTGCTCACCGTCCGCCATCGTGCTTCCGTGCCGTGCGGCCGGCGGCGCGGAAGGCGCGGTGACTTCGTCGCGGCTCCCCGCGCATCGGATCCGGAAGGGGCGGGTGGACCGCCCGGAACGGTAGCGATGCGCAGTGAACGTGTCCCACCGTGTGATTTCCCCCTCGCTCCGCACCGCGAAACGGCCGGTTGCGGGATGCTGTCGATAACGTTCGTTCACTTCGGGCGTCCGGAATCGGGTATCCGCAAGCGGGTGTCCGGACGGGCACCCGGAACCCGGGACGGTCCAGGGCCCCGGGGATCAGTCACTTCATGGAGGCAGTGATGGGTGTGGCAGCCGGTCCGATCCGCGTGGTCGTCGCGAAGCCGGGACTCGACGGCCACGATCGCGGGGCCAAGGTGATCGCGCGGGCGCTGCGTGACGCCGGTATGGAGGTCATCTACACGGGCCTGCACCAGACGCCTGAGCAGATCGTGGACACGGCGATCCAGGAGGACGCCGACGCGATCGGGCTCTCGATCCTCTCCGGCGCGCACAACACGCTGTTCGCCCGCGTCATCGAACTGCTCGCCGAGCGTGACGCGGCGGACATCAAGGTCTTCGGAGGCGGGATCATCCCCGAGGCGGACATCGCTCCGCTCAAGGAGAAGGGTGTCGCCGAGATCTTCACGCCCGGGGCGACCACGGCGTCGATCGTGGAGTGGGTCCGGGGCAACGTCCGCGCGCTGGCTTAGGGCAGGTCCCGGCCACTCGCCGTAGGGCCGGGGCTCCGTCGCCGGGTGCGGGTGCGTCGTGGCTGGTCGCGCAGTTCCCCGCGCCCCTGAAATGCAGACGCTTCGCGCCGCATTTCCCCGACGGGGCACCGCCCCGATGGAGGTGGCGCACGAAGTGCGCATCTCCAGGGGCGCGGGGCTGTATCGATATGCGGCTCCGCCGCGTGGGCGCGACCAGCCCCCACCGGGGCCGCACCCGGCAATGACGCCGAGCCCCTGCGGCGGGAAGCCGGGCTATCCCGCACCCGGCGGCGCCAGTTCGTCGCGCATGGCCCGCCGCAGGCGCAGCGTGCCGACCAGTCTCTGGAAGGCCTCCGCCCAGTACCCCCCGGCCCCGGGCGCGGCCCCCTCCGGCTCGTCGACCGCCGCGGTCAGGCCCTCGAGCCGCACCGCCTCCTCCGGGTCCAGACACCGCTCGGCCAGCCCCATCACCCCACTGAAACTCCACGGGTAACTCCCCGCGTCCCGCGCGATGTTCAGCGCGTCCACCACGGCCCGCCCGAGCTCCGGCGCCCACGGCGTCCCGCACACCCCGAGCAACTGGAACGCCTCCGACAACCCGTGCGCCGCGATGAACGCCGCCACCCAGGCCGCCCGCTCCGCCCCCGGCAACGCCGCCAGCAACTTGGCCCGCTCCGCGAGCGACACCGCCCCGGGCCCCGCCGCCCCCGGCGCCGTCGGCGGCCCGAGCAGCGCCCGCGACCAGGCCGTGTCCCGCTGCCGCACGGCCGCCCGGCACCACGCGCCGTGCAGCTCGCCCTGCCAGTCGTCCGCGACCTCCAGCGCCACGATCTCCTCCGGCGTACGCCCCCCGAACCGCGCCGCCCACCGGTCCAGCGGCGCCGATTCCACCAACTGCCCGAACCACCACGACCGTTCGCCTCGCCCCGCCGGCGGCACGGCCACGACCCCGTCCCGCTCCATTCCGGCATCGCACTCGTGCGGCGCCTCCACCACCACGACCCCCGCCGCCCGGTCGAGCGCCACGCACGACAGCGCCCGGTCCGCCATCCGCGCGGCCAGCGCCGAACGCGGCAGCGCCGACAACAGCTCGGCCGCCGTCGCCCGCACGTTCCTGCTGCGGTCGCCGAGCGCCTGCTCCAGGAACTCCTCGTCCGCGTCACCGAGCCCCGCGCGCAGCGAGTCGAGGAACATCAGCCGGTCCTCGGCCCGCTCCGTGCGCCACGTCCCCGCGAGCAGCGACCGCGCCGCCGCCGGATCATGGACACGCACCGCCGCGAGCAACGCGACCCGCTCCGCGAACAGCCCCTCGCCCCACAACCGTCCGACCCCCTCCGCGTCGTCCGGCGCGGGCAGGGCGGCCCCCGCACCCGGAGTGGCCCGGAGCGCGAACTTCCAGTCCCCGTTCAGCCGCGCCAGCCACAAGCCGCGCGGCCCCGCGAACGTCAGCACCTGCGGGCGCAGATCCGTCCGCCCCCGCGCCGCGTCCAGCAGCGCCGGAAGCAGCTCGGGCGGGGGCGCGTACCCGTACCCGTTGGCCGTGGCGAGCCACTGCGGCAGCAGCTCCAGCAGGTCGGGCGCCGAGCCGCGGCGCGTCCCGCCCGAACCGGCACGGTCCGTGAGCAGCACGGCGAGCCGCTGCCGCGCCGCGGCCGGCAGCGCGGGCCGCGCATCGTCGAGCGCGGGCTCGGGCGCGGCGACCGCGGCCACCGGCCGCAGCCCCGCCCGCCGCCGCACCGTCTCCAGGGCGGCCGCGTCGAGCAGCGCCTCCGGAGTGGTGGACGAGCGGCGCGCGGTCCCGAGCAGAGCGGTGCTGACCAGCTCGTCCCAGGACGAGCCGACACCGGACGAAGCGATCATGAGGTAGGCCTCCCTGTGCGTCAGTGCGTCAGTGCGTCAGTGCGTCAGTGCGTCGGTACGAAGGTGCGTCGTGGGGTCAGTCGGTCAGGGGGATCAGCGGCGCGTTCGGGATCCGGGGGGCCCATGCCGACAAGGGGCGGAAGCCCGCGTGGCCGCACGAGCCGAAGACCGTCACCGGGGACCCTCCCGAGAGGGCGACCAGGCGCCACAGGCCGGGGGACGCCGCCGCGGCCGGGGTGAGGGGCAGGGCGGACTTGCCGTCGGCGTCCGCCAGTTGCCAGCCGCCCGAGGTGTCCGGGTCGCGGGCCGGGACGACGTCCGCCAGCGTCACCGGCCAGGACTCCAGCCACGGATCGGCCCGCAACTCCCCTCCGTAGAGGGCCACAGCCGAGCCGGCATCGACGCCGGCCGGTCTCGCGCCCCCGGGCTCCGGCGCCCCGAACTGCTCGGTCAGCTCCGCCCGCAGGGAACCCGGACGCCCGGAGACCGACGCGTCCAGGACCAGCCCGGGCGGCAGCACGAGAGACGGCGCGCGGCCCGCCGCACCGTAGGAGAGAAGCAGTACGGTGCGGCCCGACTCCGTGCCGTACAGCCAGATACGGCGCGTCGTCAGATGGCCGTCCGACGTGTCGTACTGACACAGGATCAGCCACCGGTCGCGCAGCGGCTCACCGGTCGCCGACGCGGGCAGCCCGACACGGGAACGCACCGTCGCCGCCAGCCCCTCCGGCAGCTCCGCCCGCCGCAGCCACCCCCGGTCCAGGAGGTGGAGCAGCGCGCACTCCTCCAGCAGCCGGGCCGGCCAGCCGGGCCCGGACCCCGGTATCGCCCCCAAGTCCCGGACGCGCGCGGCCAGTCCGGGTGCCTGTGCGTCGACCATGCGCGCCGCCGTCTCCTCCCACAGCCCGTACCCGGCCTGCTCCGCCTGCGCCAGGCCCCCGCGCAGCAGATCGGTCAGCCGCTGCTCCAACTCCGTGGCCCCCGCCGAGATCCGCTGCGCGCGCCGCTCCGCCCTGCGCCGCGCCGCCTCCGGATCGGCCGGAGCCGCCGACGCGCCCTGCGGAGCCGCCCGCTGCCGCTCGGCCCGCTCGCGCCGCCCCGCGAGCCACTCCTCCGCCCAGTCCGGCGCGACGGCCGTGCCCGGCACCTGCGCCGCCCCGCCCGCCCAGAGCAGCAGCAGCCCCAGCGCGTGCTTGCACGGGAACTTGCGGCTCGGACAACTGCAGTTGTACGCGGCGCCCTGCGCCCCGCCGATGTCCACGACCGTCCGGTACGGACGGCTGCCGCTCCCCTTGCACTGCCCCCACACCGCCCCCTCGTCCGTACTCCCCGTCCCCGACCACGGCCCCGCCGTCCCGAGCTTGCTTCCCGCCTTGCGTGACGCGACGTCAGGTGCCAGTGCCAGCACCTGGTCCGTCGTCCAGCGCACCCCCAGCTGAGTCATGTCATCGACGTTAGGTCCCGCCACTGACAATCCACCCGGGAACCGCCCTGACCTGCGCCGACGCCCGGCGCGAGGTCGATTGTCAGTGGCGGGACCTACCTTCGAAACATGGCTTGACCGGGCTGATCTGGAGGGGGAGAGGCATGTCCGTTTCCGTCGAGGGACACACCGAGGGACACGTGGGGGAAGAGGTCGCGGCGCAGGTGCTGCGGCCGCACGCGGAGAACGCGTTCGCGCACGAACTCGCGGCGCTCGCCGCGCAGGACGACCGGCAGCGGCCGGACCGCTGGCGGCTGTCGCCCTGGGCCGTCGCGACGTACCTGCTCGGCGGCACCCTGCCCGACGGCACCGTCATCTCGCCGAAGTACGTCGGACCGCGGCGCCTCGTCGAGGTCGCGGTGACGACACTGGCGACCGACCGAGCTCTGCTCCTGCTCGGGGTGCCCGGCACCGCCAAGACCTGGGTGTCCGAGCACCTCGCGGCCGCGGTCAGCGGCGACTCGACGCTGCTCGTGCAGGGCACGGCCGGCACGCCGGAGGAAGCCATCCGGTACGGGTGGAACTACGCGCAACTGCTCGCGCACGGCCCCAGCCGGGACGCCCTCGTGCCGAGCCCCGTCATGCGTGCGATGGCGGACGGCACGACCGCCCGCATCGAGGAGCTGACCCGCATCCCGGCCGACGTGCAGGACACGCTCATCACCATCCTGTCCGAGAAGACGCTGCCGATCCCGGAGCTGGGCCAGGAGGTGCAGGCCGTCCGCGGCTTCAACGTCATCGCGACGGCCAACGACAGAGACCGAGGGGTCAACGACCTGTCGAGCGCCCTGCGCCGCCGGTTCAACACGGTGGTGCTGCCGCTGCCCGCCACCGTCGAGGCCGAGGTCGACATCGTCGCGCGCCGGGTCGAACAGGTCGGCCGGTCCCTGGAGCTGCCCACGGTCCCGGACGGCGTCGACGAGATCCGCCGCGTCGTCACCGTCTTCCGCGAGCTGCGCGACGGGGTGACCGCCGACGGCCGTACGAAGATCAAGTCGCCCAGCGGCACGCTCTCCACGGCCGAGGCCATCTCCGTCGTCACCAGCGGCCTCGCCCTGTCCGCCCACTTCGGCGACGGCGTGCTCCGGCCCTCGGACGTGGCCGCCGGCATCCTCGGCGCCGTCGTCCGCGACCCGGCGGCGGACCGGGTGGTCTGGCAGGAGTACCTGGAGGCCGTGGTGCGCGAGCGGGACGGCTGGAAGGACTTCTACCGCGCCTGCCGCGAGGTGAGCGCATGACGTCGTCCGGAGTGTCCGCGGCACCGCTGCTCCTGGGCATCCGCCATCACGGGCCCGGCTCCGCCCGCGCCGTCGCGCACGCGCTGGACGCCGCCGCACCCGGCGTCGTACTGATCGAAGGCCCGCCGGAGGCCGACGCGTTGGTGCCGCTCGCCGCCGACCCGGACATGCGGCCCCCGGTCGCGCTGCTCGCGCACATCGTGGACGAGCCGGGGAAGTCGGCGTTCTGGCCGTTCGCCGAGTTCTCGCCGGAGTGGGCCGCCCTGCGCTGGGCCCTCGACCACGACGTGCCCGTCCGCTTCATCGACCTGCCCGCCGCGCACAGCCTGGCCCTGCGCGACGCCGAGGACGAGGAGGAGGCGGCGGAGAAGGGGGAGCAGGTCCGGGTCGATCCGCTGGGGGTGCTCGCCGAGGCCGCCGGGTACGACGACGCGGAGCGCTGGTGGGAGGACGTCGTCGAGCACCGGCGGGGCGATGCCTTCGCCGCGCTCGGCGAGGCGATGGAGGAACTGCGCGCGGCCTGCGGCGAGGAGGGCGGGGACCGCCGCGACGCGGTGCGCGAGGCGTACATGCGACTCCAAGTGCGGGCAGCGGTGAAGGAGTTCGGGGCGGACAAGGTCGCCGTGGTCTGCGGGGCCTGGCATGTGCCCGCGCTGCGCGCGAGGACCACGGTCACCGCCGACCGCGCGCTCCTCAAGGGCCTCCCCAAGGCCAAGGTCGACATGACCTGGGTCCCGTGGACCCACCGCCGGCTCGCCCGCGCCAGCGGCTACGGCGCGGGCATCGAGTCGCCCGGCTGGTACGGGCACCTGTTCAGCGCCCCCGACCGGCCGGTCGAGCGCTGGCTGACCAGGATCGCCGTACTGCTGCGCGAAGAGGACCGCGTCGTGTCCTCCGCGCACGTCATCGAGGCGGTGCGGCTCGCCGAGACGCTGGCCGTGCTGCGCGGCCGGCCGCTCGCCGGGCTCACCGAGACGCTTGACGCCGCACGGGCCGTGCTGTGCGAGGGCTCCGACGTGCCACTGTCCCTCATCCGCGACCGGCTCGTCGTCGGGGACGTGCTCGGCGAGGTGCCGGAGAGCGCGCCCGCCGTGCCGCTGCAGCGCGACCTCACCCGGCAGCAGCGCAGCCTGCGCCTCAAGCCGGCCGCGGTGGAGAAGGAGCTCGACCTCGACCTGCGGGGCGACACCGACGCGGCGCGCAGCCGGCTGCTGCACCGCCTGCGGCTGCTAGCCGTCGACTGGGGCGAACCGGCACGGTCCGCGCGCGGCTCCACCGGCACGTTCCGCGAGACCTGGCGGCTGCGCTGGGAGCCCGAGCTGTCGGTGCGGGTCGCCGAGGCAGGGGTGTGGGGGACGACCGTGCTCGGCGCCGCGACCGCGAAGGCGGAGGCCGACGCGATCGGCGCGAGCGCGCTCGCCGACGTCACCACGCTCGCCGAGCACTGCCTGCTCGCCGGGCTGTCCGAGGCGCTGCCCGTGGTGATGCGGGTCCTCGCCGACCGGGCCGCGCTGGACGCGGACGTCGGCCATCTCGCGCAGTCGCTCCCCGCGTTGGTGCGCGCCCTGCGGTACGGGGACGTGCGCGGGACGGACACCGCCGCCCTGACCGAGGTCGCGGCCGGCCTCGCCGAGCGCGTCTTCGTCGGGCTGCCGCCCGCCTGCGCCGGGCTCGACGCCGACGCGGCCACCGCGATGCGCGGGCACGTCGACGCCGTGCACGCGGCCGTCGGGCTCCTGGACGACGGCGGGATGCGGGCCCGCTGGCGGTCCGTCCTGCGCGGGCTCGCGGGGCGCGACGCGGTGGCCGGGGCGATCCGGGGGCTGTGCGCGCGGATCCTGCTCGACGAGGGGGAGCTCGGCGACGAGGACGCGGCGCGGCTCATGGGGCTCGCGCTGTCGCCCGGGACGGAGCCGGGGGAGGCGGCGGCGTGGATCGAGGGGTTCGTCGGGGGCGGGGCCGGGGGCGGGCTGCTGCTCGTGCACGACGAGCGGTTGCTCGGGCTGGTCGACGCGTGGTTGTCGGGGGTGGGGGCGGAGGCGTTCACGGACGTACTGCCGTTGCTGCGGCGGACGTTCTCGGTCTTCGAGCCCGGGGTGCGGCGCTCTCTGGGCGAGCTCGTCCGCCGCGGCCCCAAAGGCTCCGCCGAGCCCTGCTTCGGGCCCGGCGGCGTCGAGTCGGTGGATCTGGAGCGGGCGGAGGCGGTGGTGCCGGTCGTTCGGTTGTTGCTCGGGGTCGGGGCGGGGGGCGGATGAGGGGGCGTCGCCGGGTGCGGGTCCGGTGGGGGCTGGTCGCGCAGTTCCCCGCGCCCCTGAAATGCAGGCGCTACGCGCCGGATTTCCCCGACGCGTCAGCGCCCCTGGAGATGGCGCACGAAGTGCGCATCTCCAGGGGCGCGGGGAACTGCGCGACCAGCCACGACGAGAGGCGCGCTCGCCGGACGTCGAGGACATGGCAGACGAGTACGCGGGACAACCGAGACGCGGAGGTGGGGAGATGAGCGTGGCCAGTGACGAGACGGAGCGGCTGCGGCGATGGCGGATGGTGTTGGGCGGAGATCAGGCCGACGGCACCGGGCACCAACTCACGGGGCAGGACGCCGCGATGGACGGCGCGCTCAGCGCCCTGTACGGAGAAGAGGCGCCGGGCCAGGGGCGCCCCGGAACGAAGGGCACCCGTACCGCCGGGCTCGGGGCCGGCGCCCCGAACGTGGCCCGCTGGCTCGGAGACATCCGTACCTACTTCCCGTCCTCCGTCGTCCAGGTGATGCAGCGCGACGCCATCGACCGGCTCGGCCTCTCCGCCCTGCTGCTGGAGCCGGAGATGCTGGAGGCGGTCGAGGCGGACGTCCACCTCGTCGGCACGCTGCTGTCTCTGAACAAGGCGATGCCGGAGACCACGAAGGAGACGGCGCGCGCCGTCGTCCGCAAGGTCGTCGACGACCTGGAGAAGAAGCTGGCGACCCGCACCCGCGCCACCCTCACCGGCGCCCTCGACCGCAGCGCCCGCGTGAGCCGCCCCCGCCACCACGACATCGACTGGAACCGCACGATCGCGGCCAACCTCAAGCACTACCTCCCCGAGCACCGCACGGTCGTGCCCGAGCGCCTCATCGGGTACGGGCGTGCCTCGCAGGCGGTGAAGAAGGAGGTGGTGCTGTGCATCGACCAGTCGGGCTCGATGGCCGCGTCGGTCGTCTACGCCTCGGTGTTCGGGGCGGTGCTCGCCTCGATGCGGTCGATCCGGACCCGGCTCGTCGTCTTCGACACGGCGGTCGTCGACCTGACGGACCAGCTCGACGATCCGGTCGACGTGCTGTTCGGCACCCAGCTCGGCGGCGGCACGGACATCAACCGGGCGCTCGCGTACTGCCAGTCGCGGATCACCCGCCCCGCCGAGACGGTCGTCGTGCTGATCTCCGACCTCTACGAGGGCGGCATCCGCGACGAGATGCTGAAGCGGGTCGCGGCGATGAAGGCGTCGGGCGTGCAGTTCGTGACACTGCTCGCGCTGTCCGACGAGGGAACCCCCGCGTACGACCGGGAGCACGCGGCGGCGCTGGCCGCGCTCGGGGCGCCGGCGTTCGCCTGCACACCCGATCTGTTCCCGGACGTCATGGCGGCGGCTCTGGAGAAGAGACCGCTGCCGATACCGGACACGGGGGTCTAAACCGGCGGAGCCACGGCGAAGCGGATATGCCTACCCATCGGTAACGCGGGGCTTGCGCGGGCGCCCTCGTGCCGTGCGAGGATCGGCTCACCGTGACTTCCCCGATGACCGTTTCCGCCCCCGCCGTGCGCGCTCCGCGTGCGGTGGCTGGTCGGCGTGCGCTGCAACTGGCGCTGCTCGTCATCGGTTTGGTCGCCCTCGGAATTCTGTGCGGCGGCCGGGCTCACGCGGACGAGGCGTCAGGCGCCGCCGAGACCCTGCGCGACACGGTCTCGGGGTCCGTGCAGGAGCCGTCCGGCACGTCCGGCGCGGCCACCGTTTCCGAGCGGGCCGTGGAGCCCGTACGGGAGCAGGGCACGCGGCCGGTGGGCGAGGAGTTCACCGGCCCGGCGCTGGAGCGGGCCTCGGGGCCCGTGCGGGACCAGGTCGCCGAGCCGGCCCGCGAGGCGCTCGTGGAGCCCGTCCGTGAGCGGGGCACCGCCCCCGCGAGCGACCGGGTCGCCGAGCCCGCGCTGGACCGCGCCGCCGGACCCGTGGAGCACCGGGTGGCCGATCCCGTCCGCACCGAGGTCGTCGGGCCCGTCCTCCGGGACGCGGCCGGCGGTGCCGCGCGGGACGCCGATCTCGCACCCGGCGCCGCACTCGTCCAGGGCGCCGTGGCTCCCGTACGGACCACCGTGACCGAGCCCCTGCTCGGCGTCGTGCGCGATGTCGCGGGGCCGGTCCGGGAGCTGGGCGAGGAGGTCGTCGACGGCCTTGCCGCCGCACCCGCGGCGCTGGCCTCCGGGGCGTCGGACTGGCCGGGACTGCCGGGACTGCCCGGGCTGCCCGGACTGCACGAGCTTCCCGGGACGCCCGTACCGGCGCAGCCCGGCACGGCACCCGCACCGGACGCGGGTGCGCCCGCGCACCCGCACGGGGACCGGTCCGGCGACCGCCCGCACCGCACCCCGTCGGCCGTGCCGGCGGCATGTTCCGCGACGGCGGTCTTCGGCGGCGCGTACCGCCACGGCGCCCGCGCCGCGGCCGGCGCCGTCCCCGCGGCCGCCCGGCCCGCCGGGCCCGGCGCCCCGGCGCGTCCCGACGGTGTCCCCTCGGCCGGTGCGGTCGCGGGGGACGGGGGCTCGCCGCGGCACGGCGATCTCCACGCGGCGGCGTTCGGCGACCGCCTCCCCGTCGTCCTCCCGGCCCGTGGCGTCGCGCCCGGATCCGGTCCGGCCGTGATCGACCGGCACCAGGACATTCCCGCTTTCCCCGGCTAGGGCAGCCCCTTCCCCGCTCGTGACCTGTCGCGCGGGGGCGGAACAGGTCTGCCCCGTATCCGGAGGCCGGAGCACCCGGCCCGCCGGACCCCAGCCGGAACATGAAGGAAGCACGTACGCCATGAACAAGAACCTCCGCCGCTCGATCGTCATAGCCGCCGGTGTCTCGGGGGCCTGGGCCCTCGGCTCGGCCGTCGCCAGCGCCGACGAGCTGCCCGCCCACTCCCTGTCGGTCCCCGACCTCCCGGTCTCCGACCTGTCGGTGCCGGACCTCTCGGACGCCGGCCTCTCGGTGCCCGACGCCACCACCCCGGACGTCTCGGCCCCCGACGTCTCCGCCCCCGCGCTGTCCGTCCCGGACGTCTCCGTGGGCGGCCAGGCCGGTGACGCCATCGCCGGCACGCAGCACACCGTGAAGAAGCTCGCCGACAGGGCCGAGGCCCCGCAGGCCGCCCCGGCCCTGCGTGGGCACGGCGACCACGTCGCGCAGGTCGCCGAGCAGACGAAGCAGGCCGAGGTCGACTACCTCTTCGGCCCGCTGTCCGACTTCGCCCCCGAGCTCCAGCAGCAGCTCCACGCCCAGGTCGCGCAGGCCCCGGGCACCATCTCCATGACCGCCGCCTCCGCGCAGCGGGCCGCGGGCCCGATCGCCGACGAGACGGTCGCCGCCGCGCTGCCGCCCGTGGCCGGGCACGCCGTCGACAGCGTGCTGCCCGTCGTCGGGCAGACGGTCGGCGAGGTGACCGGCGACGTGACCGGTTCGGTGCTGCCGCCGGTCGCCGCGACCGCCGTCCACGGCGTGCTGCCCGTCGCCGGCCAGGCGGTCGGCGACGCGGGCGTCCTCGCGTACGGGGTCACCGGCGACGTCACGCCGTTCGTCGGCACGGTCGTCGGTGACGACGTCGCGCCGTTCGCCACTGGTGTCACCGGCCAGGTCCACCCGCTGGCGACCGGTGTCGTCGGCGAGGTCGGCCCGTTCGCGCAGGGTCTGGTCGCCGACGACGTGGCGCCGTTCGCCACGGGCGTGGTCGGCGCCGTCCAGCCGCTCGTCCAGACGGTCGTCGACCAGGTCAGCCCGGTCGTGTACGGCGTCGGCACCAGCGCGCACGGCCTGACCCAGGGCGTGACCGGCGACGTCGCCCCGTTCGCGGGCGCCGTGGTCGGCGACAACGTCGCGCCGTTCGTCCAGAACGTGGTCGGCGAGCACGTCGACCCGCTGGTCACCGGCGTCACGGGCCAGGTCGCCCCGTTCGCCCAGGACCTGACCGGCACCGTCGTGGCGGACGTCGACCCGCTCGCGGGCAACGCCGTCACCGGCGTGCAGGGCCTGGCCGGCTCGGTCGCCCCGAGCTACCTGCAGTACGGCACCGGCGTCTGATCCCGTAGCGGACCGGGCACACACAGACCGACGCCGCCGACCCCCGTACGGCCGAAAACCATCGGACGGGCGGGGGACCTCCGGCGGCCGGTCCGGGGCGGTCCCCGTCGGGGACGGGACCGCCCCGGCCGGGCCCCTGAACAGCGGGGCCCCTCGGATGGCCTCACCGTGCGCACCCCAGCACGGTGAGGCCGTATACCGCCCCCGGAGCCCGGAAACAAGTGCTGATCAGTGCCGCAAACAGGACGCTCTGTGACCGGTATCACCGCTCAGGTGTGATCTGCGAATTAGAAGGCATCGCGCAGCGGCGATAACCTGCGAGACGGACATGCCGCGTACCCGGCCACTGTGTACGCCTCGTACGCCTCCCTTGTGACAGCGGAGTCACGTTGCCCTTCGCGGCACGCCCACGCAGACAGCAGATATTTCAGAACGCTGAACCGCGAGATCACTGATAGGGACGGACGCGCGTGGACCTGTTCGAGTACCAGGCGAGGGACCTCTTCGCCAAGCACGGTGTACCGGTGCTGGCCGGTGAAGTCATCGACACGCCTCAGGCAGCCCGCGAGGCGACCGAGCGTCTTGGCGGCAAGTCCGTCGTCAAGGCCCAGGTGAAGGTCGGCGGCCGTGGCAAGGCGGGCGGCGTCAAGCTGGCCGCGAACGCCGACGAGGCCGTGGCCCGTGCCACCGACATCCTCGGTATGGACATCAAGGGCCACACGGTCCACAAGGTGATGATCGCCGAGCTGTCCCCGGAGATCGAGGCGGAGTACTACGTCTCGTACCTCCTCGACCGCACCAACCGCACCTTCCTGGCCATGGCCTCGGTGCAGGGCGGCATGGACATCGAGGAGGTCGCGGAGAAGACCCCCGAGGCCCTCGCGAAGGTCCCGGTCAACGCTGTGGACGGCGTGGACATCGCCAAGGCCCGCGAGATCGTGGCCCAGGCGAAGTTCCCGGCCGACGTGGCCGAGGGCGTCGCCGAGGCCATGGTCACCCTGTGGGACACCTTCGTCGCCGAGGACGCGCTCCTCGTCGAGGTGAACCCGCTGGTCAAGACCAAGGACGGTCGCATCCTGGCCCTGGACGGCAAGGTCTCGCTCGACGAGAACGCCGACTTCCGCCAGGCCGACCACGAGGCCCTTGAGGACAAGGACGCGGCCGACCCGCTCGAGGCCGCTGCCAAGGCCAAGGGCCTCAACTACGTCAAGCTCGACGGCGAGGTCGGCATCATCGGTAACGGTGCCGGTCTGGTCATGTCGACCCTGGACGTCGTCGCGTACGCCGGTGAGAACCACGGTGGGGTCAAGCCCGCCAACTTCCTCGACATCGGTGGCGGCGCCTCCGCCCAGGTGATGGCGAACGGCCTGGAGATCATCCTCGGCGACCCGGACGTCAAGTCCGTGTTCGTCAACGTCTTCGGTGGCATCACCGCCTGTGACGAGGTCGCCAACGGCATCGTCCAGGCGCTGGCGCTCCTCGAGGAGAAGGGCGAGAAGGTGGAGAAGCCGCTCGTCGTCCGCCTCGACGGCAACAACGCCGAGCTGGGTCGCAAGATCCTCTCCGACGCCAACCACCCGCTGGTGCAGCGCGTGGACACCATGGACGGCGCGGCCGACAAGGCCGCCGAGCTCGCGGCCGCGAAGTAAGGGACGAGGGACAGAACAGCCATGGCTATCTTCCTCAACAAGGACAGCAAGGTCATCGTCCAGGGCATGACCGGTGCCACGGGCATGAAGCACACCAAGCTCATGCTGGGTGACGGCACCAACATCGTCGGCGGTGTGAACCCGCGCAAGGCGGGCACGAAGGTCGACTTCGACGGCACCGAGGTGCCGGTCTTCGGCACGGTCAAGGAGGCCATGGAGGCGACGGGCGCCAACGTCTCCGTCCTCTTCGTGCCCCCGGCCTTCTCCAAGGCCGCCGTGGTCGAGGCGATCGACGCCGAGATCCCCCTCGCCGTCGTCATCACCGAGGGCATCGCCGTCCACGACTCCGCCGCCTTCTGGGCGTACGCGCAGTCGAAGGGCAACAAGACCCGCATCATCGGCCCGAACTGCCCCGGTCTCATCACCCCGGGCCAGTCGAACGCCGGCATCATCCCGGGCGACATCACGAAGCCGGGCCGCATCGGCCTGGTCTCGAAGTCCGGCACGCTGACGTACCAGATGATGTACGAGCTCCGTGACATCGGCTTCTCGTCCGCCGTCGGCATCGGTGGCGACCCGGTCATCGGCACGACGCACATCGACGCCCTCGAGGCGTTCGAGGCCGACCCCGACACCGACCTGATCGTCATGATCGGTGAGATCGGCGGCGACGCCGAGGAGCGTGCGGCGGACTACATCGCCAAGCACGTCACCAAGCCGGTCGTCGGTTACGTCGCGGGCTTCACCGCCCCCGAGGGCAAGACCATGGGCCACGCCGGCGCCATCGTCTCCGGTTCCTCCGGCACCGCACAGGCCAAGAAGGAGGCCCTGGAGGCCGCCGGCGTCAAGGTCGGCAAGACCCCGACCGAGACCGCCAAGCTGGCGCGCGAGCTGCTTTCCTAGTTCGCACTCAGGCCGCGTACGACAGCGGGCCCGCACCGGAACTCTCCGGTGCGGGCCCGCTGTCGTCTGTCCGCTGTCGTCTCACTCCGCCGCGGGGGCCAGGCGCTGCGGACCGCCGCTCAGCTCGGCCCGCAGCCGCTGCCGCAGCTTCCGGTCGTGCTCCGTCATGTGCTGCGGGCCGGTCAGGGGCGGTACGCCGCTGATGGGGGCGCCCGGCGCGGGCACCGGCTCGTACCTGGTCGGCGCCACCCGCACGGTGAGCGCCGTCGCGCCGACGATCAGCACCGTCACGGCGATCGCGGCCCGGGTCCAGAACCGGGTGCGCTTCTCGCCGCCGCTGCGCACCTGCGTCGACCGGGGCGCGTCCAGCTTCTCCGAGCCCGCCAGCTCGGTCAGCCGCTGGTGGAGCTCCTCGGGCACGGTGAGGTCGGGCAGCTGCTCCGCGACGGCCTCCCGGGCGTGCAGCACCCGGTTGGCGGCGGCCGGGGTGCTGGCCTCCGTCTCGGCCGCGGTCTCCGGCAGGTTCAGGCCCACGCCGTCGTAGAGCAGCAGCGTGCGCCGGTACGCGGGGGGCAGGCTGAGCAGCGCGTCGAGCAGCTTGCGGTCCTCCGGGTCGGCGGGCGGGGCCTCCGGGACGCGGTGGGCGCGGCGCAGCCGGTGCCAGGGCGACATCGCGTACTCGTAGGCCGCGGCCCGCACCCAGCCCGCCGGGTCCGGGTCGACGGCGACCTCGGGCCAGCGCTCCCAGGCCAGCTGGAACGCCCGCTCGACGGACTCCCGGGCCAGCGCGCGACGGCCCGTCAGGAGGTAGGTCTGGCGCACGAGATAGGGCGCGCAGTGTGCGTAGAGGGCGTCGAAGGCCTCGGGCGGGGTGCCGGGCCGGTCCGTCGGTTCGGGCTCGCGCCGCGGTGCGTTGCGGCGGGCCGGTCGGGCGGGGGAGGGGGCCCGGCGGTTCCCGCGCGCGGGGGTGGCAGGGGCGCCGGCGCCCACGAGTTCGGGCTCGGCGGTCGTCTTCGCGGGCTCGACCGGCTCGGCCGGTTGGGCGAGTTCGGAGAGGAGGCGTGCGTACGCCTCCGCCTTCCGGCCCCGCGGGGTGGTGCGGCCCGACTCCCAGGAGCGGACCGTCTCACGTGTCACGCCGACCTTCGTGGCGACCTGAGCCTGGGTCAGCGACCGCGACTCGCGGAGCCTGCGGCGCTCCTTCGGTGTCGGGAGTGGGGTGGCAGCGCCCTGCGTCATGGTGAACTCCACACACCCTTTCGCGGGAAAAAGTACATAAACGTATCTTGAGCGACACATCCGTACTTCGCCTGTTACGCCGTGAAAGCGCGTGTCGTTGGGAGCATGGCCCGGTGACCCAGATGACCGGCCGTGGACCGTCGTTGCCCCTGCTCCTCACCCGAGTGCGGGAACGATCACCGGGGCCCGCCGCCGGGGCGTTCGGCGGAGTCCTCGCGGCCGGGCTCGGGCTCGGCGGGTGCGCGGTGCTCGTGACGGTGCTCTGGATCAGCTCCCCGTACCCGGACAGCGGACCCGACGGCGCCCTGCGCACCGCCGCGGCCCTGTGGCTGCTCGCCCACGGCGCGGACCTGGTCCGCACGGACACGCTGTCCGGGGTGCCCGCACCGATGGGCGTCAGCCCCCTGCTGCTGCTCGCCCTGCCCGTGTGGCTCGTGCACCGGGCCGCACGGGACGCCGCCGAGGGCACCGACGGGCGGCCCCTGCCGCAGTCCGGCGGGGTCTGGGCCGGAGTCGTGCTCGGCTATCTGCTGGCCGGGGCCGGCGCCGCGGTCTACGCCTCCGGCGGCGAACTGCGACCCTCCTGGCCGAGCTGCGCGTTCCACCTGGTGGCCGTCACCGTTCTGGCGGCGGGCGCCGGGGTGTGGACCGCGCACGGAAGGCCGCGCGGCCCGCTGCCCGAGCGGCTCGCCCGGCACGTGGACCGGCTGCCGCGCACCTTCGTCCACGAGGTGCTGCCGGTCGGGGCGCGGGCGGCGGCCGCCGGGATCGTCGTGCTGCTCGCCGGGGGCACGCTGGTGCTCGGCGCGGGCCTGGTCTGGCACGGGGGAGCGGTCCGTGACTCGCTCTTCCAGCTCACGGCGGCCTGGTCGGGCCGCTTCGCGGTGCTCCTGCTGTGTCTCGCCCTGCTGCCCAACGCGATGATCTGGGGCGCCGCCTACGCGCTCGGCCCCGGCTTCCTGCTCGGTACGGGGCACCAGGTCGGCCCGCTCGGCGGCGCGGCGGGGCCGTACCTGCCCGCGTTCCCGCTCCTCGAGGCGGTGCCGTCGGGGGCCACGGGGTCGCCGCTGACCTGGGCCGTCGGGGCGGTACCGGTGGTGGCGGCGCTGACCGTGGCCCGGTTCGTGGTGCGCGGGGCGGACGACGGCCTGCCGCTGAAGCGGGTCGCGGGCGCGGTCGGCACGGCGGCGGGCCTGTGCGGGGCGGCGCTCGCCGGGCTGGCCGTGGTCTCGGGCGGGGCGCTCGGCGTCCACGCCCTGTCCGCGTTCGGCCCCGTCGGCTGGCTCACCGGGGCGGCGGCGGTGGCGTGGATCGCGGTGCCGGGGCTGCCGGTGGCGCTCGGGGTCTGCTGGTGGCGCGGCCGTGAGTCCTCGGTCCGCCCGCGCCTGTCGGGCTGGGTCACGGACTGGAAGGAGCGCCGTCGCGCCGCGGCGGAGGCCAAGGACACCGCCCGGGCCGCGAAGGAGGCATCCGCCGGCTTCGAGCCCTACGACTTCTTCCACGGCCAGGACCAGGAGGACCGGGAGTTCTTCGACGCGGCCAAGCTGTCGCCGCCGTCCGTCACCCCGGATTCCGCCCCGCCGCAGGAAAACACGGGCTCGGACACGGCCCTGGCCCCAGCCCCAGCCCCGGCGGACCTGAAGGTCACGCCCCCGGCATCGACGGTCCAGACAGACCAGGCGGACCAGGCAGACCGGTCGGACCAGGCAGACCGAACGGACGGCGAGCCCGGAGACAGCTGACCGCCCGGCCCGCCCGCCGGGCCCGCAGGGATCAGCGCGTGCCGAGCAGCGGCCGGAGCTGCTCCGGAAGCTGCTGCTCGCAGGACTTCTCCGCCGCGTTCGTCAGAGCGTCCGCCCGGCACTCGTAGTAGTCCGCGTACACGAGCTTGAAGCTGAACATCGCGGCGACCAGGGCGAGGGCCAGTCCGCCCGTCACCAGGCCGCCCACCGCCGCCGTGGTCGGCGACCGGGTCGGCTCCGGCGCGGGCGCCGGCTTCGGGGCGTCCGGGTCCGCGGTGCCGGTCTTGCCGCGCAGCGCGCTGATGCCCCAGTACAGGGCGAGCGCGCCGAGCAGCAGGGCCACGTACGGCCAGCTGAACAGGGCGAAGAAGAAGCCCCACATGCCGGACAGCAGGGCGTAGCGCGCGCGGCGCTGGACCGGGTCCGTGGGGTCCCAGCGCATCCCGCCGCCCGGGCCGGGGCCCTGCCCGTCGGGACCGCCCTGGCCGCCGCCCCCGCCGGGACGCTCGCCGAAGCGGCCGCCGCCGGTACGGCCGGGCTGACGGTCGCTCCACTGACCGCCCCAGGGCGCCTGGCCCTGGGAGTCGTCAGAGCCGTCGGAGCCGTCAGAGGTGTCGGAGTTCTTGCGGCGGCGCGGCTGCCAGGGGCGGTCGGGCGTGCCCGCGGGCGGCGGCGCGAAGGGATTGTCGTCACCGGAACCGGACCCGGAGGACTCGGGCGCCTCCGGCTCCTTCTCCGTGGGTCGGCCTTCGCGCGAGAGGACGGCGCCGGCGTGCAGCGTGAGGCGAAGGCTTCGATCCGGCATCAGGTGTGCGTCTTCCCCTAGGTCGTGGACGAGGTGGAACGTCGGTCGGGCGGTGTGCTCGTCACGTCAACGTCCCACAACCGCCCGGCGTTCCGTCCCGCGCCGGTCTTCACCGGCGCATCCTGAACGCTGACGCTACCTCCCGCCCCGGCCCCCGTCCCGCGGGGGCTGTCCGGAGTGCCGGTATCGTTGCTGGCGGTCGGCCGCTTCGTAGGGTTCCCCGTATCGGGGACACCGAAGCCTTTGTACGACCATACAAAGTCGCAAGACGCTCAGTTCCCGAGAAAGGGCCCCGTCGTGGCCAAGGCCAAGCGCCTCGTCGTGCTGGTCTCCGGATCAGGCACGAATCTGCAGGCACTGCTCGACGCCGTCGCGGCGCAGGGCCCGGAGGCGTACGGGGCCGAGATCGTGGCCGTCGGCGCCGACCGCCCGGGCATCGCCGGTCTGGAGCGCGCCGAGCGCGCGGGACTGCCGACCTTCGTCTGCCGCGTGCAGGACCACGCCTCGCGCGACGAGTGGGACCGCGCGCTCGCCGAGGCGACCGCCGCGTACGAGCCCGACCTCGTGATCTCCGCGGGCTTCATGAAGATCGTGGGGAAGGAATTCCTCGCCCGGTTCGGCGGCCGGTTCGTGAACACGCACCCCGCCCTGCTGCCCAGTTTTCCCGGTGCGCACGGCGTGCGCGACGCGCTCGCGTACGGCGCCAAGGTCACCGGATGCACCGTCCACCTCGTCGACGACGGCGTCGACACCGGCCCGATCATCGCCCAGGGCGTGGTCGAGATCCGGGACGAGGACGACGAGAGCGCTCTGCACGAGCGCATCAAGGAAGTCGAGCGCACGCTGCTCGTGGAGGTCGTGGGGCGTCTGGCCCGTGACGGCTTCACCATCGAGGGACGAAAGGTAGTCATCCCGTGACCGCGGAAAACACCGCCGGAAGCAACAAGCGGCCCCTGCGCCGGGCCCTGGTCAGCGTCTACGACAAGACCGGTCTGGAGGACCTCGCGCGCGGGCTCCACGAGGCGGGCGTCGAGCTGGTGTCCACCGGTTCCACCGCCGCGAAGATCGCCGGTGCCGGGGTTCCGGTCACCAAGGTCGAGGAGCTCACCGGGTTCCCCGAGTGCCTCGACGGGCGGGTGAAGACCCTGCACCCCAAGGTGCACGCGGGCATCCTCGCCGACCTGCGTCTCGAGGACCACCGCAAGCAGCTCGACGAGCTGGGCGTGCAGCCGTTCGACCTCGTCGTCGTGAACCTCTACCCGTTCCGGGAGACCGTCGCCTCCGGCGCCACCCCCGACGAGTGCGTCGAGCAGATCGACATCGGCGGCCCCTCCATGGTCCGCGCCGCCGCCAAGAACCACCCCTCGGTCGCGGTCGTCACCAGCCCGGCCCGTTACGCGGACGTCCTCGTGGCGGCCAAGGACGGCGGCTTCGACCTCACCACCCGCAAGCGGCTCGCCGCCGAGGCCTTCCAGCACACCGCCGCCTACGACGTGGCCGTCGCCTCCTGGTTCGCCGACGACTACGCCGCCGCGGACTCCTCCGGCTTCCCCGACTTCCTGGGCGCCACGTACGAGCGCAAGAACGTGCTCCGCTACGGCGAGAACCCGCACCAGGGCGCCGCGCTCTACGTCGACGGCACGGGCGGCCTGGCCGAGGCCGAGCAGCTGCACGGCAAGGAGATGTCGTACAACAACTTCACGGACACGGACGCCGCGCGCCGTGCCGCGTACGACCACGAGGACCCGTGCGTCGCGATCATCAAGCACGCCAACCCGTGCGGTATCGCCGTCGCCTCGAACGTCGCGGAGGCTCACCGCAAGGCCCACGCCTGTGACCCGGTCTCGGCCTACGGCGGCGTCATCGCCGTGAACCGCCCGGTCACCAAGGAGATGGCCGAGCAGGTCGCCGACATCTTCACCGAGGTCATCGTCGCGCCCGACTACGAGGACGGCGCGCTCGAGGCCCTCACCAAGAAGAAGAACATCCGCGTGCTGCGCGCCCCGAACGGCCCGTCCGCGAAGGTCGAGACGAAGCAGATCGACGGCGGCGCGCTCCTCCAGGTCGCCGACCGCATCCAGGCCGACGGCGACAACCCGGCCACCTGGACGCTCGCGACCGGCGACGCCCTCTCGCAGGGCGAGCTGGACGAGCTGGCGTTCGCGTGGAAGGCCTGCCGCGCCGTGAAGTCCAACGCGATCCTGCTCGCCAAGGACGGCGCCTCGGTCGGCGTCGGCATGGGCCAGGTCAACCGCGTCGACTCCTGCAAGCTCGCCGTCGAGCGGGCCGGCGAGGAGCGGGCGCGCGGCTCGTACGCCGCCTCCGACGCCTTCTTCCCGTTCCCGGACGGGCCGCAGATCCTGTTCGACGCCGGCGTGAAGGCGGTCGTGCAGCCCGGCGGTTCCATCCGTGACGAGCAGGTCGTCGAGGCCGCCAAGAAGGCCGGCGTGACGATGTACTTCACGGGCACGCGTCACTTCTTCCACTGACGCACGAAGCAGTGAACGGGTGAGGGCCCGCCGGTCACCGACCGGCGGGCCCTCACCTTTGCCCACACGTCCCCCGGACGGACCCTCGGACGTCCGAGGCTGTCAGCGGGCGCCCCCGCGAGCACGATGAACTCGACCGCAACACCCGAACGACCACGGGGAGTTCAGCTCATGCGTCTTCGTCTCCTGCTCGGCACCGCAGCCACCGCCGCCGGTGTCGCCGCCGTCAGCCTGGTACCCACCGCCACCGCCTCGCCCGCGTCCCCGGCCCGCGCCGAGCGGGTCGCCGCCGCCTCGCCGAGCGTGTCGCCGGCCGCGCCGTACTTCTACTCCGACGGCCCCGGCTACACCTGCCCGACCGGCAACCTGTGCGTGCGCACCTGGGACCCGAACAAGGGCCAGTACAAGGTGTTCAAGCTCTACGAGTGCCACACCTACTCGCTGTCCTACTTCAAGGGCAACGGCGGCTACGCCAACTTCCAGACCGGTGACCGGGCGACCGCCACCTTCTACGGCCAGTCCGGCAACGTCGTGAAGAACGTGCCGGTCGACGCCCAGTCCACCAGCTACGACTGGGGCCCGGTCTGGAAGATCCGCAACTGCTACTGACCACGACCGCTACTGACCGGCCTTCGGCGGCGGCGCGTACGCCTTCAGCCAGTGCCCGACCCGGTCCGCGTACGGGCGGACCCGGTCGGGGACGCCGCCCTCCTTGTTCACCGTCCCGGCGGAGGTGCGGTAGCCGACCGCGACGAGCACGCCGCGCTCTCCCTCGACCCGGCCGGGCGGGGCGAGCTGGCGGGCGATGTCGCAGGCGTAGCGCCCCACCGCCGGGATCGACACGTCCGGGGGGAACGGCGGCCGCAGATCCTTGATCACCTGGGGTCTGCGGCGCGGGTCGATCCAGTACCAGAGGACGGACGGGGTCCAGCGGGCGATGCCGTACTCGTCCTTGCCGGGGTCGGACAGATCCGGGTCGAAGCCGCTCTCCGCCTTCAGGATCGCGGCGATCAGGGCCGGGGTGACCTCCGGCTCGCGGCAGCCGTGCGCGGCGTCCACGATCAGCTTCCGGTAGCGCACCGGGACGCCCGCGTCGGTGCGCAGCTCGGACGCGCCGTACCGCGCGGCGGCCTTCCCGTCGCCGCCCGAAGTGCCGTCTCCGGGAGCGCCGCCGCCGGTCAGCGCGAGCGTCACCCCGCCCGCCGCGAGGACCGCCACAACCGCACCCGCCGCCCAGGCCAGGACCCGGCGCCGACGGGGTCCGAGCGGCCGCCGTGCGGACCGGACACCCGTGGCCGCCTCCACCCGGCGCAGCAGTTCCGCGGCGTCCAGGGCGGCGCGCTCCTCGTGCGTGCGGGCGAGACAGTCGGTGACGATGCCGCGCCAGGCGTCGGGGACGCCGGGGGCGAGCCGCAGTTCGTCGCCGCCCCGCGCGTAGCGCACCGCCGCGTCACGGCGCGCGGCGGGCGTGCCGCCGGGCAGCGGGAACGCCCCGCTGAGCACCAGATGGGCGAGGACGCCGAACGCCCAGACGTCCGCCGTCGGCCGGATCTTCTGCCCGCGCTCGCCGATCTCCGCCCACAGGAGCTCCGGCGGCGTGTAGTCGGGTGTCGCGAAGGCGGGCGTGTAGGCGTGCGTGCCGTCCAGCTCGGCCGCCATGTTGAAGTCGGCCAGCCGCACCGAGCCGTCGGCGAGCAGCAGCACGTTGGCCGGTTTCAGGTCCCCGTGCACCCACCCCGCCCGGTGCAGCTGGTACAGCCCCTGGCAGACCTGGGCGAGCAGCTCCGGGGCGTGCGGCGGAGCCGGCGTCCGCTCGAGCAGCCCGGCCAGCGAGCCCTCGGCCAGCTCCAGTACGAGGACGGTGGCGCCGTCGAGCCCGGGCTGGTCCGGCGCGTCGACGGTGAGGGTCTCGTAGAGCCGGACCAGCCGGGGCGTGTCCCGCAGCCGGCGCAGCAACTGCACCTCCCGGTCCGCCAGCTCCCGCAGGTGGGAGAGCTGGCGCGGGGTGCGGGTGCCGGTCGGCAGGAACTTCAGGGCGGCCGTGCGCGGCAGCGTGTCCGACGGCCGGGCACGCCGGGCCGCGTACACCGTGCCGAAGGCTCCGGAGGCGAGCGGCTCGCGCACCTCCCAGTGGCCGATCCGGAACCCCTTCGCGACCCGCACGGTGTGCCCGAAGGAGCCCCCGGACCCGCTCACGACCGCCCCGGGCCGCCGCTCAGCACCGCCAGGTCGTCCTCCCGCACGAGGTCGAAGCGGAGGGCGAGGGAGGCGAGGGACTCCCGCTTGCCGTTGAGGCGCGGGCCGGGGTCCCAGGTGTCGGGGCCGGACTTCAGGCGCAGCTTCACCGCGAGGTAGTCGATGTTCCACTGCACGGCGGAGCGGCTCGACGCGGGCCAGGTCGGGCGCAGCCGCTCGGCGATCTGGTCGACGGTCGGCAGCGCGGCGTGCGGTTGCCCGCGCAGCCGGGGCTCGCACAGTGCGGCCAGGACCGCGAAGTACCGCTTGCCCGGGTCCAGGCTGAACGCGGGCGCGGTCGGCGCCCCCTCGCCGGCCCGGCCCGGGCCCCGCGCGTAGTCGTGCCGCGGCGCCCACACCTCGAACGGCAGCAGGTCGCCCGCGGCGGGCAGCACCACCCGGGAGAACTCGAAGGGCACCGGCGCGTCCAGCCGGCCCGCGGCGACCTTGATGTGCTCGCCCGCGCCCTCCGGGTTCTCCACCACGTAGGTCTGCCGCGAGCTGAGATTGCTCAGCACCCAGAAGGTGCCCTGGGCGGCGATCTCGCCCGCGACGCGCGACACGCCCTCGTGCGCGAACGTCAGGTCGTTGCTCCGGTCGCAGCGCCCGAAGCGCAGGCGCTCACCCGGGCCGAGCCGGAACTGCCCCCGCGGCTCCGTGTCCGGCGCGGGCACGACGATCACACTGTGCATGGTGGTGGCCCACCTTCCCCCGATTTCCGAGCGTTCCCCGGATTTCTCCGGCGGTCCGTGACTCAGCGTAGGGAAAGGGGCCGACCCGGATAAAGCGGATGGCCGCAAACCCCCCGAACGTAGGGGTGTTTGCGGCCATCTCCGGGACGGGCGGTCGGTCAGCCCTTCACGTTCACCACGACCGTGCTCGCGACCTTGTCGTGCCAGCCCTGCATACGGCCGGACTTGTCCCAGAACGGGGACAGATAGACGAGGAGCTGGCCGATGCCGCAGGCGAAGATGCCGACGACGGGGATGACCCAGCGCAGCAGGGCGGAGGCGAGGCCGGGCTTGCGGCCGTCGTCCACCTTCAGGACCCGGATGCCGACCGCCAGCTTGCCCAGCGTGCCGCCGGCGAAGGCGGTCATCAGGACCTCGTAGAGGAACACGACGACCAGCATCCCGAGCATCACCGGGATGATGCCGGCGTAGAAGTCCGTCATGGCGTCCTGGACGCAGCTGTTGAACGCGTCGGTGTCCGAGGAGTCACAGGACGTCAGGGCGTCGAAGTAGTCCGCCATCGCCGGGCGCATCAGCGCGAAGTTGATGATGGAGAGCGGGATGCCGTCGATCAGGCGGGCGCCGAGCCTGCGCCCCATCGAGGCCAGCGGCGGAACCCCGCCCGGAACCATCGGGCCGCCCGGCTGCTGCGGGTACGCCCCGTAGGGCTGGCCCGGCTGCTGCGGGTGGCCGTAGCCCTGCGGCGGCACGCCCTGTGGGGCCTGCTGTCCGTACGGGGTGCCCTGGGGCGGCTGCTGGCCGTAGGGGTTGTTCGGGTCGCCGAAACTCATGGCGGGTTTTCCTCCGGGGACGACAAGGAGAGAGCGGTGCCGATCATGCTTCTCAACGGGCGGGGCCCCTGTCCAGCCACTTCCGGGGGCCGTTGTGCAAGTGCAACTTGGGTGAACGAGGGCCGCCCTGGAACAATGGCGGCATGACCGCCCAGATTCTCGATGGCAAGGCCACCGCAGCCGCGATCAAGTCCGACCTGACCGCCCGCGTGGCGGCGCTGAAGGAGAAGGGCGTCACGCCCGGCCTCGGCACGATTCTCGTCGGCGAGGACCCCGGCAGCCAGAAGTACGTCGCAGGAAAGCACCGCGACTCCGCCCAGGTCGGAATCGCCTCGATCCACCGCGAGCTGCCTGCCACGGCCTCCCAGGAGGAGATCGAGGCCGTGGTCCGTGAGCTCAACGAGGACCCCGACTGCACCGGCTACATCGTCCAGCTCCCGCTGCCCAAGGGCATCGACGAGAACCGCATCCTCGAGCTGATGGACCCGGCCAAGGACGCCGACGGCCTGCACCCGATGAACCTCGGCCGCCTCGTCCTGAACGAGCCGGCCCCGCTGCCCTGCACCCCGTACGGCATCATCACGCTGCTCCGCGAGCACGGCGTGGAGATCAAGGGCGCCGAGGTCGTCGTCGTCGGCCGCGGTGTCACCATCGGCCGCCCGATGCCGCTGCTGCTCACCCGCAAGTCGGAGAACGCGACGGTCACCCAGTGCCACACCGGCACCCGTGACCTCGCCGCCCACCTGCGCCGCGCCGACATCGTCGTGGCCGCCGCCGGTGTGCCGCACCTGATCAAGCCCGAGGACATCAAGCCCGGCGCGGCCGTCCTCGACGTCGGCGTCTCCCGCGACGAGAGCGGCAAGATCGTCGGCGACGTGCACCCCGGCGTCGCCGAGGTCGCCGGCTGGATCTCCCCCAACCCGGGCGGCGTCGGCCCCATGACCCGCGCCCAGCTCCTCGTCAACGTGGTCGAGGCCGCGGAGCGGAACGCGAACGGTGTCGGCTGACGTGACCACCGGCGGGGAGAAGCACGGCACGCGCCGCTTCCCGCGGTGGACTCGTGACACGGCGCGCCCCGAGGGCGGCGGCCGCGCCGCCCCGGGCGGCGCCCCGGCGCCCGCCCGGCAGTGGCCGCTGATCGTCGTCCTCGCGGTGACCGGCCTCGGGCTGCTCCTGACGGCCTTCGACCTGTTCCGGATCGGCACGATCCTGGTCGGCGTCGCGCTGCTCGGCGGGGCCGTCATGCGCTGGGTGCTGCCGAGCGTCGGCATGCTGGCCGTGCGCTCCCGCTTCACCGATCTGCTGACCTACGGGATCCTCGGCGCCGTCATCGTGCTGCTCGCGCTGATGGCCCAGCCCGAGCCGTGGCTGAAGATCCCCTTCCTTCAGGACACCCTGCACTTCACCGTGCGCTGACCGGCCGGTGACGAACGGAGCGAGTCCGTCCCTGTGTGGTGATCTCCGGGCAGGTTCGGGGATTCTGTCGCACGGGGGCGGATCGCGCACATAGCCTGGAAAATCGGGACCGTCCCGGACGTCCCGGACCTGGTGCGGCGTGCGGGGGCGCGCCGCGGCGCGGGCGGGGCCGGATGCCCCCGTGCGCCCCCTGCCGGGGAACTGACATCCTGGCTACCCGCATCCCAATGGGTAGGCAGTGGGGGCCGAAGCGTTGGTGCGGCGCGGGGGAATCAGGCACGCACGGGGGGAATAGGGGGAAGGCAATGCCTCGTTGGAAGGCGCTACCGGACGAACTCGATCCGCAGGTCAAGGAGTTCGCCAGCCAATTGCGCCGGCTGGTCGACCGCAGCGGGCTCGGGATCGCCGCGCTGTCGGACCGCACGGGCTACAGCAAGACCTCGTGGGAGCGGTATCTGAACGGGCGGCTGCTCCCGCCGAAGGGCGCGATCGTCGCGCTCGCCGAGGTCACGGGCACCAATCCGATGCATCTGACCACCATGTGGGAGCTCGCCGAGCGTGCCTGGAGCCGCTCCGAGATGCGCCACGACATGACCATGGAGGCGATACGCATCTCCCAGGCCCGCGCGGCACTGGGAGAGTTCGGGGGTGACGCGCCGGGCGGCCGTGCGGCCCAGGGCGGCGGCCGGGGCGGCAGCGCCACCGCGGCCCGGCCCACCGGCGTCGCGGGCCCGGCGGGCGTCTCGCCGGCCATGGGGCCCCGTACCGACGGCTTCGGCCCCTCCGCGCCCCCCGCGGCTCCGGCCGCGCCCGGCGGTGGGGGCCGCCGCGGCGGGAACGGGGACGGGGACGGCAAGGGCAACGGGGGCGGCCGGCGGATCACCATGTTCGTGGCGGGCCTCGTCGGCGCCGCGCTCGTCGTCGCCCTCGCCTACGTGCTGACCAACGGCGGCGACAAGGGCGAGAAGGCCGAGCCGTCGCCCACCCCGACGACCAGCGCGCCGAAGCTGCCCGCGGGCGTCGAGTGCGTGGGGGACAGCTGCACCGGCAAGGACCCGGAGGCCATGGGCTGCGGCGGCGAACTCGCGTCCAACGGGGCGGAGGTCAGGTCCGGCACCACCGTCGTCCAGGTCCGCTACAGCAAGACGTGCAAGGCGGCCTGGGCCCGCGTCCAGGGGGCGGCCCCCGGGGACAGCGTGCTCCTGAAGTCCGGCACCGAGTCCTCGAAGAAGGGCCTGGTCGGCAAGGCCGACACGGACGCGTACACGCCGATGCTGGCCGTCGGCTCGGCCGCCGACGCGAAGGCCTGCGCGACCCTCGCCACCGGCAAGGAGATCTGCACGCAGTAGCCCCGAGCTCCCGCGCGGGTCACCCGGCCGGGCCATCGCGGCGAGGGGACGCGCGCGTGATGTGCGGGCGATGCGCGGGCGATGCGCATGGGGGCGCGCCTTCGGGGAAGGCGCGCAGTACCCCCACGGGATCGGTCACTTGAGTGGCACCCCCACAGCGGCCGCCGGCCCGGAATCACCGGCCGGCGGCCGCTTCGGTGTGAACAGGTCTGCGGTCCGTGACTCGCAGGAGTGCACTACGGTGCCGCTGTGGGCTGAGCCACACGCACCGGTAGGTCCGCCCGGGTTGGGGCGCGATAGCCTGACCGGCGGATCTCTTGATGTAGAGAGATCGATCAAAACCCCGCTGTCCTACGGAGAACGCCATGACCCGCACTCCTGTGAACGTCACCGTCACCGGCGCCGCCGGCCAGATCGGCTACGCACTGCTCTTCCGCATCGCCTCTGGCCACCTGCTCGGCGCGGACGTGCCGGTCAAGCTGCGCCTCCTCGAGATCCCGCAGGGCGTCAAGGCCGCCGAGGGCACCGCCATGGAGCTCGACGACTGCGCCTTCCCGCTGCTCAAGGGCATCGACATCTTCGACGACCCGAACCAGGGCTTCGAGGGTGCGAACGTGGCCCTGCTCGTCGGCGCGCGCCCGCGCACCAAGGGCATGGAGCGCGGCGACCTGCTGGCCGCCAACGGCGGCATCTTCAAGCCGCAGGGCAAGGCCATCAACGACCACGCCGCGGACGACATCAAGGTCCTCGTCGTCGGCAACCCGGCCAACACCAACGCCCTGATCGCCCAGGCCGCGGCCCCGGACGTGCCGGCCGAGCGCTTCACCGCGATGACCCGCCTGGACCACAACCGCGCGCTGACGCAGCTGGCCCAGAAGACCGGCGCCTCGGTCGAGGACATCAAGCGCCTCACCATCTGGGGCAACCACTCGGCCACCCAGTACCCGGACATCTTCCAGGCGTCCGTCGCGGGCAAGCCGGCCATCGAGGCCATCGGCGGCGACGAGAAGTGGCTGGCCGACACGTTCATCCCGACCGTCGCCAAGCGCGGCGCCGCGATCATCGAGGCCCGCGGCGCGTCCTCGGCCGCCTCGGCCGCGAACGCCGCGATCGACCACGTGCACACCTGGGTCAACGGGACCGCCGAGGGCGACTGGACCTCCATGGGTATCCCGTCGGACGGCTCCTACGGTGTCCCGGAGGGCCTGATCTCCTCGTTCCCCGTCACCACGAAGGACGGCAAGTACGAGATCGTCCAGGGCCTGGACATCAACGAGTTCTCGCGGGCGCGGATCGACGCGTCCGTCAAGGAGCTGGCGGAGGAGCGGGACGCTGTCCGCGAGCTCGGCCTGATCTGATCCCGGCTCCACGGAGCGGGTAGCCACCCGCGGCGGGTCGTCACGACCCGCCGCGGGTGGCTTTTGTTTGTGGGGCGGGTGCGGGTTTCGTCGTGGCTGGTCGCGCAGTTCCCCGCGCCCCTGAAATGCATGCCCTTCGGGCGCATTTCCCCGATAGAGGCTGAGCGGCGAAGCCGCTCGCCTCTAGGGGCGCGGGGCTGTGTCGATTTGCGGCTCCGCCGCGCGGGCGCGACCAGCCCCCACCGGCCGGCACCCGCCTACGAACCGGCACCCCGCAGACGCTCCGCGATCCAGTCCCCCACCACCGGCAGCCACCGGTCCCGCACATTGCCGAGCAGATGGTCCCCGCCCGGCACCGACAGGTACTCCCCGTACGGCGCCGCCGCAGCAAGAGCTGCCCCGTTCTCCACCCCGGGAATCACATCCTCCGCACCGTCGACCACGAGCAGCGGCACCTGGATCCGCGGCGCCGCGTCCCGGAGATCGACCCGGGCCAGAAACTCCCGCCCGGCCCGCTCCGAACCACTTCGCAGCGCCAGCGTCTCCCGCACGAACGGCACCGTGTCGTCCCACCCCGTCAGCCGGTACGGCCCGCTGACCGTGACGGCCGCCCGGATCCGCGGTTCGTGCGCGGCGCTCCAGGCCGCGTAGTAGCCCCCGAGACTGAGCCCGACGACGGCGACGGGCACGGGGGCGCCCAGCCGGGCGTGCAGGGCGTCGACGACCCGCGCCACGACGTGGTGGTAGTCGGCGTCCACCGTGGTCGTCGCCGCCCGCACCCCCTGCCCCGGCCCGTCCATCGCGAAGACCGCGACCCCGCGCGCGAGCAGCGCGTCCGCCAGGTCGTGGAACTCCTCCTTGGACGAGTCGAGGCCAGGGACGACGACGGCCACGCCCCGCCCCGCGTGCGCGGCCCCGCGCAGCCGGCCCGCGTAGGAGTGGTCCTCGATGCGTACGGCGTCCGGTTCGAGGAGGGCGAGCGCGCGGTCCATCGCCGCGTCCGCCTGCCGCGCGGCGTGCGCCGCCTGCTCGCGGTCGGGGTGCGGCAGCAGCACGGCGCAGTGGAACCAGCGGGCCGCCCGCCGGTACGCCTCCCCGGCCGAGCGCATCGCACCGCCCGCCTCGAACCGCTCCGCGTCGGCGAGGTGCCGACGCCCCTCGCCGACGAAGGTGCCGGGCCAGTCCATGAGGTCGGTGAGCGCGCCGGTGACGCGTTCGTACGTGTACGGGTCGAGGCCCGCGCCGTACGTCCGGGAGCGGTTCTGGGCGATGAAGTCGGGGAGGACGCCGGGCTGGCGGAAGAAGGGGGTCGGCATGGGTGCTCCGGGATTCTCAGCTTGTACGTGGGTGTGCGTGGGCGTACTTGGGTGTCTTCGGGGGCGTCAGGAGAGGGTGAGGACGGCGTTGCCGCGGATACGGCGCTCCCGCAGGTCGACGAGCGTGGCGGCGGTGTCGGCCCAGTCCGCGACCCGGCCCAGCTCGGGACGGAGCCGGCCGCCCGCGACGAGCCGCACCAGCGCCGTCAGGTCGTCGGCGAACGACTCGGGGAAGTCCATGTAGTGGAAGTGGCGCAGCGTCGCGGACTCGGGGCCTTTGAAGAAGTCGAAGAAGTCGAGCGTGACCGGGGTGCGGGAGGCCTGGCCGAACCAGATCAGGGTGCCGCCGCGGCGCAGGCGCGCGAGGGCGGCCGGCAGCGCGCCGCCACCCGTCGACTCCAGCACCAGGTCGTACGGGCCCGTCGCCGCGGTCACGTCGTGCACCACCTGCTCCGCGCCCAACTCCTTCAGCCGCGCCCCGCGTTCCGGCGAGCCGGTGACCGCGGTCAGCCGGGCCCCGGCGGCCGCCGCGAGCTCGGTGACGTAATGGCCGACCCCGCCCGAGGCACCGGTCAGCAGGACGCGGCGGCCGCCCACCGGGCCCGCCGCCCGCAGCAGCCGCAGCGCGGTGAGCCCGGCGAGGGGCAGCGCCGCGGCCCGCACGGTGTCGACGCCGTCGGGGAGCGCGGCGAGCGCCGACGCCGGCACCGCGGCGTACTCGGCCCAGCCCGCGTCCATCGGATGACCGACGACGCGCCGCCCCGCCTCCGGGCCGCTGCCGTCGGCGGCCTGCTGCACGACGAGCCCGGCGACGTCCTTGCTGGGCAGCCAAGTCGCCCCGGGCTCCTCCAGCTTGAAGGTCTCGCCCCGGTTCACGGAGTACGCCTCGACCTTGATCAGCGCCTCGTCGGGGCGCGGGCGGGGCTGCGGGCGCTCGGTGAGGACGACGTGCGGTGCGCCCGTGTGGGCCAGGCCGGTGGGTGCGTAGGCTCTCATGGGGCCAGTGGACCCGGGGCGGGGCGAGGCGGTCCAACAACCGGTGAGCGGGGGCGACAACCGGTGGTTGTTCCGTAGGCTGCCTCGTGTGGACGGCTTGAACGGCTTGAACGGCGTGAACGGTGACCTCGACCTCGACCTCGATCTCGCGCAGGTGCGGGCCTTCGCCGCCGTCGCCGACGAGCGACACTTCGGGCGGGCCGCCGGCCGGCTCGGGATCACCCAGCAGGCGCTGTCCAAACGGGTCGCCCGGCTGGAGGGCGTGCTCGGGGTCCGGCTCTTCGAGCGGGGGGTCCACGGGGTGGCGCCCACCGCCGAGGGCGCCCGGTTCCTCGAACCGGCCCGGCGGCTCCTCGACGCGGGCCGCACCGCCGTCGAGGCCGCGCGCGGCGCCCCGCCCGGCCCGCTGCGCCTCGACGTCTGGGGGCACCTGTACGCACCGCTGCGCTCCGTCGCCGCGATGATCGAGGCCGCGCCCGGGCTCCGGGTGGAATCGGGGGCGGGCCGGGACTATCCGTCCGTCGCGGAGGCGTTGGCGCGCGGCGACATCGACGCGGGCTTCGGCCGCGTGCACGCCCTGCCCGACGCGGGGCTGGTCCGGCGACTGGTGCGGCTCGAACCCGTGGACGCCGTCCTCGGCGCCCGGCACCCCCTGGCCGCCGCCGACGCCCTCCGCCCGGCCGACCTGCGCCCGTACGTGCTGCGCTATCCCGCCGAGACCGTACGGCTCGACTTCCTGACCCGGTTCGCCGACCGGTTCGGCATCGAGGCGCGGCAGGGCGGGCCCAATCTCGGCCTCGACGCGTTCCTGGCCCAACTCCGTGACGAGTCCGACCAGTTCACTCTCTTCCCGGCCGACGTCCCGCTGCCCCGCGATCCTGGGCTGCGCGTCGTCCCGCTCGTCGAGCCGACCCCGCTGTACGCCTGGTCCCTGGTGTGGCCCGCCGGGCGCGAGCACCCGGCGATCGCCGAACTGCTGCGGGCCTGCGCCGACTTGGCGGGGCGGCGGCGGTGGCTGGACCACGATCCGGTACGGGACTGGCTACCGGACCTCGACCAGCCCTGACCCTTCAGCCCGACCCCCGCGCCTTCCCGAGCCCGGAGACCTCGACCGAGTCCGACGCGGGCGGCTCCGTCACCCGTACCGGCGCGCCCTGGTCCGCGTACCGCGTCGTGAGGTCGGTGCGCCCACCGGTGCGGGTGTACTCGATCAGGCGGGGCGGGCCGCTCGCGGAGACGTACAGGGTGACGTCCGTGCCGCTCCGGGTGTCTCCCATGAGCGGGACGACGCGGACGCCGTGCAGGGTGCGGGGCCGGCCCTGCCGCGTGATCGTCTCGTCCCGCGCGTCCGCGCGGAGCTGGGCGCGCAGGGCGTCCAGGTCGCACACGCTCGCGAGGTCCTTCAGCGTCGGGTCGGAGGCGGGGCCGGTGACGTAACGGCCGTCGATCCGCTCGGCCAGGGTCCGGCCCGAGGCGCCGGGCACCCGGGCCCGCCACAGCGCGGCGTCCATGCGCAGCCACACCCGGTCGTCGCGGCGCAGGACGGAGGCCGCGCCGCGGGCACCGAACGTGACCGTCCCGCTGCAGTCACCCTCCCGGTCCAGGGAGAGATCCAGCGCGGACGGCGCGGAGCGGCCGGCACCCTCGGAACGGTCCGTGACGGTCACGTGCAGTGACGGGGCGGTCAGCAGTGCCTGACGGGCCTGCGCGGCGAGCGCGCCGGGGGTGGTGGCGCGAGGTGCGGCGGAGGCGGCCTTCGCGTTGCGGTCACCGTCCGTGCCGTCGTCGCCACCGCCCGAGCGGGCGGTGGCCGCCAGCAGCGCGGCCGTGACCACGGCCAGGACCAGAACCCAGGCCTGACCTGCCTTTCCTGCCATTTCCGTGCCGGGCGCCTTCCCCTGCGGCTTCGGCCGGGCCTTCCCCCGCGCGGCCCCCTGCGCCTTCCCGCGGGCCTTCTTCTGCTGCGTTTTCATGCGCGTCGTCTTCAGTTGCGTACCCCTCCGGACAGAACGTTCCTCAGGGTACGTTTCGCCGCTTTCGGCGACGCGCGCGGTGACGCAGCGCACTTTTGGCCATGGGTTGCGCATGCTTTGCCCACCCCCGGGCAGGGGCTTCCGACATCACCGCGGAGTGCGACTTCAGTGCGTACGAACGACCTGTGCGGTGCTCGGGGGAACTGATCTGGAACGGAAGGCGAAGCAGGACGTGTCAGCACAACACACCATCCATGTCGGCGGAGAGTGGCGCGAGGCCGCCTCAGGGGCGACCCGCGAGATCCTCGACCCGGCGGATGCCAAGCCCTTCGCCGTGATCGCCGAAGGCGGCACCGAGGACGCGGACGCCGCGATCGAGGCCGCCCGCCGGGCCTTCGACGAGGGCCCCTGGCCGCACACCCCGGTCGCCGAGCGCGCCGCGCTGCTGCGCCGCACCGCCGACCTCCTGGTCCGGGACCGCGAGAAGATCGGCCTCCTGGAGAGCCGCGATGCGGGCAAGACCGTCGAGGAGGGCCGGATCGACGTCGACTGCGTCGCCGACGCCTTCCGCTACTTCGCCGACCTCGTCGTCGGCGAGGGCGCGGGCCGGGTCGTCGACGCCGGGTCCGACGAGATCCACAGCGTCGTCGTGCACGAGCCCGTCGGCGTCTGCTCGATGATCACCCCCTGGAACTATCCGCTGCTCCAGGCCAGCTGGAAGATCGCCCCGGCGCTCGCCGCGGGCAACACCTTCGTCATCAAGCCGAGCGAGATCACGCCGCTGACCACGGTCGTCCTCATCGAGCTGCTGGTCGAGGCGGGGCTCCCCGAGGGCGTCGCCAACATCGTCACCGGCCCCGGCGCCACCGTCGGCGCCCGCCTGTCCGACCACCCCGGCGTCGACCTCGTCTCCTTCACCGGCGGCCTGGTCAGCGGCACCAAGGTCGCCCAGGCCGCGGCCGCCGACGTCAAGAAGGTCGCCCTGGAGCTCGGCGGCAAGAACCCCAACGTGGTCTTCGCCGACGCCTGCGCGACCGAGGAAGGCTTCGACACCGCCGTCGACCAGGCGCTCAACGCCGCCTTCATCCACAGCGGCCAGGTCTGCTCCGCCGGTGCCCGGCTCATCGTCGAGGAGTCGGTGCGCGAGCGCTTCGTCACCGAACTCGCCCGCCGCGCCGGGAAGATCCGCCTCGGCCGCGGCACCGAGGACGGCGTCGAGTGCGGCCCGCTCGTCAGCGAGCAGCAGCGCGACAAGACCGAGTCCTACGTGGCCTCCGCCCTCGCCGAAGGCGCCGTGCTGCGCAGCGGCGGCAAGCGCCCCGAGCCCTCCGAGGTCCGCCCCGCGACCGGCTACTTCTACGAGCCGACCGTGCTCGACCAGTGCCACCGCGACATGCGCGTCGTGCGCGAGGAGACCTTCGGCCCGATCCTCACCGTGGAGACCTTCCGCACCGAGGACGAGGCCGTCGCCCTCGCCAACGACACCGAGTACGGCCTCGCCGGCGCCGTCTGGACCACCGACGCGGGCCGCGCCCGCCGGGTCGCGGGACGGCTGCGCCACGGCACCGTCTGGATCAACGACTTCCACCCCTACCTGCCGCAGGCGGAGTGGGGCGGATTCGGCAAGAGCGGCGTCGGGCGCGAGCTCGGCCCCGCCGGACTCGCCGAGTACCGCGAGACCAAGCACGTGTACCAGAACCTGGCGCCGAAGCCGGTGCGGTGGTTCGCGGGCTGACCCCCCGCGGCCTCGCCGGGGGTGCCGTGCGGCGCCCCCGGCCCTGAACGACGTACGTCCTCATTACGCGCAGAACCTTGCAGCGCCTAGGAGTTGAAGCATGTCTGAGAAGCCCGAACAGTCCGTGTACGACTACGTCGTGGTCGGTGGTGGAACGGCCGGATCGGTGATCGCCTCCCGGCTCACCGAGAACCCCGACGTGACCGTCGCCGTCATCGAGGGCGGCCCCAGCGACATCGACCGCGACGACGTGCTGACCCTGCGCCGCTGGCTCGGCCTGCTCGGCGGCGACCTCGACTACGGCTACACCACGACCGAGCAGCCGCGCGGCAACTCGCACATCCTGCACAGCCGCGCCAAGGTGCTCGGCGGCTGCTCCTCGCACAACACCCTCATCTCCTTCAAGCCGCTGCCCGGCGACTGGGACGAGTGGGCCGCGGCCGGCGCGGAGGGCTGGGACCACAAGGCGATGGACCCGTACTTCACGAAGCTGCGCAACAACATCGTCCCCGTCGACGAGAAGGACCGGAACGCGATCGCCCGCGACTTCGTCGAGGCCGCGCAGGCCGCGACCGGCGTGCCGCGCGTCGAGGGCTTCAACAAGGGCCCGTTCAAGGACGGCGTCGGCTTCTTCGACCTCGCCTACCACCCCGAGAACAACAAGCGGTCCTCCGCCTCGGTGGCCTACCTCCATCCCCACATGGAGGCCGGCGACCGCCCCAACCTCACGCTCCTGCTGGAGACCTGGGCCTACAAGCTGGAGTTCGACGCGGCTCTCGCGGCCCGCGGCGTGTGGGTACGGGGCAAGGACGGGGCCGAGACGCTGATATCCGCGCGGCACGAGGTCGTCGTCTGCGCCGGCGCCGTCGACACCCCGCGCCTGCTGATGCACTCGGGCATCGGCCCCAAGGCCGACCTCGAGAAGCTCGGCATACCGGTCCTGCACGACCTGCCCGGCGTCGGTGAGAACCTGCTCGACCACCCGGAGTCGGTGATCGTCTGGGAGACCGACGGACCGATCCCCGACAACAGCGCCATGGACAGCGACGCCGGTCTGTTCATCCAGCGGGACCCCGAGGCCGCGGGCCCGGACCTGATGTTCCACTTCTACCAAATCCCGTTCACGGACAACCCGGAGCGGCTCGGCTACGAGAAGCCCGAGCACGGGGTGTCCATGACGCCGAACATCCCCAAGCCCCGCAGCCGCGGCCGCGTGTACCTCACCAGCGCGGACCCCGAGGTCAAGCCCGCCCTCGACTTCCGGTACTTCACCGACGAGGACGACTACGACGGCCGCACCCTCGTCGACGGCATCAGGATCGCCCGCGAGATCGCCAGGACCGAGCCGCTCGCCGGCTGGCTCAAGCGCGAGGTCTGCCCCGGCCCGGACATCACCGGCGACGAGGAACTCGGCGAGTACGCCCGCAAGGTCGCCCACACCGTCTACCATCCCGCCGGTACCTGTCGCATGGGTGCCGCGGACGACGAACTCGCCGTCGTGGACCCGGAGTTGAAGATCCGTGGCCTGCAGTCCATCCGTATCGCCGACGCGTCCGTCTTCCCGACGATGCCCGCGGTGAACCCGATGATCGGAGTCCTCATGGTCGGGGAGAAATGCGCCGAGCTGATGGGGGGTCATGCCTGATGAACACGCAGACCATCGTCAAGGACCCCGCCCCCCGCAACGACGGACAGTCCACCGCGGACACCGTCTTCGCCGTCCGCAACCTGTGGAAGGTCTTCGGACCCAAGCCCGAACGCGTCCCCGGCGACACCGAACTGGCCGGCCTCGACGCCGCCGCGCTGCGCTCCCGCACCGGCTGCACCGCCGCCGTCCGCGACGTCTCCTTCGACGTGAAGCGCGGCGAGGTCTTCGTCGTCATGGGCCTGTCCGGCTCCGGCAAGTCCACCCTCGTCCGCTGCCTGACCCGGCTCATCGAGCCCACCTCCGGCGACCTGTCCATCGACGGCGAGGACGTCCTCGCCATGGACAAGACCCGGCTGCGCTCACTGCGCCGGCACCGCGCCGCCATGGTCTTCCAGCACTTCGGCCTGCTGCCGCACCGCACCGTCCTCGACAACGTCGCCTACGGCCTGGAGATCCAGGGCGTCTCCCGCGCCGAACGCCGGGCCAAGGCCGCCGAGGTCGTCGCCAAGGTCGGCCTCGAAGGGCTCGAATCGCGCCGCCCCGGGCAGCTCTCGGGCGGTCAGCAGCAGCGCGTGGGCCTCGCCCGCGCCCTCGCCGTCGACCCCGAGGTCCTGCTGTTCGACGAGCCGTTCAGCGCGCTCGACCCGCTGATCCGGCGCGACATGCAGGAGGAGGTCGTGCGCCTGCACCGCGAGGAGGGCCGCACGATGGTCTTCATCACCCACGACCTGAACGAGGCGCTGCGCCTGGGCGACCGCATCGCCCTCATGCGCGACGGCCGCATCGTCCAGCTCGGCACCCCCGAGGAGATCGTCGGCGCCCCCGCCGACGACTACGTCCGCGAGTTCGTCCGCGACGTGCCGCGCGAGCAGGTCATGACCGTGCGCCGCGCCATGCGTCCCGCGGACAGCGACGAGGCCGGGCGCGGCCCCGCCATCGCCCCCGACGCGACCGTCTCCGAGGCCATCGAGGCCGTCGCCCGCTCCGGCTTCGCCGTGCGCGTCATGGACGAGGGGCGCTGCCTCGGCGTCGTCGACCACGAACGCCTCATCGGCGTGGTCGCCGGCACGGATTCCGCCCCGGCGGGGACCGGTTCCGACACGGGCTCTGACTCTGACGCGGGCTCTGACTCTGGCTCTGACTTCGACGGTGGTTCTGGTTCCGGCTCCGCCCCGAAGGCTGAAGCCGGCTCGGGGGCCGGTACCGGCACCGGCTCCAAGGCCGACTCCGATCCGGGGGCTGACTCCGACCGGGGGACCGGCCCCGGCGCCGCCGACACGGCTTCCTCCGCGGTGGGTGACCGGGCCACGACGGACCGGGCCCCCGAGGGCGAGGAGGCGGTCTGATGGCAGCCGCCGTGACCACCGCCCCGTTCGAGAAGACCGGAGCGGGTCCCCTCGCGGGCCTGCGACGCCACCGCGCCCTCGGCAAGCTCCTGCTGCTCGCCGTCGTCGCGGCCGTCCTCGTACCGCTCGCGCACGCCCAGTGGTCCAGCGGCAGCTGGCCCCACGCCCTCACGGTCGACCTCACCCAGCCGCTGACCGACGCCAGCACCTGGATCCTCGACCACCGCGACAGCCACCCGCTGTTCCTGTACTTCTTCGGCCACATCAGCAACGCGGTCATCGTCTCCGTACGCGCCGTGTACCTGGTGCTGCTCGCGGCCGGCTGGGCCGGAGTGACGGCCGCCGCCGGACTCGTCGCCTGGCGCGTCGCAGGCCTCCGGCTCGCCGCCGGCGCCGTCGCCGCGTTCCTGGTCTGCGGCGTCCTCGGCATGTGGGTGCCGACCATGCAGACCCTCGCGCTGATGGTCGTCGCGGTGCTCGCCTCGGTGATCCTCGGCGCCCTGCTCGGCCTCGCCGCGGGCCTGAGCGACACCATGCACCGCGCCCTGCGCCCGGTCCTCGACACCATGCAGGTGCTGCCCGCCTACGCGTACCTCCTGCCCGTCGTCCTGATCTTCGGCTTGGGCGTCCCCGCCGCGGTCCTCGCCACCGTCGTCTACGCCGCCCCGCCCATGGCCCGCCTCACCGCGCTCGGCCTGCGCTCCGCCGACAGCGGCGTCATGGAGGCCGTCGCCTCGCTCGGCGCCACGGCCCGCCAGCGGCTGTTCACCGCGCGCCTCCCGCTGGCCCGCAAGGAACTCCTGCTCGGCCTCAACCAGACGATCATGATGGCCCTCTCCATGGCCGTCATCGCCTCCGTCATCGGCGCGGGCGGCCTCGGCGACCGCGTCTACCAGGCGCTCGCCTCCGTCGACGTCGGCGCATCACTCGCCGCCGGCATCCCGATCGTGCTGCTCGCCATCGTCCTCGACCGCGTCACCGGCGCGGCCGGCGAACGCCTCGGCTCGAACGAACACGCCCCCGCCCCCTGGAAGTGGGGCGTCGTCGCGGCCGGCGCCGTCCTCGTCGCGCTCGCCTCCCGCTTCGCCGGCCGGCTCGACTGGCCCGACTCCTGGGTCGTGGCCATCGCCTCCCCGGTCAACGACGTCGTCGACTGGATGACCGACCACCTCTACACCGGCGTCCCCTACATCGGCGGCACCGCCGACTGGGCCGCGCACTTCACCACCTGGATCCTCGACCCGCTCCGCTCGGGTCTGACCTGGCTGCCCTGGTGGTCCGTCCTGCTGATCGTCGCCGCGCTCGCCTGGCTCATCGGCACCTGGCGCACCGCCCTGACCGCCGTGCTCGCCATGGCCGCGATCGGCGTCCTCGGCGTCTGGAAGCCCTCGCTGGACACGCTCTCCCAGGTCCTCGCCGCCGTCGCGGTGACCCTGGTCCTCGGCTTCGCCATCGGCATCGCCGCGGCCCGCAGCTCCCGCCTCGAACGCCTGCTGCGGCCCGTCCTCGACGTCTGCCAGACCCTCCCGCAGTTCGTCTACCTCATCCCGGTCGTCGCCCTCTTCGCCATCGGCCGCGCCCCCGCGGTCGCCGCGGCGGTCGTCTACGCGCTGCCCGCCGTCGTCCGCATCACCACCCAGGGCCTGCGCCAGGTCGACCCCGCCGCGATGGAAGCGGCCCGCTCCATGGGCGCCACCACCGGCCAGCAACTGCGCCAGGTCCAACTCCCGCTCGCCCGCCCGGCCCTGCTGCTCGCCGTCAACCAGGGCGTCGTCCTGGTCCTCGCCGTCGTCATCATCGGCGGCCTCGTCGGCGGTGGCGCCCTCGGCTACGACGTCATCGCCGGCCTCGCCCGAGGCGAACTCGCCACCGGCCTCGTCGCCGGCGCGGCGATCGTCTGCCTCGGCCTGATGCTCGACCGCGTCACCCAGCCGACGGAACGCCGCACCACCGGAAAGGGGGCCTGAACCATGCGAGGCCCTTTCAACAACCGTCCGTTCAGCAGCCGTCTCTTCAGCACCCGCCGTCGCAGGACGCTCGCGGCCGTCGCCGGGGCCGGCGCCCTGCTGGTCGTCACCGGCTGCGGCGCCGCCGACATGACCAAGCAGTCCTCCCCGTACGCCAACGCCGACGGCGCCAAGACGGTGACCCTCTCCGTGCAGTCCTGGGTCGGCGCCCAGTCCAACGTCGCCGTCGCCCAGTACCTCCTGGAGCACGAACTCGGCTACCGCGTCGACACTGTCCAGGTCGACGAGATCCCCGCCTGGGACGCCCTCAGCCAGGGCCGCGTCGACGCGATCATGGAGGACTGGGGCCACCCCGACCAGGAGGCCCGCTACGTCAAGGACAAGAAGACGATCGTGAACGGCGGCGACCTCGGCGTCACCGGTCACATCGGCTGGTTCGTCCCGACGTACTTCGCCAAGCAGCACCCCGACGTCACGAACTGGAAGAACCTCAACAAGTACGCCTCCCAGCTGAAGACCGCCGAGAGCGGCGGCAAGGGCCAGCTCCTGGACGGCTCCCCGTCCTACGTCACCAACGACAAGGCGCTGGTCAAGAACCTGAAGCTGAACTACCAGGTCGTCTTCTCCGGCTCCGAGGCCGCTCAGATCACTCAGATCAAGCAGTTCGCCAAGCAGAAGAAGCCGTTCCTGACGTACTGGTACCAGCCGCAGTGGCTCTTCAAGAAGGTGCCCATGACGGAGGTGAAGTTGCCGCCGTACAAGGAGGGCTGCGACGCCGATCCGGAGGCGATCACCTGCGCCTACCCGAAGACGCCGCTGCAGAAGTACCTCAACGCCGACTTCTCCAAGGACGGTGGGAAGGCCGCGGCCTTCCTGAAGAACTTCCGCTGGACGACGGAGGACCAGAACGAGGTCTCCCTCATGATCGCCGAGCAGAAGCTCAGCCCGGACCAGGCCGCCAAGAAGTGGGTCGACCGCCACCGCTCCACGTGGCAGGCCTGGCTCCCCAAGTAGCCCCGCACACGGACCGACTCCCCGCCCCCTGAGGCGTGGCCGCCCCACCGACGGGGCAGATTCCCCATGCCGGGTGCCCCTCCTGACGGGGGCACCCGGCGCCATGTTCTTGCCGGTGCCGGTGCCGGTGCCGGTGCGGGTGCGGGTGCCGATGCGGATGCCGCTCAGCGGAGCCGGCCCGCGATCTCCCGCAGCGCCGCGGTCGCCCGGCGCTGCAGGCCCGGCCCGAACGTGATCCGCGTCGCCCCCAACTCGCCCCATTCCCGCAGCGAAGGCCCACCCGGCGGCGCCCCCACGTTCAGCGGCCCCTCGATCCCCGCCCGCAGCCGGGGCAGCACCTCGGCCGGCGCCCCGATCGGATACACACAGTCCGCCCCGGCCGTGACGTACAAACGGGCCCGCTCGATCGCCTCCCCGACCGGATCCTCCGCACCCCGGATGAACGTGTCGATGCGCGCGTTGAGCACGATCCCCGCCCCGGCCACCGCCCGCACCTCGGCCAGCCAGTCCGCGTGCCGCGCCGCGTCCTTGAGGCCCGCACCCGCCCGGGCACCGCCACCGGCACCGGCCCCGGAACCGCCGTCCGGCGCCGAGTCCTCCAGATTGCAGCCGACCGCCCCCGTCCCGAGCAGCCGCTCCACCAGCTCCTTCGGCGCCATCCCGTACCCGCCCTCGATGTCCGCCGACACCGGGACCGACACCGACCGCACGATCCGGGCCACCGCCGCGAACATCTCGTCCGCCGGCGTCCGCCCGTCCTCGTACCCGAGCGACGCCGCGACCCCCGCGCTCGGCGTCGCCAACGCCGGCAACCCCGCCTCCTCGAAGACCCGCGCACTGGCCGCGTCCCACGGCCCGGGCAGCACGAGCGGATCGGCGGGGGAGCGCCCGTGATGCAGCGCGCGGAACGTCTCGACGGCACTCACCAGGCCGGCCCTCCAGGCTCGATACGCCGGCTGACCATCAGCCGGTTCCAACTGTTGATGACGGTGATCACCCCGAGGAGATGCGCGAGTTCGGCCTCCCCGAAATGCTTCGCGGCCCGCTCGAAAACGTCGTCCGGCACGAACCCGTCCGTCAGCACCGTCACCGCCTCGGTCAGCGCCAGCGCCGCCCGCTCCCGCTCGCTGTAGAGCTCACCGGCCTCACGCCACGCGCTCAACAACGCGATCCGCCCGGCGCTCTCCCCGTTCTGCTCCACCGCGACAGCGACATGCATGTCCAGGCAGAACGCACACGCGTTGATCTGCGACGCCCGGATCATCACCAACTCGGCGAGCACGGGATCCCCGAGCCCCCTCTTCGCCGCCGCCCCCGCCGCCACCAACGCGCCCCGCACCGCCGGCGCCAACGCGCTGGTCCGAGCGGTCACTTGGCCGCCGCCGGCTTGTAATGCCCCGCGACCATCCGCGTCGACACCCCGAACCGGTTCCAGGCGTTGATCGTCGTGATCGCCGCGATCAACTGCGCCAGCTCCTCCTCCCCGTACAGCCGCGCCGCCCCCTCGTACACGTCGTCCGGCACGAACCCGTCCGTCAGCACCGTGATCGCCTCCGTCAACGCGAGCGCAGCCACCTCCTTCGCCGTGTAGAAGTGCTTCGACTCCTCCCACGCGCTGAGCTGCACGATCCGCTCCACGCTCTCCCCGGCGGCCAGCGCGTCCTTGCTGTGCATGTCGACACAGAACGCGCAGTGGTTGATCTGCGACGCCCGGATCTTGACCAGCTCGTACGTCACCGGGTCCAGCCCCTTACGGGCCGCCGCGTCCAGCCGGACCATCGCCTTGTAGACCTCCGGCGCATGCCGCGCCCAGTCCAGCCGCGGGCTGTGCTCATGCATGAGGGCGCGCCCCGCCCCCGTGTCGGCCCCCTCGCCACCGTCCCGCGCCGCACCGCTCTCGCCGGCCTCGTTCATCCCGCTCACCTGGTCCGTCTCGCTCGTGGTCATGCCACGACCCTACGAACGCATTAGCCCAGGGGTATGGTCCATTTCCATGGTGGATTCCTGGGCCACTTCGGCCTCCCGGCAGGCACTCGGCATCGACCTGCACATCGAGCCCACGGGCTCCGGCCTGCGCCGAGGCCTCACCGACGCGCTCCGCGAAGCCGTCCGCAGCGGCCGCCTCGCCCCCGGCACCCGGCTGCCGTCCTCCCGCACCCTCGCCGTCGACCTCGGCATCGCCCGCAACACCGTCGCCGACTCCTACGCCGACCTCGTCGCCGAAGGCTGGCTCACCGCCCGCCAGGGCTCCGGCACCCGCGTCGCCGAACGCCCCGTGGAAGCCCCCCGCCCACCCCGCGCCCCCGCCCGGCGCACCCCGGGCCCCCTGCGCCACGACCTGGAACCCGGCAGCCCCGACCTCGCCTCCTTCCCCCGCGCCGAGTGGCTCAAGGCGGCCCGCCGCGCCCTGTCCGCCGCCCCGAACGACGCCCTCGGCTACGGCGACCCCCGCGGCCGACCCGAACTCCGCACCGCCCTCGCCGGCTACCTCGCCCGCGCCCGCGGCGTCCACGCCGACCCCGACCGCATCGTCATCTGCGCCGGCTTCGTCCACGCCCTACGGCTCCTCGGCGAAGTCCTGCACCGCCGCGGCGTCCGGGACATCGCCGTGGAGAGCTACGGCCTCGACGCCCACTGGGACATCCTCACCCGCACGGGCCTGCGCACCCACCCCCTCCCGCTCGACGACCTCGGCACGAACACCGCCGAGCTGGAGGCCTGCCCAGGCCCGCCCCCTCCCGCCCGCCACGCCCGCACGCCCACCAACCCCCTCACGGCCCTCTCCCCGCCCGGCCCCTCCCATCCGTCCGCCTCCCCACCGGCCCCTTCCCCCGCCCCCTCTCCCTCTCGCCTCCCGGCCGTGGGCGCGGCCCTGCTGACCCCCGCCCACCAGTTCCCCATCGGCGTCCCCCTCCACCCGGACCGGCGCGCCGCCGTCGTCGACTGGGCCCGCCGCACCGACTCCCTGATCCTCGAGGACGACTACGACGGCGAGTTCCGCTACGACCGGCAGCCCGTCGGCGCCCTCCAGGGCCTCGACCCCGACCGCGTCGTCTACCTCGGCACCGCGAGCAAGTCCCTGGCCCCGGGCCTGCGCCTGGGCTGGATGGTGCTGCCGGAGTCCGTCGTCCAGGAGGTCGCCGACGCGAAGGGACCCAGCGACTGGTCCTGCGGCGTCCTGGACCAGCTCACCCTCGCCGAGTTCCTGCACTCCGGCGCCTACGACCGCCACCTTCGCAGCGCCCGCCTCCGCTACCGCCGCCGGCGCGACCAACTCGTCGAAGCCCTCGCGGAACGCGCCCCCACCGTCCGCGCCACCGGAATCGCCGCCGGCCTCCACGCCGTCCTCCAACTCCCGCCCGGCACCGAACAGTCCGTGGTCCGCGCCGCCGCCTGGCAGAGCCTCGGAGTCACCGGCCTCTCCACCTACCGCCACCCCGGTGCCGTCCTGTCCGTCCCTCGCCCCGACGCCCTGGTGGTCGGCTACGGAACCCCCGCCGACCACGCCTGGGCCGGAGCCCTCGACGCCTTGTGCCGGGTCCTGCCGTAGGCGCCGGACGGGGGTGCCACCTGCCCCAGGTTCAGCTTTCGGGCCCCCGCAGCGCTCCCGCCCGCCGCTCGATCCGGGCGCCGGAGTACCGGCAACTGCCATTGTTCCGGGCGGCTCTGGGCCGTCGCCCCCGTTTCCGCCGCAGTTGCCCCGCGCCGCCAGAGTCAGGCCCGAGTCGCCGGCGCCGAGTCGAGTCGAGTCGAGGTGAGGTGAGGCGAGGGTGGCAACGGTCAGTCCCTCACCCGCACCGGATCCGCCTCCGCGACGGCCGGCGCCTCCCCGAACCGCGCCAGCGCGAGCGCCCCCGTCACCGCCACCACGAACCCCGTCACCGCCAGCCAATCCAGCCCCGGCCGGGTCCGATCACCCAGCCACACCACCCCCACCAACGCCGGCCCCACGGTCTCCCCGACCACCATCCCGGCCGTGGCCACCGTCACCGAGCCTCGCTGGAGGGCCGACGTCAGCAGCAGGAATGCCGCACCCCCGCCCACCAGCAGCGCATACAGCGCCGGATTGGTCACCAACGACCCCGGCGACAGTTCATCGATGAGCCTCACACTCACCTCGACCACCCCGAACCCGAACCCCGCCCCCAGCCCCAACGCGAGCGCCCGCCCCCGCCCCGGCAGCCGACCCGCCAGAGCCCCGAGCCCCAACACACCCACCGCCACCCCGAGCATGGCGAACCGCAGCGCGTCCGAACCCTCCCGATCGCCCTCCGCCCCCGACGCCAGACCCAGCATCGCCAGCCCCGCGCACACCGCCCCGACCGCACCCCACTCCGCCCCGCTCAGCCGCACATGCAGCAACCGGGCGGCCACGACCGCCGTCACAGCCAAGCTCGCTGCCAGCGCGGCGCCCACGGCGTAGATGGGCAGGGACCGCAGGGCCACGACCTGCAGCACGAACCCGAGCCCGTCGAGCCCGAGGCCCGCCAGATACCGCCACTGCCGCAACGCCCGTACCAGGAGCGTCGGATCGACACCCGACCCCGTACCCGGGGCCGTGGCCCGCGCCGCCATCGCCTGAAGCACGGACGCCGTCCCGAAGCACAACGCGGAACCCAGCGCACAAATCATTCCAATAGGCACGGAGCGACCCTAGAGGAACGATGCGGACCTCACCCCTGGAGCCATGGTGCGGACCACCGACGTGTTCTTCTACGCTGGCCGCCGACAATCACCGACCGCGGCGTACCGAACCGAGAATCAGTGCGCCGCATCATGCGGACGCCGGCCGCCTGCACCCTGACGGCGCCTGTGAAACGGGGGAGTTCAACCAATGGCGGAGAACAAACGGCGACTGCGCTCCAGCACGGTCGTACTCGGCGGAATGGGTGTGCTCGCGACGGCCCTGACCTCGTGCGGGTCCGAGCCGGACCGGCGCTGCGTCGACCGCGACAGCTACGACGTGGTCAACGGCTACAAGATCGTCAGCGACCAGTACTGCAAGTCCGGTTCGAGCTCGGCCGGCAAGGGCCGCAAGACCGGAACAGGCGGCAGCGCGAGCGGCACCGGACGTGGCAGCCGCGTCGACGGCGACTGGTACTACGACGCCGACGTCAGCGGCCGGCACGCCGACTACGGCACCTTCAGCCGCAGCGAGGCCGTCGACCGGGGCGGCTTCGGCTGCTCGGGCTCCGGCTCCGGAGGCGGCTGACCCCACGATGGAACGCCACACCATAGAACCCCGCGACGGCTGGCAGCAGACCGTCGAAGAGCAGGGGCTCATCTACCCCCTGACCCGGTACCCGGACGACTCCCTGCGCCCCTACTGGGACGAGTGCGCCTACTACGCGTTCTCGCTCCCCGAGGTCGAGGCGCTGGAGGAGGTCGTCGAGGAACTCCACGAGATGTGCCTGGCCGCAGCCGAACATCTCGTCACCGAGGACCGCCTCGCCGACCTGGGCATCACGGACCCCCGCCTGGCCGGCCTGGTCCGCGAGTCCTGGCGCCGCCGTGACGAACTGCCCTCCGTCTACGGCCGGTTCGATCTCCACTACGACAGCCGCACCGGGGCCCCGGCGAAGCTGCTGGAGTACAACGCCGACACCCCCACCTCCCTTATCGAGGCCGCGGGCCCGCAGTGGTTCTGGATGGAGGAACGCTTCCCGGGCGCCGACCAGTGGAACTCCCTTCACGAACGGCTCGTCGACGCCTGGAAGAAGCAGGCCGCCCTCCTCCCGCCCGGTAGCCCGCTGTACTTCGCACACTCAGCCGCCGATGAACTCGGCGAGGACCTGATGACCGTGGCCTACCTCCGGGAGACCGCAGAACAGGCCGGCCTGGACACGGAAGCGATCTCCGTCGAGGACATCGGCTGGGACCGGCTGTCACGCCGCTTCGTGGACAAGAAGCTCCGCTTCATCCGCAGTTGCTTCAAGCTCTACCCCTGGGAGTGGCTCACCACGGACCGGTTCGCCCCGCACGTCCTCGACACGCTCGACAACGGCGGCGGCACCGGCACCACCCTCTGGATCGAGCCCGCCTGGAAGATGCTCCTCTCCAACAAGGCACTTCTCGCCGTGCTCTGGGAACTGTTCCCCGGGCACCCGAACCTCCTGCCGGCCTACCTGGACGGCCCCCGGGAACTCGCCCACACCACTGGCTACGTGACCAAGCCGCTCCTGGGGCGCGAAGGGGCGGGTGTCACCCTCCACGAGGCAGGTGCACAGGAGCCGGAACCGGTGTCGCACGACGAGGCCTTCTGCTACCAGGAGTTGAGGCCCCTGCCCGACTTCGACGGCAACCGTGTCGTCCTCGGCGCCTGGGTCGTCGAGAACGAAGCGGCCGGCCTGGGAATCCGTGAGTCCTCGGGCCTGGTCACGGACGAGTACGCCCGCTTCCTGCCTCACGTCATCCTCTAGCCGCCGACCGAACCAGAAGGCCTGCCGGGCGTGCCCGGCGCGCCCGGCTCGCCCGACGAGAGGCGGGCCGGCATCTCTGCACTTTTCTGTTGTCAAGGAACGAAAATCTCTCCAGGCGCTGTCGATCACACGCCGAGTACCGCGCGGAGCTGGTCGAGCCCCCAGTCCAGGTCCTCCTTACTGATCACCAGGGGTGGGGCGATACGGATCGTGGAGCCGTGGGTGTCCTTCACGAGAACGCCCCGGTCCATCAACTTCTCCGAGATCTCCCGGCCCGTCCCGTGCGACGGATCGATGTCGACGCCTGCCCAGAGCCCGCGCCCGCGCACCTGAGTCACCTTCCCTGCTTCGGCCAGCAGGCTCAGCTCCGCGTGCAGATGGTCACCGAGCTCCGCGGCCCGCTTCTGGAACTCCCCGGTCCGCAGCATCGCGATCACCTCCAGCGCCACGGCGCAGGCGAGCGGATTCCCGCCGAACGTCGACCCGTGCTCGCCCGGTCGGAAGACGCCGAGCACCTCCCTGCTCGACACGACCGCCGACACCGGGACCACACCGCCGCCGAGGGCCTTGCCCAGCACGTAGACGTCGGGCACCACGCCCTCGTGCTCACAGGCGAATGTCCGGCCGGTGCGGCCCAGCCCGGACTGGATCTCGTCCGCGATGAACAGCACGTTCCGCTCGCGCGTCAGGTCCCGGACCCCGGCGAGGTAGCCGGCCGGCGGGACCAGGACGCCGGCCTCCCCCTGGATCGGCTCCAGCAGCACCGCCACGGTGTCCTCGGTCACCGCGTCCCGCAGAGCCGCCAGATCGCCGTACGGAACGATGTCGAACCCCGGCGTGTACGGCCCGAAATCGGCCCGCGCCTCCGGATCCGTGGAGAAGCTGACGATCGTGGTCGTACGCCCGTGGAAGTTGTCGCTCGCGACCACGATCCGGGCCCGGCCGTCCGGCACACCCTTCACCCGGTACCCCCACTTGCGAGCGGTCTTCACCGCCGTCTCGACCGCCTCCGCCCCCGTGTTCATCGGCAGCACCATCTCCATGCCGCACAGCTCGGCGAGCTCCGTGCAGAACTCCGCGAACCGGTCGTGATGGAACGCCCGCGAGGTCAGCGTGACCCGCTCCAGCTGGGCCTTCGCCGCCTCGATCAGCCGGCGGTTCCCGTGCCCGAAATTGAGCGCCGAGTATCCGGCGAGCATGTCGAGGTAGCGGCGCCCCTCGACATCCGTCATCCAGGCCCCGTCCGCCGTGGCGACGACGACCGGCAGCGGGTGGTAGTTGTGCGCGCTGTGGGCGTCCGAGGAGCTGATGTAGCTCTCCGTAGCGGCCCGCGCGTCTTCAGCGGGGTGAGGAGTCGCAGAAGTCACGGGATCTCCGTTCTGACGGCACTGAAAGCCTGGCGGCTGTTACGGCGCGAGACGGGTGTGTGGCCCCTTCCTATCGTCGCTCGCATGGTGGACGTGGAAACCTCGCGCGGCGGCGAGCCCGGTAGTGTGATTCCAGGGCCGTGACTGGCGCGCTGGGATGGGACCGACCATCGGGGAGCGGCTCGGGAACGATGTGCCGTGCGCCTGGGCCGAACCGTGAACCGACCGCGTCCGGAGGCAGCCCGATGACTGATCTGACCCCTGAATCCACCGCATACCGCGCCGCTCTCGACGTCATCCGGGGTGTGGAACCCCGTGTCGCCGACGCCATCGGCCAGGAGCTCGCCGACCAGCGCGAGATGCTCAAGCTGATCGCCTCCGAGAACTACGCGTCCCCGGCCACGCTGCTGACCATGGGCAACTGGTTCAGCGACAAGTACGCCGAGGGCACCGTCGGCCGCCGCTTCTACGCCGGCTGCCGCAACGTCGACACCGTGGAGTCCCTCGCCGCCGAGCACGCCCGCGAGCTCTTCGGCGCCCAGCACGCCTACGTCCAGCCGCACTCGGGCATCGACGCCAACCTCGTCGCCTTCTGGGCCGTCCTCGCCGACCGTGTCGAGGTGCCCTTCCTGGCGAAGACCGGCGTCCGCCAGATCAACGACCTGACCGACGCCGACTGGGCCGAGCTGCGCCACGCCTTCGGCAACCAGCGCATGCTCGGCATGTCCCTGGACGCGGGCGGCCACCTCACCCACGGCTTCCGCCCCAACATCTCCGGCAAGATGTTCGACCAGCGCTCCTACGGCACCGACCCGGCCACCGGCCTGATCGACTACGAGGCGCTGCGCGCGCAGGCCCGCGAGTTCAAGCCGCTGATCATCGTCGCCGGCTACTCGGCCTACCCCCGCCTGGTGAACTTCCGCATCATGCGAGAGATCGCGGACGAGGTCGGCGCCACCCTGATGGTCGACATGGCGCACTTCGCCGGCCTCGTCGCCGGCAAGGTGCTCACCGGCGACTTCGACCCGGTGCCGCACGCCCAGATCGTCACCACCACCACTCACAAGTCGCTGCGCGGCCCGCGCGGCGGCATGGTGCTGTGCGACGACTCCCTCAAGGACCAGGTCGACCGGGGCTGCCCGATGGTGCTCGGTGGCCCCCTGCCGCACGTCATGGCCGCCAAGGCCGTCGCCCTGGCCGAGGCCAGGCGCCCCGAGTTCCGTACTTACGCCCAGTCCGTCGTCGACAACGCCCGCGCTCTCGCGGAGGGCCTCACCCGTCGCGGTGCCACGCTGGTCACCGGCGGTACGGACAACCACCTCAACCTGATCGATGTCGCCACCTCCTATGGTCTGACCGGCCGCCAGGCCGAGTCCGCGCTCCTTGACTCCGGCATCGTCACCAACCGCAACGCCATCCCGGCCGACCCGAACGGCGCCTGGTACACCTCCGGCATCCGCATCGGCACGCCCGCCCTGACCACGCGTGGTCTGGGCACCGCCGAGATGGACGAGATCGCCGCACTGATGGACCGCGTCCTGGCGGCGGCCGAGCCCGGCACCACCAGCAAGGGCACCAAGTCCAAGGCCCAGCACGTCCTGGACGCCAAGATCGCCGACGAGGTGTCCCACCGGGCTGCCGACCTGCTCGCCGGCTTCCCGCTCTACCCGACCGTCGACCTCACCTGATCCCAGGTCCGGTGCACCGGGCTCCCTCCGGCCGGTCCGGAGACGGGCCCGGTGCACATGGCCGTCGGCAGACCTGATCGACGGGCCGGCCCGGCAGCGAACGAGAGCTTCATATGTCCCGCAGTTCCTGACGTGGACCGTGCTCTCTGCGCCGACGAACCTCCGCCACCCGGCGGGGCAGGCCGACGACCAGCGGCCGGACCAGCAGAGCCAACGCGGCACCGGCCAGGACGCCAGACACCATCCACCACCAGCCGGCTGCTGCGGGCACGGAAGCAGCGTCGGCGGCCGTGGCCGGAGAACGCGTCGCCGGGGTGTCCGGCCTCGTCATCGCGAGATGCCTGGACGGCTCGGCGACAGGAGACCCAGGGCCCGCGCCGCCCGACGACCGTTTCCCCATCACCCCGAGTCCACGCATCAGAGACCGCAGCTCACCGGGCTTCTCAGCGGTGTGCCAGATCCCGTTCAAGTCGTTCATGTCGGTCGACGTGTGGATCCAGACGTCCTTGCTGCCCGGCGTGCCCGGATAGACGCGGTCCACGCGCCAAGGCTGTATGTCGTGCAACAGCCACGTCACGTCCAGCCGGCGACCGGCGCCGACCCTCAGGCCCGGCGCTAAGGCCTCCTCAGTCTCACCCGGCTCCCCGAGCAGTCGGGCCAACCGTCCGTAGTCCTTGTCGCTGAAATAGAGCGACGCGCTTTCCTCGCTCTCCGGCGACACGATCAGGACGCTCGTCGACCCGCCCGCCGAAGCCTGAACCGCGCCCCAAAGAACCAGTGCCAGCGTGGCCGCCAGCGCTGTGAACAGGGCGGCAAGATTCCGTACCGTACGAATGCGATCCCCCAGTCGACCAACCGGCACGGCCCTTCCGAGCCGGTTCACTTCTGGTACACCGCTCGTGCCGTTCAGGTTCCGCCTGCAGCGGGTTTTTCTTCCCGCCCGACGGTGCCTCCGGCGGCAGCGGCGAAGCCGTGGCCCCACCGCTGCCCTCTCACCGGCTTCCGCCCCGATCGTCCGTGGAGCGGGCGATCTTCAGCGCCCTCTCCTCGGATGCCACGCCTTCCAAACGCAAGGTGAGACGCGAGCCGTGTGTCCACAGCAGGGCCGGACCGGCCGTGCGCTCCGCCCGATGCCATGGGTGTCCTTGACCGTCGAGCATCCGGAAACTCGGCCGTTGCTCCCGTGCGAACCACAGAGCTGTCTCCCGGCCCACGGGCACCCGGGCCGGAGGATCCGTGACGGTCTCGGCGAACCGGATGTCGAGACGAGCAGGGAACTCGTCGAGACGTACCGTGCGGCCGCCCTCCTCCCACCAGCACAGCCTGACCAGTGGGCGGCCACCCGACTCGTACGTCACGGCGATCGAGTCGGGAGACCCCAGCTCGGCCGGGACCAGGGGCCGGAACCCCGCCCGCGCCACGACCTGGTCCATGGAGAGCGGCGCACCACAGCCAGACACAGGCGTACCCGGCGCCGGCGAGGCCGACGGATCGTAGTGGACCTCGACCCCGCCGAAGCCGAACCAGTCGTAGACCGAAGCCCGGACCGGCGGCGTGAGCACGACGACCGTCGCCACACCACACAGGGCAGCGGTCAGCACCCGCCACCGCCGCCGAGCCCATCTCCATATCCGACGCGCACCTGCACGCGGCCCCGGCGGCCTGGCGGCAGGCGGTGGCGCATGCTCGGCGATGATCTGCGCCAGCACGCGCTCCGCCATGGTCTCGCCCGCGCCGTCCGGACCGTTCATGAACCGCCCCAGCGCACGCAGCTCCTCCGACAGCTCCGACAGCTCCGGTCGCTCATCTCGAGGCTCGCTCATGCCTGTCACCTCCCTTCCCCGGCCGCGGCGCCGGGACTCGCGCAGTCGTGTGGCCCGCCGGCAACAGCTGTCCCAGCTTGCGCAGGGCGCGATTGAGCCGGGACTTGACCGTGCCACGCGGCCAGCCCAGAGCCTGGGCCGTCTCCGCCTCGTCCATCTCCAGCAGATAGCGGTGCACGACGACCAGCCGGTGCTCCTCACTCAGCAGATCCAGCGCGGCCACCAGTTCGGCGCGGCGCTCCACCTCGACCGCCGCGACCGCAGGATCGGCCGACTCCGGTATCAACGGCTCGGCCTCGGCCATCGCTGCTTCCCGACCGGCGGCCGACCGCTGCCGACCCACCGACCTCACTGTGTTCCTTGTCTCATTGGCGACGATCTTCAGCAGCCACGGCTTGAAAGCCGAGCCGTCCTTGAACCGTCCCAAGCTGCGATACGCCTTGAAGAAGGACTGCTGTACGACATCCTCGGCATCGGCCCCCGCGCCCAGCGCCTTCGCTGCTCGCAGGGCGATGCCGGTGAAGGCGCGAACCAGCTCCGCGTACGCCTCCGGATCCCCGGCGCGCACGCGGGCGATCACCGCACCTTCGTCGACGACGTGGCCCACCTCCAGGACTTCCCCCGGTGTCCTCACACGCTTGATACACCGGTCGACCGTGATCGGTTCCCACCCGGCACGCCCGAGTTCTCACGGTGCGTCACGCCAGGCTCCGGCGGACCCGCGGATTCCCCCACGCGACGCCCGCACGTCGCGAACCTGACCCCGAGCAATGAGAGACACCTGAGAGAATGAGGGCATGGCCTCTGATCGTCCCCGCGTGCTCTCCGGAATCCAGCCCACCGCAGGCTCGTTCCACCTCGGCAATTACCTCGGTGCGGTCCGCCAGTGGGTGGCGCTGCAGGAGTCCCACGACGCCTTCTACATGGTGGTGGACCTGCACGCGATCACCGTCCCGCAGGACCCCCGGGAACTGCGTGCGAACACCCGGCTCGCCGCCGCGCAGCTCCTCGCCGCGGGTCTTGATCCGGACCGGTGCACGCTCTTCGTCCAGAGCCACGTCCCCGAGCACGCTCAGCTCGGCTGGGTCATGAACTGCCTCACGGGTTTCGGCGAGGCGAGCCGCATGACGCAGTTCAAGGACAAGTCCGCCAAGCAGGGTGCGGACCGCGCCACGGTCGGCCTCTTCACCTACCCGATCCTGCAGGTCGCGGACATCCTCCTCTACCAGGCCCACCAGGTGCCGGTCGGCGAGGACCAGCGGCAGCACATCGAGCTCACGCGTGACCTGGCCGAGCGCTTCAACGGGCGCTACGGCGAGACCTTCACCATCCCGGCGCCGTACATCCTGAAGGAGACGGCGAAGATCTACGACCTTCAGGACCCGTCGATCAAGATGAGCAAGTCGGCGTCCACGCCGAAGGGCCTCATCAACCTCCTGGACGAGCCGAAGGCCACCGCCAAGAAGGTCAAGAGCGCGGTCACCGACACCGAGACCGTCATCCGCTACGACGCGGAGAACAAGCCGGGCGTCAGCAACCTGCTCAGCATCTACTCCACCCTCACCGGCACCGGTATCCCGGAACTGGAGCAGAAGTACGAGGGCAAGATGTACGGTGCGCTGAAGACGGACCTGGCCGAGGTCATGGTGGACTTCGTGACTCCGTTCCGGACCCGCACCCAGGAGTACCTGGACGACCCGGAGACGCTCGACTCGATCCTGGCCAAGGGTGCGGAGAAGGCGCGGGCCGTCGCCGCCGAGACGCTCGCCCAGGCGTACGAAAAGGTCGGCTTCCTGCCCGCCAAGCACTGAGCCCGCACCGGCTGCAAGCCCGCCCGCCCACCAGACGACGACAGGAGTATGACGTGGGGACCGTAACGATCGGTGTCTCGATCGCGGTCCCGGAGCCTCACGGCAGCCTGCTCCAGGAGCGGCGTGCGGGCTTCGGTGACCCCGCGGCACACGGCATTCCCACGCACATCACCCTGCTCCCGCCGACCGAGGTGGAGAGCGGGGACCTGGCGGCGATCGAGGCGCATCTGACGGAGGTCGCGTCCGCCGGGCGCCCCTTCGCGATGCGCCTGTCCGGGACGGGAACGTTCCGTCCTCTGTCACCCGTTGTGTTCGTACAGGTCGTCGAGGGCGCCGAGGCCTGTACCTGGCTGCAGAAGCAGGTGCGCGACGCCTCAGGTCCCGTCGCGCGCGAGCTGCAGTTCCCGTACCACCCCCACGTCACCGTGGCGCACGGCATCGCCGAGGAGGCGATGGACCGCGCGTTCGCGGAGCTGGCCGAGTACGAGGCGGCCTGGCCGTGCACCGGGTTCGCCCTGTACGAGCAAGGGGCCGACGGCGTGTGGCGGCGCCTGCGGGATTTCACCTTCGGTAAGTCGCCGCTCCCCGCGCAGGCGCCCGGACGCTCGATGCGTTCGCGCCGCCTGCGCGCGAGCTGAGGTCCCCCGGAACTCCCGGATCAGACCGGGAGCCGGCGGAACACAGGACGCGGTACGTGCCGCAGCGCTGACATGATCACGCGTAGCGCACCCGGCACCCACACCGTCTCCGACCGGCGTCGCAGCCCTGTCTCGATGGCCAGAGCGACCGCTTCGGGCGTCGTCGCCATCGGGGCCTCGTCCAGGCCGGCCGTCATCTTCGACCGCACGAAACCGGGCCGCACCACCATGACGTGCACGCCGGTGCCGTGGAGCGCGTCGCCCAGGCCCTGAGCGAAGGCGTCGAGCCCGGCCTTGCTCGATCCGTAGATGAAGTTGGCCCGGCGGGCCCGCTCGCCCGCGACGGACGACAGGACGACGAGCGAGCCGTGGCCCTGGGCCTGCAGTGCCCGCGCGCAGATGAGCCCGGCCGACACGGCGCCGGTGTAGTTGGTCTGGGCGACCCGTACCGCCGAGAGCGGTTCCCCCTCGTCGTGGGCTTGATCGCCGAGGATGCCGAAGGCCAGCAGCACCATGTCGATATCGCCCTCGGCGAAGACCTTGCCGAGCACCTCCTCGTGAGCCTCCGAGTCGAGGGCGTCGAACGAGACGGTCTGGGCGTCGGCCCCCATCCGGCGCAGCTCGGCTGCCGCGCTGTCGAGTGCGGGGGAGGGGCGACCCGCCAGCCACACGGTACGGGTGCGGCGCGTGGCGAGCCGACGGGCCGTGGCGAGCGCGATCTCGGACGTGCCGCCGAGGATGAGCAGGGACTGGGGAGTTCCGAAGGCGTCCTTCATGAGATCCAAACTCCAATGATTCGAGGCCGGGAACGCGGTGGCGCGCCGGTCCGGAAGCCGACCGTGTCCCGGTCGGGGGAATTCGGCTGGGCGGATCCGGAACCTGTGCGGTCCGAGCGGTGTATGAGAAGTGACACCGGCGCGGAGGGCCCGCGCCGACAGAGGGGGAGTCACATGGCAGGTCAGATGGGGACGGGGAGTCGGACGGTTCTCGTCGCTCTGGTACGGAAGTTGAGGGCCGTCGCAGGTGGCGGCAGCTCCGGGCGGGGCGGCTTCGGCGGTGAAGCCGCACGGCATGCCGGCTCGCGGGTGAGCCTGCGTGTCCAGACGACGGACGCGCTCGGGCCACGAGCACCGGGGCCTACAGCTCCAGGCGCCGGGACAGGTCGGAGCGGAACACGCCTCGCGGGTCCAGGCGGGCCCGGAGCGCGCGGAAGTCCGTCAGGCGCGGATACATGGAGGACAGAAGCTCGGGCCTGAGGCGGGAGTCCTTCGCGAGATAGACGCGCCCGCCCGTAGCGGCCACCTCCTCGTCGAGAGCGTCGAGGAAGGAGCCGAGGCCGGGCAGGTTCGCCGGGATGTCCAGGGCCAGGGTCCAGCCCGGCATCGGGAAGGAGAGCCATCCCGGATCCGCTTCGCCGAAGCGCTTGAGGACCGCGAGGAAGGAGGGGCATCGCCGGTCGGAGATGCGCTGCACGATATGGCGGAGGGACTCCTCCGCTCCGTATCCGACGACGAACTGGTACTGGATGAAGCCGCTGCGCCCGTAGATGCGGTTCCAGTGCGGGACGCCGTCGAGGGGGTGGAAGAACGTCGACAGCTTCTGGAGTTCCCCGACGCGGGACTTGGGGGCTTTGCGGAACCACAGCTCGTTGAAGGCGCCGACGGTCGTGCGGCCCAGCAGTCCCTCCGGCAGGAAGGAGGGTGCCGCGGGGAGCCGGCCAGGGCGGAAGGAGAGAGGGGAGCGGCGAGCGCGGGAGGGCAGGGCATCCAACGGGGCGTGGTCTCCGCGGGTGAGTACGGAGCGCCCCATGGAGGCGCCCCGGGCGAGGAGATCGATCCAGGCCACCGAGTAGCGGTACTGGTCGTCGGTGGCGGTCAGTCGGGCCATCAGGTCGTCGAGGTCCGCGGCGCGTTCGGTGTCGACGGACATCAACGAGGTCTCGACCGGCAGCAGTTGGATCGTGGCGGTGAGGATGATCCCGGTCAGCCCCATGCCGCCGGCCGTGGCATCGAAGAGTTCGGTTCCCCGTTCGACGATGTGGACCTGGCCATCGGCCGTGAGCAGTTCCAGAGCCAGTACGTGGCGCGAGAAGGAACCCGACACGTGGTGGTTCTTGCCATGGATGTCGGCGCCGATCGCGCCGCCGACCGTGACGTAACGCGTGCCCGGCGTCACGGGGACGAACCAGCCCAGAGGGAGGAGTACTTCCATCAGCCGGTGCAGTGAGACACCGGCATCGCACAGCACGGTGCCGGCGGAGGCGTCGATGGCGTGGATGCGGTCGAGGCCGGTCATGTCCAGGACCGCGCCGCCCGCGTTCTGCGCCGCGTCGCCGTAGGCCCGGCCCAGGCCGCGAGCGATACCGCCCCTGCGCCCGGGGGCTCCGCACTCGCGGACGGCGGCCACGGTCTCCTCGTAGGAGCGGGGGCGGATCAGATGGGCGGAGGTGGGGGCGGTGCGGCCCCATCCGGTGACCGGCACGGAGTCGTAGCCGGGGGTCGGCGCGGGGCGGGGAACGGAGGACGAGGGCGTGGTGTGCGGTCGCGCGCCCGAGTTCGAGGGTGCGGCTGCCGATGCGGATTCGGACGGCGGCGCAGCCACGAGCGGGGGTGCGGAAATGGAGGTGGAGACGGGGTCGGCAGCCATGGGGGTGACCGTATCGCCCCATAAAGAGAGCTTTGCTCTGAATCTAGCGATTGCTCACCGAAATGAGTGATTGATCGGGTGTCATACAAAATTGCCCGAGTTTATTGATGTTTTGGGATTCAGAGTGAGCCACATGGACGACATGGATCGCCGATTGCTGTCGGCACTACGGGACTGTGGCAGGGACCGGCGCGTGGCGACTGCCGCGCGAGCGCTGTCCTGGGTCGGCGAGCATGGCGCGCTCTGGCTGGCGGCCGGTCTGGTCGGGGCGGCGGTGGATCGGGAGCGGCGTGGGGCTTGGCTGCGTGGCACCGCGCTGACCGGGGGCGCGCACCTGGCCAGCATGGGCGTGAAGCGAGTGGTGCGGAGACCGCGGCCAGGCGCGGAGGAAGGGGTGGAGCCGCTGGTCCGGACAGCGGGCCGGCATTCGTTCCCCAGCTCGCACGCCGCGTCGGCGGCAGCCGCAGCGGTTGCGTACGGGGAATTGCGGCCGGCCGGGGCGCGGCTTGTTCCGCCGGTGGCCGCGGCGATGTGTGTCTCACGGATGGTCGTGGGGGTCCACTACCCCTCCGATGTCGCGGCGGGTGCGGCGCTGGGGGCGCTGACGGTCCGGCTCGGAGCGCGCTGGATGAACGGGGGTGCGGCGAGGTGACGAAGCGCAGAGAGACGGGGGAGCGGGTGCATGGAGCAGGGCAGCAGTACGAGGGCGGGAAGCATCGGCATCGGCATCGGACATCCGGGCAGGCGGGCACGCCGAACGCGGAGGGGCGGCAGGGAGTTGAGCGGACTGAGGTGGATGGGAACGGGCGCAGGGGAGGTGGTGCCCCGCTGATCGGGGCGGCGCGGCGTTCCGGCTCGGCCACGGCGGTGCTCGAGCGGCCGCGGGCCGTGGGGTCGGAGGCCGAGGCGGCCGGACGGCGGGGGCTGGCCTCGGGGATCCTCAGGACGGCGCGACCGCGGCAATGGGTCAAGAACGTGCTCGTGGTGGCTGCGCCGGCAGCGGCCGGGGACCTGTTCTCGTGGCACTCCCTGACACAACTCGCCATCGTCTTCGGGCTGTTCACCGCGGCGGCATCGGCGGTGTACCTGATCAACGACGCGCGGGACGCCGAGGCCGACAGGGCGCACCCGGTGAAGCGCAATCGGCCCGTGGCCGCGGGGCAGGTTCCTGTGCCGGTCGCCTACGCGGTCGGGGGAGCGCTGGCGGTTCTCGCGCCGGCCGGGGCGGCCCTGCTCTGCAATCCGATGACCGCGGTGCTGCTCACGGCTTATGTCGCCATGCAGTTGGCGTACTGCGTCAGCCTCAAGCATGTACTGGTCGTCGACCTGGTAGTCGTGACGACCGGCTTCCTGATGAGAGCCATGATCGGCGGGCTCGCGCTCGGGATTCCGCTGTCGCGCTGGTTTCTGATCACCACGGGGTTCGGCGCACTGTTCATGGTCTCGGCGAAGCGGTACTCGGAAGCGGTCCAGATGGTGGGGAAGGCCGGGGCCACGCGGGCTCTGCTCACCGAGTACACCACCGGGTACCTGCGGTTCGTATGGCAGTTGGCGGCGGGGGTCGCGGTCCTTGCCTACTGCTTGTGGGCGATGGAGGAGGGGGGCGTGGCGAGCAGCAGCCTGTTGCCCTGGCGGCAGTTGTCGATGGCGGCGTTCATCCTCGCCGTCCTCAGATACGCCGTGTTCGCGGACCGGGGAACGGCCGGTGAGCCTGAGGACGTGGTGCTGAAGGACCGGGCGCTGGCGGTGATCGGGGTGGTGTGGCTGGCGATGTACGCGCTCGCGGTGGTGGATTGGTGACGGCGCCGACCGGCCCAGCCGGCAGCCGCCGGCGCCCCACCGTGGAGCCATGGGCGAGAGAGGCGAGAGGTGAGCGGTGAGAGTGGTGGGGAAGGCGATGGTGGGCGGTGATCGGCGGTCCGGCGGGCCTGGGCAGGGGACGGTCGCGCGGGTGCGGGCCGTGGGGCCTGAGTTGGTGGGGTTCGCGGCGGTGGGTCTCTGCGCCTATGCCGCCGATCTGGGGCTGTTCGTCTGGCTTCGTGGGCCGGTGGGAATGGGCCCGATCAGTGCCAAGGCGTTGTCGTTCGTGGCGGGTTGCTCGGTGGCCTACCTGGGGAATTCGCTGGGGACCTACCGGAGAAGAGCCGCGGGGGTGTCGCGGCTGCGGCAGTACGGGGTGTTCTTCGCGGTGAACGTGGCCGGGGCGTTGGTGCAGTTGCTGTGTATCGCGGTCTCGCACTACGGGCTCGGGTTCACATCGCCTCGGGCCGACACGATCTCAGGGGCCGGCGTGGGGATGGTGCTGGCCACGGTGCTGCGGTTCTGGGGGACCCGGACCCTGGTCTTCCGGTCCAGACCCGACGGGGTGGCCAGTGCCGTCGTGCCGAACGCGATGGAATCGGCTGAACGGGGCAGGCTGGGATCATGGACTGGCTGAAAAGACTCCCCGTCGTCGGCCCGGTGGTCGTCCGGCTCATGCGGACGCACGCCTGGCACGCCTATGAGCGGCTGGACGCCGTGCACTGGGCGAGACTCGCGGCGGCGATGACGTTCATCAGCTTCCTGGCGCTCTTCCCTCTGCTCACGGTGGCCGCTGCGATCGCGGCCGGCACGCTCGGGCCCGAGCGGCAGGACCAGTTGGAGGCGAAGATCGCCGATCAGGTCCCGGGGATCTCCGACCAGTTGGATCTGGGCGCGTTGATCGACAACGCGGCGACGGTCGGGCTGGTGGCCGGTGCGCTGCTTCTGTTCACCGGCGTGGGATGGGTCGGTTCGATAAGGGAATGCCTGCGGGCCGTGTGGGAGTTGCCGGACACCGACGCGAACCCGGTCCTGGTCAAGCTCAAGGACACCGGGGTGCTGATCGGGCTCGGGGCTGCGGGGCTCGCGTCGATGGCGGCATCGACCATCGCGTCCTCGGCGGTCGGCTGGACGGCGGATCAGCTCGGGATCAACGAGGCGGGGTGGGGCGGGGCGCTGTTGCAGGGGGCGGCGTTCGCGGTGGCGGTGCTGGCGGACTTCCTGGTGCTGCTCTACGTACTGACGCTGCTGCCCGGGGTGCAGCCGGAGCGGCGGGACCTGTTCACGGCGGCACTGATCGGGGCAGCGGGGTTCGAGCTGCTCAAGCTGCTTCTTGGCGGCTATATGCGGGGCGTTGCGGCGAAGAGCATGTACGGGGCGTTCGGTACGCCGGTCGCGTTGCTGCTGTGGATCAACTTCACGGCGAAGTTGATTCTGTTCTGCGCGGCATGGACGGCTACGAAGAGCGGGGCGGCGGCTGAGGAGGACGAAGCGTTGGAGGATGAGGATGCGGCGGAGGAGGGGGCGTAGGGGCGTTCGGGGAGGAGATGGTGGTGGCGGGCGTAGGGGCGTTCGGGGAGGAGGCAGTGGTGGCGGCGGGCGTAGAGCCCTTGACCGGGGAGCCTGCGGGGCGGGCCGGCCGTAGGCCCTTGATCGGTAGCCCTGCCGAGTAGCGCGGCTCAGCGGCCCGCGCCGAAGCCAGGGGCCGGGCCGAAGCCAGGGCCCAAGCTGGCGAGGCGGAGCGGGGGACGCCCTGTATACGGACCCGGCTGCGCCCTTCGGGCGGCGCCCGCATCAAGGTCGGGCGGCGGTGGTACCTCGGAGCCCCTGCACAGGGATCCGGCGGCACGGAGCGCCCCGGGCGACGCAGCCGCCGGGAGCCCCGGCGGGGCACCCGGCGCACCTCGGCCGGGCGCCTGGAACACGCCTGCAGGGCACCCGGTACCCGCCTGCAGGGCACCCGGCGCACCTCGGCTGGGCACCCGGTTCACGCCTGCAGGGCACCCGGTACCTCCCAGCGGGGCACCCAGTACACCCGGCAGAACACCCAAGCCGCGCCTCCCCAGCCCAACAGGGATACGCACCCCGCCACGCCGGTGGCCACGACATGCCATGCGCGCGCAACAGGGATGCGCACCCCGCCACGGCGCCCACCACATGCCATGCGTGGAACGGGAAAGTGTGACGGTGTCAGTTCTTGGGGTGGAGGGGCCACTTCTTGCGGACTGCGAAGACCGCTCCGGCCAGGACGACCAGGATGCCGCCGCAGATGGCGAGGGCGATGCCGATGCCGCTGGAGCCCTCCGTGTCGGCCACCGAGGCGTGGGCCTGGGGCTTGGCGGGGCCGGCCTTGCCGTGGTCGCCATCGGTGCCGGCGGCGCCGGGAGCCGTGGAGGCCGCGCTCTTGGGCGGGACGAGGCTGCCGACCGGGGTGACCTTGCCGGCGGCGGCGAAGCCCCAGTCGAGGAGGCGGGCGGTTTCCTTGTAGACGGCGAACTGTTCGCCGGAGTCGGGGGTCATGACGGTGACGAGGAGGACGCGGTTGTTGCGCTCGGCGACGCCGGTGAAGGTGGCGCCGGCGTTGGTGGTGTTGCCGTTCTTGACGCCGGCGATGCCCTTGTAGGGGGAGAGGCCCAGGTCGCCGGTGAGGAGGCGGTTGGTGTTCTGGATCGCGAAGCGCTCGGTGGTTTTCCCCTTCTTCTGCTTCTTGGGGAACTTGGCGGTGGCCGTGGAGGCGTACTCGCGGAAGTCGGCCTTCTGCAGGCCCGAGCGGGCGAAGAGGGTGAGGTCGTAGGCGGAGGAGGTCTGGCGGGGGGCATCGTAGCCGTCGGGGCTGACGACGTGGGTGTCGAGGGCCTGGAGTTCCTCGGCGTGGGCCTGCATGTCCTTGACGGTCTGGCTGACGCCCTGGTTCATGGCGGACAGGACGTGGACCGCGTCGTTGCCGGAGCGGAGGAAGACGCCGAGCCACAGGTCGTGGACGGTGTAGGTGTAGTTCTCCTTGATGCCGACCGAGCTGGAGCCGGCGCCGATGCCGGCCAGGTCGGACGGGACGACCTTGTGGGTCGTGCTCTTGGGGAACTTGGGCAGCACCGTGTCGGCGAAGAGCATCTTCAGGGTGCTCGCCGGGGGCAGCTTCCAGTGGGCGTTGTGCGAGGCGAGGACGTCACCGGATTCGGCGTCCGCGACGATCCACGACTTGGCCGTCAGGTCCTTCGGCAGGACGGGGGCGCCGCCGCCCAGGTCGACCTGGGTGCCCGGGCGGCCGAGACGGGTGCCGCCGATCTCCGACATCTTCGCCGGAGGCTTGGCCTGACCGGTGGAGCCCTTGCCCGACTTGTCGCCCGGCTTGTCCACCGCGGCGGCCGGGAGCGTCGCGGTCAGGGACAGGGCGGAGGCGGTGAGCAGGAGCGCGGAAGTCGTGAGCAGTGTGGAACGGAAACGACCGTTCGCGCGTGCGGACTTCTTCGAATACGACGCATTGGAGGCAGGCACGGTCGGAAACGTACATGTACCGGGTCGGTAAGTCTTCGCCGAGGTGTTCTGTGTCTTCGGAGTTGTGCCGGGTGCCGTGTCCCGTGTCGGGGCCGCTCCGCCCGCGGCCCCGCGCTGCTCCCCACCCCGGCGGCGGAGCGCGGCGGGGGCTGGCGATACTGAGGGTATGAAGCTCAGCCGCCCCGTCTCCTGGTTCCTGCTCGCCTTCGGGGTGTGGAGCTGGTTCATCTGGATCACTTTCGTCAAGAACCTGTGGAAGGACGGCAGCGGCCTCGCGTTCGACGACGCCGGGGATCCGACCGCCTACTTCTGGGTGCACCTGACGCTGGCCGTCGTCTCCTTTGTCTTGGGGACGGTGGTCGGGGTCATCGGGTTCCGCGGTGTGCGGGCCCTGCGCCGGACCGCGTAGGCGACCGGCGCCATGGTCGTCGCCTTTGTGCTGATCGCCCTCTTTGTCCTGGGCGCGCTGGCCGGGCTGCACTACTACGCCTGGCGGCGCCTCGTGCGGGACACGACGGCGGGGCCGGGGTGGGTGCGGCGCGGCGGGGCGGTGGTGTTCGCCGTCGGGCCCGTGCTGATGTTCGCGGCGCTGGTCGCGGAGCGGACGGGGGCGCCGTTCCTGTTGCAGCAGGTGCTGGCGTGGCCGGGGTTCCTCTGGATGGCGTTCGCGCTGTATCTGGTGCTGGCGTTGCTGGTGGGGGAGGTGCTGCGGCCCGTACTGCGGCGTCTGCTCGATCGCCGGGCCGGTGGGCGTGGCGAGTCGGCTGACGTGGCCGAGGTGGCTGAGGCGGCCGAGGTCATGGCCCAGCATGCGGCCGAGCCTGTGCCTGCCGGAAAGCCCGACATCCCCGCTCCCGACTCCGTCCCCACCCCGGGCTCAACCCCCGCTCCCACCCCCACCCCCACCCTCACCCCGAGCGTCGCCCCCACCCGCCGGCTGATCCTGGCCCGGGTCGTGGGTGGGGCGGCGGCTGTGGCCGCTGCCGGGGTCGTGGGGAACGGGGCGTACGGCGTGTTGCGCGGGCCGAAGGTGAAGCGGGTGACCGTGCCGCTGGCCAGACTGCCGCGCGCGGCGCACGGGTTCAGGATCGCGGTGGTCAGCGATGTGCACCTGGGGCCCGTGCTGGGCCGGGGGTTCGCGGAGCGGGTCGTCGAGATCGTGAACGGGACGCAGCCGGACCTGATCGCGGTCGTCGGGGACCTGGTCGACGGGAGCGTCGAGGACCTCGCGTCGACGGTGGAGCCGCTGTCCCGCTTCCGGTCGCGGCACGGGACGTACTTCGTGACCGGCAACCACGAGTACTTCTCCGGGGCCGAGCCCTGGGTCGAGCACGTCCGGGAGATCGGGATGCGGCCGCTGGCCAACGCCCGGGTGGAACTGGGGGCGTTCGACCTCGCCGGGGTCAACGACATCGCGGGCGAGAACCACGGTGACGGCCCCGACTACGCCAGGGCGCTCGGCGACCGGGACCGCTCCCGGGCCGCCGTGCTGCTCGCGCACCAGCCCGTGATGATCCACGAGGCGGTCAGGCACGGGGTCGACCTCCAGCTGTCGGGACACACGCACGGCGGGCAGCTGTGGCCCGGCAACTTCGTCGCGGACGCGGCCAACCCGACGCTGGCGGGCCTGGAGCGGTACGGGGACACGCAGTTGTACGTCAGTCGGGGCGCCGGCGCCTGGGGCCCGCCGGTGCGGGTCGGGGCACCGTCCGACGTCACGGTCGTCGAGCTGGCGTCGAAGCAGGCCTGAGAGCACCCACCGCACCCACCCAACACAGTCCGCACCGGCCGCCCCCACCGAGGAGCCGCAGCGGGGCGGTAGCCTGACGTGCTGCTTCACTGAATGCCCACACTATGGAGGCTGGAAGCCTCTGCCGTGGAGATCGGTCGGACCGCTCCGAAACAGGTGGGACCCCCGCACACCTCGGATACCTCGAAATTCCCTCTTCCCCCAGGTCAAACACTGTGATTCAGTGATAACCGTCACTGGGGAGGGACGTTTGATGCGCGCGGTTCGACTGCGAGTCATCGCGACGGTTGTGGTGATCGTCGCGGCGGGGCTCGGCGGCTGGCAGTTGCTGCCGGAGAAGAGCGACGGGGGAAAGACCGTCAGGGTGGGGACGACGGACGCGGTCACGTCGCTGGACCCCGCGGGCGCGTACGACGCGGGCTCGTGGGCGCTGTACAGCAATGTGTTCCAGTCGCTGCTGACCTTCGCGCCGGGCGGCACCACCCCGGTGCCGGACGCTGCCAAGGGGTGCCGTTTCGTCGGTAAATGGCTGCGCACGTACCGCTGCGAGCTGCAGCCGGACGTCAAGTTCCCGAGCGGCCGGGCGATGACCGCGAAGGACGTGAAGTACTCCTTCGACCGCGTGCGCAAGATCAACGATCCGGTCGGTCCGGCCTCGCTGCTCGACACGCTCGACAAGGTGGAGGCGAACGGGCTGACGGTCACGTTCCGGCTGTCGTCGCCGGACGCCACGTTCCCGTTCAAGGTCGCGACCGGCGCGGGCGCCATCGTCGACCGGGAGATCTACCCGGCGGACGCGCTGCGCCCCGGCGAGCGGGTCGACGGCACGGGCCCCTACGTCCTCAAGGCGTACAAGCCCGGCAGCCGGGCCACGCTCGTGCCGAACAAGCACTACCAGGGCCCCGCGAAGGTCCCCTCGCACGCCACCGAGCTGCGCTACTTCAAGGACTCCGACGCGCTGGAGTCCGCGTGGAAGAGCCACACGGTCGACGTGGCCGCGCGCCAGCTGCCGCCCGCGATGCTCGCCGGTCTGTCGACCAGTGACCCGAAGCAGCGGGTCACGGAGGTCGACGGCGCCGAGACGCGCAACCTGGTGCTGAACGTGCGCGCGGGCAAGCCCCTGCACGAGCGCCGCGTGCGGCAGGCGCTGGCCTCGCTCATCGACCGGGACAAGCTGGTCGACACGGCGTACAAGGGCACGGTGGACTCGCTGTACTCCGTGGTGCCGCGCGGGATCACCGGGCACACGACGGCGTTCTTCGACGCGTACCCGCAGCCCGACGTGGAGCGGGCCCGTCGGCTGCTCGCCGAGGCCGGAGTGACGACCCCGGTCCGCTTCGAGTTCGCGTACTCGCGCGGCGCGGCGTCGAAGGCGGAGGCCGAGGAGATCGCGCGGCAGGTTGGGGGGACCGATCTGTTCGAGGTGACGCCGAAGTACTACGACTGGGCCGAGTTCCAGAAGCGGTACACGGCGGGCAAGCTCGACGCGTACGGGGTCGGCTGGCTGCCGGACTTCCCGGACCCGGACACGTTCACGGCGCAGCTCGTGCGGACCGGCTCGGGCATGCACAACGGGTACAGCAGCAAGAGGGTGGACGCGCTGATCCTGGCGAGCCAGGAGTACGAGGACCGCGGGCGCACACTCAGGGATCTGCGCACGCTTCAGGAGGACGTCGCGGACGACGTGCCGCTGATCCCGCTGTGGCAGAGCAAGGAGTACGTGCTCAGCACGGAGGACGTGACCGGCGGGCAGTACCTGTCCGACGGGACGGGCGTGTTCCGCCTCTGGGAGCTCGACTGGATCTGACGGCCGGAGCCCTGGCCGGCGGCGGCCGTCAGGCCTTCCTGCGCCGCCGTCCCGAGGGCCGGGCCCGGCGGCGCAGCGCCAGCAGCCCGCCGCCGGCCAGGGCCGCGAGCGCCGCGGACCCGCCCAGCGCCAGTGCCTCCTTGCGCTCACCGGACGGCGTCGGCCCGGCCGGCGAGGAGGCCGTGCGCGTCGAATCGGCCGGAGCCCCCTGCTCGCCGCCGGACTTCGTCGCCCCGTCCGGCCCGCCTGCGGGCGCGCCGAGCGCGCCGACCGGCGTCACCCGGTCCACCGCGCCGAAGCCCCAGTCGAGCAGCGCCGCGGTCTCCTCGTACACGGCTTCGTAGCCGGACTTCGGGCGCAGGACGGTGACGAGGAGGGTGCGGCCCCCGCGGGTGGCGGCGCCGGTGAAGGTGTTGCCGGCGTGCGAGGTGTAGCCGTTCTTGACGCCGATCAGCCCCTCGTACGGGGTCACACCCTGGCCGGTGAGCAGCCGGTCGGTGTTCTGCATCTGGAAGGTCTTGCCGCCGCCCGCGGGGAAGTCGGCGGTCTTCGTGGCGCAGTACGCGCGGAAGTCGTCGTTCTTGAGTCCGGCGTGGGCGAAGAGCGTGAGGTCGTACGCCGACGACACCTGCCCCGGGTGGTCGAAGCCGTCGGGGCTGACCACATGGGTGTCCTTCGCGCCGAGCTCCTCGGCCCGCCGCTGCATCTCCCGCACGGTCTTCGCGACGCCGCCGTTCATCGAGGCGAGCACGTGCACGGCGTCGTTCCCGGAGCGCAGGAAGACGCCCTGCCACAACTGCCGGACCGTGTACGTGGTCCCGGCCTGGATGCCGACGAGGCTGGAGCCCGCCGGGATCCCGGCCAGGTCGGCGGCGGTCACCCGGTGCTTCTCGTCGGCGCCGAACCGCGGCAGCACCGTGTCCGCGAAGAGCATCTTCAGCGTCGACGCGGGCGGCAGCGCGCGGTGCGCACCGGAGGCGGCGAGGACCTTGCCGCTGTCGTGGTCGGCGACCAGCCAGGCCCGCGCGTTGAGTCTCGGCAGCCTTGGAACCCCCGAGGCACCCGAGGCACCCGAGGCCCCTGAGGCACCCGAGGCCCCCGGCGCGGCGGACGCGCGCGGCGCGGGCAGAGCGAGAGCGGTGGCCGCGCCGAACCCGATGCCGAGGGCGGCGCGGCGGCTGAACTGCGGAGACGAGGTGGTGCCGGGCATCTGGCGAACGTACAGGTGAAAGACCAGGTAAAGGACAGCGGGTGACCCGACCCGGGCCCGATCCCGTCCCGACCGACCCCGCCCGCGCCCAGCCCTCCCCAGGCTCAGCCCTCCCCAGCCCCAGCCCCCGCCCCGTCGGCCCCCGCCCCACCCCGCGTCATCCCCGGCAGGAAGTCGATGAACAGCTCGTGCACCTCGAGGACGAGCGGCCGCAGCACCCGGAACCGGGCGAGCGCCACGCCCCGCGTGGTCAGCCGGGCCCCCCGCTCCGCCAGCCGCCGGCTGCGCTCGCGCCCCTCCGAGCTGTCGAACACCCAGTACAGGACCAGGCCCATCTGGGAGAGCCACATCAACTCGGGCAGGATCTGCGCCAGTTCCGCCGGGACCTTCGCCTTGGACCCGGCGAGCACCTCCCGGTGCACGGAGATCGCGGCCTCCCGGGCATGCTCCGACTCGGCCGAGAACGGGCTGAGCGGCGAGTCCGGGTCGGCCGCGTTCTTGAAGAACTGGGCGGCGAACTCGTGGTACGGCTCGGCGATCTCCAGCCAGACCCGGAGCACGCCCGCGAGCCGCTTCTCCAGATCGGTCTCCGCGTCGAGCACGGGCCGGACCGCCGCCTGGTGCTCGGCGGCGATCCGGTCGTAGAACCCCTGGATCAGATGTTCCTTGCCCGCGAAGTAGTAGTACGCGTTGCCGACCGAGACCCCGGCCTCCTGGGCGATGGCCCGCATGGTGGTCTTGTCGTAGCCCCGCTCCCGGAACAGCCGCATCGCGGTCTCCAGGATCAGCGCCCGCGTCTGCTCGCTCTTGGCGGGCTTGTCGGCGCTTCTGCGCCGGACGGCCCCGGGTTCTTCAGTAGCCACGGTCACCGAGCCTAATCGGCCGCGTCACCCGTGCGGCAACCGCTGTCGCAGGAGGGCGGCTCGAACGTCCAGCCGTGCCGGGGGTCGTACGTCCATCCGTCCTCGCGCCGGTACACCCCGCCCCCGGCCTGCCGCGTCCGGTGCGCCTCCCGGTACTTCGCCGCGGCGAGCACCACCTGCTTGGCGACCTTCATGCCCGCGGGCGTGGTCATCCGGTGCGCCGTCGCGCGGTGCTCGCGCAGCGCCCACATGCACACGACCCAGGCGGCCGAGCCCTGGTAGACCTGCCCGCCGTCGCCGATCACGGTGATGTCGCCGAGCGTGGCCGCGTGGTCGATCCCCGGGTAGCGGGCCCGTGCCTCGTCCGAGCCCGCCGCGACGAACTCCAGCGGGACGAGCTGCCGCTGCCGCCCGAGCCAGCCCCGGGCGAACGTGCACAGCGGGCAGTCCGCGTCGTACAGGACCGTGAGCCGGCGGACCGGGACGTCCCCCCGGGCGTCCCGGGCCGCCGGACGGACGGCCGCCTCGGTCGAGGTCACGCTCCGGCCACCGGAGCGGTCCACGCCTGGGGCGGCACCGGCGGCTGCTGCTCGCGCTCCATGACGCCGCGCCGCCGGATCCTGTTGAGGACGTAGACGTTGCCCAGGTGCATGGCGCCGAGGACGAGGAGCACCACGCCGAGCTTGGTCGACAGGGCCTCGAAGACCCCGCGGGCGTCGGCGATGGTCTCGTCGCCGCTCAGGTAGAGCGCGACGAATCCGAGGTTCACGAGGTAGAAGCCGACCACCAGCAGGTGGTTGACCGCCTCGGCGAGCTTCTCGTTCCCGTGCAGCACGTCGGCCAGGAAGATCCGGCCGTTGCGGCTGAGCGTGCGCGCCACCCAGATGGTCAGCCCGATGCTGATGACGAGGTAGACGACGTACGCGACGACTGTGAGGTCCATGCCCCACCCTCCTTGAACGCGTTCAAAAACGCTGACGTGCCAGACAGTAGACCTGTTTTTGAACACGTTCAAGCGGAGGGCGGCGTGCGTGACGCGGCTCTCAGCACCCGCTCAACGGGCAGTAATCAGAGGGCAGTAAGCGGAATGCTCAACTCCGGGCGAGCTCCGGCCGCTTGGCGTAGTCGGTGAACCCGATGACGTTCCCCCACGGGTCCGCGATCTCGACCACGTACCCGGTGGAGGTGGACAGCGGCGGCGCGAGCGGCTCGATGCCCGCCTCGCTCAGGGCCCGCGCCGTCGCCCGCGCGTCCCGCACCTCCAGCCACAGCCGTGCGGCGGGCCACGGCACCGGCCGGGGCCCGAACCCCTCCTCGGTGCGCAGCAGCAGCCCCGGGGTCTCCCCGCCGGCCCCCAGGAGCGCGATCCCGGCCTCGTCGAGGCGGAACGTCACGGGGAACCCGGCACGCTCGTAGAAGGCGACGGCCTCGGGCAGGTCGCCCACCGGCAGGAGGGCGTTGTCGAACCCGAGAACGCCCAGGGCGGTCTTGCTGGAGGTGAGTGACATTCCGTCAGATTAGCGGGCGGATCCCCACGGACCGATCCGCGGCGCTCCGGTGACCGCGGTCATCAGGCAGTACAGGGAGGTCGACGCGGCGAGGAACATGATGTTGTTCTTCGGGCCGCCGAACACCACGTTCGCCACCGGCTCCGGCGTCAGCAGCCGCCCCAGCAGCGTCCCGTCGGGGTCGTAGCAGTGCACGCCGCCGCCCATGGCCGCCGCCCACAGCCGGCCACCGTCGTCGAAGCGGATGTTGTCGAAGCGCCCGAGCCCCTCCTTCGTCTCGGCGAACACCTTGCCGTCCGAGAGTGTCCCGTCGTCCCGTACGTCGAAGACGCGCAGGACGCCGGAGCGGGTGTCGGAGACGTACAACTGGCCCTCGTCGGCGGAGAAGACGAGCCCGTTCGGCGCCCCGAAGCAGTCGGCCACCAGCCGGACCTCGCCGCTGATGGGGTCGATCCGGTAGACGTTGTTCGCCCCGATCTCCGACTCGCCGCGGTGGCCCTCGTAGTCGCTCGTGATCCCGAAGTCCGGGTCGGAGAACCAGATCGAGCCGTCCGAGCGCACCACCGCGTCGTTCGGGCTGTTGAGCCGCTTGCCCTCCCAGCGGTCCGCGAGCACGGTCAGGCTGCCGTCGTGCTCGGTGCGCGTCACGCGCCGGTTGCCCTGCTCGCAGTGGATCAGCCGGCCCTCACGGTCGAGGGTGTTGCAGTTGACGTAACCGGCGGGGGAGCGGAAGACGCTCACGTGGCCGCTCTGTTCGTCCCAGCGCAGCAGCCGGTCGTTGGGGATGTCGCTCCACACCAGCTGGCGCCAGGCGGGCAGATAGACGGGCCCCTCGGCCCAACGGCTGCCGGTGTGCAGGACCTGAAGAAAGTCGTCCCCGTTGGCGCACCGTCCGGTGCGGAAGCGCTCGTCCAGGATTTCGTACGACACGGGAATGCGATCTATGGACACGATCATCCTCTACGGGTGCGGTACCGAATGTCATCCTGTCGTACGGGACTATGCCAGAACGGGGTACGGTGACGCCATGGAGATCGTGGATGACATCGACCGCAAGCTGATCGCGGCGCTCCAGCGCGACGCGACGACCGCGTACGCGGCGCTCGGCAAGGAGGTCGGCCTGTCCACCGGCGCCGCCCACGAGCGCGTCCGCAAGCTGCGCGAGCGCGGTGTCGTGCGCCGCACCACGGTCGACGTGGACCCGGCGGCCCTCGGGCAGGGGGTGCTCGCCTACGTGATGGTCGAGTCCTCGGCCTGGATGGGGGATTCGGCGGACTCCTTCGCCGCGATCCCCGAGATCGTGGAGGCGCACGTCATCGCGGGCAGCGCCTCGGTCCTCGTCAAGGTCCGCTCCGCGACGACCGAGCAGCTCCAGGACGTGCTGCGCCGGCTCTACGCGATCGACGGGGTGAGCGGCACCCAGGCGACGGTGGTCCTGGAGACCTTCTTCGAACGGCCGGTGCCGGCCGGCGTCACCGGGCCGGGGAACGGCTGAGGGCCCCGCCCCACCGGAGAAGTCCGGCGGAACGGGGCCCTCACAGCCCTGCGGGAACCAGGATCAGTAGCGGCGCGTGATGAGCGCGCGCTTCACTTCCTGGATCGCCTTGGTGACCTCGATGCCACGCGGGCAGGCGTCCGTGCAGTTGAAGGTGGTGCGGCAGCGCCACACACCGTCACGGTCGTTGAGGATCTCCAGACGCTGCTCGCCGGCCTCGTCGCGCGAGTCGAAGATGAACCGGTGGGCGTTCACGATCGCGGCCGGACCGAAGTACTGGCCGTCGTTCCAGAACACCGGGCAGGACGACGTGCACGCGGCGCACAGGATGCACTTGGTGGTGTCGTCGAAGCGCTCGCGGTCCTCGGCGGACTGCAGACGCTCACGCGTCGGCTCGTTCCCCTTCGTCACCAGGAACGGCATGACGTCCCGGTAGGCCTGGAAGAACGGGTCCATGTCGACCACGAGGTCCTTGAGCACGGTGAGGCCCTTGATGGCCTCGACCGTGATCGGCTTCTCGGGGTTGATGTCCTTGATGAGCGTCTTGCAGGCAAGGCGGTTCTTGCCGTTGATGCGCATCGCGTCGGAACCGCAGATGCCGTGCGCGCACGAGCGGCGGAAGGTCAGCGTGCCGTCCAGGTCCCACTTGATCTTGTGGAGACCGTCGAGCACACGCTCCTTCGGGTCGATCTCGAGCTGGAAGTCCTCCCAGACCGCGTCCGCGGAGACCTCCGGGTTGAACCGGCGGATGCGGAAGGTGACCGTGATGAGGTGCGAGGACGTGGAGTCCTTCTCCAGGGCCTCCAGCTTGTCCATGGTCGGAGTAGCCATCAGTACTTACGCTCCATCGGCTGGTAGCGGGTCTGGACGACCGGCTTGTAGTCGAGACGGATGGACTCGGTGCCGTCGTCGCCGACCTCGCGGTACGCCATGGTGTGGCGCATGAAGTTGACGTCGTCGCGGTTCGGGAAGTCCTCGCGGTAGTGACCGCCGCGGGACTCCTTGCGCGCCAGGGCGGAGGTCGCCATGACCTCGGCCAGGTCGAGCAGGTTGCCCAGCTCGATGGCCTCCAGGAGGTCGGTGTTGAACCGCTTGCCCTTGTCCTGGATCGAGACGTTCCGGTACCGCTCGCGCAGCTCGGCGATCTTCTCGACCGCGGTCTTGATCGTCTGCTCGGTGCGGAACACCATCACGTTGGCGTCCATGCACTCCTGCAGCTCGTTGCGCAGGACCGCGACGCGCTCCGTGCCCGTGGAGTTGCGCAGACGCTCGACCGTCTCCTCGACGAGCGAGGCCGGGTTCTCCGGCAGCTCGACGAACTCGGCCTTGTGGGAGTACTCGGCGGCCGCGATGCCCGCACGACGCCCGAAGACGTTGATGTCGAGCAGCGAGTTGGTGCCGAGACGGTTGGCGCCGTGCACGGAGACACAGGCGACCTCACCGGCGGCGTACAGGCCGGGGACGACGGTGGTGTTGTCCGAGAGGACCTCACCCTCGACGTTCGTCGGGATGCCGCCCATGGCGTAGTGCGCGGTCGGCTGGATCGGGATCGGGTCCGTGTAGGGCTCGATGCCGAGGTACGTCCGCGCGAACTCCGTGATGTCCGGGAGCTTGGCGTCGAGCTGCTCCGGCGGGAGGTGCGTGAGGTCGAGGTAGACGTGGTCGCCCTCGGGACCGCAGCCGCGGCCCTCACGGATCTCCGTGTAGATGGAGCGGGACACGACGTCACGGGACGCGAGGTCCTTCATGACCGGCGCGTACTTCTCCATGAAGCGCTCGCCGTCCTTGTTGCGGAGGATGCCGCCCTCACCGCGGGCGCCCTCCGTCAGCAGGATGCCCATGCGCCAGATGCCGGTCGGGTGGAACTGGAAGAACTCCATGTCCTCCAGCGGCAGACCACGGCGGTAGCACGCGGCCTGGCCGTCACCGGTCAGGGTGTGCGCGTTCGACGTCACCTTGAAGAACTTGCCGGTGCCGCCGGAGGCGTAGATGACCGACTTCGCCTGGAAGACGTGGATCTCGCCGGTGGCCAGCTCGTAGGCGACCACACCGGCGGACTTCTTGACGCCGTCCTCCTCGACCAGGAGCTGGTCGAGGACGTAGAACTCGTTGAAGAACTCCACGCCCTCCTTGACGCAGTTCTGGTAGAGCGTCTGGAGGATCATGTGGCCCGTGCGGTCCGCGGCGTAGCAGGACCGGCGGACCGGCGCCTCGCCGTGGTTACGGGAGTGACCGCCGAAGCGGCGCTGGTCGATCGTGCCGTCCGGCGTGCGGTTGAACGGCAGGCCCATCTTCTCCAGGTCGAGGACCGAGTCGATGGCCTCCTTCGCCAGGATCTCGGCGGCGTCCTGGTCGACCAGGTAGTCGCCGCCCTTGATCGTGTCGAAGGTGTGCCACTCCCAGTTGTCCTCTTCCACGTTCGCCAGCGCGGCGGCCATGCCGCCCTGCGCGGCGCCCGTGTGGGAGCGGGTGGGGTAGAGCTTGGTCAGCACGGCGGTGCGGCTGCGCTTGGTCGACTCGATGGCCGCGCGCATGCCCGCGCCACCGGCGCCGACGATGACGGTGTCGTACTTGTGAATCTTCACGGGTTCGCTCGCCTCGGCTTTAACGGATGTTCGGGTCGAAGGTGAAGATCACCAGCGTGCCCAGCAGGACGGTGAAGACCGTCGCGGCGTACAGCAGGCCCTTCAGCCACAGACGGGTCTGGGGGCGCTCGGCGTAGTCGTTGATGACGGTACGCAGGCCGTTGGCGCCGTGCAGCATCGCGAGCCACAGCATGAGCAGGTCCCAGCCCTGCCAGAACGGGGACGCCCAGCGGCCCGCGACGAACGCGAAGCCGATCTTGGAGACGCCGCCGTCGAGGACGAGCTGGATCAGCAGGTGGCCGAGGACGAGGACGACCAGGACGACACCGGACAGGCGCATGAAGAGCCACGCGGCCATCTCGAAGTTGCCACGGCTGCCCTTGCCCGTCTTCGAGGTGCGCTTGCGCGGCGCCTCGATGTACGGGGCCGGGTTGTCGGCGTCGTAGAGCGAGGCGCCCTCGACGGGGCCGACGCCGGAGGTGGCGGGGGTCGTGTCAGCAGACATGTCTGGCCTCAGCTCCCGAAGAGTTCACGGACGGCGTGGCCGAGGACGGGGTACAGGGCCCCGACCATCAGGACGACCCAGATGCCCACGACGGACCAGAGCATCTGCTTCTGGTAGCGCGGGCCCTTCGACCAGAAGTCGACGGCGATGACACGCAGGCCGTTGAGCGCGTGGAAGAGGATGGCAGCGACGAGGCCGTACTCGAGGAGCGCGACGATCGGCGTCTTGTAGGTGGAGACAACATCGTCGTACGACTCGGGAGAGACGCGGACGAGAGCGGTGTCCAGCACATGTACGAACAGGAAGAAGAAAATGAGGACACCGGTGACTCGATGAGCCACCCAGGACCACATGCCTTCCCGGCCGCGGTACAGCGTTCCAGCCGGCACGGAAGAACCCTCCGGGAGTGGGGACTGGGGCCGGCCGCCACGCGTAAGCCGATTGGATACAGCTCTGTCGGTCGGGCCCGGCCGGGTACGGTCCACCGGCCGCTCGACATCGTATCGACGACGTGGCGGCTCGTTCGCGCGGGGGCCCACTCGTGTGATCAAACAGGCAATCAAACAGGCACGTACGGGCTATTGCCGGACCGTTCCGGGCGGATCGCGCCCGGTGCGGCTGTACGGGTGACCGGGAGGTTCCGGACGAGTCGGGTGATTCTTCCCCGGGCGAGTCGGCGGAGCTCCTCGGCGGCGAGCGACCGCTCCTCGTCCGGCTCCCGGCCCATGCGGTCGCGCAGCGCGCTGAGCAGGTGGTCCAGGGCCTCGCCGGGGGCGGTGGCGTCGAGGAACAGCACGAAGGGGTGCCCGAAGCGCGCCTCGTACGCGGCGTGCGCGGCGGCCAGGGCGGTGTGCGCCGCGGAATAGCCCGCCGGGTCCGGGGGCCGGGCCGGTTCCTCGCGGGCCAGCGCCTGGGTGATGTCGGCGGGGGTCAGGTCGTACGCCGCCTCGTCGGCCGCGGCGAGCAGCGCGTCGAGGTCCGGGTACGGGCGGTGCGCGGCGAGCCGGTGCGCCCAGGCGAGGCTGCCGCAGCAGCGCATCAGGGCGGCTTCGGCGTGGCTCTGCGGGAGGGCGTTGAACGGGGTGAGGCCGCTGTGGCCCCCGCGAGGTGTGGCCTGAGCGGGTATGGGCAGGCGGCCCGGATCGGCGTCATGGGCGGCGGACAGCGGGTGCCTCCGGCGGCTGTGCGGGACTGAGTTCGGGCTGTTTTGGGTCGTAACCGTAGTCATGGGTGATTGCGGGTGTCCGACGGATGCGCGAATTTCACTCGGACGGGGAGGTTTGGGAGGCGGTCGGTGGATCGGGGGAGGGCCGTCGCGCGCCTTCTCGTCGTAGGAGAGATGATCGTTCGCGGGTGCGGGTTGTCTGTGGTCGCCATGCGGTCCTCGCGCCCCTCTAGGGAGTGGTGGTGCGCGTGGGAATCGAGCGGAAGGCCCTTCTTGCCGGGGGCGCGGTCGTGGCGGCCGGGGCCGTGGTGCTGACCGTGGCGCTGTGGCCGGACAGCGGCGGGGATTCCGCCGGTCCCGCCCCCGCAGACTCGAAGTCGGCCAGAACGGTTGCCTCGAAGCCGTCGCCCACGCGGTCGTACCCCCTGTCGACGCCGCCGCGCACGATTCCCTCCGTGCGGGAGTTCACCGCCGCGCACGGGCCCGGGTGGAAGCCGGGCGGGGGAGCGGTGCTGGTGCGGGACGCGTCGCTCGTCGACGAGGGGCGGCTCGTCGCCGACGAGCTGGGGATGAAGTACGGCGGGCGGAAGGCGAAGGCGGGCGCCGGGGACGTCGAGCTGGCGCTCGGCGGGGCGAAGGGCGCGAACCCGGAGTCGTACCGGATGACCGTCGAGGGCGGCACCGTGCGGATCGTCGGGCCGAGCGACGGCGGTGTCTTCCTCGGGACGCGCACGCTCAAGCAGGAGGTGCACGGCGGCGGCACCGCGCCCGAGGGCGTCGTCGCGGACGAGCCGGCCAAGCCGCAGCGCGGGTTCATGATCGACATCGCGCGCAAGCACTTCACCGCCGACTGGCTCAAGGACCGGATCCGCGAGATCGGCGACCTCAAGTACAACCAGCTCGGGCTGCACTTCTCCGACGACCAGGCCTTCCGGATCGAGTCCGACACGCACCCCGAGGTCGTGTCCTCCGAGCATCTGACCAAGGCGCAGGTCCGGGACATCCTCGCGCTCGCGGCGCAGCGGCACGTGACCGTTGTGCCGGAGATCGACTCGCCGGGCCACCTCGGCGCCGTCATCGCCGCGCACCCGGACCTCCAGCTGCGCGACGCGGCCGGGGTCCCCACGCGCGGCGCCATCGACATCTCCAAGCCGGCCGCCGCGAAGATCGTGGACGATCTGCTGAAGGAGTACGCGGGCCTGTTCAAGGGCGCGTACTGGCATCTGGGCGGCGACGAGTACCAGGCCCTGGTGAAGCAGAACCCCGAGGCGTCCTATCCGCAGCTGGCCACCGCCGCCCGCCAGAAGTACGGGGCGAACGCGCGGGTGCAGGATCTCGCCGAGGGCTGGCTGAACGACCGGGCGAAGACGATGGCCCCGTTCGACCGGAAGCTGAAGGCGTGGAACGACGGCTTCTTCACCGGCGGCATCGTCCGGGCCGACCAGGACCTGGAGGTCGCGTACTGGACCGGCAAGGAGATCGGGGCGCGCGAGCCCCTCTCCTACCTGAGCGCCGGACAGAAGCTGACCAACTACAACGACGAGTACCTCTACTACGTCCTCGGCCAGCCGAACACCTTCGTCTACCCGACCGGTCAGCGGATCTACGAGAGCTGGACCCCGCTCGTCGTGCGCGGCACCACCCCGGTCCCCGCGCAGTACGACGCCCAGATCCTCGGCGGCACCTTTGCCGTCTGGTGCGACCTCGCCCAGTCGCAGACCCCGGCCCAGGTCGCCCAGGGCATCCGCATGCCCCTGCGGGCCACCGTCCAGAAGCTGTGGGACCCGGAGAAGCCGGAGCTGACGTGGCCGGAGTTCACGGCCCTGGCGAACCGGCTGGGGGACTGACCGCCGGGTTCTCGCTGGACAGCGCGGGCCGCGGAGCTCTATCTTCCGCAGGCCGCGCGGCCGGGGGGCCGCAGCGGGGCGACGGATTCCCTGGGGAGGGGCACGGCTGTGGTGTGCGGAGAATGCGGGAAGAGCGATCCGACTCTCGAGGACGGGCACGCGTGCCCGGAGTGCGCGGCCGCCGCGCCGCCGCCCTTCGTGCCGGGCTGGGGTGCGGCACGGTCGCCGAACGGGCTCGCGCAGGCCGTTCTGCTGCTGCTCGGCGCGGTGATCCTGACCGACGTGGCCTCCATCGTCACCGGCGTCCTGGAGTACCGGTTCGCCGGGGACCTGCTGGACGGGAGCGCCTGGTCGGCGCGGGTCGAGGCCGAGGGCGAGCGGCTCGACGACTGGTACGGCCAGGCCGGGGACCTGCAGGTGTACACGTTCGCCGTCACCGCGATCCTGTTCCTCGTCTGGTTCTTCCGGGTGCGGCGCAACGCCGAGGTGTTCGAGCCGCACGGGCACACGCTCGCGCGTCCGTGGGTGGTGTTCGGCTTCGTCGTCCCGATCGCCAACCTGTGGTACCCGCGCCGGGTCGCCGCCGACGTGTGGGACGCCAGCGCCCGCGAGGACCGGACCTCGCACGCGCTGCTCAACTGGTGGTGGGCGGGGTGGCTGGTCGCCAGCAACCTCGGATTCCTCGCGGACAGCTGGAGCGAGGGCGCGAAGGAGTTGTCCGACGTCCAGGACGCCACCGCCGCCGTCGTGTTCACCGACGCCCTCGACATCGTCGCCGCGGTCCTCGCCATGCGCTTCGTCCGCGCGCTGACCCGGCTCCAGAACCGGAAGGTCCTGATGCCGCCCGCGGGACCCGCGGGCGCCCCCTTCGCGTAGTTCGCGTTTCGGGTGGCGAACTGCCGTACGGCTGTGGTCTATTCGGCCCAGGTCACATGAACGGCACAGCTACTTGAACAGCACAGCTACTTGAACAGCACAGCCACTTGAACAGCACGGCGGGACGGGGGCACGGGGATGGGCTACTGGGGTTATTACGTGGTGGCCGGCAGCGATCGTCCGTTGCGGGAGCTGGAGGCTCTGGCGGGGGTGCGGGAGGAGCTGACCCTGCTGGAGGAGCGGGTCGGGGGATGGCAGGTGTGGGAGTGTCCCGGCGGGGGCGACGGGGAGCAGGCCCGGGACGTCGGCAGCATGAACGCGCTGGCGGCCGAGACCGGGGCGCCCGCCCTGTTCGCCTACGTGATGGACAGCAGCTGCGCCGTCGTCGAGGCGGCCGCGCCGCGCAGCGGGGCCTGGACGGCCTGCCTGGGCCGGGACGCCATGACCCGGTACATCGGCGGTGACGAGCGCTCGCTCGAGGACTACTTCCTGCCGCCGGCCGACGCCGCCGAGCGGGCCGTCGCCTGGGCCGCCGAGTGCGGCCGCGACGTGGCCGCCCAGCCGCTGCTCGACGTGCTGCGGGCCCCGGCCGAACCCTCCGCGGAGGAGCTGTTCTTCCGCTTCCTTGACCGGCTCGGGGTGGCCGCACTGTGACGTTCCGGCCAGGACCGGCGCAGTAAGTCCCGTAGTCCCCCGAAGGGGAATTGTCGGGTCCGCGTCTGGAGGCGTACGGCCATGAGCCTGGTGGAACTGATCGCGCAGGCCGACGAGCGAGGGCTCGCCGCGAGCGGGCTCGGCTGCCTCGACCGCTGTGTGCCGCTGCTCGGCGACGCCGAGGACGACGAGACGCTGCGCCCGCTGTGGGCGAGCCTCGCCGAGGGCGGCGCCGGCTGGGGCGAGACGCTCGCCGCGGCCCGCGACCGGCTCGCGGACACCGTCGTGGACGGCGAGGCCGCCGAACTCGTCCGCCGGATGCTGGGCGCCACCCCCGACGGCCAGGTGCCGGGCGACTGGCGCGGCTGGGCCGACGCCTGCTCGGTGGCCGCCCTCCAGGTGCATCGGATGCTCGACGCCGGAGGCGTCGGCGGCGACGCCCCCGACGGCGCGGCCGGGGTCCGCGAGGGCGACACCGAGGGCATGACGCCCCTCGTCGCCGCCGAGCTGCGCCGCCAGACGAAGATCCTGGAACTGCTCGCGAGCGGCGCCGGCGGGCTGCGGCAGGCCCGCGACCTGTCCATGGAGGGCCGCCGCGTGCTGCGCGCCGTCGTGTCCAGACGCGCCCGCGGCCGCGCCTGATGCACGAGGTCGGCGGCCCTTCGCGCCGCGCCTGGGCCGCCGTCCTCGCGGTCGGTGTCCTCGTCGGTCTCGTCGTGGTGGACGCGCGTCGGGAGCGGGATCCGGTCGGCGCCCGGTTCGCCGCAGGCGCCGGGGCCGGGGACACCGTGCGCCCCGGGGGCCCGCGCGGCTGCGGGACGGGGACGCCGGGGCGGTCCGTGCCGCCGATGGACCAGGAGTCCGCCGAGGCCCGTCTCGAGGTCACCTCGTACGGGTACACGAGCCGGATCCCGAACGGGCTGCAGCGCGAGCGGTTCAACGTCACCGCGAACCTGCACGTGGAGTCGGCCGGGGAGATCAGGCTGCCCGCGTCCTTCACGGCGGCCGGCGCGGCCGTCGACGTGTACGGACCGCACGGGAAGGGCCGCATCGCCACCGCGCGCGGGCTCGCCGTGCGGGTGGTCAAGGGGATGAAGGCGCGGCCCGTGCGCCCGGGCGAGGACGGTACGTACCGCTTCGTGCCGGACGGCGCGCTCACCCTGGAGGTCGAGGTGCCGAAGCGGGCGCTGTGCCCCGGCCAGACCCTGAAGTCCCTGAACCGGCCCAGCGAGCCCGGCTCCAACGACGCCCTGGACTATCCGGTGCTGCGGCTCACGCTCACCGATCCGGCGCTGCCCGGCGGCCGGCTGGTGTCCGTGTCGCCGGATCTGAGCGGCGACGCCCGCCAGGTGTGACGAACGCCGGAGGGGCCGTGCGGACGGTGATGTCCGCACGGCCCCTCCGGTGCACTGCCGGAACTGATCGACTACGGCGCCAGGTTGGTGCCCAGCCGGCCCCCGGTCGGGGTGCCGATCGAGCCGTTGCCGTAGTACACGGTCTGGCTCAGGCCCAGGCCGCCGCTGTTGCTCGGCACGTACAGGAGCGCGCCGTTGCCCGCGTCCTCACCGGCCGCGCCGAGGACCAGGTCCGTGCGGCCGAAGCCGGACAGGTCCGCGAGCGCCACCGCCGAACCGACGTTGTCGCCGGCCTCGCTGGAGCCCGGCACGCCGCTGGAGTCCTGGCTGACGGAGAGCGCGCCGGTGCCGGTCAGACCCGCGGACGAGCCCTTCAGGAGCAGCGTGGTGCCCGCGTCGGCCCGGTTCGTCGTACGGGTCAGGTCCTCGTACGGCAGGCCCGCGAGTACGTCCGCGTAGCCGTCGAGGTCGTAGTCGCCGACCGCGACCGAGGCGCCCATGGCGTCGCCGGACTCGGCGCCGCCCGGCACACCGGACGAGTCCTGGTGGATCGTCTTCGCGCCCGTGGTCGACAGGCCGGTGCCCGCGACGCCGTAGACGGCCGTGACCTGGCCGCCGGTCGCGGCGCCGGACTCGGCGACGTAGGGCTGGCCGATGACGAGGTCGTCGACGCCGTCACCGTTGATGTCGCCCGCGGCGACCGCGCGGCCGCCCTTGACGGACAGGGTCGCGACCTTGGTGAGGCCGGCGCTGCCGCCCTTGAACCAGACGACGCGGCCGATGCCGCCGCCGTCGCGGTAGTTGAGCGCGACGTCCGCGTAGCCGTCCCGGTTGAAGTCGCCGGACGTGGCGTCCGGGACGGCCAGGGAGGTGGTGGCGGAGGTGAGCGCGCCGCCGGCCCGCTTGGTGTCGCTGTAACGGGCGTGCCAGGTGCCGCCGCTGACCGTGGTCGCGGAGAACACGTCGGCCTTGCCGTCGGCGTTGAAGTCGCCGACCGCGAGGGCCGCGCCGAAGCGGGCGCCCGCCACGGCCTGCGCGGCGTCGGTGTTCACGCCGACGCCGCTGGTGAAGGCGGGACCGTAGAGGATCGTGTACGCGCCGCGGTTGGCGTGGCCGGTCGTGTCGTCCTCGCCGGGCTGGCCGACGACGAGGTCGGTCTGGCCGTCGCCGTTGATGTCGCCGGTCGCCGTCGCGGCGCCGAACTCGTCACCGCTCTCGCCGGAGCCCGGAACGCCGGTGCTGGACTGCGAGATGACCTTGCGGCCGGTGGCCGTCGGGCCGTCGATCGTGCCGGGGACGAGGGCGACCTGGCCGCCGCTCGCACCCTTGGGCAGGCCGGTGACCAGATCGTTCGTGGCGTCGCCGATCAGGTTCTGGCTGGGCAGAACGTGCGACTTGCCCGGCGCGGCGGCCTGCGTCGCGATGCGGCTCAGCTTCGGGTAGAGGTTCGCGCCGGGGCAGGCCGTGGTGTTGGTGTCCCGGTGGCCGAGGACGCGCGGGAACGTCTTGGACGTGCCCTTGGCGACCTTGTTGCCCTGGACGCCGAGGTCACCGTTGGAGGTGAGGGACACGGTGCCGGTCGCCGTGATGCCGTACTGGCCGAACTTCCAGGCCACGACGCGGGAGATGGCGTCGAGGGCGGCCTTCGTCGGCTCGGCCGACTCGAAGTTGCCGATGTAGGAGATGCCGACGGTGTCGGTGTTGAAGCCGTAGTCGTGGGCGCCGTGCACCGGCAGGTCCATGCCGCCGGTCCGGCCCTCGAAGATCTGGCCGCAGCGGTCGACGACGAAGTTGTAGCCGATGTCGAAGTAGCCCTTGGCCACGTGCTCCTGCTGGATCTCACGCAGCCGGCGCGCCGACTCCGCGCACGGCACCTGGTTGTCCACGTCGACGCCCGTGTGGTGGACGACCGCGGCCTTGATCTCCGTGTCGTACTCGGGGGTGCCGTCGTGCGACAGGTTCGGACCCCACACCGACTGCGGGATGATCGCCGGCTTCACGACCGTGGAGGGCGGAGCCTCGGGGACGGTCGGGGTCGGCGACGGGGAGGAGGTCTCCGTCGCGCTGCCGGACGGCGGCGGGGTCGGCGACGCGGTGTCGGACGGCGTCTCGGTGGCCACGGGCGTCTCCGTCGCGACCGGGCTCTCCGTGGCGACCGGGGTTTCCGTGCCGACGGGGGTCTCGGTGCCGACCGGCGACTCCGTCGACGCGACGCTGTACGCGGCCGGGTCGATCCCGCCGGTCCTGCCCTTGCGGACCGGTTCGGTGCCCGGGTCGATCAGCTTGACGTCCATGCCGGCGGGCAGATCGGCGGCCTTGCCGTCCGCGTCGATCACCCGCACCTCGACGCCGTTCGCGTCGGCCGGGGTCGGCACCGACGAGGTGCCGCCGCGCAGCGCGGTGTGCTCACGCTCGCCGCCGTCGGCGTCGTTGGTCTCCTCCGGCATCGTTGTCCAAGCGCCCCACTTGCCGCTCTCCGCGTCCCGGGCGCGGAACTGGGCGGTGCCGTCCAGCTTCTCCTTCGCGTCCTTCCACGTCACCGAGACGGCGCCGAAGGTCTGCGTCGACTTCTGCGGCACGACCTTGCGGTCGCCCTTCGTCGTCAGGCTCAGCGTGTGCACGGCCGCGGCGCGCGCCGGCACCGCGTCCTGCGGCTCCGAACCCCCCGGATCGGCGATGGCGTACGCGGTCACCCCCGCCCCGCCGAGCACCACCGCGCCGATGGTGATCCAGGCCCTGCGCTTCAGACTCAGTGGCCTGTACGCGTGCGTCTGGGCTCTCTGCGCTTTTCCTCGCGTATGTCGCGGGCTCAATGCCCCACCCCTCGAAAGTCACATGGGTCCCACGTGTCACGTGGGCACACACGGTCCAGCGGGCGGGGCCACCGAAACATCACAGGGGCGAGCACACGCGAGGGAATGGGGTGGTTTGTGCCCGTGGTGGCGGGGGTTCGGGCGCGCGTTGTATAACCGGGCGGCTTCCACGGGGCCGGACCCCGGCCCGTACCCGATCCCCAGAGGTGCCCGTGCTCTCCGCAACACGCCTTCGCCGCACCGCCGTCCTGGCCGCGCTCGTCGCGGGAGCCGTCGCCGTGTCCGGCTGCTCTGCCTCGCACTCCGGCGACTCCCGGCGCAAGGGGCACCACCGCTCCGACGGCCCGCGCACGGAACGCACGCGGCGGGCGGACGACGGCGCGCACGCGACCCGCACCCCCGCCGCCGCCGCGGCCAAGGCGCCCCGGACCGCCGCGCAGTACCTCGGCCGGGCCCGGCGCGCGATGGCCGCCGAGACCGGCTGGACCTTCGCCGTCGACGGCCGCGAGTCCGCGACGACGAGCGGCCAGGCGCCCTCCGGAGCGACGTACACCGCGACCGTGCACCGCACCACCGGACCCGTCGCCGTGGAACAGCTCGGCTCCGTGACCACCAGCAAGGGGCAGCACAAGCCCGAGTCCGTGTACGTCGTCGACGGCACCGGGCACGTGAAGAAGAACGGGGCCTGGACCAGCGGGCCCGTGACCGATCCCGCGATCGCCGACGCCGTGGAGGACCCGGTCGCGGGGCTCGACGCGTTCGCCGCGTACGGGAAGAGCGCGAAGATACGGCGCTCGGGCCGCACCGTGCGGCTCGAAGTGGCCGCCTCCGGCTGGACGCTGGCCGACGCGCGGACCCGCCCGGCCCTCAGGAAGGCCGCCCGGGAGCTGGACCCGACGCTCACCCAGCTGCGGGACGCCGGAGTCACGGCGACCGACGGACAGATCACGCTCACGCGCTCCACGGAGACCTGGGAGCTCGACGCCGCGCACGGCTACCGGGTCGCGGCCCACCGCTTCGCGTTCACCTTCGCGGTGCCGTACCGGGGCGGCACCATCACGGTGGAACAGGACGTACGCGCGGACAACCGCGGCGTCTTCGACGGCACGGTCCGGCTGCCCGCGGACGCCACACACTAGAGCGGCCTCTCAAGGCCCGGCCCGGACACTTGAGACACGTCAACGGTTGTATGGCGCAGGCGCATTCCTGTGTGAGAAGTGACATGTGTGTGACGTGTGATGTTCCGGTGCGCCCGAGCGCTGGGGGAGTGCGGGTCGAGTCCGACCGCATCTCCCCACGACCGGACCAAGGGGTGCACAACATGCCTGAGGTGGAACACAGACCCGCCGACATGCCCCGGCACGCCGCGGCGTTCGTCGCGCGGGTCGCCTCGGCGCGGCTGCCGCTCGACTACTCCGTCGCCAGCCTGCGGGTCGTCGACCGGGTCGTCGACGGTCTGCGGCAGGCCGGCTCACCCGGACCGCGGCTCGACGCCGTGCTGTTCGGGCTCGGCGCCTACGTCGGCGAGGTGCTGGTGCGGCGGGCCGGGGCCGAGTGGATCGCCTTCGACGCGTCCCAGCGCGACTACTTCGGGCAGGACGTCGGCGTACGGATGCCGGACGGGCGGGTGCGCAGCCCCCTCGGCAAGGTCGCCAACCGCTACACGGCGGGCGCCGCCGAGTCGCTGCAGACCTTCTACCTGACCCTGCCCGGAAGGAGGCGTCGCGCATGCGCCGCCGCACTGTGACCGCCCGGGGCCTGCTGACCGGCGGCTTCGTCCTCGCGCTGCTCGGCGCCGGCGTCCTCACCCAGCCCGTCCGGTCCGAGGGTCTGACCGCGAGCGCCCTCGCGACACCCGGCGCCGACGGGAACTGGTCCGCCGAGGCGTTCGCCGACCTCGAACCGCCCGCCGTCATCACCCAGAGCCGCGGCGAACGCCTGCTCTCCCAGGCGGTCACCCTGCTGGGCGAGGCCCGGACGGTGCGGATGACCGTCGACATCACCCAGCGCGGCAGGCGGGCCCAGGCCGACCTGCGCATGGACCGGGCGGGGAACTGCACCGGCACCATGGACGGCGGACCCGGCGCGAGCGGCGACCTGATCGTCCTGGCCAAGGGGGCGAAGGACGACGCGCCCGACGTGTACATGCACTACAGCGACCGGGCGCTGACCGAGTGGCAGACCATGGCCGACGCGCGCGGCCCCGCCGTGTCCCAGCGCATGCGCGAGCGCCTCGACCTCGTCCGGGGCAAGTACGTGCACGTGCCCGCCGGCCCCAAGGGCGCCGACGCCCTGGCCAAGGTGTGCACGATGGGCCAGGTGCTCGGCGCGCAGGCGGCCGACACGAGCGGCACCCGGGACCTGCCCGAGGAGCGCCGCGACGGACGCCGCGTGATCCCGCTGCTGCCGCCGGAGGGCGACGAGGACCTGGGCTCCGCCTACGTCGACGCCACCGGGAAGCCGTACCTGCGCAGCCTCGAGATGGACTCCGAGCAGATCAAGGGCAAGATGCACTTCTCCGGCTACGGGGATCCGCTGACGGTACGCAGGCCGCAGGCCGCGCAGATCGTGGAGCTGCCCGCGAACGAGGGGTCGGTGTTCGAGGCCTGATCCGGCACCGCCCGGCAGCAACTCCCGGGCGGACAAAGGGGGTTCGGTCCGCCCGGGCCGCGCGTCTGTGACGTTTCCACGCGGTCCGGCGCTGATCGGCATGGGGGCGGAGCCGGTGGCGGCGCCCCGTGCGGGGCGCCGAGGTGGTCGTTCTGTACGCATCGGTGCGTACTTGTCGTCGTACGAAGAGGAAAGCGGTTGGGCCAGGGAGGGGAGCCCCGTCGCGCGAAGGAGCGCGACGGGGAGCTGGGCGCGGCCGTCGAGCGGGCGCAGGCGGGGGACGAGGACGCCTTCGCCGTGGCCTACCGGCTGGTCCAGCCCGGCCTGCTCGGCTACCTGCGCGGTCTCGTCGGGGACGACGCCGAGGACGTCGCCTCCGACGCGTGGCTGGAGATCGCCCGCGACCTGGGACGGTTCCGCGGCGACGGCGCGGGATTCCGCGGCTGGACCGCGACCATCGCCCGGCACCGCGCCCTCGACCTGCTGCGCCGCCGCCGCACCCGGCCCCAGGCCACCGCGCTCGAACAGGACCTGCACGATCTGCCCGCCGCGCACAACACCGCCGAGCAGGCCATGGAGACGCTCTCCACCCGGCGGGCCCTCGACCTGATCGCCGGACTGCCGCGCGACCAGGGCGAGGCCGTGCTGCTGCGCGTCGTCGTCGGGCTCGACGGGCCGGCCGCCGCCCGCGTCCTCGGCAAACGGCCCGGCGCGGTGCGCACGGCGGCGTACCGGGGGCTGCGGCGGCTCGCCCGCGACCTCGGCGGTGTGACGGATGAGGGCCCGCCCACGCTGGGTGAGTCGAGATGACCGAGCAGATCCCCGACCCCGTGGGCGAGGCGCTGGCCGCGGCCGTACGCCCGCCGGAACCCGACCCCGAGGGCGAACGGCTGGCCCGCGCCGCGTTCCGGGCCGCCCGAGACGCGGGCGCCCTCGACGCGCGGCCCCGCCGCCGCGACGACTGGCGCCCGAGGCGGCGCCGCACGCGCTGGTCCGCGCGGGCCTTCCTCGGCGCCGCGCTGGCGAGCCTCGCCGTGGGCGGCGTCGCCGTCGCCGGCATCGGCGGCCCCCCGGACCCCGGAGCGGACCGGCCCGCGCCGCGCCCCGCTCCGACCTCGACGACCGCACCCGGCGACGCCGTGACCGTCCCCGGCCCGCACACCCCGCCCCCGTCCGGCCGGGCGCCCGCACACTGCAAGGCGTACGAGGCCGGGCGCGGAACGAAACGGTCCGAGCGGGCCACCCAGGGCTGCGCCGAGCCGTCGGCGACCGGCGCGGACCACGACAGGCGGGACGGCTCCGGCGGCGCGGGCCAGGCGAACGGCGTGGGGAACGGAAGCAACTCCGGGAACTCAGGGGACTCCGGCAACTCCGGCAATTCCGGCGGAGGCAAGGGCCGGTAGTCGCGGCCCGGCGCACCCGGCGCGGCGAAATGTGGGGAACGACCGCGTGGAGCTTCGGCGGGGGCGGCGTGAAGATCTGCCGGCCGGGCCATCCGATCGGGCCCGGAACACCCTCTACATACGGGACGGCCGGGGTCGCCACCCCCCACAGGAGAGACCCCGGCCGCCGCGCGGTACGGGTCGCGAGCGGCCCGTACTACCTTCAGCGCCGGGCGTGCGTTTTCTGTCACACCCCGCCGTGTGACTCTCTGGTTGCTCGTTGTACAAACATGGACGTGGGGTGTTTCAAGCCGTAGCGTGCAGATTCGCGCCGGGGGCGCCACTTGGCCGGATGGGGCAGGCAGGGACTGGGAGTGCTGGGGGACGACGCGGAGCTGACCGCCGCGGTGCTTGCGGCGCAGGACGGGGACGAGAGCGCTTTCCGGACTGTGTACCGCACCGTGCACCCGAGGTTGCTCGGATACGTACGCACACTCGTGGGCGAGCCGGACGCGGAGGACGTCGCCTCCGAGGCGTGGCTGCAGATCGCCCGCGACCTCGACCGCTTCGAGGGAGACGCCGACCGCTTCCGCGGCTGGGCCGCCCGCATAGCCCGCAACCGCGCCCTGGACCACATACGCATGCGGGGACGCCGGCCCGCCATCGGCGGCGACGAGACCGAACTCACCGGCCGACCCGCGACCGCCGACACCGCCGACGAGGCGATGGAGCTGCTCTCCACCGGCGACACCATGGCGCTCATCGCCCAGCTCCCGCAGGACCAGGCCGAGGCCGTGGTGCTGCGGGTCGTGGTCGGGCTCGACGCGAAGAGCGCGGCCCAGACCCTCGGCAAGCGCCCCGGCGCCGTCCGCACCGCCGCGCACCGCGGCCTGAAGCGGCTCGCCGAACTGATCGGCGCCGACCAGAAGACCCCCGGTCCGCTCGAGGCCGTACCCCGGCCGCGAGGCCCGAGACCCAGCACGGCGACGTCCGCCGGTGTGACGCAATCGCGTACGCGGACGCAGAAGGACATGTGATGGCCGACGAGCACGACAAGTGGCTGGACCGCGAGGCGGCGGAGCGTCTGCTGCGCGGGGAGCCCCTGGAGGCCGTCGCCGAACAGGACGCGCTGCGGGCCCGACGGCTCACCGCGGCGCTCGACTCGCTGACCGCGTTGTCCGCCGGGCCCGACGGTGAACTCCCCGGCGAGGACGCCGCGCTCAAGGCGTTCCGGGAGGCCCGTGCGGTCCCCGCGGGCGACCGCGCCGCCGCCCTCGACACCCCCGTGACCCTCGCCGGCCGCACCGCGCGCACCGGCCGGCACCGCGGTGGCGCCGCCGGCGCCCCGGCCCGGCCGGGCCCCGGCGACCGGCACGGCCCGCGCTGGGGCCGCCCCGTACGGTTCGGGCTCGCCGCCGCCGTCGCCGCGTGCATGGTCGGCGGCGTCGCCGTCGCCGCGGGCACCGGCGTGCTGCCCTCGCCGTTCGACGGCTGGAGCGACCCGTCGCCCACGACATCGGTGTCGAGCGCGCCCTCCGAGGAGCCGCTCGTCTCGCCGTCCGGCAGCGCGGCCGAACGCGGCGAGACCCTGCCCGACGGCGAACGGACCACGGACGGCCCCTCGGGCTCGCCCGACGCCCGCGACCACCGCGACGCGTCGCAGGACCCCCGCGGCGGCACGGCGCCCAGCGCCTCACCCGGCGACAGGGCGAGCGACGCGGCCCGCGGTTCCGAAGCGCTGCGCCGCCGCATCACCGAGACCTGCACCAAGTACCGCACCGGCGAGATCGGCGCGGACGAGAAGCGGCAGCTGCGCGAGTCCATGAAGGAGTCCGGGCGCGCCGAGACGGACCTGGGCCGCTTCTGCGACCGCGTCCTCGACGACCCCAAGGGCTCCGGCGACGACGGCTCGGACAACGGCGGCAAGACCGGGGGCGACGAGGACGAGGACGGCAACGACGACGGCGAAGGCGGCGACAAGCCCCCCGCTCTGCCGACCGTCGACCCCGCCCCCTCGTCGTCCGACTCCTCGGACTCCTCGGACTCCGCCGGCTCCTCCGGCTCGTCGGCCTACGGGTCGCGCCCCGTCACGCCGACCCGCACGGTCTCGGCCACGGCGGTGGCACCTGCGGAATCCGTCGCGCCCGAGCCCGTTCCTCCACGCTGACCTGCGCGGACGCGGTTTCACGAAAAAAGGTTCACTCAGGGTGTGACGTTTTTCGTGCGGGTGGCGCAGTACTGAGTGAGCCGACTGGTCATCGGCCCGTGCACGAGCCGGGGTTCCCCCCGTACCTGCGGCTCTGTGCCATCGGCGTGGGTGGGACACGTTCCCCCGGTCCCACCCACGCCCTCTCTTCTTTCTCCTCAGCCCCCTGAGTGCGGGCTCACCAGTAGACGACCACCTTGTCGCCGGTGCGGACCTGGTTGAACAGGGACGCGATCTTCGCCTCGTCCCGTACGTTCACGCAGCCGTGCGAGGCACCCGCGTAGCCGCGGGCCGCGAAGTCCGAGGAGTAGTGGACGGCCTGGCCGCCGCTGAAGAACATCGCGTACGGCATGGGCGTGTGGTAGATCGTCGAGACGTGGTGCCGGGACTTGAAGTCCACGTGGAAGACGCCCTCGCGGGTCGGCGTGTACTGCGAGCCGAAGCGCACGTCCGTCGTCATCAGCCGCTTGCCGTCGATCATCCAGGTCAGGGTCCGGCTCGTCTTGCTGATGCACATCACCCGGCCCGTCATGCAGCGCGGATCCGGCTTCGCCGCCGGCTGCCCGCCCGCCGCGTACAGCTCGTCGCGGGTCGGCTCGTGCGTCATCTTCAGCAGCCGATCCCAGGTGACCGCGTCCGTCGTGCCCGTCTTCGGCAGACCGCGCTTGCCCTGGAAGCCCTTGACCGCCTGCGTCGTCGCCGGCCCGTACGTGCCCGTCGGCCCCTCGAACAGCCAGGCCACCTGGCGCAGCCGGGCCTGGAGCTCCCGTACGCCCTTGCCCCGGTCGCCCGGCTTGTACAGCGTCCTCGGCGCCGGGGTCGGCGACGCGGCGGGCTTGGCGTCGTCGGACGCGCCGGCGTCCGGCGCGGCGGGCTTCGTTCCGGCGGGCTTCGTCCCGGAAGGCTTCGGCGAGGCCGCGCCGGAGGATGAGGCGCCGGGGGACGAGGCATCGGCGGTGGTGCCGGAGGGCTTCGCGTGCCCGCCGCTCTGCACGGCCTGCGCCGTGCACCCGCCGACGAGCGCCAGCACCCCGGCGACCGACAGTGAGGCCCGGATGGAATTCCTGATGACAGCTGTCCGCATGGCGTCCCCCGCCCGTCGCGCCGTTCTCTCTTGTCTGCACAGATGCTGCCCGGGCGTAAATGGTTGCGAACGCGGCGCGGAGGCAGGGCCCGACGGCCCGTGCGAGTCTGTGAGCAAGGTCGCGGCGTGGGCCACTCCACTCACCGCGGGCCCGCCGCTACAGTCCGTCGCGAAGGTCGGCCGGCACGGTCCGTCACACCGTTGGAGGCATCACCATGGCGCGCGAATCCGAGTCCGGACTGCCCATCGAGCCGGTGTACGGCCCGGCCGCGCTGGACGGCTGGGACCCGGACAGCAAGCTGGGGGAGCCCGGCGCCTATCCGTTCACGCGCGGCGTGTACCCCTCGATGTACACGGGGCGGCCGTGGACGATGCGCCAGTACGCCGGTTTCGGCACCGCCACCGAGTCCAACGCCCGCTACAAGCAGCTCATCGCCAACGGCACGACGGGCCTGTCCGTCGCCTTCGACCTGCCGACGCAGATGGGGCACGACTCGGACGCGCCGATCGCCTCCGGCGAGGTCGGCAAGGTGGGCGTCGCCATCGACTCGATCGACGACATGCGGGTCCTGTTCGACGGGATCCCGCTCGACAAGGTCTCCACGTCGATGACGATCAACGCGCCCGCGTCGCTGCTGCTCCTGCTGTACCAACTGGTCGCGGAGGAGCAGGGCGTGCCGGCGGACCGGCTGACCGGCACGATCCAGAACGACGTGCTGAAGGAGTACATCGCCCGCGGCACGTACATCTTCCCGCCGAAGCCCTCCCTGCGGCTGATCGCGGACATCTTCAAGTACTGCCGGGCCGAGATCCCGAAGTGGAACACGATCTCGATCTCCGGGTACCACATGGCGGAGGCGGGGGCGTCTCCCGCGCAGGAGATCGCGTTCACGCTCGCCGACGGCATCGAGTACGTCCGCACCGCCGTGGCCGCCGGCATGGACGTGGACGACTTCGCCCCCCGCCTCTCCTTCTTCTTCGTCGCCCGGACGACGATCCTCGAAGAGGTCGCCAAGTTCCGGGCGGCCCGGCGGATCTGGGCGCGGGTGATGAAGGAGGAGTTCGGCGCGGAGAACCCCAAGTCGCTGATGCTGCGCTTCCACACGCAGACGGCCGGGGTGCAGCTGACCGCGCAGCAGCCCGAGGTGAACCTGGTGCGGGTCGCGGTCCAGGGTCTGGGCGCGGTGCTCGGCGGCACGCAGTCGCTGCACACGAACTCCTTCGACGAGGCGATCGCGCTGCCGACGGACAAGTCGGCGCGGCTGGCCCTGCGGACGCAGCAGGTGCTGGCCTACGAGACGGACGTGACGGCCACCGTGGACCCGTTCGCCGGGTCCTACGTCGTCGAGAAGATGACGGACGACGTGGAGGCGGCCGCCCTCGCGCTCATGGGGAAGGTCGAGGACCTGGGCGGGGCGGTGAGCGCGATCGAGCGCGGCTTCCAGAAGGCGGAGATCGAGCACTCCGCGTACCGGATCGCGCAGGAGACCGACTCGGGTGAGCGGGTCGTGGTCGGGGTCAACCGTTTCCAGCTCGACGAGGAGGAGCCCTACGAGCCGCTCCGCGTCGACCCGGCCATCGAGGCCCAGCAGGCGCAGCGGTTGGCGCGGCTGCGGGCGGAGCGCGACCAGCCTGCGGTGGACGCCGCGCTGGCCGCCCTGAAGAAGGCGGCCGGGGGCGACGACAACGTCCTCTACCCCATGAAGGACGCCCTGCGCGCCCGCGCGACGGTCGGCGAGGTCTGCGGGGCGCTCCGCGAGGTGTGGGGGACTTATGTGCCGTCCGACGCGTTCTGATGGGGCGGGGGGTCGGTGACCCGGCACCCCGAGTCAGATACGCCCCGACAGGGGCGCGGGGAACTGCGCGACCAGCCACGACGGCGCGGTACCCGGCGATGATCCTCGCCCGGCAGCCCCCGGAGGGGCTCCCGTCCGGGATGCGGAATCGGTTGGGGGTATTTCGTATTGTCGTGCGACACTCCGGCCATGCTGGGTGTCATCGATCTGCCGACCTATCTCGCGGGGCTCGTCCTCATCGTCCTTCTGCCGGGGCCGAACTCGCTGTACGTGCTCTCCGTCGCCGCCCGCAAGGGCATACGCACCGGCTACAAGGCCGCCGCCGGCGTCTGGTGCGGGGACACCGTGCTGATGACGCTGTCGGCCGCGGGGGTCGCCTCCCTGCTCCAGGCCAACGCCGTGCTGTTCGGGATCGTGAAGTACGCGGGCGCCGGCTATCTGACCTGGCTCGCCGTCGGGATGCTCCGCGCGGCCTGGAGCATGTGGCGCACCCGCCGCGAGCGGCTCGCCGCCCGGACCGGTGCGGACGAGGTGCAGGAGGCCCAGGAGCGGCCCTACCGCAGGGCGTTCGTCATCAGCCTGCTCAACCCGAAGGCGATCCTGTTCTTCATCGCCTTCTTCGTGCAGTTCGTCGACCCCTCGTACGCGTACCCCGCGCTGTCCTTCGTGATCCTCGGCGCCTTCGCCCAGGCCGCGAGCGTGCTGTACCTGTCGGCCCTGATCTTCAGCGGCACCCGCCTCGCGGCCGCGTTCCAGCGGCGCCGGCGGCTGTCGGCGGGCGCGACCTCCGCGGCCGGCGTCCTCTTCCTCGGCTTCGCCGTGAAGCTGTCCCTGGCCAGCGCCTAAGCGGACAGCGCCCTCCGCAGTCGCGGCGTCGCCCACTCCTCCACGTACCGGTTCAGCACCCACGCCAGGGCCAGCATCGCGGCGATCGTCCCCGCGAACGTGGCCCACGACGGCAGGCCCAGGCGCTGGTGCAGGAAGCCGATCGTCACCCAGCCCAGGTGTTCGTGGACCAGGTAGAACGGGTACGTGAGCGCGCCCGCGACCGTCAGCCGGCGCCAGTTCGCCCACCGGAACCACCCGAGCGCGACCGCCGCCACCGCCGCGAAGCCGAGGGTGACGATCGCGATGATCACCGAGGTGTGGCGGTAGGAGAAGAAGGCCGGGTTCGGGGCGTGCCACAGGCCGGCCACCGCGTAGTGCTGCCCGACGAGCCAGCCGACCGCGACGACGCCCCAAGCGGTGGCGTCCCGCCGGTCCCGGTGCACCAGGTACAGGCCGATGCCGCCGATGAAGAACGGCGCGTACTCCGGCACCAGGACGAGTTCGAGCAGCGGCTCGTTCGAGGCGTCGGCCAGCGCCGCCGCCATCGTCCACACCGCGCAGAACAGCAGCACCCGGTGGCGCGAGGCGCCGGGCAGGACGACGAACAGGGCGAACAGCGCGTAGAAGCGGATCTCCGCCCACAGCGTCCAGCACACCCCGAGCACCCGGTGCGCGCCGAGCGGCTGCTGGAGCATGGTCAGGTTCACCAGGGCGTCGCTGGGCCCGACGGCCTCGTAGGCGACGACCGGCAGCGCGAAGACCGCCGTGACCAGCACGATCGCCACCCAGTAGGACGGCAGCAGCCGGGACGCGCGCGAGGCGAAGAAGGAGCGCAGCGGCCGCCCCCAGCCGCTCATGCAGATCACGAACCCGCTGATGACGAAGAAGACCTGCACCCCGAGACAGCCGTACGCGAACCAGCCGTGGAGCGAGGGGAACTGCTCGGCCGGTGAGCTGCCCCAGGCGCGGGACACCTCACCGCCCCGCCCGCCGTAGTGGTAGGCCGCGACCATCAGCGCGGCGACGAGCCGCAGCCCGTCGAGGGCGTACAGGCGCGGCACGGCACGCTTGACGGCCGGTGGCGGGGGGCCGGTGTCCACCCCGCCGGGGCCGGGTACGGCGGAGGCTGCGGTCGTGCCGGTGACGGTCATCCGAGTGCGGCTCGCTTGAAGGATCGGGCCCGCCGCGCCACCCGGCGCACCGCGGCGTTGCGCGGGATGAAGGCGAGCTGGGTCGGGACGGCCCCGGGCAGGCCGAGCGAGGTCAGCCGGCGGCGCTTGAAGTACCGCCAGGTGTGCGCGTTCAGGTGCGCGGAGAGGTACCGCTCGGCGGCCGGGCGCAGGTCCGGGTAGATCTTCGCCTGCATCGCGAAGCCGACCGCCCGCAGCAGCTCCGTCAGCTCGGCGACGGAGAAGCCCTGTTCCTGCGACTCGACGCCCGCGCGGTCGCCCAGCTCGGGCAGCAGCGCGTCGACGATCGTGACGGGCACCCGGTTGCTGTTCTGGTACGGGGCGAGCCGGTCGAGCAGGGTGTCGGTGCCGACGCGGGCCACCGGGATCCCGTACAGGGCGGACGCCGTGAGCAGGGCCGTCGAGAAGCAGCCGACGACGAGGGCCGGGCGGGTGCGCTGGTAGAGGACCTCGGCGAGGACCGGGGTGTCGAGGACGGTGAGCTCGACGCCGAGCCGCTCCGCCTCCTTCTCCAGGGTGCGCGACCAGCGGGCCGGGGCCGTCGGGTGCGGTTTGAACACGATGCTGCGGTGGCCGAGTTCGACGGCGCCGCGCATCATCCGGACGTGCAGCTCCTCTTCCTCCTCCGCGCTCAGGATGTCGAGCGCGGAGAGGTACTGGCCGAGCAGCAGGGCCGGTTCGGCGGGGACGGCGGGCAACTCGTCGGCCGTGTCGCCGAGTTCGGCGAGGACCTTGACGAAGGCCTCCGTCGGGACGATCTCCGGCGCGACGCCGAACTCGGTGAGCAGCAGCGGCCGCAGTCCCGGCACCAGGTCCAGATGGAGCAGCCTGCGCACCCGGGTGCCGACCAGCGGGTCGATCTTGTTGCGGGTGGGGCCGTAGCTCATCAGGCCGTCCGCGTACACGTCGACGGGCGCGCCGGTGAAGATCTGCGCGACGGCCATGGCCGGGTTGACCTGGATCGACTCGACGGCGAGCTCGATGTCGTCGTCGCCCAGGTTCCACAGGAGCCTCAAGTAGCGCTCCCACAGCGGGAGATCGTCCGGGCGGGGCGCCCATCCGCCGGGGTGGAACGGGGCGATCGCCTCGTTCCACGACAGGACGTCGTCGAACCGGTCGCGCAGCCGCTCGAAGCCCGGCATCACGTCGACCGACGGCGTCGTCTCGGGCGTCGCCGCGTTGTTGGCGACGAGGAGGATCGTGCGGTCGGCGGGCGTGAACGCCTCGGCGTCGAGCGCCGCCGCCAGCGTGGCCGTGCCGTACAGCGTGGAGGCGAGAAGGATGCGGGTGGTCACGCGGCGGCCTCCGCACTGACGGGGCGGCGGCGCAGCCGGCGCAGCCGGGTCGCCCGCTGGACGTCCATCGAGTCGAGCGCGTCGTCCAGCACCTGCTGCGGCATGCGCTTGAGCGCCGCCGCGCTGAGGGACTTCAATTTCCGCGCCACGGGCGGTTCGAACCTTTCGATGGATCCCAGATGATGGGAAATGATGGCGCAATAAGTGCGCACCGCTTTCGGAAGAAGCCGGTCGGCGTCCCGGTCCTGCGCGGTTTCCCGTACGACCTGGTCGAATGCGCGAATGAAATCGAGCTGCCGTACGTCGCCGATCTGCGTCAGCGAGGACGCGACACCGCGCCGGTAGAAGACACCGAGAAGTCCGACGGCCGCGAAGGATTCCGCCTCGCGGTGCAGCCGCCAGATCCACGGCCGGTCCTCCGCCGTGCGCAGCCCGTCCGTGAAGTGCAGCAGCCCCCGGTCGGCCAGCCTGCGGTGATAGATCCCGGCCCACGCGTACGCGTAGTCGACGGACGTCGAGCGGTCCGCCGGCAGGATCGCCTCGCGCGGGTCCATGACGACGTCGCGCAGCCCGTGCGGCACCCGGTGCACGGTGCGGGCCCGCGCGGTGCACTGCACATGGTCCGTGCGTACGAAATCGCAGCCCAGACCCTCTATGGCGGCGACCAGTTGTCCGTAGTACCCGGGCGCGAGCCAGTCGTCCCCGTCCAGGAACGTCAGGTATTCGCCGCGCGCCCGGTCCAGGCCCGTGTTGCGCGCGGTGGCGAGTCCCCCGTTCGTCTCGTGTCTGACGACGACCGCCCCCGGCAGCTCGCGCTCGGCGCGCGCGAGAATGTCCGGGGTCTCGTCCCTGGAACAGTCGTCGACGAGAATGAATTCGAAGTCTTCACGTGCGTTGGCGCGCAGACTTCTGAGCGTGTCGGGCGCGTATTGCTGCACGTTGTAGAACGGCACGATGACGGAGAGCTTGACCACGTCGGTGACGTTAGGCGGCCCGCCCGGCATTCGTCTTGACCGTCACCTTGATGCCAGGTGAACGACGTGTGGCGGGACCGTGAACCAGCCCTGGCATAACCCGTTTCCCGAGCCGATTCGCCATTCGTCGGTGTGCTGTTAACCGTTTGTTGCACTCCGGTTGGGCCGCGGCTCGAAATGCCTTCCTAACTTTCTCGACGTGCCAGCAAGGAACGAGAAGACCCCCCGGGTCGCCGTGCTCGCGGACTCCGACACCCGATGGAAATGGGGTGCCCTGACCGCGACCCGGCTCCGCAGCGAAGACGTCACCCTCGACGGCTTCCTGCTGCGCGGCCGAGCGACCCCCACCCCCCGCCAGCTCACCGAGGTCGGCGTGCGCGCCGACCGGCTGCGCGAGGTCACCGCGGTCGAGTTCCTGCGCGAGATGGAACGCGCACCCGAAGAGTACGACGTGGTCGTCCTCGCCCTCGTGGGCGGAGCCGTCCAGGCCGTACTGCACGGACTCGCCCATGTCTGGCGCGGCGTGACCCGCCGGCCCGTCGTCGTCACCGGCTACGTCGGCGTCGTCTACGAGAAGCTCGCCGACGGCCTTCTCCTGCGCCACGGCGCCGACGTCGTCCTCGCCAACTCGGCCTACGACGCGGACCGGTTCCGCGCCGTGTACGAGGGAGTGGGCGCCGACGCGGGCTCCGTCACCGAGTGCGCGCTGCCCTTCCTCGGCGGCACGCCCTACGACAAGCCGCACGACCCGTACACCGTGGTCTTCGCCGCCCAGCCGTCCGTCCCGGACACCGTGGCCGACCGCAGGTACCTCCTCGAACGGCTCGTCCGGCACGCGAAGGCACACCCCGACCGCGAGGTCCTCCTCAAGCTGCGCAGCAAGCCCGGCGAACACACCACGCACATCGAGGAGACCCCCTACCAGAAGCTCGCCCAGCGCCTCGAACTCCCGCCCAACTTCCGGCTCGTGTACGGGAACATGGGCGAGGTCCTCGACCGCACCGACCTGCTCGTCACGGTCAGCTCCACCGCCGCCCTCGAAGCCCTGCACCGGCGGATCCCGACCGTGCTGCTCACCGACCTCGGGGTGCGCGAGGCGCTCGGCAACCACCACTTCACCGGCTCCGGCTGCCTGCTGTCCTGGGACCGGCTCGACGCCGGCGAACTGCCCGCCCCCGACCCGGCCTGGGTCGCCCGGCAGGGCGTCGCCGCCGACGGCACGTACGGGCAGGCCTTCGACGGAGCCCGCGCCGAGGTCGAGGCGCTGCTCGCCGCCGACCGGCCCGCCATCGAGCCGTACTACAGCCGCACCACCGCCCCCGGCTACCTGCCGCGGATCCTCGCCCGCCACCACCTCGCGCCCGACGGCAGTCCGCTGCCCGGCGCCCCGGCCGGCGACCGCGACCCCTCGGCCGTGCGCCAGATCGTCCGCCGCGCCGCCCGCGGCGCGTACCGCCACGGCGTCCAGCGCGTCGCCCCCGTGATCCGCCGGATGGGCGAGCTGTGACCGCCCCCGAAGACCGCTCCCGACTGCCCGAAGGAGAAGCGCAGATGACCGACCCCGACGGCGGCGCCGCCGCTCCCGTACGCCGCGTGCTCGCGGTGATCCCCGCCCGCGGCGGCTCCAAGGGGGTGCCCGCCAAGAACCTCGCCCCGGTCGGCGGCGTCCCCCTCGTGACCCGCGCCGTCCGCGAGTGCCTCGCCGGCCGGTACGTCACCGACGTGGTCGTCTCCACGGACGACGCGGCCATCGCCGCCGCCGCCCGCGAGGCCGGCGCCGAGGTCGTCACCCGGCCCGCCGCCATCGCCGGCGACACGGCCACCTCCGAGGCCGCCGTGCTGCATGCCCTGGACACCCACGAGGGGCTCCAGGGAGCGTCCGTCGACGTCGTCCTGCTCGTCCAGTGCACCAGCCCCTTCCTGGTCCGCGAGGACATCGACGGCGTGGTCCGCGCCGTCGTCGAGGAAGGCGCCGACAGCGCCCTCACCGTCGCCCCGTTCCACGGCTTCGTCTGGCGCGAAGGGACCGAGGGCACGGTGGAGCCCGGCGGCCACGGCGTCAACCACGACAAGTCCTTCCGGCCCCGCCGCCAGGACCGCCCCCAGGACCTCCTGGAGACCGGCGCCGTCTACGCCATGGACGCCCGCGGCTTCCGCCGCCACGAACACCGCTTCTTCGGCCGTACGGAACTCGTCCGCACCGACCCCGCCCGGGTCCTGGAGATCGACGACCCGCACGACCTGGCCCGCGCCCGCGCGCTGGCCCCCCTCTTCGACACCGCGGCACGCACCCTCCCCACCCGGGAGGACATCGACGCGGTCGTCCTCGACTTCGACGGCACCCAGACCGACGACAAGGTGCTGATCGACTCCGACGGACGGGAGTTCGTCACCGTGCACCGCGGTGACGGACTCGGCATCGCGGCCCTCCGCAAGAGCGGCCTCAGCATGCTGATCCTGTCCACGGAGGTGAACCCGGTCGTCGCCGCCCGGGCCCGGAAGCTCAAGATCCCGGTCCTGCACGGCATCGACCGCAAGGACCTCGCACTCAAGCAGTGGTGCGAGGAGCAGGGCATCGCGCCGGAGCGCGTGCTCTACGTCGGCAACGACGTCAACGACCTCCCGAGCTTCGCCGTCGCCGGCTGGCCCGTGGCGGTCGCGAGCGCCCACGACGTCGTGCGCGGCGCCGCACGCGCGGTCACCACCCTCCCCGGTGGCGAAGGCGCGATCCGGGAGATCGCCGGCTGGATCCTCGGCCCCTCCCTCAGCTCGAGCGACTCTCTCGACCCCCTCGAAAACAAGTAAGGAACGTGTGACCCACATGTCTGCTGACAACTCCCGCCTCCGCACCTTCGGTTCGCGCACCGCGGGCCCCGGCCGCCCCGTGTACGTCACCGGCGAGATCGGCATCAACCACAACGGTGACCTGGAGAACGCGTTCAAGCTGATCGACGCCGCCGCCGAGGCCGGCTGCGACGCCGTCAAGTTCCAGAAGCGCACCCCCGAGATCTGCACCCCGCGCGACCAGTGGGACATCGAGCGGGACACCCCCTGGGGCCGCATGACGTACATCGACTACCGCCACCGCGTCGAGTTCGGCGAGGACGAGTACCGCCAGATCGACACCTACTGCAAGAAGAAGGGGATCGACTGGTTCGCCTCCCCGTGGGACACCGAGGCCGTCGCCTTCCTGGAGAAGTTCGACGTTCCCGCCCACAAGGTGGCCTCCGCCTCCCTGACCGACGACGAGCTGCTCCGCGCCCTGCGCGCCACGGGCCGCACGATCATCCTGTCCACGGGCATGTCGACCCCGAAGCAGATCCGTCACGCGGTCGAGGTCCTCGGCTCGGACAACATCCTCATGTGCCACGCCACGTCGACCTACCCGTCGGTCGCCGAGGAGCTCAACCTCCGCGTGATCAACACCCTCCAGGCCGAGTACCCGAACGTCCCGATCGGCTACTCCGGCCACGAGACCGGCCTGCAGACCACGCTCGCCGCCGTCGCCCTCGGCGCCACCTTCGTCGAGCGCCACATCACCCTCGACCGCGCCATGTGGGGCTCCGACCAGGCCGCCTCCGTCGAGCCGCAGGGCCTCACCCGCCTCGTCCGCGACATCCGCACCATCGAGGCCTCCCTCGGTGACGGCGTCAAGAAGGTCTACGAGTCCGAGCTCGGCCCGATGAAGAAGCTGCGCCGCGTCGCGGGCGTCGTCGCCGAGTCGGAGATCGCCGACGCCGCCGGCGAGCCGGTCGGCGTCTGACCCTCACCACCCCGACGGTCCGGCGCCCGAAAACCCGGCGCCGGACCGTCTCGGTGTCCCTCAGGAGGGGCCGCATGTCCAGCAGCAGTACGTTCGGCAGCACGCTGTGCTTCGTAGAGAGCCCGGTGCAGCTTCTCAACGTCCTGGAGTGGGCGCACCTGGACGGGGCCACCGCGACCGTCGTGGTCCTCTCGCCCACCGACCCCATGACCCGCGGCCAGCTCCGCCGCATGGCCGAGCTCGCCCGCGCCGACGGACACACCGTGCGCTGGGAGGAGGCGCGGGGCGGACCCGCCGCCCCGTTCCAGACCATCGGCGGACTCGCCGGGCCGCTGCGCGCCGCCGACCGGGTCGTCATCGGCGACCCGTTCTCCCGCTACGTACAGCTGCTGCTGACGCTGTATTCGTTTCTTGGCCGCAGGGCCCGCGACCTCGTCGTCGTCGACGACGGCACCGCCACCATGGAGTTCGTCTCCCAACTGGCCCGGGGCGAACGGCTCGTCCGGTGGCACCGGCGCGGTGGCCGCCCCGGCCCCCGCGACCTCGTCTTCGCCCCCGTGTCCGCCGCCGCCCGCCGCCGGCTCACCCCGGCGCCCGGCCGCACCACCGTCTCCCTGTTCACGTCGATGCCCGTGGACGAGGCCCTCGACGGCGTCACCGTTACCACCAACGCCTACGCCTGGACCCGGGACCGCTTCGGCCCGCCCCGCGTCACCCGCGGCGCCGACCTCGTCGGCACGTCACTGGTCGAGACCGGGGTCGTCGATCTCGACCGCTACCTCCAGGCGGTCAGCGGCCTCGCCGCCGCGCACGGCGCGACCCGCTACTTCGCGCACCGCCGCGAGAGCGCCGACAAGCTGCACCGCCTCGCCGGCGAGACCGGCCTCGAAGTGGTCCGCCCCGACCTGCCGCTCGAGCTGATCGCCCGCCGCGGCCCCATCGGCGGCACGATCCTCAGCTTCCCGTCCACGGTCGTGCACACCCTGCCGATCGCCCTGGAGGGCACCGGCGTCAAGGTCGCGGTCTGCGAGATCGACCCGAGCTGGCTCAGCGAGGGCGTCTCCGACCACGCCCAGGGCTTCCTCCGCGGCATCGCCGGATCAGCCCGCGGCGTCCGCACGGTCTGACCCCGGATCCTCCACCCCGAGGCGCACCACGACCCCCGACGTCGACCGGAACACGGCCTCCCGCCCCTCGACGACGACCCGTGTGAACGGGTTCGACTCCTCCAGGAACAGCGCCCACACCAGCGCCCCGCCCACCGTCAGCCGCGCCGCGAACCCCTGAGACCCGTGATCACCCTCGCCGCCCCACAGCACCCCGCCGCCGTCGAGCCGCACCTCGACGAGTCCGTCGACGTACGCGACCTCCTCCGCCGACCCCGTGATGCGCGCCCCGAGCCGGAACCCGGCGGGGACCGACGGATCGAGGCGGACGCGGTACGACGTGCCGTCGGGCAGATGCAGCGCGTCCCCGGCGGGCAGCCGATGGCCGTCCGCCCAGAGATCGCCGACACTGGTGGAAGAAAGAGAGGTCATACCCGCCCCGGGTGATCAGCATGCGGACCGCGACGCTTTTTCTTACCCCAATCCGGCTGAACTTTTGTTGATCGCGCGTTGGTTGACCCCTGCACCGCCCTACCCTTCAGAGGGTGAACCAGTTGATGTCCCGAGAGTCCGAGGCCGACGAGCCCGGGGGACCCGCCACCGGCGACGTCCTCCCCGGCACCCTGCCCGCAGAGCTCCGTGCCGAACTCGTCGCGTTCCGCCGCGACTTGCACATGCACCCCGAGCTGGGCAATCAGGAGTTCCGCACCACCGCGGCGATCAAGGCGCGCCTGGAGCGCGCCGGGCTCGTACCGCGGGTGCTCGGTATCGGCACCGGCCTCGTCTGCGACATCGGCACCGGCACGGAGACGGGGGAGTGGGAGGGCGGGCGCGAGATGCTCGCGCTGCGGGCCGACATCGACGCGCTGCCCATCCCGGACACCAAGACCGACTGCGCGTACCGGTCCACCGTCCCGGACCGCGCCCACGCCTGCGGCCACGACGTGCACACCACCGTCGTCCTCGGCGCGGGCCTCGTCCTCGCCGAGCTGCACCGTCAGGGCCGCCTCCCGCGCCCGGTGCGGCTGATCTTCCAGCCCGCCGAGGAGGTGCTGCCCGGCGGCGCCCCCGACGTGATCGAGTGCGGGGTGCTCGACGGGGTGCGCCGGATCATCGGCGTGCACTGCGACCCGAAGGTCGACGCGGGCCGGATCGGTCTGCGGGCCGGCGCGATCACCTCGGCCTGCGACCGCCTGGAGGTCACGCTCGACGGCCCCGGCGGGCACACCGCGCGCCCGCACCTGACCACGGACCTCGTCACGGCCGCGGCCAAGGTCGCCACCGAGGTGCCGGCGGTCGTCGCCCGCCGCGTCGACGCCCGCTCCGGCCTCGCCGTCACCTGGGGCCGCCTGGAGACGGGCCACGCGTGCAACGTGATCCCGCAGCACGCCGAGCTGTCCGGCACGGTCCGCTGCCTGGACCTGGAGTCCTGGCGGGCGGCGCCGGACCTGGTGCACGGGGCGATCCAGGAGATCGCCGAGCTGTACCGGGCGAAGCCGGTCGTCGACTACATCCGCGGCGTCCCGCCCGTGGTCAACGACCCGGCGGTCACCGAGCTGCTCCGCGACGCGATGACCGCCCGGCTCGGCCCGGACGCCGTGGAGGGCACCACGCAGAGCCTCGGCGGCGAGGACTTCTCCTGGTACCTGGAGCACGTGCCCGGCGCGATGGCCCGGCTCGGGGTGAAGGCGCCGGGCGACCGGACCAGCCGCGATCTGCACCAGGGCGACTTCGACGCGGACGAGGACGCGATCACGGTCGGCGTCGAGCTGTTCACGGCCGCCGCGCTCCTGGACGCCCAGCCCTGACCCCGGCCGATTCGTCACCGTTCGCCGCCGTGACGGACCCCACCGTCACCGGCGGGCGGCACGAATCGATAACGGCCCCGGCAAGGGCATTACGCGGCGGTTCTACGCGCGTTATCGTGCGCCGAACTGAGCGCCACACCAGGCGTGTTGGATGATTGGGGAAAATCCTGATGCGTCGAGTAACGCGGCTTACCCAGATCGCGATAGGTGTCACGGGTCTGGCGCTCGCCGCCACCGCGTGTGGCGGCACCAGCAGTGAGAAGAACAGCAACGACGGCGACAAGAAGAACCTGGGCCTGGCCATCGCCTACGACGTGGGCGGCAAGGGCGACCAGTCCTTCAACGACTCCGCCTACGAGGGCCTGGTCAAGGCCCAGAAGGAGTTCGGCTACAAGACGGCCGACCAGGAGCCCAAGGACGGCGAGTCCGACGACGACAAGGCCCAGCGCCTGAGCAACCTGGCGAAGGCGGGTTACAACCCGGTCGTCGGCATCGGCTTCGCGTACGGCCCCGCCATGAAGGACGTCGCGAAGAAGTTCCCGAAGACGACCTTCGGCATCGTCGACTCCGTCGTCGAGGGCGACAACGTGGCCTCGCTGGTCTTCGCGGAGAACGAGTCCTCGTACCTGGCGGGCGTCGCCGCCGCCAAGGCCACCAAGTCCGACCACGTGGGCTTCGTCGGCGGTGTCGACAACGAGCTGATCAACAAGTTCGAGGCCGGCTTCGAGCAGGGCGTCGCCGACACCAAGAAGGGCGTCAAGGTCGAGGTCCAGTACCTCGACGAGGACCCCGCGAAGGGCTTCGCCAGCCCCGACCTCGGTGAGGCCGCCGCCGACAAGCAGCTCGAGGACGGCGCCGACGTGATCTACCACGCGGCCGGCCTGTCCGGTCAGGGCGTGATCAAGGCGGCCGCCGAGCAGAAGAAGTGGGTCATCGGCGTCGACTCCGACCAGTACGCGCAGAAGACGCTCGACAAGTACAAGGACTACATCCTCACCTCCGCGCTCAAGGAGGTCGGCGGCTCCATCTACACGCTGGCGAAGTCGGTGAAGGACGGCAAGCCGCTCAGCGGCGTGCAGACCTTCGACCTCAAGGTCGACGGTGTCGGCGTGGCCGAGACCAACCCCCAGTACAAGACCATCTCCGGTCTCGCCGACGCGGTCGCCAAGGCCAAGCAGGGCATCGTCGACGGCACGATCAAGGTGGACACCAAGCCGAAGAAGTGACCCCGGCGCGGCGGGGGCCGCGTCATACGTACAACGTCAAGGGCGGGCGCTGATCCCATCAGCGCCCGCCCTTCTTCGCATTCGGGAAGGCCCTCGGGGCGTGTGACGCTCGCCTCGTTTCTGGCCGGTAACAGGTTGGACATTAGGGGTTTTATGTTTTGTCTACGCGCGTTACTCTGCGGCGAACTCAGCGTCGGTCACTGCTGTCCCGGCGCTTGTACGAAGGAGCACTTCTCAATGCGCCGGGTTTCCCGCATAGCGGTCGCAGGCACCGCCACCGCCTCTCTCGCCCTCGCCCTCGCCGCCTGTGGCGGCACCTCCTCCGACGCCGCCAAGTCGGACGGCGGCAAGGAGAAGGGCCTCGCCATCGCCTACGACGTGGGCGGCAAGGGCGACCAGTCGTTCAACGACGCCGCCTACGAGGGTCTGAAGCAGGCCAAGAGCGAGTTCGGCTACCAGGTCGCCGACCAGGAGCCCAAGGACGGCGAGTCCGACGACGACAAGACCGCGCGTCTGGTGAACCTGGCGAAGGCCGGCTACAACCCGATCGTCGGCATCGGCTACTCCTACGCCCCGGCCGTCAAGGAGGCCGCGGCGAAGTACCCGAAGGTCACCTTCGGCATCGTCGACGACTCCTCGGTCCAGGGGAAGAACATCGCCGACCTGGTCTTCCAGGAGAACGAGGTCTCCTACCTCGCCGGCGTCACCGCCGCCCTGAAGACCAAGTCGGACACGGTCGGCTTCGTCGGCGGCGTCGACAACGCGCTGATCAACAAGTTCCAGGCCGGCTTCGAGCAGGGCGTCAAGGACACCAAGAAGGGCGTCAAGGTCGAGGTCCAGTACCTCGACGAGGACCCCGCCAAGGGCTTCGCCTCCCCGGACCTCGGCAAGGCCGCCGCCGAGAAGCAGATCGAGGACGGCGCCGACGTCGTCTACCACGCGGCCGGCCTGTCCGGTCAGGGCGTCATCGAGGCCGCCGCCGGCGCCAAGAAGCTCGCCATCGGTGTCGACTCCGACCAGTACGGCCAGCAGGCCCTGGCGAAGTACAAGGACTCGATCATCACCTCCGCCACGAAGGACGTCGCCAAGGCGATCTTCAACCTGGCGCAGTCCGTCAAGGACGGCAAGCCGCAGACCGGCGTCATCACCGGTGACCTGAAGTCGGGCGAGGTCTCCCTGGCCGACTCCAACCCGGCGTTCAAGAGCGACGCGAAGCTGCAGGCGGCCCTCAAGAAGGCCCAGGCCGGCATCGTCGACGGCTCCATCAAGGTCGACCTCAAGCCCGCCAAGTAAGCGGCGCCACAACGGGGGTGCGGGGCGCTTCTGCCCCGTACCCCGTTCGTGCGATCCTGCTCGTCATCGCCGTCAGATCGCCGCAGCAGTCCGATCGCATCGCAGTTTGAACACTCGACATCGCTCGAAGTCGCTCGAACCCACTTCTCGCACACCGATGTTGGGGCGCTACGCGTGTAGCCGGCCCCCTTTCCCAGGAGAGTGCGCCATCGCCACGTCAAGCTCCCCGCCGACCACCGTCGCCGTAGAACTCAAGGGCATCACCAAGAGGTTCCCCGGCGTCGTCGCCAACCACGACATCTGCCTCACCGTCCGCAAGGGCACCGTGCACGCCCTCGTCGGTGAGAACGGCGCGGGCAAGTCCACGCTGATGAAGATCCTCTACGGCATGCAGAAGCCGGACGAGGGCACCATCACCATCCACGGCGAGCAGGTCTCCTACTCCTCGCCCGCCGACGCGATCGCCCGCGGCATCGGCATGGTGCACCAGCACTTCATGCTCGCGGACAACCTCACCGTCCTCGAGAACGTCGTCCTCGGCAGCGAGAAGCTGTACGGGATCGGCGCGAAGGCCCGCCGCAAGATCCTCGAGATATCCGAGCGCTACGGCCTCGGCGTCCGCCCCGACGTCCTTGTCGAGGACCTCGGCGTCGCCGACCGCCAGCGCGTCGAGATCCTCAAGGTCCTCTTCCGCGGCGCCACCACCCTGATCCTCGACGAGCCGACCGCCGTCCTCGTCCCGCAGGAGGTCGACGCGCTTTTCGACAACCTGCGCGAGCTCAAGGCGGAGGGCCTGTCGGTCATCTTCATCTCGCACAAGCTCGGCGAGGTCCTCTCCGTCGCCGACGAGATCACCGTCATCCGGCGCGGCACCACGGTCGGCACCGCCGTCCCCGCCGAGACGACCCCCAAGCAGCTCGCCGAGCTGATGGTCGGCAGCGAGCTCCCCACGCCGGAGACCGCCGACTCCACGGTCACCGACCGCCCCGTGCTCCAGGCCGAGGACCTGCGCCTGGCCGCCCCCGGCGGCGGCAAGCCGCTGCTCGACGGCATCACCTTCACCATCCACGCCGGTGAGGTGCTCGGCCTCGCGGGCGTCGAGGGCAACGGCCAGACCGAGCTGATCGAGACCCTGATCGGCCTCGTCCAGGCCGACAGCGGCACCGTCACCCTGCTCGGCGAGGACATCACCTCCTGGGCGACCCGCAGGCGCCGCGAGTCCGGCGTCGGCTACATCCCCGAGGACCGGCACCGCCACGGCCTGCTCCTGGACGCCCCCCTCTGGGAGAACCGCATCCTCGGCCACGTCACCGAGGCCCCCAACTCCAAGGGCATGTGGCTCGACCCGAAGGCCGCGCAGGCCGACACCACGCGGATCGTCAAGGAGTACGACGTCCGCACCCCCGGCATCGACGTCACGGCCGCCTCCCTGTCCGGCGGCAACCAGCAGAAGCTGATCGTCGGCCGCGAGATGAGCCACGCCCCCAAGTTCCTGATCGCCGCCCACCCCACCCGCGGTGTGGACGTCGGCGCGCAGGCGCAGATCTGGGACCAGATCCGCGAGGCCCGCCGCGAGGGCCTGGCCGTGCTGCTCATCTCGGCCGACCTCGACGAGCTGATCGGCCTGTCCGACACCCTCCGGGTCATCTACGACGGCCGCCTGGTCGCCGACGCCGACCCGGCCTCCATCACCCCGGAAGAGCTGGGATCCGCCATGACCGGTGCCGCCTCGGGCCACCTGGAGCACACGGAAGACGGTGCCTGACCATGAACAACCCCAAGCGCTGGGACTCCGAGCGGATCCTGCTCGCGGCCGCCGGTCCCGTGATCGCGCTGGTCGTCGCGTTCGCCCTGACCTCGCTGGTGCTGCTCGCCTCCGGCGAGAACCCGGTCGAGCCGTTCTCGATCATGTTCGAGCAGGCGACGTTCTCCGACGTCCAGGTCCTCATCATCAATGACGCCGCCGGTCTCTACATCGGCGCGCTCGCGGTCGCCATCGGCTTCCGGATGAACCTCTTCAACATCGGCGTCGAGGGCCAGTACCGGCTCGCCGCCTGTGTCGCCGCCATCGTCGGCGCGCACATCGCGTTCCCGGCCTTCCTCCAGATCCCGCTGCTGATCCTGTCGGCCGCCGTGACCGGCGCGCTGTGGGCCGGTATCGCCGGTGTCCTCAAGGTGACCCGCGGCGTCAGCGAGGTCGTCTCCACGATCATGCTGAACTCGATCGCGGGGTCCGTCATCGCGTACCTCACGCTCGAGGACGCGTTCGGTGTCGCCGTCGGCAACAACCGCACGACCGGCGAGATGGACAAGGCCGGCTGGTTCCCCGGCCTCAACCTGGGCGACTCCATCGGCACCATCTACGGCTTCGTCGCCGTGGCCGTGCTCCTCGGCATCGTCTACTGGGTGATGCTCAACCGCACCCGCTTCGGCTTCGACCTGCGCGCCTCCGGCGCCTCCGAGTCCGCGGCCGCCGCCTCCGGCGTCTCCGCCAAGAAGATGGTGCTCACCGCGATGCTGCTGTCCGGCGCGGTCGCGGGCCTCGCGGGCCTGCCCACGCTGCTCGGCTCGACGCACACCTTCTCCGACTCCTTCCCGGCCTCGCTCGGCTTCAACGCGATCACCGTCGCGCTGCTCGGCCGCAACAGCCCGGCCGGCATGGCCCTCGCCTCGCTCCTGCTGTCCTGGCTGTTCAACGCCGCCGACCCGCTGGACCTGCAGGGCTACAGCTCCGAGATCGCCACGATCATGCAGGGCCTCATCGTCATCGCCGTGGTCGTCTCCTACGAGTCCGTCCGCGTCTGGGGCACCCGCCGCCAGCAGAGCCGCGTCGGCGCCGAACTCGCGGCGGGCCACGTCCTCGCCGCCGCGGGACCCGACGACAGCGACGACAACAACGACACGAAGAAGGAGGTGGCGGCCCGATGAGCACGGCTCCCGCACTCGACAAGACGCCTGCCGCCGCCCCGGCGGCCCGGCGCAGGCTCAGCCTTCCCGTCCTGATGCTGATCGTCGCCGGGCTGCTCTGCCTGGTCTCGGCGGTCCGCCTGATCACCGACGCGAACGGGCTCACCTCCGTCAGCCAGATGTCCACCGCGCTGCGGCTCGCCGTGCCGATCGGCCTGGCCGGACTCGGCGGCCTGTGGGCCGAGCGCGCCGGCGTCGTCAACATCGGCCTCGAGGGCATGCTCATCCTCGGCACCTGGTTCGGTGCCTGGGCCGGCTACCAGTGGGGCCCCTGGGTCGGCGTCCTCGCCGCCCTGATCGGCGGCGCGCTCGGCGGCCTCGTCCACGCGCTCGCCACGGTCACCTTCAACGTGAACCACATCGTCTCCGGTGTGGCGATCAACATCCTGGCCCTCGGCGCCACCCGCTACCTGTCCGTCCTCGTCTACGACGGCATGGACGGCGCCACCTCCCGGCAGTCCCCGGCGGTCCCGAGCCTCGGCGAGTTCACCGTGCCCGGCCTCGCCGACGCGCTCGCCGACCTCAACAAGCACGGCTACTTCCTGATATCCGACGTCGCGGGCCTGCTCGGCGGCATCATGACCGGTGTGTCCTGGCTGACCGTCATCGCCGTCGCCCTCGTGCCCGTCTCCTGGTGGGTGCTGTGGCGCACCTCGTTCGGCCTGCGTCTGCGCTCCTGCGGTGAGAACCCGGTCGCGGCCGAGTCCCTCGGCGTCAACGTCATCAAGTACAAGTACCTCGCCGTGATCATCTCGGGCGCGCTCGCCGGCCTCGGCGGCGCCTTCCTCTCCGAGGTCTCCTCCAACTACTACCTGGAGGGCCAGACCGGCGGCCGCGGCTACATCGGCCTCGCCGCCATGATCTTCGGCAACTGGATGCCGGGCGGCCTCGCCCTCGGCGCCGGCCTGTTCGGCTACAGCGACACCCTCAAGGTCCGCGGCGGCACCGAGAACACGCACGCGCTGCTCCTCCTGATCGCCGTCCTCGCGCTCTTCGCCGTGGCCTGGCTGATCTGGAAGAAGAAGATCACCGGCGCGGTCGTCACGCTCGCCGTCTCCGTGCTGCTCTTCTTCTGGTACGCCACCACGGACTCCGTCCCCAGCCAGGTCGCCACGGCCATGCCGTACGTCCTGACCATGCTCGTCCTCGCCCTCTCGGCCCAGCGCCTGCGCATGCCGAAGGCGAACGGACAGCCGTACCGGAAGGGCCAGGGCAAGTGACCGGCGCCGACGCGACCGACTGGGAGGCCCTGCGCGCGGCCGCGCGCGAGGCCATGTCCCACGCGTACGCCCCCTACTCGGGCTTCCCGGTCGGCGCGGCGGCGCTCGTCGACGACGGCCGCACGGTGACCGGCTGCAACGTGGAGAACGCCTCGTACGGCATCGGCCTGTGCGCCGAGTGCGGGCTCGTCTCCCAACTGCGCCTCACCGGCGGCGGCCGGCTGACCCACTTCACGTGCGTCGACGGCAAGGGCGAGATCCTGATGCCGTGCGGCCGCTGCCGCCAGCTGCTCTACGAGTTCGGCGGCAAGGACCTCCTCCTGGAGACCGCGTCCGGAGTGCGCCCGCTCGCCGAGCTGCTGCCGGACGCGTTCGGCCCCGAGAACCTGGGCCGCGAGGACGCCTGATCCCCGAGCAACACCCCGAGGGCCCCGGCGAATTGGTCGGCGGGGCCCTCTTTCTCCCGCCGGTTCTATGCGCGTAGAGTCGACGGATCCCACGCAAGCCGGTGCTGGAAGGCAGGAAAGCCATGGACGTCATCTCCGTCATCCGTACGAAGCGGGACCGGGGCCGCCTGAGCGATGAGCAGATCGACTGGGTCGTCGACGCCTACACGCGCGGCGAGGTCGCCGACGAGCAGATGTCGGCCCTCGCCATGGCGATCTTCCTCAACGGGATGGACCGCGCCGAGATCGCCCGCTGGACCGCCGCGATGATCGCCTCCGGCGAGCGCATGGACTTCTCCGCGCTGTCCCGGCCCACCGCCGACAAGCACTCCACCGGCGGCGTCGGCGACAAGATCACGCTGCCGCTCGCCCCGCTGGTCGCCGCGTGCGGGGCCGCCGTGCCGCAGCTGTCCGGGCGCGGCCTCGGCCACACCGGCGGCACGCTCGACAAGCTGGAGGCGATCCCCGGCTGGCGCGCGAACCTCACCAACGCCGAGATGATGCGCACCCTGGAGGACGTCGGCGCCGTCGTCTGCGCCCCCGGCAGCGGCCTCGCCCCCGCCGACAAGAAGCTCTACGCCCTGCGCGACGTCACCGCGACCGTCGAGTGCATCCCGCTCATCGCCTCCTCGATCATGTCCAAGAAGATCGCCGAGGGCACGGGCTCGCTGGTCCTGGACGTGAAGGTGGGCTCCGGCGCCTTCATGAAGGAGCTGGACGCGGCGCGCGAACTGGCCCGCACGATGGTGGGCCTGGGCGCCGACCACGGGCTGCCCACCGTCGCCCTCCTCACCGACATGAACACCCCGCTCGGCCTGACGGCGGGCAACGCGCTCGAAGTGCGGGAATCCGTCGAGGTCCTGGCCGGCGGCGGCCCCGCCGACGTCGTCGAACTGACCCTCGCGCTGGCCCGCGAGATGCTCGACGCGGCGGGCCTGAAGGACGCGGACCCGGCGAAGGCCCTGGCCGACGGCTCGGCGATGGACGCGTGGCGCGGCATGATCGCGGCGCAGGGCGGCGATCCGCTGGCCCCGCTGCCGACGGCCCGGGAGACGCACGTCGTCACGGCCGCGGAGTCCGGCGTGCTGACTCGCCTCGACGCGATGGGCGTCGGCCTGGCCGCCTGGCGGCTCGGCGCGGGGCGCGCCCGCAAGGAGGACCCCGTGCAGGCCGCCGCCGGCGTCGAACTCCACGCCAAGCCCGGCGACTCCGTCGAGGCGGGCCGCCCCCTGCTGACCCTCCACACGGACACCCCCGAGCGCTTCGCCTACGCCCTGGAGGCACTGGAGGGCGCCTACGACATCGCCCCCTCCGACACCCCCTTCACGGCGGCGCCGATCGTGCTGGAACGTATCGCCTGACCTGCGGTTTCCCCTTTCGGGTGAACGGGATCGGTGGACCGCCGCCGGTCCCGTTCGGCATGCTGGTATCGGTGACGACCGATTGGAGCACCGCCATGAGCGCACTCGCAGTCGAGCCCGAGCCGTCGGCCGGCTCGGACTGGGACGCCGCCGTACGCCTCTGGGAGGCGACGGACGCCCCCGAGGGCTGCAAGGTGGAGATCATCGAAGGGATCGTCACCTTGGCCCCGCCGCCTTCCGAAGAGCACAACGACGCCGCTGAGATCGTCACGGAGATTCTCTGGCCGGCACGGCCCGACGGATGTGGCATCTACCAGACCCTCGGTCTGGTGGCGGCGGATGCCGCCGGCCTCTACATCCCCGACCTCTGTGTCGTCCCCCGGACGGCACTGCGCGAGGGGCGGCGCGTGCAGGCGGCCGAGGCTGAGCTGGTCGGCGAGATCACCTCGCGGAGCAACGCCAACCATGACCGTGTCAGCAAGGTCAACGGCTACGCCAAAGCAGGCGTACCGCTGTACCTGCTGCTCGACCCGTGGCACTCGGGCCGCCCGACCGCGACCCTCTACGGCGATCCGTCGGCCGGAACCTATCGCGTTCTCGCCACCGTTCAATACGGAGACCAGCTGCGGCTGCCCGCGCCCTTCGACGTCGCCCTCGACACCAAACTGCTGCCCTGCACGGACTGACGCCTCAGCCCAGCAGCGCCGCCACCAGCACCAGAACCGGCACCGATCCCATCGTCGACAGCAGGATCGACTCCCGGGCCAGGCGCTCTCCCACCCCGTAACGGCTGGCGTACGTGAAGAGGTTCTGGGCCGCCGGGAGCGCCGAGGTCACGACGACGTCCAGGAGTCGCGCCCCGCTCAGGCCGAAGACGAAAGACGCCAGCGCCCAGGACACGGCAGGCTGCCCGACGGACTTCAGCACCGAGGACAGCAGCACCGGCACCCGGTCCGAGCCCGGACCGCCCGGCCACGAACTCCCGCACAGCGAGATCCCGAACGCGATGAGGATCATCGGCACCGACATGTTCGCGATGAGCTTCAGCGGGTCGAAGACGGGCGCCGGCACCGTCCACCCCGTCGCCGACACCACGACCCCGGACAAGGCTCCGATCGCGATCGGGTTCCGGAACGGCGTGAGGACCCGCCGCCACCACGACTGCCGCGTCCCCGACGCCTCCGCCAGATCCAGGATCGTCAGCGCGACCGGCGTCACCACGATCTGCTGGAACAGCAGCACCGGCGCCACGAGCGACGCGTTCCCCAGCACGTACACCGCGATCGGGATGCCCAGGTTCCCCGAGTTCACGTACGAGGAGCACAGCGCGCCGATCGTCGTGCGGCCCACACCCCAGCCCCGTACGACCGCCACGGACACGAAGACCCCCGCGACGGCCAGCGTCGACAGGGCCGTGACCAGGAGGCTCGGGGAGAGGATCACGGACAGGTCGGCCCGCGCCAGCATCGTGAAGAGCAGCGCCGGGGTCGCCACGTGGAAGGCCAGTTTCGTCAGGACGTCCCGGCCGCTCTCGCCCAGATAGCCCTTCCGGCCGATGAGATAGCCGACGCCGATGACGACGGCGATGACCGCGAACCCGTTCAGAACCCCTTGCACGGGCTCCACCCTCGGCCGCGCGTGCGCCGGAGGTCAACGTGATCCACTCCGACGTGACGCGGCACACGCCGGGTGTCCGTCCGACGCCGATGAGTTCCGGGCCGTCGCACGGTCATGACTACGTGGCTGCCTCAACGACCCCTTCCGTCGTCGTGCTCGCCGGGCCGATCCGCCCCGGCGACGCACCGCTGCTCTGCGACCAGGTCCGTGCCGCCCTCGGCGGGGCCCCGCCCGGCGCGGACGCCCGTACGGTCGTCTGCGACGTGTCCGCCGTGACGAGCACCGACCTCGCCACCCTCGACGCGCTCGCCCGGATGCAGCTCGCCGCACGGCGGGCCGGGGGACGGATACGGCTGCGGGATCCGTCCCCCCGCCTCACGCTGATGCTCGGCCTCACCGGCCTCGACGGAGTCCTGTCCGCCGAAAGCCGGAGCCCGGGTCCGGGGCCGAGCCCGGGTCCGAGCGCGGGGACCTCAGGCGTCCAGGTGCTCCGGGACGCCGAACAGCGGGAACCACCGTCGGCTGAGGTCCAGGAAGCAGTGGAAACCGGCGATCCGGCCGTCTGAGATCTCCAGGACCTGGATCGCCCACGGCATGTATCCGCCGTTCTCCGGGTCGGGCTTGTAGTGGGCGAACGCGGGCGTCCCGTTCGCCGACACCGGCAACAGGCGCGAGTTCTCGCACTCGTGACCGAGCGTCAGCATGAAGCCGGTGATGTCGTCCGTGCCGCGCAGCCACAGGTCGAACGGCGGCATCGTCATGACCGCGTCCTCGGCGAGCAGCTCGGTCAGCGCCTTCATGTCGTAGCCCTCGAAGGCCGCGACGTAACGCTCCAGGAGCTTCTGCTGCTCCTCGTCGAGCGGGTCCGCCGTCGCCGAGTCGGCGGGCGGGGCCTCGGCGAGCGTGGCCCGCGCTCTCTGGAGCGCGCTGTTCACCGACGCGACCGTCGTGTCGAGCAGCTCCGCGACCTCGGTCGCCTTCCAGGCCAGCACCTCGCGCAGCAGGAGCACCACCCGCTGCTTCGGCGGCAGTTGCTGCAGCGCCGCGACGAACGCGAGCCGCACCGACTCCTTCGCGACGGCGGCCTCCGCCGGGTCGTGCACGGTGGGCAGGACACGGGCGTCGGGCATCGGCTCCAGCCACACATTGTCCGGGCGGGGGGTCAGCGCGGCCTGCGCGAGCGGGGCCGCGGCGGTCAAGTCCATCGGACGGGCCCGCTTGTTGCCCGCGTTCAGCAGGTCCAGGCAGACATTCGTCGCGATGCGGTACAGCCAGGAGCGCAGCGAGGAGCGGCCCTCGAACTTGTCGAAGCTGCGCCACGCGCGCACCATCGTGTCCTGTACGGCGTCCTCGGCCTCGAACGCCGAACCCAGCATCCGGTAGCAGTACCCGGTCAGCTCGACCCGGTGCTTCTCCAGATCCTCGAGCTCCGGCTTCGTCGCGGTGTCGCTCATGTCCCAACGCCCCCATAGCGGCTGTGAGTACCAGTTCTTCTCCAGCACCTTCTCCAGCACTTCGAAAGCTACCGCAGCCCACTGACAACGGCCCCCGGACCCGCGAAATGCGCAGGTCCGGAGGCCGTTGTGGTAGGGCTCGTGGGCGGTGGGTCAGTGGGCGGCGACCGTACGTGCCGTCGCGGTCGCCCCGCGTCGCTGCGCACGGGCCGCGTACGTGCCCCACACGGTGAGCGAGACGACGCCGAGGACGGCGACGAATCCGAGGCCGACGGTCCCGGCCCAGCCCCGCGCGTGGAAGGCCATGGCGCCCACGGCCGAGCCGACGCTGGAGCCCACGTAGTAGGCGGACTGGTACAGCGCGGAGGCCTGGGCGCGGCCGTGCGTCGCGGTGTGGCTGACGGACGAGGAGGCCGTCGCGTGCCCGGCGAAGAATCCGGCGGTGATCAGCACGAGCCCGAGCAGCACCACCGGGAAGAGCGGCACCAGCGCGAGCAGCAGGCCCGCCATCGTCGTACCGGCCGCCAGGTACAGCGTGCCGCGCCGGCCCAGCCGGGCGACGAGCCGTCCGGCCGCCGCCGAGGAGAGCGTGCCGACGAGGTACACGAGGAAGATCGAGCCGACGACGCCCTGCGGCAGCGAGAACGGCGCGGCGGTCAGCCGGTAGCCGATCACCGTGTAGACGGCACCGAACACCGTCATGAACAGGGCGCCGATCACGTACAGGCGGCGCAGCAGCGGGTTGGCGAGGTGGCCGCCGACCGTGCGGGCCAGAGCGCGCGGGCGCAGCGACCCGGGCGTGAAGTGCTTGGGCGCGGGCAGCAGCAGCCGGAACGCGATCGCGCACACCACGGCCATGACGCCGATGACGCCGACGGCCGCGCGCCAGCCCCAGGCCTGGGCGATCCAGCCGCCGACGACCCGGCCGCTCATGCCGCCGATGGAGTTGCCGGCGACGAACAGTCCGATGGCCGCGATCAGCGCCTTCGGCCGCACCTCCTCCGCCAGGTACGCCATCGCGGAGGCGGGCAGTCCGGCCAGGGCGGCGCCCTGGAGTGCGCGCAGCGCGATCAGGACGCCGAGCGACGGCGCGAAGGGGACCAGCAGACCGACCACGACGGCCACCGACAGCGAGGCCGTCATCACCGCGCGCCGCCCGAACCGCTCGGACAGGGCGCTCAGCGGCAGCACGCACAGCGCGAGCGCGAAGGTCGCTCCGGACACCGTCCAGCTCGCCGTGCTCGCGCTCGCCCCGAAGTCCTCGGAGATGAGCGGGAGCAGGGCCTGCGTGGAGTAGAGGAGCGCGAAGGTGGCGACACCGGCCAGGAACAGGGCGAGGCTCATCCGGCGGTAGCCGGGCCCGCCCGGGGCCATGCGCGTGTCGTCGGAGCGCGGGTCGCTGGACGGGGGGACGGGGGCGGCGACCGCGTGGGTGGCGGCCGCCTGGCTACTGACGGGAGGCATGTGTCGAACGTAGGCCCGCCCCGACTGATGCGTCCAATGCATGAAACGGCCATAATCGTTCCCATGCAGCATGAGCACAGGTCACGGCCGCGCCTGTCACCCGCCGGTGACACAGAAGACATGGTCACGTTGCTGGCCCCGCGTCTCTCCTACTTCGCCGCGGTGGCCCGCGCCGAGCACGTGACCCGCGCGGCGCAGGAGCTGAACGTCCCGCAGTCGACGCTGTCCCGCGCGATCGTCCGGCTCGAACAGGACCTCGGCGTCGACCTCTTCGCCCGCCACGGCCGCACCGTGTCCCTGACCCCCGCAGGCCGCACCTTCCTCGGCTCGGTCGAGCGCGCGCTCGGCGAGGTCGAGAAGGCCGCCGAGTCCGTACGGGCCGACGCCGACCCCGAGTCCGGCAAGGTCGCCTTCGGCTTCCTGCACACCATGGGCACCGAGACCGTGCCCGGCCTGATCCGCGCCTTCCGCGCCGACCATCCCCGTATCCGTTTCAGCCTCGTGCAGAACTACGGGGAGGCGATGCTGGAGCGGCTGCGGGCCGGGGAGCTCGACCTGTGCCTGACCTCGCCGGTGCCCGACGCGCCGGACCTGGTGGCGCGGCGTCTCGACGAGCAGCGGCTGCGCCTGGTCGTCCCCGAGGACCACCGGCTCGCGGGCCGCAAGCGGATCCGGCTCGCCGAGACCGCCGACGAGACCTTCGTGACCCTCGAACCCGGCTACGGGCTGCGCCGCATCACCGACGACCTGTGCGCGGAGGCGGGCTTCACACCGCGCGTCGCGTTCGAGGGCGAGGAGGCGGAGACGCTGCGCGGCCTGGTCGCGGCGGGCCTCGGCGTCGCGCTGCTGCCCCCGCCGGCGGTGCCGCGCCCCGGGGTCGTCGAGCTGACGGTGACCGGGCAGCGGGCGGTGCGCGAGATCGGCGTGGCCTGGCTGGAGGGGCACCCGGACACGCCTCCGGTCGCCGCGTTCAAGAAGTTCCTGCTCTCCCGCCGCGGCCGCCTCCTCCCGGAACAGGCCCCTCCGGAGTAGCCGTTGCCGGTCCCCGGCAGCCCACGGCCGCCCCGGGTGCCCGCCACGCGCATTGCCCTGCCGGATCCCGGCGGGCAAGGTGGAGCACCGGCCGGCGGCCCGGAGCCGGACGGGGAGGGACGATCGTGAGCGGGATACCGGCCTACGACGACTACGGCGACCGCATGCTCAGGCGCCGTACCCGCTTCACGTACGCGGGCACGCTCCTGGTCCTGCTCGGCGCGGTCCTCTTCGCCCTGATCGTGCCCGCCGAGGCCGACAACCGCGCTTACGCGGCGGCCGCGCCCTGCCCGCCGGGCACCCGCGCCGACACCTGCCGGGTGCAGGCCGAGACGACCGTCCTCGGCAAGAACCACGAGTCCAGCGGCAAGAGCACCAAGTACTACCTGGTCCTCACCGACCCGGCGACGCGCGCCGAGCACCGCGTCCGGATGCCCTCCGACCGCTCCGTCTACGCGGCGGCCCGCCCCGGCGACCAGGTCACCGCCACCTACTGGAAGGACGAGGTCCGCGAGGTCCGGCTCGGGAACCTCGTGGCCGAGGCCGAGCTGTCCCCGGTGCACGACGGCCGGCTGCCCGGCGCGTTCGCCGTCGCGCTCCTGTCCGGCGGCCTGGGCGCCCTCTGGTTCGCGGCCTGGCTGCGCTTCCGCCCCGAGACCCCGGGCACCCCGCTCGACTGGAGGCCGCCCACGGGACTCGTCGCCGGCATCCTCGTGGCCTGCGCGAACTTCCCGATCGTCCTCATGGCCGCGGACGACATCTGGTCCGGCCTCGAGTTCACGGCCTGGTCGATCCCCGCGTCCCTGCTGCTCTCCGCCTGGCTCTGCCGGTGGTCGGTGCGCAAGGTCCGCCGTGCCGCCGCCCGCATCACCCCGACCGCCCCCACCCGCCGCCAGGTCCTGCGCGTCCTGGTCCACGGCGACGTCCCGTACAGCAGACCGGGCTACGTCCACCTCGTGGTCGGCGACGGCCCGCCCGCCCTGAGCACGGACCCCGAGGCCCGCCTCGCCCGCCTCCCCCTCCCACCCACCCTGCGCCCCCACCGCGTCCGCGAACTCCTCGTCGGCGACCCGGAGTTCACCCCCGGCCGCCGAGGCGAGTACCCCGTGGTCATCGCATGCACGGACACCACCCACCCGGTCCTCATCCTGGCGGGCAAGAACACGGCGGGGCTGGTGCTCGGCGCGCTGGGCGGCTGAGCTACAGCTCCAGGGACCGGCCGAAACCGACCGCCAGCGGCATCCGCAACCCGATCGGCGGGGGTGCCGCGAGGGCGTCTTGGAGGGGGCGGGAGAAGGGGTGGCCGAAGAGGGTGCCCAGGGTGAAGTCGACGGCCAGGGCGGCTACTTCGGAGCGGTGCTGGTGGAGGCCGTGGCCGTCGGAGTGGACCTCGAAGCGGCACACGTCGCGGTTCGTCTTCTTGGCGCGGCCGGCCAGGCGGAAGGAGAGCTCCGGGTCGGTGCGGCGGTCGTCGGTGCCGTGCACGATGAGGACGCGGCGCCCGGCGAGCTGGCGCACCGGTTCGGGGGAGACGGCGACATCGTCCTCCGGCAGCCAGGGGGCCAGCGCGAGGACGGATTCGACGGCCGCGTGGTCCGCCGCGTGCAGGGCCGCGCGCCCGCCCATGTCGACGCCGACCAGGCAGACCGGCACGTCCCCGTACCGGCGCACCACCTCGTCGGCGGCCCAGCGGGCGTCCCGCGCGAGCTCGGCCTGCGCCCCGTTCCAGCCGCGCCCGCGATAGTGCACGGTGTGGGTGATCAGGCCCTCCGCGCGCCCGGCCCGGGTGAGCCTGCGGGCCAGGGGGCGCAGGGCCGTGGCCGACAGCGGTGAGGGTCTGCGGGTGGAGTTCTCCTCGCCCGCGGGGAGCAGCAGCGCCACGCCGCCCACCGCCCCGGGAACCGGCCCGACCGCCTTGCCCAGCCTGGCCTCACGGGCCTGCGTCGCTTCCTGCTGCATGACAGAACAGTGTCAGAAGCGCCGATGTACGCGACCCGTCCTCCGGGTCACTGTTACGTATCGACGGAAGGTTTTCCGCCGCCGGAACCGTGCGGTCTACGCGCGTAGGCGTTAGGGTGCGGAAATGACGAGCCAGACCACCGTGCACCCCGACCGCCCCCGGATCCCGAGCCCGGACCAGATCCGTCGCGCGCCCAAGGTGCTGCTCCACGACCACCTCGACGGCGGGCTGCGCCCCGGCACGATCGTCGACCTCGCCCGCGAGCAGGGCTACGCGAACCTGCCGGAGACCGACCCCGACAAGCTCGGCGTCTGGTTCCGCGACGCGGCCGACTCCGGCTCCCTGGAGCGGTACCTGGAGACGTTCGCGCACACCTGCGCCGTCATGCAGACCAAGGAGGCCCTGGTCCGGGTCGCCGCCGAGTGCGCCGAGGACCTCGCCGAGGACGGCGTCGTCTACGCCGAGATCCGCTACGCGCCGGAGCAGCACCTGGAGCAGGGCCTCAGCCTCGAAGAGGTCGTCGAGGCGGTCAACGAGGGCTTCCGCGAGGGCGAGCGCCGCGCCAAGGAGAACGGGCACCGCATCCGCGTCGGCGCCCTGCTCACCGCGATGCGGCACGCCGCCCGCGCCCTGGAGATCGCCGAACTCGCCAACCGCTACCGGGACTCGGGCGTCGTCGGCTTCGACATCGCGGGCGCCGAGGCCGGTTTCCCTCCCACCCGCCACCTCGACGCGTTCGAGTACCTGAAGCGGGAGAACAACCACTTCACGATCCATGCCGGTGAGGCCTTCGGCCTGCCGTCGATCTGGCAGGCCCTCCAGTGGTGCGGCGCCGACCGGCTCGGCCACGGCGTGCGGATCATCGACGACATCGAGGTCGACAAGGAGGACGGTACGGTCACGCTGGGCCGGCTCGCCTCGTACGTGCGCGACAAGCGGATCCCGCTGGAGATGTGCCCGTCGTCCAACCTCCAGACGGGCGCGGCCGGTTCGCTCGCCGAGCACCCCATCGGGCTGCTGCGCGAACTGCGGTTCCGCATCACGGTCAACACGGACAACCGGCTGATGTCGGGGACGTCGATGAGCCGCGAATTCGGCCTGCTCGTCGAGACGTTCGGGTACACGCTGACCGACCTCGAGTGGTTCACGGTGAACGCGCTGAAGTCGGCCTTCATCCCGTTCGACGAACGGCTCGCGATGATCAACGACGTGGTGAAGCCGCGGTATGCGGAACTGCGCTCGGAGTGGCTGTTCCGCTAGGAGCTGTCCGGCCGATCATGTGACCGTCGCCTGATCTGCTCGTTGGCTCGAGCATGGGGCGGGGAGAACGCGGTGATCTGTCGGATGCCGAGTGGGAACGGCTGCGGCCGTTCTTGCCGGTGAGCAATGGTCGGTGCGGGCGGTGGCGTGATCACCGACAGGTGATCGACGGGATTCTCCACCGGGTTCGGACGGGGGTGCACTGGCGCGATCTGCCGGAGCGGTTCGGGCCGTGGAAGACAGTCTACGAACGCCATCGGCTGTGGTCGGCTGACGGCACTTGGGAACGGCTGCTGCAACAGGTCCAGGCCGCGGCGGACGCGTCGGGCCAGATCGATTGGGATGTCTCGGTGGACTCCACCATCGTGCGCGCCCACCAGCACGCGGCCGGCGCCCGCACCGACCCGCCGTCGGCGCTCGTCGACTCAAAGGGGGACGAGGCGCTGGAACACCAGGGCGAAAGTCCGTGGCAGAGCCTCGCCGGCCGACTGGTGGAGGTGGTGCGGGAGGTGAGGGCCTGGGCCGGTCGCGCGGCGGCTTCACCAGCAAGATCCACCTGAGCGCGGACGGTCTCTGCCGTCCGTTGTCCCTGATCGTCACGCCGGGGCAGCGGGCCGACTGCACCCAGTTCGTGCCGGTGCTGGAGAAGATCCGGGTTCCGCGGCTCGGGTCGGGTCGGCCCCGCAACAAGCCCGACAGCGTCGCTGCCGACAAGGCATACAGCAACGGTCCTTGCCGTCAGCACCTGCGGCGGCGCGGCATCCGGCACACGATCCCGGAGAAGGCCGACAGCCAAGTTGCCCGCCTGCGCAGGGGGCCGCGGGGCGGGCGGCCACCCGGTTTCGACGAGGAGCGGTACAAGAAGCGCAACACCGTCGAGAGGGCCATCAACAAGCTGAAGAACTCTCGCGCCGTCGCGACCCGTTACGACAAGCGCGGCTACGTCTTCCTCGGCACCGTCACCGCAGCCGCCCTGGTGATCTGGCTCCGCACCTGACCGCGTGTCATGACATCAATCCACCGCGGCACCCGGCGCAAGCATCAGGCCGGCTGCCGCGATGAAGTCCTCAAGGCTGATGGTGCCGCTGCCGGTGCCGTCGTTCCATTCGATGAGTAGCCCCGAGCGGCCTTCGTCCCAAGACTCCGAACTGTCATCAAAGTCAGGGCCGGGGTGCCACTCGACGCTGCCCTCGCCATGCCGGTATCGGAGATACAGGTACTGGCCATCCGACGTCCAGGCGTCCCACTGCGATGGGCTGGCAGAACACGTCTGCACGACCCGCGTCAGTTTTCGACCTTCATTCGTACCCATCCCACGATGGTCGCGAAGCACCAGGCGCCCGGCAAGCGACTTTGATCTCAAGCAGCAGCCACACACACGCCGTCAATGATCGGCCGGACAGCTCCTAGGGGGCAGGGCCGCTTCGGCAAAGGTCACGGCCCGGGTTCCGAGCGACCGGAACGGAGGGTTCCGGTCAACACCAGGTTGACGAATGAGTAACTCCATGGTGATCCCAGGTGTTTGCCGAGGACCGACTCATTCCCAAGGAACCAGGAACAAGGGACCCATGAAGCAGTCTGCTGTGAAGACCCTCGGTGTCGCCGCTCTCGGTGCCGCCTTCGCCGCCGCCGGTGCCGGTGCCGCGAACGCCGCCCCCGCCCTCCCGGACGCCACGGGGGCCCTCGGCTCCGTCTCCTCGGTGCTCCCCGTCGAGCAGGCGGCGAGCACCCTGCCGGCCGGCACCCCCCAGGCTGTCAGCGCCGCGCAGGGCGCCGTCGGCAGCGGCGTCACCGCCCTCCAGCCGACCGTCGCCAAGGTCACCGAGGGCGGCGACCCCGTCTCCGGCCTCATCGGTGGCCTGCCCGTCGGCCAGGGCCTGCCCACCTCGGGTCTGCCGATCGGCTGACCCGGCCCGCACCGCCCGAAGGGGCGCACCCCGCGATCCGCGGGGGGCGCCCCTTCGGTGTACGGCGACGAGCCCGGTCACCAGGCCTGACGGACCTTGCCCTCGCTCGGGAACAGGATCCACAGCGCGATGTAGAGCAGGAACTGCGGGCCGGGCAGCAGACACGACACCAGGAAGATCACGCGCATCGTGTTCGCGGAGGTGCCGAAACGCCGTGCCAGCGCTGCGCACACTCCGCCGATCATCCGTCCGTTGGTGGGGCGGGCCAGGGCGGTCATGGTGGGCTCCTTCGCGAACCGTGGGTCTTCGGTGGGTGGTGCTTACGTCTTCGAAGGTACGGTCACGAAGCGGGTGAAACGTCACCTCACGGGGCGATGCCGACCCTGGGAATCGTCGGGGTCGGACCCTGAGCCGGCTCCTCCCGGGGCAGGGAGACCAGGTCGGGCCGGCGGCGGAGCCGGGCCCGCAGCGCCGGCACCACGACGGCGTGGGCGATCGCGACGCCCAGCGTGTTCAGCAGCACCGAGTCCACGTCCACGACCTGACCCGGCACCCCGGTCTGCAACAGCTCGATGCCGAGCGAGATCAGCGCGCCCGCCGCGACCGTGCGCAGCAGCGAACCCCACACCGACACGTGCAGCCGGCCACCGGCCAGCGGCAGCAGCACCCCGAGCGGCGCGAGCAGCAGCAGCCCCTCGGCGATCCGCAGCCCGCCCGCACGCCAGCCGAGCGCCAGATCGGCCCGGATCCCGGCCAGCGGATGCAGGTTCGCCGCACTCACCCAGGGCACGTCCAGCGGACGCAGCGTGAACCATGCGACGAACACGAGATGCGCGGCCAGGACGACGAGCCCTGCCGTACGGAAGCGGACAGCGGCCCTGTGGCCGCCCGAGCGATGGCGCTGCACGCCCCCCAAGACGTCACCCGCGGGAGAATCGGTTCCGGGGGATTCCGGATGAGTGACGCGAGTGACCTCAGCCCACGGTCTCGGCCGGCGCCGGGATCAGTCCGGGCCGCGCCTTCACCGCGTCCGAGCACTCGTAGCTGCGCAGCGCGTCGTCACCCGGCCCGCCCAGCACCACGTGATCCCCGTCCTCCGCCGTCACCTTGCTGTTCGCGAACGTGCAGACGATCTGCGCGAGCGCGTACGGGGACAGGTCGTCCGGCGGCGTGTTCAGCCGCAGCGCGTCCGCCGGATCGCCCTTGCGCGGCCCCGACACCCGGGTGCGCGGGGCGACGTCCGTCGAGTATCCGGCGTCCGACTCGGCGCCCGAGGGCTTGCGCGACAGCTCCGCGAGCAGCTCCCGCGCGACCGTCACCCGGTCCGAGGTCCCGCGCCGCTCCAGCGTCACCGTACGGTCCACCGTCACGAGCTGAGACGTGCACACGAGATAGACCTGCACCGCGAACTCGCCGCCCGCGCGCGTCCCCACCTCGTCCGAGCCCGCCAGCGAGCAGCCCACCCGGGTCGGCGCCGCGCCGAAGTCCGTCGGCACCTCCGTGGAGCGGATCCCGCAGCCCGTCAGCAGCAGCGCCGCCAGGCCGCACAGGCCCGCGACCTTCGCACCGCGCCTCACCGGCCGTCACCGCTTTCCTCGGAGTTCGGATCGCTCTTGGCCTGCTCCGGCTCCTGCTGCGGCAGCCGCAGGGTGAACACGGCGCCGCCGTCGGGCGAGTTGGCGGCCGTGATCTCGCCGCCGTGGATGTGCGCGTTCTCCAGCGCGATCGACAGACCGAGCCCGCTGCCCTCCGAACGCGGCCGGGAGGCGCTCGCCTTGTAGAACCGGTCGAAGACGTGCGGCAGCACGTCCTCCGGGATGCCGGGACCGTGGTCGCGTACGGCGATGACGAGGTCGGAGCCCTCGCCGCGCGGCTCGGTGCGCACCGACACCCGCACCGGGGAGCCGCCGTGCTTGAGCGCGTTGCCGATCAGGTTGGCGAGGATCACGTCGAGACGGCGCGGGTCCAGCCGGACCGTCATGCCGCGCTCCGCGTCCAGCTCCACCGCGTCCAGCCAGGCACGGGCGTCGATACAGGCCGTGATCTGGTCGGCGATGTCGAGGTCGTCCAGGACGAGCCGGGCGGTGCCCGCGTCGAAGCGGGTGACCTCCATCAGGTTCTCCACCAGGTCGCCCAGGCGCCGCGTCTCGCTGACCACGAGCCGCACGGCGGGCTCGATCATCGGGTCCACCGAACCGGTCTCCGCGTCGAGCTCCTCCTCCAGGACCTCGGTGACCGCCGTGATCGCGGTCAGCGGGGTGCGCAGCTCGTGCGACATGTCGGCGACGAACCGCCGCGAGGCCTCCTCGCGGGCGCTCATGTCGGCGACCTTCTTCTCCAGGTTCTCCGCGGTCCGGTTGAACGTCCGTGACAGATCGGCCAGTTCGTCCGTACCGGACACCCGCAGGCGGGTGTCGAGCTTGCCCTCGCCGAGCCGGCGCGCGGCGACACCGAGCCGGTGCACCGGCTTCAGCACGGTCGCGGCGGCGGCCTGCGCGAGCAGCGCCGAGCCGATCAGGGCCAGCGCCGTCGCGATGCCGAGCGACCAGGCCAGCGAGCCCAGGTCCTTCGCCTCCGGCTCCAGCGACTTGAGCATGTAGCCCGACGGCCCGCCGTTCACCCGCGCGCCGCCCACCAGGTACGGCGTGCCGTCCTGCGTGATCCGCTGCCAGTACAGGTGGTACGGGGCCTTGTTGTTCTCGGTGATCTTCTGCTTCTTGTTCACCGCGCGGCGCAGCGACGCGGGCACGTCGACCGGCGTGAAGGCGTCCAGGTCCGAATTGCCCACCACGTCACGGCCGTTCTCGTCCGTGGCCGTGAGCAGCACGCTGAAGTGCTGGCTGCTGTTCGCCATCAGGTTCGCGGCGTGCTGCAGCTCGCCCTGCGTCGGATGCTCCGGCAGCACCGCCGCCCGGTTCTGCATCTCCTGCTGGAAGTCGCTGAGCGCCGAGTCCTGGGTACGGGTCAGCACCGCCTCGCGGTTCAGCCAGTACGCGATCCCCGACGCGGACACCGCCGCGGTCAGCGCCACCAGCGCGAACACGACGACGAGCCGCAACCGCAGACTCGTGAAGCGCAGCCCCGCGAGCAGGGCCTTCTTGGCCGCGGCGAGACCGCGCGGCGTGGGGTGCGGCTCCGTCACTGAGGCGAGTCCAGCCGGTAGCCGACACCCCGCACCGTACGGATCAGCGTCGGCGAGGACGGCACGTCCTCGACCTTCGCGCGCAGCCGCTGCACACACGCGTCGACCAGGCGGGAGTCGCCGAGGTAGTCGTGCTCCCACACCAGGCGCAGCAGCTGCTGCCGGGACAGCGCCTGCCCCGGCCGCCGGCTCAGTTCGAGCAGCAGCCGCAGCTCGGTCGGGGTGAGCTGCAGGTCCTCGCCGTTCTTCGTCACGGTCATCGCGGCCCGGTCGATCACCAGCGAACCGAACGACGCCGCGTCGTTCGCCTCGCGCTCGCCGCGCCGCAGCACGGCCCGGATCCGGGCGTCGAGCACCCGCCCCTGCACCGGCTTCACCACGTAGTCGTCGGCCCCGGACTCCAGGCCGACCACCACGTCGATGTCGTCGCTGCGCGCGGTGAGCAGGATGATCGGCAGCTGGTCGGTGCGCCGGATGCGACGGCACACCTCGAACCCGTCGATGCCCGGCAGCATCACATCCAGCACGATCAGGTCCGGCCGCTGCTCGCGCAACAGCTTCAGACCGTCCTCGCCGGTGGCAGCGGTGGCAACCCGGTGGCCCTGGCGCGTAAGAGACAGCTCCAGGGCCGTGCGGATGGCGTCGTCGTCCTCGATCAGCAACAGGGAAGGCACGAGCGCCATTCTGGCCCATCACTGGCCTTTAGTTCGACCGTGGGACCGGTCCCACACATGACCCGCACCGCCCCGGGGCCTGTGACAGCTCTGTGACAGTCGACGGACACCGTCATGAAGTCACCGCGGCAAGCTTTTGGTCATCGCAAGGAAGCGAGCTCAGGAAAACGGACTCCACGACGGGGGGCGCGAGATGAACACGCTGCACAGCACCACCTCAAGCGCAGTTGTCACGCGTCTGCACGACGTGGCGGTCCGCACCGAGCGGCATGAGAAGTCCGGTGCCGTGAGCGGGCGGGGGTGCGCTCGCGGTACCGGGCGTCAGCACCCGGGTTACATGACGGTGGTTGACGCGCCGGCGGTTCCCGACGGGGGAAACAACGGGGGAATCCACGGGGGAGCGGCGTACGGGGAGGGCTCGGGGGAGCAGCGGAACCTGTCGGAGGCCGAGTTCACGGCCTACGTCCAGGAGCGCCGTGCCTCCCTGTACGCGACCGCCTATCACCTGACCGGTGACCGGTTCGAGGCCGAGGACCTGCTCCAGAGCGCCCTCTTCTCGACGTACCGGGCGTGGGACCGGATCAGCGACAAGGCCGCGGTCGGGGGCTACCTCCGCCGCACCATGACGAACCTGCACATCAGCGCGTGGCGCCGCCGCAAGCTGAACGAGTACCCGACCGAGGAGCTGCCGGAGACGGTGGGCGACACGGACGCGATGCGGGGTACGGAGCTGCGGGCCGTCCTGTGGCAGGCGCTGGCCCGCCTGCCCGAACTGCAGCGCACGATGCTCGTGCTCCGCTACTACGAGGGCCGTACGGACCCCGAGATCGCGGAGATCCTCGACATCAGCGTCGGCACCGTGAAGTCGAGCATCTGGCGGTCGCTGCGGCGGCTGCGGGATGACGAGGTCCTGAGCTTCGGCCGGGACCAGGAGGAGTCCTTCGGCGAGCTGGTCGCGTAGGCCCTCCGGGGGGAACGGGGGCCCTGTTCGGGGGAGCGGGGTTGTTTGAACGGGGGAGGGGATCGGGGGATCCGGGGGGATCGAGCGGGGCCGGGAAGACGGGGGGTCTTCCTGGCCCCGCTCCCTTTTGTGCCCGTTCTCTGTCTGCGGCCCGGTGGGGCTTCTCGCGCAGTTCCCCGCGCCCCTGAAATGCAGACCCTTCGGGTCGCATTTCCCCGATCAAGGTGCTGGGCGCCTGTGGTCGGGGGAAGGCGCGGCGAAGCCGCATGCCTTCCAGGGGCGCGGGGAACTGCGCGAGAAGCCCCACCGGCCGGTGGGCGAAGAACGGCCGGTGGACCCACGGCGAGTGGTCCCGTTAAGCGGCACGCGCCTTGGCGCAGTGGCCGGCCGCGGCCGCGGCGACGCGGCCGAGGGCCTCGTCCTTGCCGCAGGGGTGTGCCCCGAACGCGACCTGGCGGGCCACGATGGCCCGTTCCGCGCGCATCAGGCGCCAGCCGCGCCGCAGCAGGAACGGCACGGACTTGCGGCCCTCCTTGAGGTCCCGGAGCAGCCGGCGGCGGAAGGTCGTCGAGGGGCGCCCGCGCAGGCAGAGCGCGTCGGCGAGCACCCCGAGATCACGGCACCGGGCCACGATGTCCGCCGCGAAGATCCCCTCCGCGAGGAACAGCGGGGTGCGGGCGATGTCGAGCGACTCCGCCCCGACCCGCGAGCTGGTCGCGATGTCGTACACCGGCACCTGCGTCCGGCCCTTCGCGCACAGCTCCGCGATCGCGTCGAGCGCCGCCTCCACGTCCCAGGACGCGGGCGAGTCCCAGTCGATGTCCGACGTGCCCGGCACGAGCGGCAGCGTGGGGTCGTCGGCCTCCTTGTAGAAGTCGTCGAGGCACAGCACGGGCAGCCCGGAGCGGGCCGCGAAGGACGACTTGCCGGAGCCGGAGGGGCCGGAGACCAGGACGACCCGGGTCGGTATCGGGGGATGCGAACTCACGAGAGTCCAGTGTGAGGCATCCGGGCCCTGGCGCCGACCCCGCGTCGCGCGGTTGTGGCACGAGCCACGCCGAGTGCGACTACGCTACGTGGTTCCGCCGTCACACGCGGAGATCTCGTCACTGGAATCGTCACTGGAAACAGGAAAGGCGCGCGCGACTCCCATGGCCCGACACGCAGCCCAGAAGAACCCGACGCCGACCTCCGGAGCCCGCCGCACGCTGCTGCGCGCCGGCCTGACCATGGCCGCGGCCGGCGCGGCGGTCGCCGCCGGGGGCGCGAGCGCGAGCGCCGCGGACGCCGCGCCCGGCACGCTGAGCCCGCTGGCGGTGACCCAGGGCATCGACGCGGCGGCCACGCACGGCCTCGCCCCGGTGGCGAACCTCCAGCTCGACCCGCTGGCCAACACGGGCGTCGACCCGCTGGACAACGGGGTGGGCACCCAGATCGCCGACTTCAAGCCGCTCAGCACGGCGGCCGTGACGGGCCCGGTGACCTCCGGCAGCTCCCTGTCCGAGCTGCCGGTCGTCGGCGCGGCGGCCGGCCTGCTGCCGGGCTGACGCCACCGGATCCGAGGGCCGGGCCGGGCGGTTCATCCCTCCCGGGGCCCGGCCGCGGACCGCAGGGGCACCTCGCGCACGGCCCAGGAGACCGCGAACGCCACCGCGCACAGCAGCGCCGTCCCGAGGGCGACGCCGTGCACGCCGTCGACGACGCCCGTCCGGAACGCGGCCCCGTGCGCGCCCTCGTCGACCCGCCCCGCGAACACCGAGCCGAGCACGGCCACCCCGAGCGAGCCGCCGATCGTGCGCAGCAGGGTCTGGGTGCCGCTGGCCGCGCCGATGTCGCGGGGCTGCGCGCTGTTCAGCGTGATGAGCATCGCGGGCTGCAGCAGGCAGCCGAGGCCGGTGCCGAGGACCAGGGTCAGCGCGGACGCGGTCCAGACCGGGGTCCCGGTGCCGAGCAGCAGCAGGGCGAGCGCGCCCGCCGTCGCCACCGCGCCGCCCGCGATCGGATAGGCCCGGTAGCGGCCGCCCGCGCCGACCCGCCGCCCGATGGTGAGCTGGGCCCCCATCATGCCGAGCATCAGCGGGAGCAGGAGCAGCCCGCTCCGCGTGGCCGAGGCGCCGCGTACGTGCTGCATGTACTGCGGCAGATAGCTGGCGGCGGCGAGCATCGCCCCTCCCGCGACGAAGCTCAGCACCTGGGCGACCGTGAAGTTGCGGTCGGCGAACAGGCGGGGCGGGATGACGGGTTCGGCCGCGCGCCGCTCCGCCCGCACGAAACCGGCGAGCGCCGCCGCCGCGAGCACCGCGAGCGCCAGGACCTGCGGTGACGTCCACGCGTACGTGCTTCCCGCCCAGGCCGCGAGCAGGGTCAGGGCGACGATCCCGGCGGTCAGCAGTCCGGCGCCGGCGAGGTCGACGCGGGCCTTCACACGGGTGGTGCGGACCCGGACCCCGGCGCCGATGACGGCGAGCGCGAGGGCTCCGACGGGCACGTTGACGTAGAACACCCAGCGCCAGTCCAGCTGGTCGGTGAGGAAGCCGCCGATCAGCGGGCCGCCGATCATCGCGGCGGGCAGCAGTACGCCGATCACCGACTGGGAGCGGCCCGCCTCGGCGGGGGTGAGCAGGGTGCCGATGAGGGAGAGCGCGCCGACGAACAGGCCGCCCGCGCCGAGCCCCTGAAGGGCCCGGAAGGCGATCAACTGCCCCATGTCCTGGGCGAGTCCGCACAGGACGGAGCCCGCGAGGAAGACGATGATCGAGGCCACGTAACTGCCCTTGCGGCCCCACAGGTCGCCGAGCTTGCCCCACAGGGGGGTGCTGACGGCGGTCGTGAGCAGGTAGGCGGTCACCACCCACGACAGATGGGCGAGGCCGCCCAGATCGTCGACGATGACGGGGAGCGCGGTGCCGACGACGGTGCCGTCGAGCGTGGCGAGCACGATGCCCAGCAGCAGGCCGGCGATCACCGTGCGGGACGGTGGCGCGGGTGCCGTACCGGTCGCGGGTGTCTGCTCGGTGTGTGTCTGTGTCGTCATGAGGTCCACCGCCCTCAAGCCGCGTACGGGCTGCGGGACTTGGCGTCGCGCAGGGCGTGGGCCCACCAGGTGAGCTGGTCGAGCATGGCCTTCGCCGCCGCGTCCACCGCGGGGTCGTCGACCCGGCCGTCCGCGTCGAAGGCGCCGTAGGCGTTGTGGAAGCTGACCGTGTTGCGGACGGTGGTGGCGTTCAACTCGGCCATCACGACGCGCAGTTGCTCGACCGCGCGCAGGCCGCCGGACAGGCCGCCGTAGGACACGAAGGCGATCGGCTTGCCGTGCCATTCCGTGTTGTGCCAGTCGACGGCGTTCTTCAGGGCCGCCGGGAAGCTGTGGTTGTACTCGGGCGTGACGAAGACGAACGCGTCGGCGGCGGCCAAGCGCGGGCTCACGGCCGCGAGCGCCTCCCGGGTGCCGGGCGGCGGCTCCTCGCCGAAGGCGGGCAGCACGGTGGGCAGCGGCGTCTCGGTGAGGTCGACGATGTCAGCGCGCAGGTCGGCGCGCTGACCGAGGTGGCCGCTCAGCCACTTGGTGACGACGGGTGCGAAGCGGCCCTCGCGGGTGGAGCCGACGAGGACGGCGACGCGGAGCGGAGTGGTGGACGACGGCATGGCGAAACCCCCGGTGAGTGGGCCGTTGTGTACGGCGTATCTCCAACGCGTACAACGTACACATTGATGTGTACGGCGTCTACTGTGGATACGATGTACACGCGGGCGGGGTCGTCGCGTCCGTGCCGCCGGAACAGTCCGAGGAGCCCGAAGGAGTACGTCTGTGGCCGCGAAGAAGAACGTGGGGCCCGAGCCCTCGCTGTGGGAGCGGATGGAGCGTCCGGCCGCGCCGCGCGCCTCGCTCACCCCGCAGCGGATCGTGGACGTCGCCGTGGAACTGGCCGACGCCGAGGGGTTCGCGGCCGTCACGATGCGCCGGATCGCCACGGAGCTGGGTGTCGCGCCGATGGCCGCCTACCGGCACGTCTCGGGCAAGGACGACCTGCTGGCGTTGATGGTGGACCGGGTCTCGGGCGAGCTGGAGGTCCCCGAGGGCGTGACCGGATGGCGCGAGGTGCTGCGGGCGTACGCCGTGCGGACCCGGGTCATGACGCTGGCGCACCCGTGGATGACACAGCTGCCGGCGCCGCTGTTCATGCTGACGCCGACCCGGATGGCCGTCGCCGAACGGCAGTTGGCGGCGCTCGGCGAGCTCGGCCTCGACCCGGACACGATGATGGCCGCCTTCCGGGCCGTCGCCTCGTACGTGCACGGTGCGACCCAGTCGCAGGTCGCGCTCGACCGGTATCGCGCGGAGCAGGGCTGGGACGGCGGGGACGAGACCCGCAGGGGGCTCGCGCCGCAGATGAACTACCTGCTGGACAGCGGCCGTTACCCGGTCTACCGCTCCTACGCGTACAGCGCGACCCGCAAGGACGACCCCACCTGGGAGTTCGAGTTCGGCCTCGACTGCGTGCTCGACGGCATCGCGCGGCGGCTCGGACTCTGACGGCAGCGCGTACGGGCACGGGCGAGGCCCCGGCCCCTCCTGGACGGAGGAGGGGCCGGGGCCTCGGTGCGGGGGCCGGCGGTCAGTAGGACGAGCCGGACGCGCCCAGGGAGCCCGTCGGGTGCCAGACGGTCTTCGTCTCCAGGAAGTACGTCAGGCGGTCCGTGCCGGGGTCGGCCGCGAAGTCCTCCACAGGCTGTGGACGGCGTACGCGCTTCAGGTTGTCCGCCGCCGCGATCTCCAGCTCCTTGGCCAGGTCGGCGTCGGTGCCGGTCAGGTCGATGCCGTTGACGTCCTGGTGAGCGGCGAGGGACGGGGCGATCTCCGCCGCCCGGCCGGACAGGATGTTGACGACGCCGCCGGGGACGTCGGAGGTGGCCAGGACCTCGCCCAGCGACAGCGCCGGGAGCGGGGACTTCTCGCTCGCGATCACCACCGCCGTGTTGCCCGTCGCGATGACCGGGGCCAGCGCCGAGATCAGGCCGAGGAGCGAGGACTCCTGCGGCGCGACGATCGTGACGACGCCGGTCGGCTCCGGGGTGGAGAGGTTGAGGAAGGGGCCCGCGACCGGGTTCGCGCCGCCGACGATCTGGGCGACCTTGTCGGTCCAGCCCGCGTACCAGACCCAGCGGTCGATGGCCGCGTCGACCTGGGCGGCCGCCTTCGACTTCGACAGGCCCTCCGCGTCGGCGACCTCGCGCACGAACTGCTCGCGGCGGCCCTCCAGCATCTCGGCGACGCGGTAGAGGACCTGCCCGCGGTTGTACGCGGTCGCGCCGGACCAGCCGCCGAACGCCTTGCGGGCGGCGACGACCGCGTCACGGCCGTCCTTGCGGGAGGAGAGCGGCGCGTTCGCCAGCCACTTGCCCTTGGAGTCCGTCACCTCGTACACCCGGCCGCTCTCGGAACGCGGGAACTTCCCGCCCACGTACAGCTTGTAGGTCTTGAAGACGCTCAGACGTGCCGCATCAGACATCGAGGTAGGCCTCCAGACCGTGACGGCCGCCCTCGCGGCCGAAGCCCGACTCCTTGTAGCCGCCGAACGGCGAGGTCGGGTCGAACTTGTTGAACGTGTTGGCCCAGACGACCCCGGCGCGCAGCTTGTTCGCCACGGCGAGGATGCGGGAGCCCTTCTCGGTCCAGATGCCGGCCGAGAGCCCGTACTGCGTGTTGTTGGCCTTCGCGACGGCCTCTTCGGGCGTGCGGAAGGTCAGCACCGAGAGCACCGGGCCGAAGATCTCGTCGCGGGCGACGGTGTGCGCCTGCGTGACGTTCGTGAACAGCGTCGGCGCGAACCAGTAGCCGGAGGACGGCAGTTCGCAGGGGGCGGACCAGCGCTCGGCACCCTCGGCCTCGCCCGTCTCGGCGAGCGCCGTGATCCGGGCCAGCTGCTCGGCCGAGTTGATCGCGCCGATGTCCGTGTTCTTGTCGAGCGGGTCGCCGAGGCGCAGCGTCGACAGCCGGTTCTTGAGGCGGTCGAGCAGCTCGTCCTGGATCGACTCCTGGACCAGGAGACGCGAGCCCGCGCAGCAGACCTGCCCCTGGTTGAAGAAGATGCCGGTGACGATGCCCTCGACGGCCTGGTCGATCGGGGCGTCGTCGAAGACGATGTTCGCGCCCTTGCCGCCGAGTTCGAGCGTGAGCTTCTTGTCGGTGCCGGCGACCGTACGGGCGATCTGCTTGCCGACCGCCGTGGAGCCGGTGAAGGCCACCTTGTTCACGTCCGGGTGCGCGACCAGGGCCGCGCCCGCGTCGCCGTACCCGGGCAGGATGTTGACGACGCCCTTGGGCAGGCCCGCCTGGCGGCAGATGTCCGCAAAGAAGAGGGCGGAGAGCGGGGTCGTCTCGGCGGGCTTGAGGACCACCGTGTTGCCCGTGGCGAGCGCCGGGGCGATCTTCCAGGCCAGCATCAGCAGCGGGAAGTTCCACGGGATGACCTGGCCGGCGACGCCCAGCGGCTTCGCGCCCGGGCCGAACCCGGCGTGGTCGAGCTTGTCGGCCCAGCCCGCGTAGTAGAAGAAGTGCGCGGCGACGAGGGGGAGGTCCGCGTCGCGGGTCTCCTTGATCGGCTTGCCGTTGTCGAGCGTCTCCAGGACGGCCAGCTCACGGCTGCGCTCCTGGATGATGCGGGCGATGCGGAAGAGGTACTTGCCGCGCTCGGCGCCGGGCAGCGCCGACCACTTCTCGAACGCCTTGCGGGCCGCCTTCACGGCGCGCTCCACGTCCGCCTCACCGGCCTGCGCGACCTCGGAGAGGACCTCCTCGGTGGCGGGGGAGACGGTCTTGAAGACCTTGCCGTCGGCGGCCTCGGCGAACTCGCCGTCGATGAACAGCCCGTAGGACGGGGCGATGTCCACGACCGAACGGGACTCGGGCGCGGGCGCGTAATCAAACACAGATGCCATGGTGATCAGTCCACCGTCACGTAGTCGGGACCGGAGTAGCGGCCGGTGGCCAGCTTCTGACGCTGCATGAGCAGGTCGTTGAGCAGGCTGGAGGCGCCGAACCGGAACCAGTGGTTATCGAGCCAGTCCGCGCCCGCCGTCTCGTTCACGAGCACGAGGAACTTGAGGGCGTCCTTCGAGGTGCGGATGCCGCCGGCGGGCTTCACGCCGATCTGTACGCCGGTCGCGGCGCGGAAGTCGCGGACCGCCTCCAGCATCAGCAGCGTGTTCGCGGGCGTGGCATTGACCCCGACCTTGCCGGTCGAGGTCTTGATAAAGTCGGCACCGGCCAGCATGCCGATCCAGCTCGCGCGCCGGATGTTGTCGTACGTGGACAGCTCGCCGGTCTCGAAGATGACCTTGAGCCGGGCGCTGCCCGAGGCCTCCTTCACGGCGCGGATCTCCTCGTAGACCTTCATGTAGTGGCCCGAGAGGAAGGCGCCGCGGTCGATGACCATGTCGATCTCGTCGGCGCCCGCGGCGACGGCCTCGCGGACGTCCCCGAGCTTCACCTCCAGGGCGGCGCGGCCGGCCGGGAACGCGGTCGCGACCGAGGCGACGTTCACGTCCGTGCCGGCGACGGCGGCCTTCGCGGTCTCCACCATGTCGGGGTAGACGCAGACGGCCGCGGTGCGGGGGGTCGTGCGGTCGGTCGGGTCCGGGTTGACGGCCTTCGCGCCGAGGGCCCGGACCTTGCCCGGGGTGTCGGCGCCTTCCAGGGTCGTCAGGTCGATCATCGAGATGGCCAGGTCGATGGCGTACGCCTTGGCCGTCGTCTTGATGGAACGCGTGCCGAGCGCGGCGGCCCGGGCCTCCAGGCCCACCGCGTCCACGCCGGGCAGGCCCTGCAGGAAGCGGCGCAGGGTGCTCTCGGACGCGGTGGCGTCGGCCAGTGCGTGTTCTTTGGCGGGTGCAGTGGGCATGGTCACGAGGGGAGCATATCTACGCGCGTAGCGGCGGGACAAGTGGTGGGCCGGGGGGCGCCTTTTCGTCTGCGGGGTTCTGTTTCGTGGGCGACTGCGGGCCGGTGGGGCTTCTCGCGCAGTTCCCCGCGCCCCTGAAATGCAGACGCTGCGCGCCGCATTTCCCCGATCAAGGTGCGGGGTGCCTTTCATCTGGGGAAGGCGCGGCGAAGCCGCATGCCTTCCAGGGGCGCGGGGAACTGCGCGACCAGCCCCCACCGGCCGGTGGTCGACATGCCTCGTCCGGAGCTACGGCGCCCACACGGATCAGGCTGGCGCAGCGTCAGGCACAATCGGGCCATGACCTCGACCCCCGCCCCCCTCAAGGACCGCGTCTACCGATCGTCCGCCGGTATCGCGGGCGGCATCGTGCTGCTCGCACTGTGCGCCTGGCTCGGAATCGACGCCGTGGTCCAGGGCGAAGGCCGCACCCCGTGGCTGGCCCTCGCGGGCCTCCTCCTCGCCGTGCCGGTCGTGGTGGCGTTCACCCTGCGCCCGGCGGTGTTCGCGAGCGAGGACCGGCTCCGCATCCGCAACCCGTTCCGCGTGATCACGCTGCCCTGGGCGGCCGTCGCGACGTTCCGGTCCGGTTACTCCAACGAGGTCCTCGACCAGGACGGCACCAAGTACCAGCTGTGGTCCATCCCCGTCTCGCTGCGCGCCCGCAAGAAGGCGCAGCGCAATCTGAGCCGGGCCGCCGCCATGGACGACCCCGGCCGGGGCTCGCTGCTGTCCGGCGGCAAGGGTGCCAAGGAGCGTCCGACGCGGGCCGCCTCCGACCAGGCCATGGACGACCTGCGCGAGCTCCAGGAGGCCCGCGCGGGCGAGCCGGAGGCGCAGGGTGTGGCCACGGCCCGCTGGGCCTGGGAGATCCTCGCCCCGGCCGCCGCCGGCGCCGTCCTCCTGGCCGTGCTCTCGGCGATCGGCTGAGACTCCCCGGGCCGACAGGGCCGACAGGGCCGCCAGGCCGACAGGTCAGGGCGCCCCGGCCCAGACCAGCACCATGTACCCGCTGCCGTATGCCGCCACCAGTACGGCCCCGGCCACCGAGAACACCCGCACCCGCCGCGACGCCCGCGCGAGCGCCAGCGCGAGGGGCAGCAGCAGCGGGAACGCGGGGATGAGGAAGCGGGCCCGCGGGAAGTAGACGCCGCCGCTGCCGAGCACGATCGCGAGCAGCGCGCCGGTGAACAGCAGCAGGGGCAGCGGCTGGCGGTGCGCGACGCACACCCCGTACAGCGCGACCGCCGCGAACAGCGTCAGCGTCACCATGACGAGGAACAGGTCGGGGCGGGGCTCCACGGCGAGGATCTCGTGGACCCGGCGCAATGTCTCGGCGCCGCCGTCCACCTGGTTGAACCACAGCTTCTGCACGGCGAAGTAGCCGTCCCAGCGGCCGACCCGCAGCCCCACCCAGCCGACGTACCCGAGCCAGCCCAGCGGCGCCAGGAGCGCCCCGCACACCACGCGCCACACAAGGCCCCGGCGCAGCGCCAGCAGGCCGCACAGACCGATCGCGGCGGCCAGCGCGACCCCGGTCGGCCGGGTCAGGCCGGCCAGCGAGCACAGCGCGCCCGCCCAGATCCAGCGCCCGGTGAGCAGCGCGTACAGGGACCAGGCCACGGCGGCCGTGAACAGCGACTCCGTGTAGCCCATCCACTGGACCAGGCCCACGGGCAGACAGGCCCACAGGAACACCAGCAGCACGCCGACCCGGCGCCCGTACAGCCGGTGCCCGACCGCGAAGATCCCCCACGCGGCCACGTACGAGGAGAGGACGGCCAGCGCGAGGCCGACGGTGGCGCGCGAGCCCGGGGTGAACGCGGCGACGACCTTGATCAGGACCGGGTAGAGCGGGAAGAACGCCAGGTTGTTCGCGTTGACGGCGGTCCCGAGGGCGTCGGCGTAGCCGTGGTCGGCGATGCCCACGTACCAGTTGGAGTCCCAGTCCGAGGCGAGCAACGACCAGACGCCCTCGCCCCGCCGGTGCGCCCAGACGCCGACGGCGAGCAGGACGAGCACGCGGACGGCCGTGTACACGGCGAGCGCCGGCGTGGCCCGGCGCAGGGCACGCGCCGCGCGCTCCCGCAGCCCGCCGATCACGGACCCCGGAACCGGCCGGCCACGGCGGGGCGGGGGCAGCAGGCGGGGGGCCTGGGTGGCGGTCTCGGTCACGGAGGCGGCTCCTGGATGCGCGGACGGGGGGCGGGGGCAGCCTTCCCGCCGCCCCCGCCCCCCGTCGCCCCGCGTTCCGTCAACTGACCGCCGATTTCACCCGTCCGGGTGGCCCGCGAATCCCCGCCGCCGACACCGCAGCGGCACACCCGGCGTCCGGCCGCGAGCGGCGGATGCGCCGGGCGTCGGTGGCCCGGGGCGCCTGGCCGACCGGTGTCCCCGGCGGCCAGACAGCCGCGACGCCTGCGCGCAGCTGAAGCCGCCCGATCTAGGGCGCGGTGCGGGAAGGCGGCCGTGCCGCTGCACGCGGCGGTCGCTAGGAGCGGCGGATGTCCCCGGCGTCGGTGGCCCGGGGTGCGCGTCTCCCGACCGGTGTCCCCGGCCGTCGGGCAGCCGCGAGGCCTGCGCGTAGCTGAGGACGCCGGCCGATCCCGGGCGCGGTGCGGGAAGGCGGCCGTGCCGCTGCATGCGGCGGTCGCTGGGAGCGGCGGATGTCCCCGGCGTCGGTGGCCCGGGGCGCGCGTCACCCGACCGGTGTCCCCGGCCGTCGGGCAGCCGCGAGGCCTGCGCGCAGCTGAGGACGCCGGCCGATCCCGGGCGCGGTGCGGGAAGGCGGCCGTGCCGTTTCACCCCGTTCCGGTCGGAGGCCGGGGAAGGGGGACGGAACGCAGCAGGGCGGCGCCCGGGAGGCGCCGCCCTGCTGGGTGATGCTGCGGTCGTCAGATGCCCGCGGCCGTTGCCAGGTCCCGCTTCAGAGCGGTGAGGCGGCGGGTCGCCTCCTCGCGGGCCGTGGGGAGCGCGGAGCGTTCCGGGACCGGGACCACGACCTCCAGGTAGCACTTGAGCTTGGGCTCGGTGCCGGAGGGGCGGACGATGACACGGGCGCCGGACAGGGCGTAGCGCAGGCCGTCCGTCGGCGGCAGGCCACCGGCGCCGGCCGAGAGGTCCTCGGCCGACGTCACCGCGAGGCCCGCCAGCTCCGCCGGAGGCTGCTCGCGCAGGCGGCGCATCGCGTCGGCGATGACCGACAGGTCCTCGACGCGGACGCTCAGCTGGTCCGTGGCGTGCAGCCCGTGCGCCAGGGCCAGGTCGTCGAGGGCGTCCAGGAGCGTGCGGCCCTGCTCCTTCAGCTCGCTCGCCAGCTCGGTGACGAGCAGCGCGGCCGTGATGCCGTCCTTGTCGCGCACGCCCTCGGGGTCGACGCAGTAGCCGAGCGCCTCCTCGTAGCCGTAGCGCAGGCCGTCGACGCGGGCGATCCACTTGAAGCCGGTCAGCGTCTCCTCGTACGGCAGCGAGGCCGCCTCGGCGATCCGGCCGAGGAGGGACGAGGAGACGATCGACTCGGCGAAGACTCCGGTCGCGCCGCGCGCCACCAGATGGGCCGCCAGCAGCGCGCCCACCTCGTCCCCGCGCAGCATCCGCCAGCCGTCGCCGTCCCGCACGGCGACCGCGCAGCGGTCCGCGTCCGGGTCGTTGGCGATGATCAGGTCGCAGTCCGGGGTCCGGGCGGCCGTCGCGAAGGACAGGTCCATCGCGCCCGGCTCCTCCGGGTTCGGGAACGCGACCGTGGGGAAGTCCGGGTCGGGCTCGGCCTGCTCGGCGACGAGCACCGGCTCCGGGAAGCCCGCACGGGCGAACGCGGCGAGCAGCGTGTCCTTGCCGACGCCGTGCATCGCCGTGTAGACGGTGCGGGCCGTGCGCGCCGAACCCGGGGCGAGGACCGCGTCCGTACGGGCGAGATACGCGTCCAGGACCTCGTCGCCGAGGGTCTCCCAGCCGGACTCGGGGCGCGGCACGTCGTGCAGGGACCCCACCGCGTCGATCTCGGCGGCGATCTCCGCGTCGGCGGGCGGCACGATCTGCGAGCCGTCGCCGAGGTACACCTTGTAGCCGTTGTCCCGCGGCGGGTTGTGCGAGGCGGTCACCTCGACGCCCGCGACCGCGCCCAGGTGCCGTATGGCGAAGGCGAGGACGGGCGTGGGCAGCGGCCGGGGCAGCACCGCGGCACGCAGCCCGGCGCCCACCATCACGGCAGCCGTGTCCCGGGCGAAGTCCGCCGACTTGTGGCGCGCGTCGTAGCCGATCACGACCACGCCGTCGGTCTGCCCCTTGGCCTTCAGGTACGCGGCGAGGCCCGCGGCCGCGCGGATGACCACCGCGCGGTTCATCCGCATCGGGCCCGCGCCCAACTCACCGCGCAGCCCCGCCGTGCCGAACTGCAGCGTGCCGGCGAACCGCTCGCCGAGCGCCGCCGCGTCCCGGGCCTCGATCAGCTTCGCGAGCTCGTCGCGCGTCTCGGGGTCCGGGTCCTGTGCCAGCCAGGTCTTCGCCCGGTCGAGCAGTTCGCTGCTGAGATCGGTCACGGTTCGCATTCCTTAAGGCAACAAGACGTACGGGGCTACGGGGAAGGCACGTACAGGACGTACGGGACGGGGCGGGGACCGTCGGTGCGGTCAGATCTTGGCGAGGACCTGGGTGAGGAGCTCGCCCATGCGCGCGGCCGAGTCACGGCCGGCCTGGAGGACCTCTTCGTGGTTGAGCGGCTCGCCGGACAGGCCCGCCGCCAGGTTCGTCACCAGGGAGATGCCGAGCACCTCCGCGCCCGCCTCACGGGCCGCGATGGCCTCGAGGACGGTCGACATGCCGACGAGGTCGGCGCCGAGGATGCCGGCCATGCGGACCTCGGCCGGGGTCTCGTAGTGCGGGCCGGGGAACTGGGCGTAGACGCCCTCCTCCAGCGACGGGTCGATCTCCTGGCACAGGGTGCGCAGGCGCGGCGAGTACAGGTCGGTGAGGTCGACGAAGTTCGCGCCGACGATCGGCGACGTCGCCGTCAGGTTGATGTGGTCGGAGATGAGGACCGGCTGGCCCGGGCGCATGCCCTCGCGCAGACCGCCGCAGCCGTTGGTCAGCACGATGGTCTTGGCGCCGGCGGCGGCGGCCGTGCGCACCCCGTGCGCGACGGAGGCGACGCCCCGGCCCTCGTAGTAGTGGGTGCGGCCCAGGAAGACCAGGGCGCGCTTCTGGCCCACCTGGTACGAGCGGACCTTGCCGCCGTGGCCCGCCACCGCGGCACCGGTGAACCCGGGCAGCTCGGTGAAGGGGAACTCGGCGGCGGGAGCGCCGAGGGCCTCGGCGGCCGGCGCCCAGCCGGAGCCCATCACGAGGGCGACGTCGTGGGTCTCGGCGCCCGTGAGCTCGCGCAGGCGCGCGGCGGCGGCGTCGGCGGCGGCGTAGGGATCGCCCTGGAGGTTGTCCGGAGTAACAGATGCGTTCACGCGATCGAGGGTAGCCGGTCCTGGCCTACGCGCGTAGATGGCGATGCCCCCGGGTTTGCAATCGTTCTCTTGTCGTTTCCGACGAAGAAGCGCCCGGGACTCGGCGAAAGGGGCGCGCGGGAGCGGGCTCGGGCGGGCTCAGCAGGGCCGCTTGCGCAGCTCCATCACGTAGTCGTGCGGTGCGCCCGCGGAGTCCGCCGCGTCGGCGATCTCACCCAGATAGCGGGCGGACGGGAGGCCGCCCTCGTACCCGTTCAGCACGTACACCCAGGCCGGCTCGGCGCCGTCCAGCGTGTCGACCCGCACCCGCATCCGCCGGTAGATGTCGAGGCCGACACCCTCCCAGCGGTCCATCGAGTCCTCGTCCATCGGCGCGATGTCGTACAGCGCGACGAAGACCTGCGAGCGCGGCGCCTCCACGATCGTGGCCAGCGCACCCTCCCAGCCCATGTGCTCGCCGCCGAACGTCAGCCGCCAGCCGTTGATCCAGCCCGTCGCGCGCAGCGGCGAGTGCGGGGCGCGGCGCGTCATGAGCCGCGGGTCGAGATTGCCGGCGTACGCGGCGTAGAGCGACATGTGGTCGAGGGTACGTCAGTCGGCGGACGCGTCCCCTGCGGAACCGTGCAACGCGATCACCCCTCCCGAAGAGGACGTTCGGCCGCGCGCTACCCGGACGGGGGCCCCGATTCGGTGCTCCTTGAAGCGTGCGGGACAATGGCGTATGTGACTCGGATCGTGATCATTGGCGGCGGACCTGGCGGATACGAGGCGGCACTGGTGGCCGCTTCGCTCGGCGCGGAGGTGACCGTCGTGGACTCCGACGGTCTGGGCGGGGCATCGGTGCTGACCGACTGCGTGCCGTCGAAGACCCTGATCGCGACGGCCGAGGTGATGACCACCTTCGACTCCTCCTACGAGGAGCTCGGCATCATCGTCGAGGACGACACCCCGGACCCGGACTCCCCGGCCCGCGTCGTCGGCGTCGACCTCGGCAAGGTCAACCGCCGGGTGAAGCGCCTCGCGCTCGCCCAGTCCCACGACATCACCGCCGCCGTCACCCGCGCGGGCGCCCGCGTCATGCGCGGCAAGGGCCGCCTGGACGGCAAGCAGGACCTCGACGGCTCCCGCAAGGTCGTCGTCACCGTCGCCGACGGCACCGAGGAGACCCTCGTCGCCGACGCCGTGCTGATCGCGACCGGCGGCCACCCGCGCGAGGTCCCGGACGCCCAGCCCGACGGCGAGCGGATCTTCAACTGGACGCAGGTCTACGACATGGAGGAGCTCCCTGAGGAGCTCATCGTGGTCGGTTCCGGTGTCACGGGTGCCGAGTTCGCCGGCGCCTACCAGGCCCTCGGCTCCAAGGTCACCCTCGTCTCCTCCCGCGACCGCGTGCTGCCCGGCGAGGACCCGGACGCCGCCGCCGTCCTGGAGGACGTCTTCCGCCGCCGCGGGATGAACGTGATGGCCCGCTCCCGCGCCGCCTCCGCCAAGCGCGTCGGCGACCGCGTCGAGGTCACCCTCGCCGACGGCCGCGTCATCTCCGGCACCCACTGCCTCATGGCCGTCGGCGCCATCCCGAACAGCGCGGGGCTCGGCCTGGAGGAGGCCGGCGTCCGGCTCAAGGACTCCGGGCAGATCTGGACCGACAAGGTCTCCCGCACGACCGCCCCGGGCGTCTACGCGGCCGGTGACGTGACCGGCGTCTTCGCCCTCGCGTCCGTCGCCGCCATGCAGGGCCGCATCGCCATGTACCACTTCCTCGGCGAGCCGGTGGCCCCGCTGAACCTGAAGACGGTCTCCTCGAACGTCTTCACCGACCCCGAGATCGCGACCGTCGGCTACACGCAGGCGAACGTCGACGCGGGCAAGATCGACGCCCGCGTGGTGAAGCTGCCGCTGCTGCGCAACCCGCGCGCCAAGATGCAGGGCATCCGCGACGGCTTCGTCAAGATCTTCTGCCGTCCGGGCACGGGCATCGTCGTCGGCGGTGTGGTCGTCGCCCCGCGCGCCTCGGAACTGATCCACCCCATCTCGATCGCGGTCGACAACAATCTGACGGTGGAACAGATGGCGAACACGTTCACCGTGTACCCCTCGCTGTCGGGTTCGATCGCCGAAGTGGCACGGCAGCTGCACACACGGAAGCTCGCCGAGGAGAGCTGACCTGCGCGCTGACGCTGTGTGACGAAGGGCGGGGCCGCGGCCCCGCCCTTCGTCGTTGCCGTGCGTATACCACTCCCAGGTGTTCTGTGCGAACAGAACCTGTAATTCGGCGCAAACTGCTGAAAGCAGACGGTCGTTGGGGTTACTGTCAGTTTCGTGTTCGCTGCAGAACGTCGTCAATTGATCCTCGAAATGGTGCGGGCCAACGGGGCGGTATCGCTCCGGGAGCTCGCCCGCGTCGTCCAGACCTCCGAAGTGACCGTACGGCGGGACGTGCGCGCACTGGAGGCAGAAGGACTCCTCGACCGCCGGCACGGCGGTGCGGTACTGCCGGGCGGATTCACGCGGGAATCCGGCTTTCCGCAGAAGTCACATCTCGCGACCGCAGAGAAAACGGCCATCGCCGATCTCGCCGCGGGTCTCGTCGAAGAGGGCGAGGCCATCGTGGTGGGCGCGGGGACGACCACGCAGGAGCTGGCCCGCCGGCTCGCGCGCGTCCCCGGCCTGACCGTCGTCACCAACTCCCTGTTGGTGGCCCAGGCGTTGGCGCACGCCAATCGCGTGGAGGTCGTCATGACCGGTGGCACGCTGCGGGGTTCCAACTACGCGCTGGTGGGCAGCGGGGCCGAGCAGTCCCTCCAGGGGCTCAGGGTGTCCCGGGCCTTCCTCAGCGGGAGCGGGCTGACCGCCGAGCGCGGCCTGTCCACGTCCAACATGCTGTCGGCGTCCGTCGACCGGGCGCTCGTGCAGGCCGCGGCCGAGGTCGTCGTCCTCGCCGATCACTCCAAGCTCGGCACCGACACGATGTTCCAGACGGTGCCCACGGATGTGATCACCCGGCTCGTCACCGACGAGCCGCCCGCGCACGACGAGCGGGCCGCGACCGAGTTGCAGGCGCTGGCGGATCAGGGCGTGCAGATCGCTGTCGCGGGGGGCGGGGACGGGGCCGGGGCCTCCGGCGGTGAGTCGGGTGGGAGTCCGGCGCGGGGTGCGCGCCGCGAGGTCCCTCCGCTTCCCGGGCCCCGGCGAGGCCAGCCTCGCCACGGCGGTCACCCGCTCCGTAGCGCGGCTCCACTCGATCCGGGACCGGAACGGGCGGCTCGGGTCGCCGACCTCCGCCGTCGCTGACTCGGCCTCCGGCCTCCGGCCTCGGCCACAACGCCGCCGCCGTAGGGGCGGAGGATCGTCGCCGGGTGCGCCACCGTCGTGGTTGCTCGCGCCCCGCGACGGAGTCGCTGATCGGATACAGCCCCGCGCCCCTGGAAGGCACACTTCGTGCGCCCCAGGGGCGGCTTGCTCGCGCCCCGCGACGGAGTCGCCTCTACGGGGCCGTGATGCCGCGCAGGGTGAGTCTCAGGAGGCGGTCGGCCAGGTGCGGGTCGGAGGGGGTTTCCTCGGCGGCCAGCGCGATCGCGTTGGTCAGTTGCAGGAGGTCCGTGATGGAGACGTCGCGGCGGACCGTGCCGGCGGCCTGGGCCCGGGAGAGCAGGGCCTGACCTGCCTCCCGCATCGGGTTGCTGCACCGGGACAGCGCCGAACTGGCGTCCTGGGACGCCGACATGAGGGCCCGGGACAGACCCCGGTACTCACCGGCGTGCGTGATGATGTCCCGCAGCCACGCCACGAGCGCCGCACACGGCTCGTCCGAGTCGAGCAGCGCCCGCGAGCGGGCCAGCAGATCGTTCACCGCCTCCTCGAAGACGGCACTGATCAGCGCGTACCGGTTCGGGAAGTGCCGGTACAGCGTGCCGATGCCGACCCCGGCCGCGCGGGCCACGTCCTCCAGGGACGCCCCCGTACCGTGCTCGGCGAACGCCTTGCGGGCCTGCGTGAGCAGCCGCTCGTAGTTGCGCCGGGCGTCCGCCCGCATGGGGCGGACACGCTCGTGCTCGGTGCCGGTGCTCATCGGGCCTCCCAGGGCGTGCGGGGCATTTTCCAGGATGCCTGATCACTGCCGGAGGGATCGGGTCCGGATACGGGTGGTGGGCGCCTGCGGGCCGTGTGGCCCTGCAGACGCCCACCGTGGAGCCGTGCTGACTACCGCGGGATGACTACCGGTGTCAGTCCTTGATCTCGCAGATCGCGGCGCCGGAGGTGAGGGAGGCGCCGATCTCCGCGCTCAGGCCCTTGATGGTGCCGGCCTTGTGCGCG
>NZ_JBITJS010000013.1:0-278821 GCF_044460245.1 Streptomyces sp. NPDC050145 | reverse complement strand
ACGCCCGGTTACATTCCGAACCCGGAAGCTAAGCCTCACAGCGCCGATGGTACTGCAGGGGGGACCCTGTGGGAGAGTAGGACGCCGCCGAACAATTTTTGGATAAAAGGGAAACCCCGGACCGGGATACGGTCCGGGGTTTTCTGCGTTTACGCGTAATTTATCGGGGAGATTTATGCGCTACGACCTGGTCATCTTCGACAACGACGGTGTTCTCGTCGACAGTGAGGTCCTCTCCAACACCTTGCTGGCCGGCTATCTCACCGAGCTGGGGCACCCGACCACGCTCGAGGAGTCGATCCGGGACTACATGGGCTCCGCGATGCACCGTGTCCACGACCTCGTGTTCGAGCGGAGCGGTCGGCGGCTGCCGGAGGAATTCGACCAGGTCTTCCACGCCCGGGTCTTCGCCGCGTTCGAGCGCGAGCTCCAGGCCGTCGACGGGGTCGTCGAGGTGCTGGAGAAGCTGAGCGCCGATGGTGTGGCGTACTGCGTCGGCTCGTCCGGTAGCCATGAGCGGATCCGGGTCGGGCACCGGAAGACCGGGCTGGACCGCTGGTTCGAGGCAGGGCGCGTCTTCAGCGCGCAGGACGTCGGGCGGGGCAAGCCGGCGCCGGATCTCTTCCTGTACGCCGCCGAGCGGATGGGCGTGGCGCCCGAACGGTGCGTGGTCGTCGAGGACAGCCCGCTCGGGGTACGGGCTGCGCGGGCCGCCGGGATGGACGTCTACGGGTTCACGGCGATGACTCCGGCCGAGCGGCTGGAGGGCGCGATCGGGCTCTTCTCCGACATGCGGGAACTGCCCGTACTGCTGGCTGAGAAAAGTTGAACATCGCTCAGGTAACGGTCGTCTCATGCTTTGCCGAACCGTCTACCCACCAGTAAGAAGCGGCTTTACTGTGCCGCCATGACGGACGGCATAGGTGGGGTCACGAGTGTGCTGCGCTGGGGGCGGAAGTCCCTCGCGTTGAGCTTTTTCGCGCAGGGTGCCGCGTTCGCGGTGCTGGTCACGAGGATCCCGGCGCTGCAGGACCAGTACGGCATCTCGGACGGGCTGCTGCCCGTGTTCCTGGCCGCCGTGCCGATCCTCGCCGGGGTGGGCAGCGTCGGGACCGAGCAGCTCGTGAAGCGGGTGCGGCCGAGCCAGGTGCTGCGGTGGTCGCAGCCCGTTCTGCTGCTGGCCCTGCTCGGTGTCGGGGCCGGTGACGCCATGTGGCAGGTCGCCGTGGCCCTGGGCGTGTTCGGGCTGTCCGTCGGTGCGCTCGACGCCTCGATGAACATGCTCGGGGTGAGTCTCCAGCGGGCGTACGGGCGCAGCATCATGCTCGGGTTCCATGCCGCGTACAGCCTGGGCGGGATCGTCGGGGCCTCGCTCGCCTGGGTGGGGGCGCACTGGGATCTGTCGCTGTTCCTGTCGTACCTGCCCGTGGTCGTCGTCGCGCTGCCGCTGTGCCTGCTGGGCAGTCGTTGGTACGTGGACGCGGCCGCCGGGGCGCAGACGCCGGCCGTCGGCGGGAAGGACAGCGGCATCGTCTTCAAGATGCTGCTGCCGCTGTGCCTGGTGATGTCGTTCGCGTACATCGGGGACTCGACGGTCTCCAACTGGAGCGCCAAGTATCTGCAGGACGTGCTGGGCAGCTCGGAGCAGCTGTCGACCGTCCCGTACAACGTCTACATGGTGATGACGCTGGTCGGGCGGGCCGTGGGGGATGTCGGGGTGCGGCGGTTCGGGCCGGTGATGGTGGTGCGGTTCGGGGCGGTCGTCGCGGCCGGTGGGTTCGGTGTGGTGGCGGTGGCTCCGGGGGCCTGGGTGGGCATGCTCGGGTTCACGCTGCTCGGGCTCGGGCTGTGTGTGATCGTGCCGCAGACGTTCGCGGCGGCGGGCCGGCTGTTCCCGAACGCGTCGGACGCGGCGATCGCGCGGCTGAACATCTTCAACTACGTGGGCTTCCTGGTGGGTTCGCCGCTGGTCGGGGCGCTGGGTGACGCGTGGAGCTATCGGGGCGCCATGCTCGTACCGATGGTGCTGGTGCTCGTGACGCTCGTGTACGCCCCTTCGTTCGGGCGGGGGACGGACCGATACGGTGGCGAGCATGAGCGGCCGCGCGCAGTTGATGTGGGACCCGGCGGTAGCGGGGTATGACTTCGGCACCGGGCATCCGATGGACCCGGTGCGGCTCGAGCTGACCCGGGGGCTGGTGAGTGCGTTCGGGCTCGACCGGGAGGTCGAGGTCGTCGCCGCCAAGCGGGCGGGGGACTCGACGCTGCGGCTCGTGCACCGCGAGGACTATGTGGAGGCGGTCAAGGCCGCTTCCGCGGATCCGGACGCCGCAGACCAGGCGTACGGGCTGGGGACCGTGGACGATCCGGCGTTCGCCGGGATGCACGAGGTGTCCGCGCTGATCGCGGGGCAGTCGGTGGGTGCGGCGGAGGCCGTGTGGCGGGGGGACGCGCTGCACGCGGTGAACTTCGCCGGCGGGCTGCATCACGCGATGCCGGGGGCCGCGTCCGGGTTCTGCGTCTACAACGACGCGGCGCTGGCGATCGCCCGGCTCCTGGAGCTGGGGGCGGAGCGGGTCGCGTACGTGGATGTGGACGTGCACCACGGGGACGGGGTGCAGGCCGCGTTCTGGGAGGATCCGCGGGTTCTGACGATCTCGCTGCACGAGCATCCGCGCACCCTGTTCCCGCAGACCGGCTGGCCGGAGGAGACGGGGGCGGACGGGGCCGCGGAGGGTTCGGCGGTGAACGTGGCGCTGCCCGCCGGGACCGGGGACGCCGGCTGGGTGCGGGCCTTCCATGCCGTGGTGCCGGAGCTGCTCGCCCAGTTCCGGCCGCAGGTGCTGGTGACGCAGCACGGGGCGGACACGCACTTCGAGGATCCGCTGGCGCATCTGGCGGTGTCGCTGGACGCGCAGCGGGCCGTGCAGGTGGCCTGTCACGAGCTGGCGCACGAGCACGCGGACGGGCGGTGGGTCGCGCTGGGCGGCGGCGGATACGCGGTGGTGGACGTGGTGCCGCGGTCGTGGACGCATCTGGTGGGGATCGCGGCGGGGCGGGAGATCGCGCCGGAGACGGTGATCCCGGACGGGTGGCGGCAGGACGCGTACGCGCGGACCCGGCAACTGGCGCCGCAGCGGATGACGGACGGGCGGTGGCCGGTCTCGTACCGGGAGTGGGAGGCCGGGTACGACCCGGCGGACCGGCTCGACCAGGCGATCCTGGCGACGCGGAAGGCGGCCTTCCCGCTGCGGGGTCTGCTGCCGTAGTGCGCGCCCCGGCGTGCGCCGGGCCGATTACTCCGACTGTTACTCCGACTGTGCGGTGTTCGGGCGTTCCCGGGGCGGCCGGGGGCCCGATGGACCAGCATTTCTGGGGTGTTGAGCACCGGCGCCCTGCGTGCGCATCTGTTGGCGGCGCGGCTCGCCGGGCCCGTGGCGACCTCGCGCGAGGTGAGTCTGCGCAGCTATCGGCTGTTCGCGGCGCGGGATCCGCGCGTGCTGCTCGGGCTGGATCCCGAGTGGGCGTGGGGGCCGCAGGAGCTGCTGGCGCTGATGGCGGACCGGTGCGGGGTGTCGGCGGACCCGGGGCAGGTGTCGGGGTGCGACGTCATCGACCCGGAGCGGACACTGCTGGCGCTCGACGCGTTCGCGGACCGGCTGGGGCGGGCGGCCGAGGCGCGCGTTCCGGTGTTGTTCGGTACGGGGCATCCGCACCGTTTGCTCGGTTTCTACGCCGCGCTTGCGGACGCCCTGTCGGCGGCCGGATGTCCTGTTCTCACCCCGGCGCAGGGGCGCAGTGTCGACATAACGACCCGGTTCGGTCTACGCACGTACAACCTGGACTACGTACGGGGCGTCGCGCTGGTGCGCGAACCCGGCGCGCGGCCGCCGGGTGGTGAGACCGGCGCGCACACGCATTCGCCGCTCCCGGTTCGGACGGTGCTCGGGGCGCTCGCCGAGGCCGGGGCGCCGCTGCCCGGGCTGGTGGTCGGGGATCACGGATGGGTCTGCGGCGCAGGTCAGTTGGGGTTCGACGCGATCGGGCTCGCGGACACGGACGATCCGGCGCTGTTCGTGGGGGAGGCGGAGGGGCAGGTCTCCGTCGTCGTTCCGCTTGATGACGGCGTGCGGTCCGTCTACTACCGCCCACTCACGCGCTATGTACTCAATCGAGCGTGTCTGTCACAGTAGGCCGCCTGATCGCTGCTCCTCTTCCCCACTCGCATCACCCGCCCCTACATTGGGGAGTGAGCACGCAACGACGTTGAGTCACCGGAAGGGGAAGCCGGTGGCCGTCGAGTGCGGAAGGTTCAGGTGTGTCATGGCTGCTGGTGAGAGTAGGCCTCTGAACGAGGTGCAGTTTTTGACCGTGGCGGAAGTGGCCGCGGTCATGCGAGTGTCCAAGATGACCGTGTACCGGCTGGTGCACAGTGGTCATCTGCCCGCGATCCGCGTGGGGCGGAGCTTCCGCGTCCCGGAGCAAGCGGTTCACGAGTACCTCCGCGAGTCCTATGTGGGGGTGGAAACGGCCTGACGGGTGCGCTCCGGGAGGGCCGCGGGCGATCCCCCGGTGGACCCGGAGACCCCTCGATTTCAAGCTCGGCGCTCGGGCGGGGTAGGCTAGCCCCTCGTAGGTCGTGTGGGCCCCAATTAGCCCCGCACCGAGTGATTGTCCCTGCAGTGCAGGGGTTGTCCGAGAAGTGAGCGAGGGTAATCGTGGGCTCTGTTATCAAGAAGCGGCGCAAGCGGATGGCGAAGAAGAAGCACCGCAAGCTGCTGAAGCGCACCCGCGTGCAGCGTCGTAACAAGAAGTAAGCGACTGCTGCGACAAGCGCGCTCTGTGGCCCTTTCACCGATCGGTGGAAGGGCCACAGCGCGTTTCGGGGGGGCTTCCGTCGTCCGCCGGACTGTGGATGTGGTCACTTCCTGCATCGCCAGGTCATCACAGCGCAACATCGAAGCGCTAACGTGACCTGCGGGCCATGGCCGTGGGGCGCGGCGGGCCGGACGGAAGGTAGGCGCTGATCTTGGGCAAGGTCGTGCTCGTGACCGGGGTGGCCCGGCAGCTGGGTGGCCGCTTCGTACGGCGGATCCAGCGGGACCCCGAGGTGGACCGGGTGATCGGGGTGGACGCCGTGCCGCCCGCGCATCATCTGGGCGGGGCCGACTTCCTGCAGGCCGACATCCGCCAGCCCGCGATCGCCCGGGTGCTCGCCGAGCACTCCGTGGACACGGTCGTGCATCTGGACGTGACGGGGACGGCGCTGGTCGCCGGCGGCCGCGGCGCGGTCAAGGAGACCAACGTCATCGGGACGATGCAGCTCCTCGGCGCCTGCCAGAAGGCGCCCAGCGTGCGGCGGCTCGTGGTGAAGTCCAGTACGAACGTGTACGGGTCCGCGCCGCGCGACCCGGCCGTGTTCACCGAGACGACGCCGCCCAAGTCGCTGCCCAGCGGCGGCTTCGCGAAGGACGCGGTGGAGGTCGAGGGGTATGTGCGCGGGTTCGCCCGGCGCCGGCCCGACGTCGCCGTGTGCGTGCTGCGCTTCGCCAACATCCTGGGGCCGACGGCCGATTCGCCGCTCGCCGAGTATCTGTCGCTGCCCGTCATGCCCACCGTGTTCGGCTACGACCCGCGGCTGCAGTTCGTGCACGAGGACGACGTGATCGAGGTGCTGCGGATCGCCTCGCACGAGCCGGCCCGCGGCACGCTCAACAGCGGGACGTTCAATGTCGCCGGGGACGGGGTGCTGCTCCTCTCCCAGTGCTCGCGGCGACTGGGGCGGCCGACCGTGCCGGTGCTGCTGCCGGCGGTGAACTGGGTGGGCGGTGCGCTGCGCACGCTCGGGGTCACGGACTTCTCGCCGGAGCAGATCCGGCTCCTGACACACGGTCGGGTCGTGTCCACGGCGCAGATGCGCGAGACACTGGGCTACAGGCCGAAGTACACGACCGCGGAGACGTTCGAGGACTTCGTCCGCAGCCGGGGTCCCGGGCTGCTGCCGCCGCGGGCCCTGGCCGGGGCCGTGGACAGGATCGCGGCGCTGCCCCTGCTCGGCGGCACGCCAGGTCACCCCCCGACGCAGAGCGCCAACTGAGGAGCGCAGGAACGATGGCGGACGCCAAGGTCATTCCGTTCGACGACGACCGGTCGCGAGGGTCGGCAGCGCGCCGCAGGGGGCCGGGCGGCGGCCGGCGCCGGGGCGAGCCCGCGGCGGTGGCCGAGGTGCAGCCGCTGCCGGTGCCCGAGCCGGCGCGGCCCGAGCCGGAGCCGGACGACGGGCCCGAGCCCGCGCGCACGCCCCGCAGCGGTCTGGAGCGGCGGATCGCGGGCGGCCTGTCCTTCCTGCGCCGCCGGATCACCGGGGACTACGAGGTCGACGAGTTCGGCTACGACCAGGAGCTCACCGACCAGGTCCTGATGTCGCTGCTGCGCCCGGTCGCGGAGAAGTACTTCCGCGTCGAGGTGAAGGGCGTGGAGAACATCCCGAAGGAGGGCGGCGCGCTGATCGTCGCGAACCATTCGGGGACGCTGCCGCTGGACGGCCTGATGATGCAGGTCGCCGTGCACGACCACCATCCGGCCCACCGTCATCTGCGGCTGCTCGCGGCGGACCTGGTGTTCATGCTGCCGGTGGTCAACGAGCTGGCCCGCAAGGCCGGGCACACGCTGGCCTGCGCCGAGGACGCGCAGCGGCTCCTGGAGTCCGGCGAGCTGGTCGGCGTCATGCCCGAGGGCTTCAAGGGGATCGGCAAGCCGTTCAGCGAGCGGTACAAGCTGCAGCGCTTCGGCCGGGGCGGCTTCGTCTCGACGGCCCTGCGCGCGGGCACCCCGATCGTGCCGTGCTCGATCGTCGGGGCGGAGGAGATCTACCCGATGATCGGCAACGCGAAGACACTCGCGCGGGTCCTTGGTTTCCCCTACTTCCCGATCACGCCGACGTTCCCGTGGCTCGGTCCGCTGGGGGCGGTGCCGCTGCCGACGAAGTGGACGATCCAGTTCGGCGAGCCGATCCCGACGGACGGCTATCCGCCGGAGGCGGCCGAGGACCCGATGCTGATGTTCAACCTGACCGACCAGGTCCGCGAACAGATCCAGCACACGCTCTACAAGCTGCTGGTGCAGCGGCGGTCGGTGTTTTTCTGAGCGGTGCGGGTGGCCGGTGGCAGGAGGTTGGCCTGAGGCCGGGTCGGCGGACGGAGTCCGACGCAGGCGACCGAAGCCCGCGGAGCGGTGCGAGGGCGGCAATGTAGAGGGGACGCTGGCCCGGGTCCTTGGTTTCCCCTACTTCCCCATCACGCCGACGTTCCCGTGGCTCGGTCCGCTGGGGGCACACCCTCTACAAGTTGCTGGTGCAGCGGCGGTCGGTGTTTTTCTGAGTGCGGGCATGAGGAAGGGCCCGGGGCACTACCCCGGGCCCTTTCTCTCTCACGGGTGCTAGTTCGCGTCCTCGCCCTCGATGCCCAGGCCGGGCAGGATGCCGGGCAGGAGCGGGGGGAGGGTGACGTCCGGCTGGGCCGGGGTCGTGCTGCCGGAGCCGGAGTGGCCGTCGGTCGGGGACGTGGACGGCTTGTCCTGCGGCGGGTCGAGAAGACCGCCCGCGGCGCCGCCGAGCAGACCGTCGTCCTCCTTGCCCGTGCCCGAACTGGACGGCTTCGGCCGCGTCGACGAACCGGCGCTGTGCTCCGGGCTCGACGAACCGGACGGCGTCGACCGCTCCGTGCCCGAGGCGCCCGGCGCCGTGGCACCGTCCCGCGCCGGGTCCGAGGAGCCGCCCCGGTCCGGGGTCCGCGGCAGCAGCGACCGCAGCGGACCGACCTCTTCGTCTATGGCGGCGAAGACCGAGCTCACCTCGTCCCGCACGTCGCCCAGCTGGACCGGGAGCTTGTCGCTCAGGGCGGTCCAGGTCTTGCGGTGCGACTCGGTGAACGCGGACAGGGCCTGGATCGGGCCGAGCGACCCGTCCCGCTTGTACGCGTCGCTGAGCAGCCGGTGGCCCTCGGAGGCGTCGTAGCGCATGCCGGACAGGGCGCGGCGGACCTCGCCGACCGACTCGTGGTCGAGCTGTCCGGTGCGGCCGCCGCGGTCCATCAGGCGGCGCGCCTCGCTGAGCCGGACCGACGCCTGGTCCAGGTAGATCTGCCCGCGGTCGGAGTCGCTGTCGGCCATGCCGAGCTTGACGTCCTCCATGCCGCGCTTCAGCCCGTAGAGCGAGTCACCGGGCAGCGCGTCGGAGCTGGCCGCGGCCACCCCGCTGAACGCGCCCGCCGCCACGCCGACCGTGAGGCCGCCCGCGGCGATGCCCTTCGACAGGCGGGAGCGGGGACGGAGCTTGCCGAGCGGGGTCGCCCGGTGGGCGCCCTTGTTCCTGCGCTGCTCGGGTACGGCCGGATTCGCGCCCTCCTTGAACATGGCCTCCATGGCTGCCACGAGCTGGGCCCGCTGCACCACCTTGACCTCGGGGTCGAGCTCCGGCCTGGGCAGGTCGCCCAGACCTTCGGCCAGGGACAGCAGCCTGTCCTGTCCGGTCTCGGCCTGGTCGCTGTGCTGAGCCGCCGGCTCCTCCGGCTGCCGCGCCGCCGGGTCCTGGTCGGACTGCTCCTCCAGGGCCTGGGCGAAGGCGTTCGCCCGCCGGTGTGCCGATACGTTCGCGATCACTGGCGGCACCTCCTCTCGTCATGACGGTCGACTCCCATGTCGACTCCCCAGGGGGTCCTGAGGGTTGCACGGCCGCGCCGACGTGCACCCGATCGAGTGAGTGCGGCCGGTCCGGACGTGACCACAGGGAGCCTGCATCCCGCACAACGAGCGGCGCGGCACTTGGGTTACGCGCGAAAGATGATCCGACCGCGATCCCATCCGGCTTTCACGGAAGGTGAGTTGAGGGTCGCCTTCCGTGACGGCCGGTGGGGTGGTCCGGAGTGATCCGGCGGGTGAATCAGCGCGCGTCGTCGGGGAGGAGGCGGGCCAGCGTGCGGACGGCCCGGTACTGGAGGGTCTTGATCGCGCCCTCGTTCTTGCCCATCACGCGCGCCGTCTCGGCGACGGACAGGCCCTGCAGGAAGCGCAGCGTGACGCACTCCTGCTGCTGCGGGTTGAGCCGGCGCACGGCGTCGAGCAGGGCCGCGTTGGAGAGTGACTCCAGGACGGAGTCCTCGGGGCTGCGCTCCACCTCGTTGGCGTCGAGCATCTCGCCGGTGGTGACCTCGAGGCGGAAGCGGCTGGACTTGAAGTGGTCGGCGACCAGGTTCCGCGCGATCGTCACGAGCCAGGCGCCGAAGTCACGGCCCTGCCAGGTGAAGGTGCCGATGCGGCGCAGGGCGCGCAGGAAGGTCTCGCTGGTCAGGTCCTCGGCCGTCGCCTTTCCGCCGACGCGGTAGTAGATGTAGCGGTAGACGGTGTCGCTGTACTGGTCGTACAGCCGGCCGAAGGCATCGGCCTCACCGGCCTGTGCGCGCTCGACCAGATCCATCATGCGGGCGCTGTCGCTGTCCGCGGCGGGCCGGCGGGCGGTGGACGTACCCGAGGCGCCGGCGGCTCCGGAGCGCGCTCGTCTGCCGGCCGTGGCCGCTCCGGTGTTGGCCAGGGCGAAGCACGGACCGGTGGGACCGGTCGCTGCGGGGGCGGCGACGGCAAGGGCGGGGACGGCGTACGCGGTGGGGACGAAGCCGCGCAAGCGGTCCACGACCGTTGCGCGCAGCGTAGCCAGGCCCGAGGCGTCAACCCCGACGTGTGGGTACACGGGACTCCCAGAGGCAGAGCTTCCATCACGTGCAGTGCCGGTCTGTTCACCCGTCGTGCTGACGTGTGGGTACCGGATTGCGTCTGAGGAGAATAACGCTTCGTGCAGGGAGCGCTACACCCAGTTGCTCAAATCACCGGTTCCGTCACTTCTGAAGCTGTTCGGAGGTGGTTCAAGTACCGGAGAGTGATCGGTTGTTGATCGAATGAGGTCAGATTCCGGCTGTGCCGGTGACGCGTTGTGCTCGAGTGGTATCAACGGGACTGCCGCGCCGCCGGGGCGGGTAAGCCCACCCGAATCGGCGGGAGTCAGCGGCGGCGGCGGTGCAGGGCGATCGCCGCGGCGGTGCCGCCCGCGAGGGCGCCGACGCCGGCCGCGGCCGGGATGCCGACCTTGGCCGCCTTGCGGCCCGTGCGGTAGTCGCGCAGCCGCCACTCCCGCTCCCGGGCGTACTTGCGCAGTTTGGCGTCGGGGTTGATCGCGTACGGGTGCCCGACGAGCGAGAGCATCGGGATGTCGTTGTGCGAGTCGCTGTACGCGGCGCAGCGGCCGAGGTCCAGGGCCTCGGCGGAGGCGAGCGCGCGGACGGCCTCGGCCTTCGCGGGGCCGTGCAGCGGTTCGCCGACGAGCTTGCCCGTGTAGACGCCGCCGATGGACTCGGCGACGGTGCCGAGGGCGCCGGTCAGGCCGAGGCGGCGGGCGATCACCGTGGCGATCTCCACCGGGGCGGCGGTGACCAGCCAGACCTTCTGGCCCGCGTCGAGGTGGGCCTGGGCGAGGGCGCGGGTGCCGGGCCAGATCCGCTCGGCCATGTACTCGTCGTAGATCTCCTCGCCGATGGACATCAGCTCGGAGACGCGGTGGCCCTTCACGATGGACAGGGCGCTGTCGCGGGCGTCCTGCATGTGCTCGGGGTCCTCGACCCCGGCGAGCCGGAACCAGGCCTGCTGCCAGGCGAACCGGGTCAGCTCGCGGCGCTGGAAGAACTTCCGCTTGTACAGGCCGCGGCCGAAGTGGAAGATCGCGGCGCCCTGCATCACCGTGTTGTCCAGGTCGAAGAAGGCGGCGGCCTTGTCGTCGCCGACGACCGGGAACTCCGGTTCCTGCGCGGGCTGTTCCAGCGCCTGCTGTTCCTCCAGCTCCTGGGAGGACTTGCGGGCGGCCTCGGCAGAGGCCTCGCCGGCCAGCACGCTCCGCGCGGTGGCGGAGCGCCTACGGGGTGTGAGCCATCCAAGAGCGGCCATGCGGCGAGCATAGCCAGTTCGTTCGGTGGTTCCGGAGTCGAGGGGATTTCGGGAAGCTGTCGTTCTGTGAAATCCGTGCGTCCTGCGTGACGTGCGCCGGGGTGACAATGGCCGGTATGAGTCCCGTCTTTCGCAGAAGAGAGAAGAAGGACCCGAGCGAGCGGGTCGTCACGCTGATCGGGAAGCCCGGCTGTCATCTGTGTGATGACGCACAGGTGGTCATCGAGAAGGTGTGCGCCGAGGTCGGAGCATCCTGGGAGAAGAAGGACATCACCGAGGACGAGGAGTTGTACCGCAAGTACTGGGAGCAGATCCCGGTCGTGCTCGTCGACGGGGCGCAGCACGACTTCTGGCGCGTGCAGGAGGAACGGCTGCGGCGTGCGCTCACCTCGTAGCACACCGCGTACGGAGTGAGGGCGTGGCCCCCGCCCGGTCGTGCAGATCACTGACCGACCAGTCCAACTCGCCCCGAAAGTCGCTTAGGATCGGGGGCGGTTTTGGTCTCGGGGGCGTGGATCGTAAGGAAGGTGTGCGGTTTTGCCCCCGACAGGTGTGCAACGAAGCAGCTCGCGCGCCGGTTCCCGTTACGGGTGCGAAGGGTGCGTGACCCCGGTCACGTTGGCCGGGCAAATCGGACACCATCTTTGTGCACGCGTTCACAAAGACATAGCCTGCATTCGACGGGGCGGTCACGGAAGTTTCAGCCGCCCGCAGCCCCGCTCTACCCGCAGGAGCACCGTGGCAACTGGCCGAACTCACCGACCGGCGACCCGCAGCCGAGGGATTCCCGAGGCCACCGTCGCCCGGCTTCCGCTGTACCTCCGCGCCCTCACCGCTCTGTCGGAGCGTTCGGTGCCCACGGTCTCCTCCGAGGAGCTCGCGGCCGCGGCGGGGGTCAACTCCGCGAAGCTGCGCAAGGACTTCTCCTACCTCGGCTCCTACGGCACCCGCGGTGTCGGCTACGACGTCGAGTACCTCGTCTACCAGATCTCGCGCGAGCTGGGCCTGACCCAGGACTGGCCGATCGTCATGGTCGGTATCGGTAACCTCGGCGCGGCTCTGGCCAATTACGGCGGCTTCGCCTCGCGCGGGTTCCGCGTCGCGGCGCTCATCGACGCCGACCCGGCGATGACCGGCAAGTCCGTCGCGGGCATGGCCGTGCGGCACGCGGACGACCTCGAGAAGATCGTCGACGAGAACGGTGTGTCGATCGGTGTCATCGCGACCCCGGCCGGCGCCGCGCAGCAGGTCTGCGACCGGCTGGTCGCCGCCGGTGTCACCTCCATCCTGAACTTCGCGCCGACCGTGCTGTCCGTCCCGGACGGCGTCGACGTGCGCAAGGTCGATCTCTCCATCGAGCTGCAGATCCTCGCCTTCCACGAGCAGCGCAAGGCCGGGGACGCCGCGGACGAGGCCGAGGTGCCGCCCGCCGCGGGCGGTGTCGGCGTCGAGGGCCCGGCCGCCAAGGTCACCAAGGCCGCCTCCTCCGGCGCCGCCGACCGCGGCACCGACCGCAAGGGACCCGACGGGGACGTCCCCGCCGTGATGCCGGCATGAGTCTCCTCGTCGTCGGGCTGAGCCACCGCAGCGCCCCGGTCAGCGTCCTGGAGCGCGCGTCGCTGAACGCGGACGCCCAGGCCAAGCTGCTGCAGGACACCCTCGCGGCCGAGCCGGCCACCGAGGCCGGTGTGCTCGCGACCTGCAACCGCATCGAGCTGTACGCGGACGTCGACAAGTTCCACGCCGGTGTCGCCGAGCTGTCGACCCTGCTCGCGCAGCACAGCGGTGTGGGCCTGGACGAGCTCACCCCTTATCTCTACGTGCACTACGAGGACCGGGCGGTGCACCACCTGTTCTCGGTGGCGTGCGGCCTCGACTCGATGGTCGTCGGCGAGGGCCAGATCCTCGGCCAGATCAAGGACACCCTGGCCCGCGCCCAGGACCTGCACTCCGCGGGCAAGCTCCTCAACGACCTGTTCCAGCAGGCGCTGCGCGTCGGCAAGCGCGCCCACTCGGAGACCGGCATCGACCGGGCCGGGCAGTCCCTGGTCACCTTCGGCCTGGAGCAGCTCGCGCTCGGGCAGCCGGTCGAGGCCTGGGCGAAGGGCAAGCGGGCGCTGGTGATCGGCGCCGGTTCGATGTCCTCGCTCGCCGCGGCCACGCTCGCGCGGGCCGGTGTTGCCGAGGTCGTCGTCGCCAACCGCACCCTGGAGCGGGCCGAGCGGCTCGCCGAGATCCTCACCGAGGGCGGCACCGCCGCGCGGGCCGTCGCGATGGACGCGGTGGCGGACGAGCTGACACGTGCCGACGTCGCCATCTCCTGCACCGGCGCGACCGGCCTCGTCCTCACCGCGGACGCGGTGCGGGCCGCCGTCGCGGGCCGTACCCCGACCGCGGGCGCCGACGTGCCGGCCCCGGCCGTGCCCGCCGCGGGCCGGACCGCCGCCGACAACTGCCCCGTGGACACGGTGCGCGCCGGATTCGCGGGCGAGGGCGGGTTCTCCGTCGAGGGCGAAGCCGCCGTCGCCGGATTCGACGCGGCCGCCCTGGAGCAGCACGGCGCCTGGGTGGACAACGCCCCGGGCGAGCGGGTCAGCCCCGCCCCGCAGCCCTCCGAGGCCGAGGCCATCGCGGCGCTCGCCGCCGTGGGCCGGGTGCCGGAGATGCGCCGCGAGCGCACGCCCGAGCCGTCGGCCCGTCCGGTCGCGCTCGCGCTGCTCGACCTGGCGATGCCGCGCGACATCGACGCGGCCGCGCACCGGATCGACGGGGTGCGCCTCGTCGACATCGAGTCGCTCGCCGAGGCGTCCGCGGACGCTCCGATGGCCGCCGACGTGGACCAGGTGCGGGCCCTCGTGTCCGACGAGGTCACCGCGTTCGGTGCCGCGCTGCGGGCCGCGCACATCACGCCGACCGTCGTCGCGCTGCGCACGATGGCCGCGGACGTCGTGACGAACGAGATCGCGCGCCTCGACGGCCGGCTGCCCGGCCTGGACGAGAAGCAGCGTGCGGAGATCACCCAGACCGTGAAGCGCGTGGTGGACAAGCTGCTGCACGCGCCGACCGTACGGGTCAAGCAGCTGGCGGCCGAGCCCGGCGGTGCCGGGTACGCGGACGCGCTGCGGACCCTGTTCGACCTGGACCCGGAGACGGTCGCCGCCGTCTCCCGGGCCACCCCCCGAGACCGTGAAGACGCGGTAGGCAAGAATCGAGGCCCGGCATGACCGCCGAGAGAGCACTGAGGCTGGGGACGCGCCGCAGCAAGCTGGCCATGGCCCAGTCCGGGCATGTCGCCGACGCGGTGCGCCAGGTGACCGGCCGTGAGGTCGAGCTCGTGGAGATCACCACGTACGGCGACACCTCCCGGGAGCACCTGGCGCAGATCGGTGGCACCGGTGTCTTCGTGACCGCGCTGCGCGACGCGCTGACGCGGGGCGAGGTGGACTTCGCGGTGCACTCGCTCAAGGACCTGCCGACCGCGCAGCCCGAGGACCTGACGCTGGCCGCCGTGCCGGTGCGCGAGGACCCGCGGGACGTGCTGATCGCGCGCGACGGACTGAAGTTCACCGAGCTGCCCGACGGCGCTCGCGTGGGCACGGGTTCGCCGCGCCGCATGGCCCAGCTCAACGCGTACGCGAGGAGCCACGGGATGCGGATCGAGACCGTACCGATCCGCGGGAACATCGACACCCGGATCGGGTTCGTCGAGAACGGCGAGCTGGATGCCGTGGTTCTCGCGGCGGCCGGGCTCAGCCGGATCGGCCGGACGGAGGAAGTGACCGACTTCCTGTCCACCGACATCGTTCTGCCCGCCCCCGGTCAGGGGGCCCTGGCAGTCGAGTGCGCCGCCACGAACGGTGCGCTCGCCGCCGCGCTCGCCGAGCTCGACGACCCGTTCACCCGGTTCGCCGTGACCGCCGAGCGTTCCCTGCTCGCCGCCCTGGAGGCCGGCTGCAGCGCACCCGTGGGTGCCCTCGCCGACCTTCTGGCCGACGGGCAGATCGTCAAGGAAATGCGCCTGCGCGGCGTCGTCGGCACCACCGACGGCTCCGAGCTGGTGCAGCTGTCCACCACCGGTCCCGTACCCACGTCGCAGGACGAGGCGCTGGCGCTCGGGCGGGAACTTTCCGCCGAGATGCTGGCCAAGGGCGCGGCCGGTCTGATGGGGGAGCGAGCACTTTGAGCCCCACCACCGCTCAATCGACCGCCTGTACACCGGGGCACGTCACCTTCCTGGGTGCCGGACCCGGTGACCCGGGACTGCTGACCCTCAGGGCCGTGGAGGCCCTGACCCGAGCGGATGTGCTGATCGCCGAGCCCGAAGTGCTCGACGTCGTCCGCGCGCATGCCGGGGCGGGCGTCACCGTGCTCGACGCCGAGGGCGCACCCGGGCAGCCCGGCACCGCTGACGCGTCGTCAACTGTCGTCGCGGTCCCGGCTCCGAGGGACTGGGCCAATCTTGTCATGGAGGCCGCGCGGGGCGGCAAGCGGGTCGTCCGTGCGGTGTCCGGTGACCCCGGGCTCGACACGTACGCGGCCGAGGAGATGCTCGCCTGCGCCTCCGCCGGTATCGGCTTCGAGGTCGTGCCGGGTGTCGCGGCGGCCGTCGGCGTGCCCGCGTACGCCGGTGTCCCGCTGCGGGACGCGCAGGGTGCCGACGTGCGTTTCGTGGACGCCCGTACGGCCACCGAGCGGTGCTGGACCGAGGTCGGCGCGTCCGACGGCACGGTCGTCGTGTCGACGACGCTCGACGCGGTCGCGGCGGCCGCCGGTGAGCTGGTGGCGGCGGGCCGCAAGCCCGACACCCCGCTGTCGGTGACGGTGGCCGGTACGACGACGCGTCAGAAGACGTGGACGGCGACGCTCGGCACCATCGCGCAGACGTTCAAGCAGGCCAAGGTGCTGCCCTCGCCCGAGGGGAACCGGCCGGTGATAGCCGTGGTCGGTGAGCGCAGTGCCGCCGCCCAGCGTGACCAGCTGTCCTGGTTCGAGTCGAAGCCGCTGTTCGGCTGGCGGGTGCTCGTGCCGAGGACGAAGGAGCAGGCCGCTTCGCTCTCCGACCAGCTCAGCTCGTACGGGGCGGTGCCGCACGAGGTGCCGACGATCGCCGTCGAGCCGCCGCGCACGCCGCAGCAGATGGAGCGCGCGGTCAAGGGTCTGGTGACCGGCCGCTACGAGTGGATCGCCTTCACGTCGGTCAACGCGGTCAAGGCCGTGCGCGAGAAGTTCGAGGAGTACGGGCTCGACGCGCGGGCCTTCGCCGGGATCAAGGTCGCGGCGGTCGGCGAGCAGACGGCGAACGCGCTGATCGCGTTCGGTGTGAAGCCGGATCTGGTGCCGAGCGGTGAGCAGTCGGCCGCCGGTCTGCTGGAGGACTGGCCGCCCTACGACCCGGTCTTCGACCCGATCGACCGTGTCTTCCTGCCGCGCGCCGACATCGCCACGGAGACGCTGGTCGCCGGGCTGATCGAGCTGGGCTGGGAGGTCGACGACGTCACGGCGTACCGCACCGTGCGCGCGTCGCCGCCGCCGGCGGAGACCCGTGAGGCGATCAAGGGCGGTGGCTTCGACGCCGTGCTGTTCACGTCGTCCTCGACGGTCCGCAACCTGGTCGGTATCGCGGGCAAGCCGCACAACGTGACGGTGATCGCCTGTATCGGTCCGGCCACGGCGAAGACCGCCGAGGAGCACGGTCTGCGGGTCGACGTCATGGCTCCGGAGCCGTCCGTGCACAAGCTGGCCGAGGCCCTGGCGGACTTCGGGGCGCGTCGTCGGGACGCGGCCGTGGAGGCCGGGGATCCGGTGACGCGGCCGAGCGAGCGGCGGCCCGGTGCTCGTCGTCGGCGGGCCGCGCCGTAGCGCGGAACGCTGTGTTGTAGTGGGGGCCCTTCAGCGCCGTGGTCCGGCGCTGGGGGGCCGCCGTGTTCGTGTGGGTGTTCGTGAGGAGATTTCGGTGACGAAGTACGGGTCTTTTCCTGGAGCGCGGCCCCGGCGGTTGCGGACGACGCCGGTCATGCGGCGGATGGTCGCCGAGACGCGGCTGCATCCGGCCGATCTGATCCTGCCCGCGTTCGTGCGCGAGGGGATCGACGCCCCGGTCGAGATCGGGTCCATGCCCGGCGTGTACCAGCACACCCGTGACTCCCTGAAGAAGGCGGCGGCCGAGGCCGTCGAGGCGGGCGTCTCCGGGATCATGCTGTTCGGTGTGCCGCTGGACGAGAAGAAGGACGGCGCCGGCACGGACGGCACCGACCCGGACGGGATTCTCCAGGTGGCGCTGCGGGACGTGCGGGCCGAGGTCGGCGACGACCTGCTCGTCATGTCGGACCTGTGCCTCGACGAGTTCACCGACCACGGCCACTGCGGCGTCCTCGACGAGCACGGCCGGGTCGACAACGACGCCACTCTGGAGCGGTACGCGGAGATGGCGCAGGTCCAGGCCGACGCGGGCGCCCATGTGGTGGGCCCGAGCGGCATGATGGACGGCCAGATCGGCGTCGTCCGTGACGCCCTCGACCAGATCGGCCGCGACGACGTCGCGATCCTCGCCTACACGGCGAAGTACTCCTCCGCCTTCTACGGTCCCTTCCGCGAGGCCGTCGGGTCCTCGCTCCGGGGCGACCGCAAGACGTACCAGCAGGACCCGGCGAACGCGCGGGAGTCGCTGCGGGAGCTGGCGCTCGACCTCGAGGAGGGCGCCGACATGGTCATGGTCAAGCCGGCCGGACCGTACCTCGACATCCTGGCCAAGGTCGCCGAGGCCTCGGACGTGCCGGTCGCCGCGTACCAGATCAGCGGTGAGTACGCGATGATCGAGGCGGCGGCGCAGCGCGGCTGGATCGAGCGGGACCGGGCGATCATGGAGTCGCTGACCGGCATCAAGCGGGCCGGGGCGAGCATGATTCTCACGTACTGGGCGACCGAGGTGGCTCAGCAGTTGGGCTGATCCCGGGCAGGTTCTACGGGTCCGCGCGGCAGAATCGTGGCATGACGACGATCTCCGCGCGCGCCCTCAACCGGTCGACACTGGCACGGCAGTTGCTCCTGGAGCGCGCTGAGGTGTCGGCCGAGGACGCGGTACGGCGGGTTGTCGCGCTTCAGGCGCAGCAGCCCGCTTCGCCGTACGTGGCCCTGTGGAACAGGGTGGCGGGCTTCGAGGCGTCGGCGCTGGACGCTCTGTTCGCCGACTACCGGGTCGTGAAGTCCACGATGATGCGGATCACGCTGCACGCGGTGCACGTCGAGGACTATCCGGCGCTGCGGGCGGCCGTGGAGCCGACGGTGCGTGGGGCGCGGCTGCGGGACCGGCGGTTCCGGGACTCGGGGCTGACGGAGGCGGACGCGGCGCGGCTGCTGCCGGAGCTGCTGGCCCGTGCCGAACGACCGTGCGCCGGGCCCGAGTTGAAGGACTGGCTGGTGGGGGCGGCGGGGATCGAGGAGCCGGTCGCTCTGCCCGCCTGGCGGATGCTGCGCCAGTACGCGCCGCTGTGGCACGCGCCGGTGGCCGATGCTCCGTGGGCGTATGTGGGCAATGGCGGTCAGGAGTTCGTGGCGGCGGGGGCGGACAGCCGGCCCGCCCTTGAGGGGGACGAGGCCGCGGCGGCGGGTATGCGGGCGCTGGTCCTGCGGTACCTGGAGGGGTTCGGTCCGGCGACGGTGTCGGACGTGGCGCAGTTCGGGCTCGTGCAGAAGGGGCGGGTGCGGGCAGCCCTTCGTGAACTAGAGGATTCTGTACGGGAGTTGAAGGGCGAGGGAGAGGTTCTGTACGACGTGCCGGGCGGGGGCGTGCCGGACGAGGATGTGGCGGCGCCCGTGCGATTGCTGCCGATGTGGGACAGCGTGCTGCTCGCCTACGCGGACCGGGGGCGGGTGATCCCGGCCGAGTACCGCAAGCACGTGACCCGGGTGAACGGGGATGTGCTGCCGACCGTGCTGGTCGACGGGTACGTGGCCGGGGTCTGGCGGGTCGCCGAGGGCGGGGCCGGGATCGAGGTGGGGGCGTTCCGGGAGCTGCCCGGGGCGGTGTGGGAGGAGCTGGAGGTCGAGGCGCGGGGGTTGTTCGCGTTTCTCGCAGGGCGGGACGTGTCCGCGTATCGGCGTTACGACCACTGGTGGGTCAAGGGGCTGCCGGTGGCGCAGACAAGGGTCCTGGCGGGCTCGGCGGGCTGAGAGGGTTACTGCTTGCCGGTGCCGACGGGTTCGACCATGACGCCCTGCTCGGGGTGGGAGCCGTCGGTGACCGGGAGGCTGAGGGCGAACGCGAGCGTCTTGGAGTGCGTCTCGTTCGGGGGCGTGATCACGAGCCGGGTGACCTTCACGCCGGAGCCGCCGCTGTCGTTGCGCGGGGTGTGGAGGGTGAAGCGGGTGGCTTCGCCGTTCTGGAGGACGACGGAGGGGGCGGCGTTCTCGGTGCGGTTCGCGCTGATCGTGTCGCCGTCGGCGGTCTTCAGGTCGACCCCGGCGAAGCCCTTGAGGTTGCAGGCGTCGCTGGTGTTCTTGAGGCTGACCAGGACGTCGCCCTCGCCCATGCCGTGGGTGGCGGAGATGGTGAGGTTGGCGGTCTTGCAGGGGCCGGTGTTGATCTGGCCGCCACCGCTGCCCTTGTCATCGCCGGTGCCGCCCGTGGTGTTGCCGGTGCCCCCACCGGCGGTGCTGTCCGGTGCCGGGGAGGAGGCCTCCGTGCCGGGGGAGGAGGGCGCGGGCGAGGACGCGGACGAGGAGGATGCGGTGGGGTCGGTCGAGGCGGCGGCATCGTTGTCACCGTCGTTGCCCGACTGGCAGGCGGTGAGGGAGAGGCCGGCGGCCAGGGCGACGGCGGCGAGGGTCAGCGTCTTGGCGTGCTTCGACTGGGTGCGCATCGGAACGTCCTCGGGTGTGTGGGGGAGGCGGTGGCGTGCGGTCGTGGTGTCGTGCGGTCGTCTGTCGTGCTGTTCAGGAGGACCGGGGTGGGGGTGGGTTCCGTTCCGGCTGGGACGTGTCCCTGACAGGGCTGTTACACACGGTTCGTTCGGCGCCGGGTCAGGCGAACAGGTCGTCCGGCGGTCCGGGCGGGGCTCCCAGCGCCAGTTTCGTCCGGCACGACAGCACTGCCGTGGTGGCCCATACCCGTACGGCGGCCGGATCACCGGCGTGTTCGGCCAGGTGCCGGGCCGTCCGCTGGACGTCTTCGATCCAGTCGGTGAAGGGGTCCTCGGACAGGACCGCGGCGAACCTGGTGCGGGCGGAGGGGGCGTCGCCGGTCAGGGCGGCGGCCACCCCGGCGTTGAAGTTCTCCCAGAGGGAGGCGGTACGGGGTGGGCGGGCCAGGAGCCGACGGGTCGCGGACTGGATGTCGGCGAACTGTTCTCTGAGTCCGGTGACCTGCGCCTCGGCGGTACGGGCCAGCTCCGCGGCGACCGGGGTGAACTGGATCGCGTCGCGGTAAGGCTCTGTCCGGGCCTGCTGCGGGAAGTCGAACGTCACGTGCCCGACGTCCTGCCAGAGCCACATCACGCCGACGGTCAGCCCGCTGCCCTGGCTCCACTGCGGTGACGGGAACTCGACCGCGCCCAGCCACCACCCGTGGTCGTCGAGCCAGATACGCGACCGGCCCCGCTGCCTCAGTCCGAGGGGGCGGAGCCGGGACCGCGCGGCGGTGGCGACGAGTCGTGACGCGGGAGAGACGGCTGCCATGTTCGGCATTCTCCCCGGTGGCTTGGCTTGGCTTTGCCTGGTCTTGCCGTGGGGCCGCCTAACCGTTGATGTCGAGCGCCGTGCCGTACAGGCGGTCCACCTTCAGGCGGATCACCAGGCGGCGCTCGGCCACCTGCTGCTCCAGCCACGCGGTCTCGTCCTCCGGCTTCGCACCGCCAGGGATCATGCCGAGCAGCTCCCGGCCGACCTCGTCACCCGCGACGGTCGTGGCCTCCGTCGCCTCCGCCTCGCCCTCGGCGACCGCGAACGACCACACGTCGCCGCCCTGCACGTGCAGTGCCGTGCGGGGGTTGTTCCGCAGGTGCTTGACCTTGATGCGGTCCGCTGTCGTCGAGAACCGGGCCACGCGGGTCTCCGGGTCCCAGCTGTACAGCATCGTGGTCAGGTGGGGGTGGCCACTGCGCTTGACGGTGGCGAGCGTGCCGAACTGCTGCTTGCCGAGCAGTTCGGACAGGGCTTCGTCGGAGAGGGGGCGGGGCGCGGGTCCTTGGGTCATGCCAGCGCCAACGTTCTTGGCTACGCGGTAATTTCCGCGAGGAAGGCGGACCAGGCCCCAGGGGTGATCAGGAGGGTGGGGGCGGGGTCCGTTTCCGTGCCGGTCAGCTTGGTGTCGCGTACGGGGACGGTGCCGGGGAGGTTGGTGGCGACCTCTACGCAGTCGCCGCCGTCCCCGTTGCTGTAGCTGCTCTTGCGCCACTCGGCCCGGCTCAAGTCAGTCTCGTAGCTTGCCATTTCGGTAGTCCTCAGCCGCTTCCTCGATCAGGGCGAGGGACGCCTCCGGTGACAGCGCGGCGGCCCTGAGCCGATCGTAAGCCTTGCGGTACTGCTTCACGAGGGCCGGATCGTCGATGGTGTCGCCGCTGTACGAGGACTCTGTGTAGACCAGCGGTGGTGCATCGCTGAAGGTCATGACCTTGGCGGGGGCGAGCATCAGGGGATGCGGCCCGGCGTTCCACGGAACGATCTGTGGAGTGATGCGGTGTCGGCGGGCGAGCTGGGCGATGTGGTCGAGCTGGGCGGCCATGTCGGGGGCGGGGAGGACCGGGAGTCGGAGCAGGGACTCGTGGAGGATCGCCCAGTACTCCGGGGTGGAGTGGTCCCGGTCGAAGAGCGCGGCGCGGGCGAGCCGGGCGTTCACCTTCGTCTCCGAGGTCTGCTGCGGTTCCAGGGGGTGCGCCGAGCGGACGATCGCGTAGGCGTAGGCCTGGGTCTGGAGGAGGCCGGGAAGCACGTGCGGGGTCCACTCCTCGATGGACTCGGCGTGCTGCTCCGCCTCCAGGACCTTCTCGAAGTAGGCGGCGTGGCCCGCGCGTCGGGCCCGGCGGACCTCGTCGCAGCGGCGCGCGAAGAAGCCGTCCGTCTTGAGGACACGGTCGATGTGCTCGGCCAGGTCGCCGGGCATGCGGCGCTCGCCGCGCTCGATCTCGCTGAGGTGGCTCTGGCCGTAGAAGCTGCCCTCCACGAGCTGGTTGAGGGTGAGTCCGGCGGCTTCGCGCTGCCAGCGCAGTTCCTTGCCGTAGAAGCTCGGGATGCTCTCCGAGCCGTCGATGTCCTTGCGTCGTGCCATGTCCGCACCGCCCGTTCCACAACGTCCCCGCCGGGTTCCACGGTTCGCGTCCGGGAACCGAAAACCCTTCTACGGTAGGCGAGTTCGCGACACTCTGTGTGGCGTTCGTCACGGAACGCACTGAAAGGGACGGCGGATGTCTGGACACAGCGGTTACGAGATGGAGGACTGCGTGGAGGCGCTGCGCGGGGCGCTTGCCTCGCACGGGATCACCCTTCCCTCGCTTCGGGTCGATCTGCCGGCCTTCGCCGGGGACTACGCGCCGCCCATGGGTCTCGTCGCGCTCGGGAACTGCAACACGGGGACCGCGCGGCGGCTCGTCGATGCGCTGGGTGGGCGCGGCGTGTGGTGGGAGGTCGAGCTGGCGGCTCGGGGGGAGACCGTGCGGGCGGTTCGACGGGAGGTGGGGGCGCGGTACGGGCGCGAGGCCGAGCTGTGTGTCGCCGAGTTGCTCAACAACGTCGTACGGCATGTGGGGGAGGGCGTCGCGGCGCGGGTGAGGGTTCGGGCGGGTGGGGCGGCGCGGCGGGTGCGGGTGGAGGTGATTGATCCGGCGGTGGGGGCGTTGCCGGTGCTCGTCGTGGCGCGGGGGGACGACGAGTCGGGGCGGGGGCTCGCGCTGGTCGACGCGGTGGCCCTGGCCTGGGGGATCGAGGTGCGGGGGGAGGGGAAGGCGGTGTGGTTCGAGGTGGGGGTGGTGTGAGTACGCAAGGAGGGGCCGGGCTTGGTGTCCGGCCCCTCCTGGGGTGCGCTTGCTGTGTGGGTCAGCCTGCGTGGCTGTCCAGCGGGGCGATGGGGGAGTGGTTGTCGCCCATCGGGGCGACGGGCGTGTGGTTGTCGCCCATCGGGGAGATACCCGCGTGGTTGTCGGCCATTGCCGGGGTGGCCGCGCCGGCCGCTACGCCCGCGATCATCGCGGCGGTGACGAGGAACTTCTTGGTGCGCGTCATTCCAACTCCCTGGAGAAGAATCGGGCTTCGCTCTGCAAGCGGTGTCAGTCACTGGGAGGGGACGGCCGGATCGGTCCCGGACACGCCTCGGCCGCGGTGGCTCCCCCTCCGGGCCACCGCGGCCGATCCCCGTGCGAGGAAAGCGTGTGTCAGACCTCTTCGCCGGTCGCGTGGTTGTCGAGCGGCTTCACCGTCGTGTCGGTGGCGTGGTTGTCCAGCGGCTTGAAGGTCTCACCCGTGGCGTGGTTGTCCAGGGTGGTTATCTCCTCGCCGGTGGCGTGGTTGTCGAGCGGCTTGACCTCGGTGACGGTCTTCTTCGTTTCGCTCATCGCGTTCAAACTCCTGTGGTCTGTGGACGAGACCCGCCCGGCGACTCCCCCGTGGGTCGCCGGGCGGGATATCAGGGCTGCTCACCCTAGTGGCGCGATTTCACCACTGACCCGTCTGCCCCCCGACGCGACGGATCGACATGTATGAGAGTGCCGGGCCGCGATAAACGAACGATGAACGCGCCCGCAGTGGGCGGGCCTAGGCCGCGCTCGGAGTGAGCAGCGCTCGCACGGACTCAGCCTCGGGGGACCCCAACTCCACGTAGATGGAGAGGGCTTCCTGCCAGCACGCCTGTGCGCGGCCTGGCTGGTTCACGCGGGCGAGCGCCTTGCCGAGTACGGAGAGCACGTTACCTCGCCGCCATTCGCCGCCGATGCCACGCAGGACGGCGAGTGCCTGCTCGGCGAGCGCGGCAGCACGTGCCGGCTTGTGGGCAGCCAGGTCGGCCTCGGCCAGCCGGAAGAGGGTCATGCCCTCCCAGAGGCGCTGGCGGCTGTCACGGAAGACATCGAGCGCTTCCGAGAGCCGTTCTGTGGCGTCCTTCACCCGGCCTTGGCCGGTGAGAGCGAGCCCCAGGGCGTAGCGCCCGTTGGCGCCCCGCAGTGTGTGCCCCAACTCGTCGTAGATGGCGATCCCTTGCTCGGCCAACTCGACCGCGCTGCCGACGTTGCCCATGGCGAGCCGGATGCGCGACAGGTTGCACAGGGCGCTGGCTTCGCCCGCCAGGTTGCGGTCGGCCCGGAAGTCCTCGATGGCCTGTTGCAGGTAGGCCTCCCCGTCCACGTTCCGGCCCTGGTACAGCGCGATGATGCCGCGGTCGTTCGCGGACCAGCAGCGGGGAGCGTGGTCCCCGACGAGCTGTGCGAGATCCATGGCCCGGCTGGCCTTCTCGTCGGCCTCTGCGAAGCGACCCGCGACGAGATGGACATTGGTGAGAGTGGTCAGGGCGCGGCTCTGGACGAGGGCGTCATCGTCCTGTTCCGCTGCGGTGAGCAGGGACTGCGCGGCCATCTCGTACTGCTTCGAGTTGGCGCCGGACTCGACCAGGTCCTTTGCGGCCCAGAGCAGATCAACGGCCCGGCGCCGGTTCGGGCCCTCTGCGCATTGCTGGACACAGGCGAGCAGGGTGATGGCTTCGGCGTAGAGCCAGTCCTGAGCCGCATGCCGGTCACTGAAACGCAGCCCAGCCCTGCTGGTCGGCTCCAGGTGATCCACCAAACGGTCCCCGGGACGCTCGATCGCGTACACCCCCGCCGCCGTCGCCAGATAGAAGTCCAGGAGACGCGACATCGCCGCCTCCCTTTCCTCCGGCGGGAGTTCGTCGCGCTCGGCGCACGCACGCGCGTAGAGGCGGACCAGGTCGTGGTAGCGGTAGCGGCCAGGCGCCGCGGACTCCAGGAGGGACGTGTCCACCAGGGACTCCAGGACATCTTCGGTGTCGTCCTGGTCCAGGTTCAGGGCCGCTGCCGCCGCCGCGAGCGAGATGTCCGGGCCGTCGGCGAGGCCGAGGAGGCGGAAGGCTCGGGCCTGGGCGGGCTCCAGCTGGCCGTAGCCGAGTTCGAACGTGGCCTTGACCGCGAGGTCGCCGGCCTGGAGTTCGTCCAGGCGGCGGCGCTCGTCCGCGAGCTTCGCCGCGAGCACCGAGACCGTCCAGGTGCGGCGGGCCGCCAGGCGGGAGGCCGCGATGCGGATGGCGAGGGGGAGGAAGCCGCAGGCCGCGACGACGTCGAGGGCCGCCTCGCGCTCGGAGGCGACGCGCTCCTCGCCGACGATGCGCGTGAAGAGGAGCAGCGCCTCGTCGGGGGACATCACGTCCAGGTCGACGAGATGGGCGCCGGCCAGGTCGACCATGCGGACCCGGCCCGTGATCAGGGCGGCGCAGCCTTCCGTGCCGGGGAGCAGAGGACGTACCTGTGCGGCGTCGCGGGCGTTGTCCAGCAGGACCAGGACGCGGCGGCCGTCCAGCGTCGAGCGGTAGAGGGCCGCGCGTTCCTCCAGGGAGTCCGGGATCGCCGAGTCCGCCGTGCCGAGGGCGCGCAGGAACGAGCCGAGGACCGTCTCCGGCTCGGCCGCGCGGGCACCGGCGCCCTGAAGGTCCACGTAGAGCTGGCCGTCGGGGAACGCGGCGCGCGAGGCGTGGGCCACGTGCACGGCGAGGGTCGTCTTGCCCACGCCGCCGATGCCCGCGACGGCCGAGACCGCCATGACGGAGCCCGCGCCCGTCTCGGAGTGGGCGGAGGACAGGACCTCGCTGAGTTCGTCGACGAAGGAGGCGCGGCCGGTGAAGTCGGGGACCGTCGCCGGGAGCTGGGCCGGGCGGACCGGGGTCGCCGCCGGTTCCGCCGCGGGGGCGGAGGGCTCGGCGAGGGACGGGTCCGCGTTGAGGATGCGCTGCTGGAGTTCGGCCAGGCCGGGGCGGGGGTCCACGCCGAGTTCGTCGGCGAGGAGGCGGCGCGTGTCCGCGTAGACCGCGAGGGCCTCGGCCTGCCGTCCGGAGCGGTACAGGGCGAGCATGAGGAGTTCGCGGAGGCGTTCGCGAAGCGGGTGGGCGGCCGTGAGGGCCGTCAGCTCCGAGACCGCCTCGGCGTGGCAGCCCTGTTCGAGGTCCATGTCGAGGCGTGCTTCGAGGAGTTGGAGGCGCCACTCCTCGAGGCGGGTGCGCTGGGTCTCGGCGTAGGGGCCGGGGACATTCGCGAGCGGCTCGCCGTCCCACAGGCCCAGGGCCTTGCTGAGCAGGGCGCGGGCCTGGCAGAGGTCGCCCGCGTGCCGGGCCTTCTCCGCGTCGGTCCACAGGGACTCGGCGGCGGTGAGGTCGAGCGCGTCGCCGCTGAGGGAGCGGATCGCGTAGCCGCCGGACTCGCTGACCAGGACGCCGGGGTCGAGGATCTTGCGCAGCCGGGAGGCGTACGTACGGAGGGCGGCGAGGGCCTGCTGCGGGGACTCGTCGCCCCAGACGGCGTCGATGAGTTCACCGGCGGTCGCGGTGCGGCCCTCGCGGAGCAGGAGCGCGGCGAGGAGCGCGCGCTGCTGCGGGGAGCCGGTGGCGAGCGGGTCGGCGCCGCGCCAGGCGCGTACGGGTCCGAGCACGCTGAAGCGCAGCGGCTCCGGAACGTCCGAAGCGTCCGGAGCGCCGGGTCCGGGCTCAGGCTCGAGCGAACCCTCCGGCTCCGGCCACGAGGTGTCACCGGGTGTGCCGGACCGTCGCTGCTCCGGTACCCGCGGTACACCGTCCATCGTCGCCGACCCCCTGCCGCCGCACCAGCCCCGTTACATCTGCCGTTCGTGCCGTCCAGTCGGCGCGCCGTGTCGGCGGCGTCGCGGACGACCCCGCCAGTTTGCCTTGTTCATGACCGATACGTCAGCCGTGGGCGGCAGTCACCACAGACATCTCACGCATGTGCGCCCCGAATCGATAGCTGACGGATCGTCAGATCGGCGCTACCGTGAGCCCATGGAGACCTCGGAGAGCGCAATCGCCCAGAACGACCGGATGCCCACCGACTTCCCGCTCATCATCTCCGTCGACGACCACACGGTGGAACCGCCGACCGTCTGGTCCGACCGGCTTCCGAAGAAGTACGCCGACGTCGGACCCCGTATCGTCCGCGCCCCGCTCAAGGAGATGACCTTCCTGGGCGGCAAGTTCGCGCCGGTCATGGGCGCGCCCGGGGACGACGGGCCGATCGGTGACTGGTGGGTCTACGAGGACCTGCACCGGCCGCTCACCCGGCTCGACACGGCCGTCGGCTACGACCGCGACGAGATCAAGCTCGAGGTCATCACCTACGAGCAGATGCGGCCGGGGTCGTTCAGCGTGCCCGAGCGGCTCGCGGACATGGACGTCAACCACGTGCAGTCCGCCCTGTGTTTCCCGACCTTCCCGCGCTTCTGCGGGCAGACGTTCACGGAGGCCTCGGACCGGGAGCTCGGGCTGCTCGGGGTGCGGGCGTACAACGACTGGATGGTCGAGGAGTGGTGCGGGCCCGACGCCCGCGGGCGGCTCATCCCGCTCACCCTCGTACCGCTGTGGGACGCGGAACTGGCGGCGGCCGAGGTGCGGCGCAATGCCGCCCGCGGGGTGCGGGCCGTCGCGTTCTCCGAGATTCCGCCGCACCTGGGGCTGCCGTCGATCCACGGCGACGAGTGGGATCCGTTCCTCGCCGCGTGCGACGAGACCGGGACCGTCATCGCCATGCACATCGGGTCCAGCAGCAGGATGCCCTCCACGTCGGCGGACGCGCCGCCGGCCGTCGGCTCCACCATCACCTTCGCCAACTGCTGCTTCTCGATGGTCGACTGGCTGATGAGCGGCAAGTTCGAGCGCTTCCCGAACCTCAGGATCATGTACGCCGAGGGGCAGATCGGGTGGATCCCGTACATCCTCGAGCGGGCCGACGTGGTGTGGGAGGAGAACCGCGGGTGGGGCGGGGTCGCGGACAAGGTCCGCAAGCGGCCCAGCGAGTACTTCGCCGAGCATGTCTTCGGGTGCTTCTTCGACGACGCGTTCGGCTTGAAGAACCTCGACGCGATCGGCCTTGAGAACGTGCTCTACGAGACGGACTACCCGCACTCCGACTCGACCTGGCCGAAGTCGAAGGAGGTCGGGGAGGCGCAGATGGGGCATCTGGAGGCGGATGTCGTGGAGCGGATCGTGCGGGGTAATGCGATTGATCTGTTGGGGCTGAGTCCGGAGGGGCTTTGGGTGCCGTAGGGGTTCGTGCCGTTGCGGGCCCCTACTTCGGCAATCGGGTCGGGCTCTGCGCGTCGAAGGCGTGGAGGCGGGCGCCGGCCGTGGCGACCAGGACGACGCGGCCGGCCGTCCATACACGCGGTGCCTCCGGCTCCTCGCCGGTGGCACCGTCCGACGTCAGCCGGTCCGTGCTCCACAGGGTGGAGCCGGTGCGCCGGTCGACGGCCACGGTGCGGCCGGACCCGGTGGCGGTGAGCAGGACGTCGCCCACGACCTCGGGTGCGCTGAGGTCGTCCTGGTTCAGCGATGTGCTCCACAGGCGCCGCCCGTCGGCGACCGCGTGGGCGCTCGCCCGGCCGGTGGGCCGGATCGCGTACAGGGTCCCGTTGGTGACGGTGACCTGGGTGCGGACCGGCAGCGTCAGGTCGAGGCCGTCTGCCGTGGCACCGGAGGCGGTCACGCGGTAGTAGCGCAGGGGGCCGTCGTCGGCGGTCGGTTCGCTGAGCACGACGGACGAGCCGTCCGACGCCACCGGAACGAGGCTGCCCTTGGCCCTCGCCTTCCGGTACAGCGTCCGGGCGGCGCCCTTGCCGGTGAGCGCGTACACCGCGGCGTGGCCGTCCACGGCGACGCAGGAGACGAACAGCCGCCCGTCGACCGTGTGCGGGGCGCATTCGTGGCCGCCGCGCGGCAGGCCGGTGGGCCGGAAGGTCCAGCGCCGCTCGCCCGTGCGCAGGTCCCGGGCCTCGAACGGGGCGGAGGGGGTGGTGCGGGTGAGCACCAGGTCGTCGGTGACGGCGACGCTGTCCTGCTCGGTGTCCTGGCGAGCGGTCCACAGGGTGCGGCCCGTCGTGCGAGAGACGCCGAGCAGCTTGCCACCGGAGAGGATGCCGGACCTGCTGTAGGCGAGGCGCCCTTCGACGACGACGTCGCCCCCGGTGCCGAGCAGCGAGAAGCCGGTCTTCTCGTCGTTGCTGCCGTGCCGCCAGGCGACGGAGCCGTCCTTGATCCGGATGCGCGTGACGGCCATGCCCTCGGCCGCGCACATCAGGGAGTCCCCGGCCTTGTCGCACCAGGGGGTGCTGCCGCTGACCTGCCAGTCCGCCGGGAGGACCCCGGTCCGCCAGGGCCCCTGCCAGCCCGCGGGGAGTGTGCCGCCGAGGGCGGCGGCCGGGGCCGGGGTGTCGCGGGACTCGTACGCCGCCCAGACGCCGCCGCCCGCCAGTACGACGGCGGCCGTGGCGAGTGCCACGCCGGTCCTGATTCTGCGGCGCCGGCGTCGCGTGGGGTCGGCGAGGCGTGGCTGGTCGAAGGTGGTGCGGACGTAACCGGCCCGGCGCCCGTGGGCGCTCCCGGAGTCGTCGTCCGGGACCTCGTCCTCGTCGGGCAGCGCGCGCAGCCCCGAGAGCAGATGGCGCAGGCCGGGCCGGTCCTGCGGCCGCTTCGCGAAGCAGGGGGCGATCACCTTCCGCAGCACGGCGGGTACGTCGGTCAGGTCCGGCTCTTCGTGCACCACCTGGTACGCCGTCATGAACGGGCTCTCGGCGGTGAACGGCCCGCGCTCGGTGGTCGCGTACACCAGGACCGAGGCCAGGGAGAAGAGGTCGGAGGCCGGGCCGACGTCCTTGGGCGAGCTGAACTGCTCCGGAGACATGAAGGGCGGCGTACCCATGACCTGGCCGGTCGCGGTCAGCGTCTGGTTGCCCGCGGCCCGCGAGATGCCGAAGTCGATGACCCGGGGGCCGTCCGGCGACAGCATGATGTTGGCGGGCTTGAGGTCGCGGTGCACGACACCGGCGCGATGGATGTCGCGCAGCGCCTCGCCCAATCCGACGGCCAGCCTGCGCAGTTCGGCGCCCCGCAGCGGTCCGTACCGGAAGATCCGCCGGTCCAGGGTCTCGCCCGTGACGAACGAGGTCGCCATCCAGGGGCGCGCCGCTTCCGGATCAGCGTCCACGACCGCGGCCGTGTACGCGCCGCTCACCCGGCGTGCGGCGGCGACCTCCTGGCGGAAGCGGGTGCGGAACTCGTCGTCCAGGGACAGCTGTTGGTGGACGACCTTCAGGGCGACCTGCCGGCCGGTCGTGGACTGCGCCTCGTACACGACGCCCATGCCGCCCGACCCGAGCCGGTCGAGCAGGACGTAGTCCCCGATGACGCGCGGATCCCCGGCTGCCAGTGGCACAGCCCTGCACCCTCCCCCGAATGTGCGTGCGGTTCACGGAAGGGTAGGTCGTCCCGCGCGGGCGCGTCGAGGCGGGACCTGGTGCACCACCCTTGTCTGACGGGTCGTCAGGTATCAGGATGGGACGCCTCAACCGTCATTGACGACCCGTCAGGTGTCGCCGGAGGTGACGCCGGGCGGGGCTGGACACGCCACAGACAGGGAGATCCGGGCATGGCGCGGCTCGCGTACGGCATTCAGCTCCCGATCCAGTCCCAGAGCACCATGTACGCCGAATCGTGGGAGGCGGCGGCGGGGGTGGACGAACTCGTGTCCATCGCCCGTGCCGCCGAGCGCGGAGGGTTCGACTACGTCGCGTGCTGCGATCACGTCGCCATCCCGCATCGGCTCGCCGACGCGATGTCGACCACCTGGTACGACCCCGTCGCGACCCTCGCCTATCTGGCCGCCGCCACCGAACGGGTGCGGCTGCTCAGTCACGTGGCCATCGTGGGGCTGCGGCATCCGCTTGTCTCCGCGAAGCAGTACGCCACCCTCGACCATCTCAGCGGCGGGCGGCTCGTGCTGGGGGTCGGGGCCGGGCATGTGCAGGAGGAGTTCGAGGCGCTCGGGGTGGACTTCGCGCGGCGCGGGGCCGTGCTCGACGAGAGTGTGGACGCGCTGAAGGCGGCGCTGGGGCCCGAGGAGTTCCCGGAGTACAAGGGGGAGCTGTTCGCGTTCGAGGGGCTCGGGCAGCGGCCGCGGCCCGCGCAGCGCCGGGTGCCGGTCTGGGTCGGGGGGTCCTCCGCGCCGGCCGTGCGGCGGGCCGCGCTCAAGGGGGACGGCTGGCTGCCGCAGGGCGACCCGCGCGACCGGCTGCCCGAGAAGATCGCCACGCTGCGCCGGCTGCGCGCGGAGGCCGGGATCGAGGCCCCGCTGACCGTCGGCGCCATCGCCGAACCCCTCTACGTGGGCGAGCCCACGTGGGCCGTCGGGCGGCGCACCCTGTCCGGCGCCCCGGACGCGCTCGCCGAGTCGCTGCGCGCGTACGCCGCGATGGGCGTCGACCAGATCCAGGTCCGCTTCCGCAGCCGCGGCAGCGCCGAGCTCGTCGACCAGATCGCGGCGTTCGCCGCCGAGGTCGCCCCGCACCTCGACTGATCCACCAGGACCCCGAGCGAAGGAGATCGACCATGGGAAAGCTTGACGGGCGCGTCGTGCTCATCACCGGCGCGGCCCGCGGACAGGGCGAGAAGGAGGCCCGGCTGTTCGCGGCCGAGGGGGCGAAGGTCGTGATCGCCGACGTGCTCGACGACCAGGGCGAGGCCGTCGCCAAGGACATCGGGAGCGGCGCGGTCCACGTCCATCTCGACGTCAGCAAGGAGGAGGAGTGGCAGGCCGCCGTGGAGGCCGCCACCGGTGCCTTCGGCAAGATCGACGGGCTGGTCAACAACGCCGGCATCCTGCGCTTCAACGAGCTGACGTCCACGCCACTGGACGAGTTCCAGCAGATCGTGAACGTGAACCAGGTGGGCGCCTTTCTGGGGATCAAGACCGTCGCGCCGGTCATCGAGGCCGCGGGCGGCGGGACCATCGTCAACACCGCCTCCTACACGGGCGTGACGGGCATGGCGTACGTCGGCGCGTACACCGCCACCAAGCACGCCATCGTGGGGCTCACGCGGGTGGCCGCGCTGGAGCTGGCCGCGAAGAAGATCCGGGTCAACGCCGTGTGCCCCGGCGCGATCGACACCGCGATGAGCAATCCGTCGCAGCTCGACCCCACCGCGAACACGGAGGAGGCCGCCGAGGCGCTCGACGAGCTGTACCGCAAGCTCGTGCCGCTCGGCCGGGTCGGCAAGCCCGAGGAGGTCGCGCGGCTCGCGCTCTTCCTCACCGCCGAGGAGGACTCGGCGTACATCACCGGGCAGCCGTTCGTGATCGACGGCGGCTGGCTGGCCGGGGTCAGCGTCCTGTGAGGACGAGGAGCAGGCGACCACCGAGCTGACGTTGCGTCAGGTATTGACGGTCACCTGCTCCGGTGGAACAGTCGTGACATCCAATCTGACGGTTCGTCAGAAACTGACGAGGACGGTGAACCTCCTTGGAATTCGGGCTCTTTGTACAGGGATACGTGGGCAAGCAGGCGCTGACAGACCCGACCGCCGAGCACCGCGCGCTCATGAACGAGACCGAGTACGTCATCCAGGCGGACAAGTCCGGCTTCAAGTACGCCTGGGCGTCCGAGCACCACTTCCTGGAGGAGTACTCGCACCTCTCGGCGAACGACGTGTTCCTCGGGTACCTGGCGCACGCGACCGAGCGCATCCACCTCGGGTCCGGCATCTTCAACCCGCTGGCCCAGGTCAACCACCCGGTGAAGGTCGCCGAGAAGGTGGCCATGATGGACCACCTCAGCGAGGGGCGGTTCGAGTTCGGCAGCGGGCGCGGGGCCGGCTCGCACGAGATCCTCGGCTTCTTCCCCGGTGTGACGGACATGAACTACACCAAGGAGATCTGGGAAGAGACCATCGCCGAGTTCCCGAAGATGTGGCTCCAGGACGAGTACGTCGGGTTCCAGGGCAAGCACTGGTCGCTCCCGCCGCGCAAGATCTTCCCCAAGCCGCACGGGAAGTCGCACCCGGGCATGTGGTACGCCGCCGGGTCCCCGGCCTCGTACGCGATGGCGGCCAAGAAGGGCCTCGGCGTCCTCGGCTTCAGCGTGCAGAAGGTCTCCGACATGGAGTGGGTCCTGGAGCAGTACAAGACCGCCATCCAGGAGGCCGAGCCGATCGGTGACTTCGTCAACGACAACGTCATGGTGACCTCGACCGCGATCTGCGCCGAGACCCACGACAAGGCCGTCGACATCGCCGTCAACGGCGGGCTCAACTACCTGCAGTCGCTGGTCTTCCGCTACCACGACACCTTCCCGCGGCCCGAGGGCATCCCCGAGTGGCCGGAGGTGCTCCCCGAGTACAACCGGGAGATCATCGAACTCCTCATCGCCGAGGAGCTCATGATCTGCGGCGACCCCGACGAGGTGCTCCAGCAGTGCAAGCGCTGGGAGCAGGCGGGCGCCGACCAGCTGTCCTTCGGGCTGCCCATCGGGATCTCGCACGAGGACACGCTGAACTCGATCAAGCTGATCGGGGAGCACGTCATTCCGAAGATCGACACGGATCCGGTCCACCGGACGACGCGGTTCCGGAATCAGGCCGGGGCCTGATCCGCTGAGCTGCCCCGGCTCTCCTCCTCCCGGACAGGAGAGCCGGGGCGCTGTACATCCAGCCCCTCCGGCGATTGAGGAGCGGGGTCCGGGGCGGAGCCCCGTGACAGGGGGACGTCGTCCAGAACCGATCACATCTGGGAGCACAGGCATGCTCGATCACCTCATCAAGGGCGCCACCGTCGTCGACGGGACCGGCGCTCCCGCCTACGTCGCCGACGTCGGCGTCCGTGACGGACGGATCGCCGTCATCGCCGAGCCGGGCCAGGTCGCCGAAGAGGCCAGGCGCAGCGAGGACGCCTCGGGGCTCGTGCTCGCGCCCGGATTCGTCGACCCGCACACCCACTACGACGCCCAGCTGTTCTGGGACCCGTACGCCACGCCCTCCCTCAACCACGGGGTGACCACGGTCGCGGGCGGCAACTGCGGGTTCACGCTCGCCCCGCTCAACCCCGCGCGGCCCGAGGACGCCGACTACACGCGGCGCATGATGTCCAAGGTCGAGGGCATGTCCCTGGTCGCCCTGGAGGAGGGCGCCCCGTGGACCTGGAACTCGTTCGGGGAGTACCTCGACGCGCTCGACGGACGGATCGCCGTCAACGCCGGCTTCATGGTCGGGCACTGTGCGCTGCGCCGCTACGTGATGGGCGCCGACGCGGTCGGCGGACAGCCCAGCGAGCAGCAGATGGAGCAGATGCTGGAGCTGTTCCACCAGGCCATGGACGCCGGGGCCTGGGGGCTCTCCACCACGCAGTCGTCCACGCACTCGGACGGCGACGGCGCGCCCGTCGCCTCGCGGCACGCGCTGCCCGCCGAACTGATCGCGCTCAGCCGGGCCGTCGGCGAGCACGAGGGGACACAGCTGGAGGCGATCGTCGCCGGGTGCCTCGACCAGTTCGACGACGACGAGATCGATCTCTTCGTCGAGATGAGCGCGGCGGCCGGACGACCGCTCAACTGGAACGTCCTCACCATCGACGCCGCCGTGCCGGAGCGCGTCCCGCGCCAGCTCGTGCCGAGCGAGCGGGCCCGGAAGGCGGGCGGCCGGATCGTCGCCCTCACCATGCCGATCCTCACGCCGATGAACATGTCGCTCGGCACCTTCTGCGCACTGAACCTCATACCCGGCTGGGGCGAGATCCTCGGCCTCCCGGTCGACGAGCGGATCGACAGGCTGCGTGACCCGGACGTGCGCGCCGAGATGCTGCGCCGCGCCGACAGCAAGGAGGCCGGCGTCTTCCGGCGGCTCGCGCACTTCGGGCGGTACGTCATCGGGGACACGTACTCGGAGGCCAACGAGGGCCTGACCGGGCGGGTCGTGAAGGACATCGCCGCCGAGCGCGGCCAGGAGCCCTTCGAGTGCCTCGTCGAGATCTGCGCGGCCGACCGGCTCCGTACGGTCCTGTGGCCCATGCCCACCGACAACGACCCGGACTCCTGGACACTGCGCGCCGAGACCTGGCAGCACGAGGACGTCATGCTGGGCGGCTCCGACGCCGGCGCCCACCTGGACCGCATGTGCGGCGCCCCGTACACGACCCGCTTCCTCGGGGACTGTCTGCGCGGGCGCAAGCTCGTCGGACTGGAACAGGCCGTGAAGATGCTGACCGACGACCCGGCCCAGCTGTTCGGGCTGCGCGAGCGCGGCCGGATCCAGGAGGGCTGGCACGCCGACCTCGTCCTCTTCGACCCGGAGGCGATCGACGCAGGCAAGGCCACCCTGGTGCACGACCTGCCCGGCGACAGCCCCCGCCTGGACTCCAAGGCCCTCGGCATCAACGCCGTGTGGGTCAACGGTGTCGAGGCCATACGTGACGACGTGGTGAGCGGCGCCGTGCCCGGCAAGGTGCTGCGCTCCGGACAGGACACACGGACGGTGAGCACCAAGTGACGTACACAGAAGGCAGGTTGTTCGTCGGCGGCGAGTGGGTCGAGCCGGGCGGCGGGCACTACGACGTGATCGACCCGGCGAGCGAGCAGGTCGTCGGGCCCGCGCCCGAGGCGTCGAAGGAGCAGGTGCGGGACGCGGCGCGGGCCGCCGCGGACGCGTTCGGGCCGTGGTCGCGGACCCGGCCAGAGGAGCGCGCCGCGATCCTCGACCGCGCCGCCGACCTCATGCAGCGCGACTTCGCCGCGAACGCCGTGCTGGCCCAGGCCGAGAGCGGGGCCACCTCCGCGACCGCGCGGGGCATGCAGGTCGCGGTGGGCGTGGCCCGGTTCCGGCGCTACGCCAAGGGGGCCCTGGAGCCGGTCGAGCAGGGGCTGCCGCCGCAGATCAACGAGGCCGGGCCGATGGGGAAGGCGGGCGTCGTGGGGGCGCTCGCCCTGCGCCGGCCGGTCGGCGTCGTCACCTGCATCACCTCGTACAACAACCCGTGGGCCAACCCGGCGGGCAAGGTCGCGCCCGCGCTCGCCATGGGCAACACGGTCGTCGTGAAGCCGGCCCCGCAGGACCCGCTGTCCGTGTTCCGGATGGCGGCCGCCCTGGAGGAGGCCGGGGTGCCGCCGGGCGTCGTCAACGTCGTCAGCGGGTCCGCCGCCGAGGTCGGACAGGCCGCGGTCGAGGCGCCCGAGGTCGACATGGTCAGCTTCACCGGCTCCACGGCCGTCGGGCAGGCCATCGGCGAGGTGTGCGGGCGGTCCATGAAGCGGCAGCTGATGGAGCTGGGCGGCAAGGGCGCGGCGATCGTCTTCGGCGACGCGGACCTCGACGCGGCCGTCGCCGGGATCGGCACCACGTACGCCTTCTACAGCGGGCAGATCTGCACGGCCCCGACCCGGGCGCTCGTGCACCGGTCGGTGTACGACGCGTTCGTGGAGAAGCTGCGCGGCTACATCGGCTTCATGAAGGTCGGGGACCCGCGGGTGAAGGGCACGGTCGTCGGGCCCGTCATCTCCGCCGCGCACCGCGACCGCGTCGAGTCGTACGTGGAGCTCGGCCGCAAGGAGGGCGCCACGGTCGTCGCGGGCGGCGAGCGGCCGGACGGTGACGGTCTCGGCACCGGGTTCTACGTCGCGCCGACGCTGCTCGCGGACTGCACCAACGACATGCGGGTCGTCCGCGAGGAGATCTTCGGGCCCGTCGTCGCGGTCGTGCCGTTCGACGGGGACGAGGACGAGGCGGTGGCGCTCGCGGACGACAGCGACTACGGGCTCATCGACTACGTGTGGTCCGGCGACGTCGCGAAGGCGTTCCGGGTCGCGCGGCGGCTGCGGGCCGGCGGGGTCGGCGTGAACACGATCGCCCGGAACATGGAGGCGCCCTTCGGCGGCTTCAAGAAGAGCGGGGTCGGGCGGGACGTCGGCTCCTACGCGCTGCACGCGTACAGCGAGCTCCAGTCGATCGTGTGGCCCGGGTGACGCCGTCCCGCCGGGGCGATGAGTGACGGAGCCGGTGGGTTCCGTGAAGTGATGTAGTTCGCACGGAAATTTTCTGAACGGGCAAAACGGACCCGGCTGCGATTCCCGAACTCGGGCGCGCGGCCGGGTTCGCCTTTGATCCGATGGTGGCCCCGGGGTCATGGTTATGCGACTGAATGCATTAGGCTGCGCGAGCCATTGATTCCCATGAAGGTCAACTGGGGGTAAACGGCTCAAACGTGGAAATCGCAGGATTTAACGTCCTGTTCATGACTCAGTTGGACGCAGGGCCCTCGACGTCGCGGGCCGCAGACACCCCCGCGGCCGCGGCCGCCGCCGGTGGGGGCAAGGGCCTCGGCGGGAACTCCGTAGGACTCCTCGGCAGCGCCGTGATCGGCGTCTCCACCGTCGCGCCCGTCTACTGCCTCACCTCGACGCTCGGCTCCACCGCCGGAGAGGTCGGGCTCCAGATGCCCGCCGTCTTCCTCGCGGGCTTCCTGCCGATGCTGCTCGTCGCCTTCGCGTACCGCGAGCTCAACAAGGTCATGCCGGACTGCGGCACCTCCTTCACCTGGACCGTGAAGGCGTTCGGGCCGCGCGTCGGCTGGATGTGCGGCTGGGGCCTCGTCATCGCGACGATCATCGTCCTGTCGAACCTCGCCGGCGTCGCCACCTCGTACTTCTGGCTCCTCGCCGGCGAGATCACGAACAACGACTCCATCGCCGCGCTCGACGGCAACAAAGCCGTCCACATCGTCACGTGCCTCACGCTCATCGCCGCCGCGACCGCGATCAGCTACCGCGGCATGACCGCCACCAAGGGTGTCCAGTACACGCTGGTCGGCCTGCAGCTCGTCGTCCTCGCCGTCTTCGTCGTCATGGCGATCTCGAAGGCCGGCTCCGCCGACTTTCCCACCTCGGCGGACTTCTCCTGGTCCTGGATGAACCCGTTCGCCGTGCAGTCCTTCGGCGCGTTCACCGCCGGGCTCTCCCTGTCGATCTTCATGTACTGGGGCTGGGACACCTGTCTCACCGCCAACGAGGAGACCATCGGCAGCGAGAAGACGCCCGGGCGGGCCGCGCTCATCGCGATGGTCGTCCTCGTCGGCTCCTACCTCGCCACCGGCATCGCCGCCCAGATGATCGTCGGCTCCGGCGGCAAGGGGCTCGGGCTCGCCAACCCCGACACCTCCGACAACGTCTTCGCCGCGCTCGCCGGGCCCGTCATGGGGCCCGCCCTCGGCATCCTGCTCTTCCTCGCCGTGCTCGCCTCGGCGGCCGCCAGCCTCCAGACCACGTTCATCCCCGTCGCGCGCACGGTCCTCGCCATGTCCACGTACGAGGCGCTGCCCGCCTCCTACGCCCGGGTCCACCCGCGCTTCAAGACGCCCGGCCGCGCCACCGTCACGGCCGGCGCCGCCACCGCCGTCTTCTACACCGTCATGACGCTGGTCTCCGAGCACGTGCTCGTCGACACGATCTACGCGCTCGGGCTCATGATCTGCTTCTACTACGCCCTGACGGCGTTCGCCTGCGCCTGGTACTTCCGCCGCGAGCTCACCGGGTCCTTCCGCGACCTCGCCTTCAAGGGCCTGTTCCCGCTCCTCGGCGGGGTCCTTCTGACGGCCGTCTTCGTCAAAACCCTCGTCGACATGTGGAACCCCGCGTACGGCAGCGGCTCCTCGGTCCTCGGCGTCGGCTCCGTCTTCGTGATCGGCGTCGGACTGCTGCTCGTCGGCGTCGTCATCATGCTGGTCATGGGCCGCCGGAGCCCGGCGTTCTTCCGCGGCGAGGTCCTGAACCGGGAGACGCCGGTGCTGGTGGTCTCGGAGTAGCCGTCTCCGGCTCCCTGGGGCACGCGGAGCGTGTCTTCAGGGGCGCGGGGAACTGCGCGAGCAACCACGACGGTGGCGCACCCGGCGACGATCCTCGGCCCCTACGGCGGTGACGTCGTAGCTGGGGCCCCGACGAGTCGCGCGCCCCGCGGCCACGCGCCGTAGCGGCCGCGGCTCGTTCCCGACTGCCGCGCCGTCGTGGCTGATCGCGCAGTTCCCCGCGCCCCTGAGAGCGCACTTCGTGCGCCCCAGGGGCGTCGGTCGCGCTCCGCGGCGGAGTCGCTGAACGGCACAGTCCCGCGCCCCTGAGAGCAGGGGAGCGTCACGTTCCCAGGAACACCGGGTTCGTGAAGGCTGCCAGGGGGCCCGGGAGGCCGGGGACAGTGGCGGGGTGGCGGAGTTCGGCTCGGACGTAGGCCGCGTAGGACGGGGTCGTGTGCCAGGTCGCCGAGCCCTCGCCGGAGGCGGGCAGGGGGGCCGAGGTGAAAAGGGTGCCCTCGTCCGTGACCAGGTGGAGGGTGCAGCCGGGGGCGCCCTTCGCCTCCAGGGTCACCGTGACGGGGGTGTCCGCCGGGACCCGGAGGCGTTCGCCGATGCCCGCCGACTCGCCCTTGCCGCCCGTCGCCGTGAAGGTGAGGGACACGTCCTTCGACTCGGCCACGTAGGCGCGGCCCGCGCGCAGGCCCTCCTGGATCGCCGTGCGGGTCAGGTCGTCGGCCAGGACCACCGTCTGGGGGCCGCCGATCCGGTCGGGGTCGCGGTGGGCGTCGCTGTTGCCCATCGCGGGCAGCCAGCGCGCGGAGCCCCGGCGGGCGTAGGAGACCAGGGTGTTGTCCCAGTCGGCCAGGGAGACCTCGTCGTCGGGGGTGTAGGGGCCGTTCCAGACCTCGACCGCGTCCGCGTCGTTCAGGCCGAACTTCCAGGCGCAGCCGATGCAGGTCGCGTGCGGGTGCGCGGGTACGACGAGGCCGCCCGCGCGGCGGATCTGGTCCGCGTAGTGGCCGAAGCGGTTGTCGCGGGCCCGGTAGCGCCAGTCGACGAAGGTGCCGGGATCGGTGCCGAGGGCGACGACGTGACCGTTGCGGGTCGTGATCTCCTCGCCGAGCATCACCAGCAGGTCGTCGCCCGCCACGTCCGCCCAGTGCGCGTGGGAGGTGTGCGTGTTGTGGTCGGAGGTGTTGATGAAGTCCAGGCCCGCCGCGCGGGCGAGCGCGCCGATCTCCGCCGGGGTGCGCCGCCCGTCCGAGTGCCAGGAGTGGAGGTGGCAGTCGCCCCGGTACCAGGCGCGGCCCCGCCCGCGCGCCCGCTCCGGCGGGTACGTGGGGCGCGGGGTGCGGCCCTGCTCGCCGTGGGTCAGGGTCACCGTCACCGCGTAGGGCAGGCCCTCGGGAGCGACCGTGTACGGGCCGAGCGCGATGTGCCAGGTGCCCGCGCGGACCGGCCCCGGGACGTAGCCGGGCGTCGCGTCGTCGGCCCGTACGAAGAACTCGGTGCGGGCCCCGCCCGACCAGCCGCGGAAGCCCTCGCCGCCCAGCGCCGTGCCGCGCTCGTCGAAGAGACCGATGTCCAGGGCGTTGTTCTGCGTGCCGGCCGGGACCGTCGCCTTCGTGTACGTGTAGGCGACGCGGATCTCGCTGGTCCGGGCGGCACCTCCACCGGCAGGTAGACGAAGTCCGGGGCGCCCGGCGGCAGCGTGCCCGTGAGCGTCTGCGTGCTCTGCGAGCCCTCGGCGGCGCTGGCGAAGCTCATGGTGCCGAGGGTAAGGGCGGTGGCGGCCCCGGTCACGAGCAACGCCCGTCTGCCCGGTCCGTGGCGGCTGTCGTCGGTGCACATAGGGCGGCTCCCCAAAGGGTCGACAGTGGGTCGGCGGTGCGCTGAGCGTGAGTCGGCGGTGACGGGTGCGACCCTGGCATTGAGCCGTGAACTTCCCGGCAAGGAAAGGTAATTGCCGGACAAGTCCCGGCGACGGCTGCTGGACTCCGCGTGGGCCCGGCGTTAGGAATGCCGCATGCGGATCTCGACCACGATCTTTCTGACCGACGAGACCATCACGCCCGTGCGTCTCGCCCGCGAGCTCGAACAGCGTGGCTTCGCCGGGCTCTACGTGCCCGAGCACACCCATATCCCGGTCGAGCGCACGAGCCCGTACCCGGGTGGCGGCGACCGCGAGCTGCCCCGCGAGTACACCCGCACCTTCGACCCGTTCGTCGCCCTCGCCCAGGCCGCCGCCGTCACCGAACGGATCACGCTCGGCACCGGCATCACGCTCGTCGCCCAGCATGACCCGATCGACCTCGCCAAGCAGGCCGCCACCCTCGACCATCTCAGCGGCGGCCGCCTCACCCTCGGCGTCGGCTTCGGCTGGAACAAGGAGGAGGCCGCCGACCACGGTGTGGAGTGGGCGACGCGGCGCGAACTGGTCCGGGACCGGATGGGCCTGATGCGGGCCCTGTGGGCCGAGGAACCGACCGCGTACACCGGGGAGTTCACGGGCGCCGTACGCGCCAGCCACACCCACCCCAAGCCCGTGCGGGGCGGCGCCCCCCGCACCCTGGTCGGCGGCGCGGCCGGCCCCAAGCTCTACGAGCACATCTGCGCGTACGGGGACGGCTGGATGCCGCTCGGGGGCGGCGGCCTGAGCCGGACGCTGCCCGAACTGCGGGCCCGCTGGCAGGACGCGGGCCGCGACCCGGCGGCCCTCCAGATCGTGCCGTACGCGGTCCTGCCCAACCCGGGCAAGCTCGCGCACTACGCGGAACAGGGCGTCGAGGAGGTCGTGCTGCAACTGCCGCCCGGCGACGAGGCGACCGTGCTGCGCAGGCTCGACGCCTACCAGGAGTACGTGCGGCCTCCCGCCTAGACAGTCCGGTCCCTGAAGCGGTCCGGCCCCTGAACTGCTCCGGGCTCTCAAGCACTCCTGCCTCGACGCACTATCGAACACTCACCTACTCGCTCGTATGCTCGGCCCATGAGTGATCAGTCTTCGCCGAGCGTGCCCACCGCCAACGCCATGCGCCGCGCGCTGAGAAGGGCCAGGGACGGTGTCGCGCTGGACGTGACGGAGGCCGCCGTGCTGCTCCAGGCGCGCGGCACGGACCTCGACGACCTGACGGCGTCCGCCGCCCGGGTGCGCGACGCGGGGCTCGAAGCGGCCGGCCGGCCCGGCGTCATCACGTACTCGAAGAGCGTGTTCATCCCGCTGACGCGGCTGTGCCGGGACAAGTGCCACTACTGCACGTTCGTCACCGTCCCCGGCAAGCTGCGCCGGGACGGGCACGGGATGTTCATGTCCCCGGACGAGGTCCTCGACGTCGCGCGCAAGGGCGCCGCACTCGGCTGCAAGGAAGCCCTGATCACCCTCGGCGACAAGCCGGAGGACCGCTGGCCCGAGGCGCGCGAGTGGCTTGACGCGCACGGCTACGACGACACCATCGCGTACGTCCGCGCGATATCCATCCGGATCCTGGAGGAGACGGGCCTGCTCCCGCACCTCAACCCCGGGGTCATGTCCTGGACCGACTTCCAGCGGCTCAAGCCCGTCGCGCCGAGCATGGGCATGATGCTGGAGACCACCGCCGAGCGGCTCTGGTCCGAGCCCGGCATGCCGCACTACGGCTCCCCGGACAAGGAACCGGCCGTGCGGCTGCGGGTTCTCGAGGACGCGGGGCGTTCGTCGGTGCCGTTCACGTCCGGGCTGCTCATCGGGATCGGGGAGACGTACGAGGAGCGCGCCGAGTCGCTGTTCGCGCTGCGCCGCGTCGCCCGCTCGTACCACGGCGTCCAGGAACTGATCATCCAGAACTTCCGCGCCAAGCCGGACACGGCGATGCGCGGCATGCCGGACGCCGAACTCGACGACCTGGTCGCCACGGTGGCCGTCGCCCGCCACATCATGGGCCCGTCCGGCAACCTCCAGGCCCCGCCGAACCTCGTCGACGGCGAGTACACGCGCCTCATCGCGGCCGGCATCGACGACTGGGGCGGCGTCTCCCCGGTGACCATCGACCACGTGAACCCCGAGAAGCCGTGGCCGCGCCTGGAGGAACTCGCCGCGCAGTCCCGGGAGGCCGGCTTCGAGCTGCGCGAACGGCTGTGTGTGTACCCGGAGTTCGTGACGCGCGGCGAACCGTGGCTGGACCCGCGCCTGCTGCCGCACGTCCGGGCGCTCGCCGACCCGGAGACGGGGCTCGCCGTCGCGGACGCGCCCGTCGTGGGCCGGCCCTGGCAGGAGCCGGACGAGGGGTACGTCGCGTCGAGCGGCCGCACCGACCTGCACCGCACCATCGACACCGAGGGCCGCACCTCCGACCGCCGGGACGACTTCGACGAGGTGTACGGGGACTGGGAGGCGCTGCGCGAGCAGGCGGCGCCCGGCATGGTCCCGTCCCGCATCGACGCCGACGTGCGCGCCGCCCTGAAGCAGGCCGCCGACGACCCGACCCGGCTCACCGACGACGAGGCGCTCGCGCTGCTGCACGCGGACGGGCCCGCGCTCGACGCCCTGTGCCAGGTCGCCGACGACATCCGCAAGTCGGTCGTCGGCGACGACGTCACGTACATCGTCACGCGGAACATCAACTTCACGAACGTCTGCTACACCGGCTGCCGCTTCTGCGCCTTCGCCCAGCGCCGCACCGACGCCGACGCGTACACGCTCTCCCTCGACCAGGTCGCCGACCGGGCCCAGCAGGCGTGGGACGTGGGCGCGGTCGAGGTCTGCATGCAGGGCGGCATCCACCCGGACCTGCCCGGCACCGCGTACTTCGACATCGCGAAGGCCGTGAAGGAACGCGTGCCCGGCATGCACGTGCACGCGTTCTCGCCGATGGAGGTCGTCAACGGCGCGACCCGCACGGGCCTTTCGATCCGCGAGTGGCTGACCGCCGCCAAGGAAGCGGGCCTGGACTCGATCCCCGGCACCGCCGCCGAGATCCTCGACGACGAGGTCCGCTGGGTCCTCACCAAGGGCAAGCTGCCGACCGCCACCTGGATCGAGGTCATCAAGACGGCGCACGAGCTGGGCATCCGGTCCAGCTCCACGATGATGTACGGGCATGTGGACCAGCCCCGCCACTGGCTCGGGCACCTGCGGACCCTGGCCTCCGTCCAACAGGAGACGGGCGGCTTCACGGAGTTCGTGACGCTGCCTTTCATCCACACGAACGCGCCGGTCTACCTGGCCGGTATCGCGCGCCCCGGCCCGACCTCCCGCGACAACCGCGCGGTCACCGCCATGGCCCGTGTCCTGCTGCACCCGCACATCCCCAACATCCAGACCAGCTGGGTCAAGCTCGGCACCGAGGGCGCCGCCGAGATGCTCCGCTCCGGGGCGAACGACCTGGGCGGGACGCTGATGGAGGAGACCATCTCGCGGATGGCCGGGTCCTCGTACGGCTCGTACAAGTCGGTCGAGGACCTCGTCGCGGTCGCCGAGGCGGCGGGCCGTCCGGCGAAGCCGCGCACGACGCTGTACGGGGAGGTCCCGGAGGAGCGGGTGCGGGCGGCCGCCGCGTCGGACGGGCATCTGCCGCAGCTGCTGCCGGTGTTGGAGGACTGACCCCTTTCAGGACCAGGACCAGGACCAGGACCAGGGCAGGGCTCAGGCGCGCGGGTAGCGGGCCAGCCAGCCGGGGGAGGAGCCCGAGGGCCCGTGCAGGGCGGGCCCCTGGGTCATCTCCATGGAGAAGTCGTCGGCCAGCTCCAGGATCGTGGGCCGGCCCTCCAGCTCGATGATCCAGGCCGGCGGCAGCGCCGTCTCACCGTGCAGCGCCCCGAGCAGGGCCCCGCACACGGCGCCGACCTGCGCGGACGGGCCCCCGTGGTGCACGGCGAGCCGCAGCCCGTGCCGGACGTCCTCGCCGACGAGCGCGCAGTAGACGGCGGCCCCGAGGACCCCCGCCGCGTTGCCGTCGTCGACCAGCTCCATGACGCGCGCCCCGGTCGGCAGGCCCTGCCGGACGGCGCCGAGCGCGTGCTGGAGCGCGTCCGTGACCTGCTGGTGCCCGGGCCGGGCCGCGAGCAGGGCGAGGGCCCGCTGCACCGCCGAGTCGAGCGAGTCGCCGCGCGCCACGGCGTGCACGATCACGGCGTGCGCGCCCGCCGCGAGGTACGCCTCGGGCGCGCCGTGCGTGTGGACGGCGCACTCGACGGCGAGCTGGATGACGAGCTGCGGCTCCCAGCCCACGAGCAGGCCGAACGGCGCGGAGCGGGCCACCGCCTCGGGTCCGGCGTCCTCCGGGTTCTTGGGCCGGTCCAGGGTGCCCATGACGTCGTTGCCGAGCCCGAGCAGCAGGGACTGGGCGGCGCCGCGACGGGAGTACAGCCACTCCTCGCGGGCCAGCCAGCCGTCCTCCTTGCGGCGCTCGTCGGGGCCCCAGTCGCGCTGGGTGGCGGCCCAGCGCAGATAGGCCTTGTGCACGTCGGTGGGCGGGTGCCAGGCGCCGGCGTCGCGCCGCACCTGGGCGCGGATCAGCCCGTCGACGGTGAACAGGGACAACTGGGTGGCGGCCGTGACCGCGCCGATGCGCCCGTACGCGGGCACGAGCTGGGTGCCGACCGTGTCGCCCGGCGCGGTGTCGCCGCCGGACGTCTCGTCGAGCGGCGCGCCGAGGGTGTCGCCGAGTGCCCCGCCGAGCAGGGTGCCCCGCACCCTGCTGCGGAAGTCCTGCTGTTCGGCGCGGCCCCACACGGCCGCGGCGGTGGGCGGTGCGCCCATCGGCCCTCCCCTCGACCTCGGCCACGGATGTCAGCACTGTAATCGACCGGGTGCGACGGCCCCCGTTCGCTTGCGTGACAGTTGCGTGCGGATGTGGCCGGGCCCGTCCCTGTCCCCGGGCGCCCTTGCGGGGGTTCGGCGGCATGTGCGCCCTTTGCGAAGGTGTACGAGGATGGCGCGTTCCGTGCGGTCACCCGCGCGGGGCGCCGTCCGTCGCTCCGGCCGCGTCCGTCTGGGCCGGGATCGTGGCGGCGCCCGCCGTGCCGGGGCCGTCGTCGTCGGTGTTGATGCGTTCGATGATCGCGTCGCGCTCGGGGGTGTCCTCCGGCTTCACGTAGCCGATGACGACGTAGAGGACGAGCGAGACGGCCAGCGGGATCGAGACCTGGTACTCGAGCGGGACGCCGCCCTCGACGCTCCAGTTGATCGGGTAGTTGACCAGCCAGAAGGCGAGCAGGCCGAGGCCCCAGCTGGTGAGGGCGGCGGTCGGGCCGGAGCGGCGGAAGGTACGGAGCAGGCCCAGCATCATCGGGATGGCGATGGGGCCCATCAGTCCGGCCACCCACTTGATGACGACGGTGATGATGTCCTTGAACGTGGGGGAGTTGACCTGGGTGGCGACGGCCATGGACAGGCCGAGGAAGACGACTGTCGTGACGCGCGCCGCGATCAGGCCCTTCCGGGAGTTCCAGGCGCGGGCCTTCGCGGAGAGCGCCGGGGCCACGTCGCGGGTGAAGACGGCGGCGATGGCGTTGGCGTCGGAGGAGCACATGGCCATGGTGTGTGAGAAGAAGCCGACGATGACCAGGCCGAGCAGGCCGTGCGGCAGCAGCTGCTCGGTCATCAGGGCGTAGGCGTCGGAGCCGTCGGGCTTCTGGGAGTGCACCAGGAGCGGCGACATCCACATGGGGAAGAAGAGGACCACGGGCCAGACCAGCCACAGCGCGGCGGACAGGCGCGCGGAGCGGGCGGCTTCCTTGGGGGAGGCCGTCGCCATGTAGCGCTGCGCCTGGTTGAGCATGCCGCCGTTGTACTCGAAGAGCTTGATGAAGAGGAACGCGAGCAGGAAGACGGCGCTGTACTGGCCGACCAGCGGTTTGCCGTGCCCGGCGAGCGCGGGCTCGTCCCAGACGCCGAAGAAGCCGCCGTGCGGGCCGAGTTTCGCGACGACCGCGACGAACATGGCGATTCCGGCGAGCAGTTGGATGACGAACTGGCCGAGTTCGGTGAGCGCGTCCGCCCACAGGCCGCCGATCGTGCAGTAGACGGCGGTGATGACACCGGTGATCAGGATGCCCTGGTTGAGGGAGGCGCCGGTGAAGACGGACAGGAGCGTGGCGATGGCCGCCCACTTCGCGCCCACGTCGACGATCTTCAGAAGCATGCCGGACCAGGCCAGCGCCTGCTGGGTGGGCAGGTTGTAGCGGTTTTTGAGGTACTCGAGCGGCGAGGCGACGTGCAGGCGCGAGCGCAGCCGGTTGATGCGGGGCGCGAACAGGCGGGAGCCGATGGCGATGCCGATCGCGATGGGGAAGGACCAGGTGACGAAGGACGTCACGCCGTACGTGTACGCGATGCCGGCGTAGCCGGTGAACATGACGGCGCTGTAGCCCGACATGTGGTGCGAGATGCCGGACAGCCACCAGGGCATCTTTCCGCCGGCCGTGAAGAAGTCCGAGACGTCGTCCACGCGTTTGTGGGACCAGACGCCGATCGCGACCATCACGCCGAAGTAGCCGATGAGTACGGCCCAGTCGAGACTGTTCATGTCCCCCTCCAGGGGTCCGCCTTGTGAACGTGTCGAACGTGTCGGCTCTTCGTCAGTGCGCCCGTGGTGCGTCCGTTCCAGCGGTGTCCCCCTTGCGGGAGTGGGGACGTGGGGGATTGAACCGCCCGTGACGGGGGCCGGTCAAGGCTTCTGGCGGTCATGGATGTGAACGAGGATCAGCAAAGCGAACGATTTTGCGTTTTCGTGACCTCGCGAGGCGTTGTCCCGTCCGTGACGTGGGCCACACCATGAGCGGGCACTTCGTCAGTGAGCCGTGTGCGGGAACGCGAACGACCGCACGGGATGCGGGTCCCGTGCGGTCGCGGAATAACGGAAGGCGGGGCGGTCGTCAGCGCATGAGTTCGCCCGCGTTCACCAGGAGTTGCTGGCCGGTGATGGCGCGGGACCGGTCGGACGCGAGGAACGCCGCCGCGTCCGCCACGTCGCCGTCCGTGGCGAGATCCGGCAGCGCCATCCTCTCGGTGAGCCGGCCGAGCACCTCCTCCTCCGGCACGCCCTCGGTCTGCGCCGTGAACTGGACGAAGGCCTGCACCGGCGGGCCCCACATCCAGCCCGGCAGCACCGTGTTCACCCGGATCCTGTACGGGCCCAGCTCCCGGGCCAGCGAGTACATCGCGCTCGTCAGCGCCCCCTTGGACGCCGCGTACGCCGCCTGCCGCACCTGGGTCGGGGCGGCCACCGAGGACTGCGTGCCGATGATGACCACCGAGCCGCCGTTCTCCTTCAGCGCGGGCAGGCAGGCCCGGGTCATGCGCAGGGTGCCGATCAGGTTCACGTCGACGACCTCGCGCCAGGTCTCGAAGTCGGCGTCCTCCAGACCCCCGAAGTGACTGTCCCAGGCGGCGACATGGACCACCGCGTCCACCCCGCCGAACCGCTCGCGCGCCAGCGCCACCAGCGCCTCGCACTGCCCCTCGTCACCGATGTCCGTCGACCGGTACGCGGTCCTCGTGCCCTCGGGGTCGAGCTCGGCCGCCGCCTTGGCGAGGTTGGCCTCCGTGCGCGCGCCGAGCACCGCGTTGCCGCCGTCGCGCAGCACCGCCGCCGCGACCTGGTGGCCGAGCCCGGCCCCGACCCCGGACACGATCACGGTCTTCCCCGCGAGCGTTCCGCCCGGTCCGCTGGATCCCGTCGTCATCGGTTGCCTCCCGACTCTGGCGCTATATCTGACGGAGCGTCAGAGTAGGGGCGTCGGACGCAGGACGGAACCCTCACGGCAAAAGGGGAACGGCATGAGCGAGGGCGTGGACACCCACAGCGAGACCTATGCGGAACTGGCGGCCGTCGGCCCGTACGGGGTGCGCCCGGGGCACGCGCTGATCACCATGGTCGAGCCGCACCCGGGGCACGAGTACGCGTACAACCGCTGGTACGAGGACGACCACTACTACGCCGGCGCGATGGCCATGCCGTGGATGTACTCCGGCCGCCGCTGGGTCGCCACCCGCGAACTCCAGCAGCTGCGCTACCCGGAGAAGTCGGCGGTCGCCGAACCGGTCACCGCGGGCTGCTACATCTCCACGTACTGGATCACCGAGGGCCGCTACGCCGACCACATGAAGTGGACCGTCGGCATCAACAAGCGGCTCAACCGCGACGGCCGCGTCTACCAGGACCGCACCCACGTCTTCACCGCCTTCCAGGACCACGAGGCGACCGTCTACCGGGACGGCGCCGCGGGCCCCCGCGACTTCCACGCCCTCGACCACCCGTACGCGGGCCTCGTCGTGGAGGTCATCGACGTCGAGAGCCCCGAGCGGCGCGCCGAACTCGTCGAGTGGCTGCGCTCCAGGCACCTGCCGCGGGCCGTGGCCGGGTCACCGGCCGCGATGGTCACGCTCTTCCGGCCCACCCCGCTCCCGGGCGACCGCATGACCTACGTGAAGCAGGTCGAGGGCGTCGACACCCGGCTGACCCTGCTCTGGTTCCTGGAGAAGGACCCGCGTGAGTGCTGGGAGCAGCACTTCGCGGGGCTCGGCGAGGAGGTGGCGCAGGCGGGGCTCGGGGCGCGGGTCGAGCTCATGGCGCCGTTCGTGCCGACGGTGCCGGGCACGGACCGGTACGTGGACCAGCTGCGCTGACACGCGCCGCGGGGTGCCAGGTCCAGGGAACGGCAAAGCCCCCTCGGCCAGGACGGCGGGCCAGTCGAGAGGGCTTCAACAGTGGTGCATATATGAGGGTCGTGCCGTTGCACCTCCGGGTCAGAACGACCCCGTGCTCACCTGGTGCACGAACGCGTTCCAGGTCTCGGGCGCGAAACCGATCATGGGACCTTCGGTGACCTTCGAGTCCCGCACCGCGATCGCGTGCACCACGGGCGACTTGACCTCGACACACGCGCCGTTCCCCGTGGAATACGAGGACTTGATCCAGGATTCCGCGGCGCCCTGCTGGATTGCCATGTTTTGCTCCGGTTCAGACGGTTCAGACAGTGGTCGAATTGCATCCCCGCCTGGAGGTCCAGAGCGGTTCTCGCCAAGGAAGTTGTCCTGATGGCGTGATCGACGCTACTCGCCAACTGACCCGCATGAAGTGGCCGTTCACCCGACCGGATGGCATATTCCATGAGGGACTTCCATTTCTCCGAGGCGAAGGTGTACCGTGCGGCGCCTTTGCCCCGGAGTCTTGGAAGAACCGGCTATCGCGCGTACTCCTTCGCGATGTCGGAGATGAACTGTCGCGATTGATCAACATTCAGTGCCTGTGCCCGGAGATGCTCGTACATGACGCTGTATTTCTGCACGTCATTGGCCTTCTCCAGATAAAGATCACTGGTGACGCCCTCGATGTAGACGACGCTGGAATCCGCGGCGTCCGGGAACTCCAGAATCGCGTACTGGCCGTTCAGACCGGGGTGCGCCCCCATGTCGAACGGAATCACCTGCACGGTGACGTGCGGCAGCTGCGACTGCTCGACCAGGTGCTCCAACTGCTCGCGCATGACGTTCTTGCCGCCCACGGTGCGGCGCAGCGCGGCCTCGTCGAGGACCGTCCACAGGCGCAGCGGGTTCTCCGGGGCCTGGATGCGCTCCTGGCGGCGCATCCGCACCTGGACGCGCTTCTCGATGTCCTGGGAAACCGTTTCTGGAAGCGCGCCGTTGATGAGCGACTCCGCGTAGCCGCGGGTCTGCAGCAGGCCCGGCACGACCTGCGGGTCGTAGATGCGCAGGCTCGCCGCGTCCGTCTCCAGGCCGATGTAGACCGAGTACGGGATGTCGCCGAAGGAGTGCCACCAGCCCTGCTGGCGCGAGTCCTTGGCCATCTGCATCAGCGAGTCCACGATCCGGTGGTCCTCGACCTCGTAGACCCCGCACAGGTCGCGGACGTCACGCTGGCTGATGCTGCGCCGCCCGTTCTCCAGGCGGCTGATCTTCGACTGCGACACCAGCAGGCGCTCGGCGACCTCTTCGGCGGTCATGCCCTTGAGCTCGCGGAGCCGGCGCAGCTCCTGGCCCAGTCGGCGTCGCCTTACGGTGGGATTGACGTTGGACGCCACGGGACGTGCACCTCCGGCTGCGTGCATTTCGTTGTTCCGCATACTTTGCGTATCTGCTGCTCAGCAGATTGCCACTTCGGTCCGTCCCGGCGCTGGGGAATGACGGATATGCGGTGGACAGGCGTGCGGTACGCGGTGCGAACGCGAACGCGCGGGGCGATGAGCCGGGCCGTCGTCCGGACGGCCGGTCCATCACCCCGCGCGGTGCAGCGGCTCCCGAACCGGTCCTGGGGACTGAGGTGCGGCGCTGGTGCGGATGTGTCCTGCGTCGGTGCTGCGGTGCCTGTACTGCGGTTCTCGTGCTGCGGTGCCTGTGGTGCGGGCGGCCGCCTAGTGGGCCACGGCGCGTGCCATGGCCCCGTGGTGCGGCTGCATCGGAACACCCCTGGCCGGCTCCGGTGCGCCCCGGCCCGCCGCGGTGGCGGGCGAACGGCGTGGCTGCGCGGCCACCCCGTTCTGGACGTCCATCACGGCGTGCGCCACGAGACCGCCCATCGGGTCGTGCCTGATCAGGTCCCGCAGCCGGGAGCGGGACGATCGTCCCTCGTTGCCCGGGTACAGGTGCTTGCCGAGACCGACCGCGTGGGCCAGTGCGGCGAGCGCCGCGGTCCGTGGGTCCGGCGGTACGCCGGTACGGATCGCCGAGTCCAGCCGGGTCCTGATCTCCCGGCTGATGGCCGTGTCCGTCGCCTGGTAGCGAGTCGTCGGCAGCACTCCGCACATCTGGCCGGCCACGGCATGCACCATGCCGCACCGCTCCAGATGCGAGAGATACGTCTGGCGCAGCCCGAGGCGGGGCCCGCCGATCCAGTGGACCGCCCGCACCGGAGCGCCACGCCTTCGCAGCAACTCCAACGCGCAGTCCAGTGTCGGATCTCCAGTCGGCCGTGGCACCACCACGGCGATACGATCCCCGTCTGGGGCTATCCGTCCGGCCAGCGCCAGCTCTACTAGCTGTGCACCGGCCAGACCGAGGTCGAGCGACTGCGGCTGCGCTGTGGTACCCGTGGTCGGGTCCAGAGCGAGCAACAGAAGCTCCTCCGGAATCGTTCTGCGGCTCTTGCCCATCCATGCCTCCCCGCGTGGATGAATGACAGGGTGACCCCTCTCACATTGGTCTGTCGAGAGCACGTGGGGAGTTTGGGCGGGAACCAGTAGGTATGTCGTTCTCGTCTACCCCTGGGGTCAAGCCCCCAGCACAGGACACTGGTACATGGTTCGGACAGGGCTGGACTGTCCGGCGCTAAGTGGTGAGCGGTCGAGGAGGCATCGGTGGCGGGGACCCCCGACAGGTCGGAGAAGCAGGCGCCGGGCGAGGACCCGCGCCTCGCGGTGGCGCGTTCGCGGGAGAAGCCCGTGGCGCCGGCGGGCGTGGATCAGGCGACGGCGGTGTTCTCCGTCCGGGACGTGACCGAGGGCTCCGCCGGTTCCGCGGAGTCGGCGGAGCCGGTGCCGGAGCCCGAGTCGACGGAGCCGGAGTCGGAGGCGGAGGCGGCGGGTGACGCGCGGCTGCGGGCAGCCGTGGCCGCCTGGGTCTCCTCCGACACGCCCCCGGTGCCCCCGGCCCGGGAGGAACCGTCCGAGGAGGCCTCTGAGGACGCCTCTGAGGAGATCTCTGAGGACGCGCCCGAGGACGCGACCGAGGGTGCCGCCGACGACGCCCCTGCCGACGCTCCTGAGGACGCGGAGCCGAAGGCGGAGACCGAGGACCAGCCTGCCGAGCCGAAGCCGGAGCCGGAGGCGGAGGCGGACGTCGAGCCCGCCGAACCGGAGGCCGAGTCGACGGACGACGCGGACGAGGAGCCCGAGCCGGCCGACGCCGAGCCTGTCGAGCCGAAGGCGGACGCGGAGCCGAAGGACGAGGGCGAGGCCGAGGACCAGCCTGCCGAGCCGAAGGCGGACGCCGAGCCGGAAGCCAAGCCTGCCGAGCCGGAGGACAAGCCCGCCGAGCCGGAGGCTGAGCCTGCCGCGCCGAAGGCGGACGTCGAGCCGGAGGCGGACGACAAGGCCGACGCCGAGTCCGCCGAGCCGAAGGCCGACGCTGAGCCGAAGGCCAAGGCCGACGACAAGCCTGCCGTCGATCAGGCCACCGCCGTCTTCAAGGCCGTCGCCCCGCCGAAGGCCGAAGACAAGCCCGCCGAGCCGAAGGCAAAGGCCGAGGAGAAGCCCGCCGAGTCGAAGGCCGATGGCAAGCCGAAGGCGGACGGCGAGCCGAAGGCTGACGACAAGGCCGACGAGGCCGAGCCCGCCGAGCCGAAAGCCGACGCCGAGCCGAAGGCTGACGGCAAGAAGTCGAAGGCCGACGACAAGCCCGCCCTCGACCAGGCCACCGCCGTCTTCAAGGCCGTCGCCCCGCCGAAGGTGGACCAGCCGACGACCATGCTGAAGTCGCCGGCCGCGAAGAACCCCGCGCCCGCCGCGAAGGCGCCCACGGCCAAGCCTCAGCCGACCCCCGAGCACGAAGCCGAGCGCACCAGCAGGTTCGTACCGCTGAAGCGGGACGCCCCGGCGCCCGCGCCCGAGCTGGACACCCCCGAGCGCACGACCCAGCAGCCGCTTCCCCCGAAGCCCCCGCTGGACCTCCTGGCCGAGCTGACGAACACCCCGCCGCCCGCGGAGACCGGCGTCCGCACCGTCGTGCGCCGCGTCAAGATCTGGACCCCGCTGGTCATCCTGCTGATCGTCGCGTTTGCGATCGTGCAGGCCGTCCGCCCCCTCCCGGCCCCGACCCTGGCGCTCACCGCCCAGGAGACGGTGTCGTTCGAGGGCGACAAGCCCAGCGTGCCGTGGCCCACCCAGGGCCAGGCCGCGATGGACGTCAACGGCATCGGCACCTTCGGCACCTCCGGCGACCAGAAGCCCGTACCGATCGCCAGCATCGCCAAGGTCATGACGGTCTACCTGATCCTGCGCGACCACCCGGTCAAGTCGGTCGCGGACAGCCCGAAGATCCCCGTCGACGCCGCCGCGCAGAAGCACTACGAGACCGGCAAGGCGGAGAACGAGTCGGTGGTCAAGGTCACCGAGGGCCAGAAGATCTCCGAGTACGAGGCGCTGCAGGCGGTCATGCTGCCGTCCGCCAACAACATCGCGAAGCTGCTCGCCCGCTGGGACACCGGCAGCTCCTCCGAGGACGCGTTCGTCGAGAAGATGAACAAGACCGCGAAGGAGCTGGGGATGAAGAACACCACCTACACGGACCCCAGCGGCCTGGACAAGACGACCGTCTCGACCGCCGAGGACCTGGTGAAGCTGGGCCGCGCCGCGATGGAGAACCCGACGTTCCGCGAGATCGCCCGCCAGCCCAGCTACATGGACCTCAACGGCGAGAAGCAGAACAACTTCTTCGGCCTGGTCCCGACCGTCGCGATCGGCATCAAGACCGGCACGACCACCGCGGCCGGCGGCAACATCCTGTTCGCCGCGGAGAAGGAGGTCGACGGCAAGCGCCAGGTGATCATCGGCGCCGCCCTCGGCCAGTTCGGCAAGCCCGGCGTGGCCAACATCGACGAGGTCACCGGCGTGGTCCGCGGCCTCATCGAGTCCGGCCAGGAGGCGCTGACCGCCAAGAAGATCGTCAAGAAGGGCGATGTCGTCGGCCAGGTCGACGACGGCCTCGGCGGCACGACCCCGGTCGTCGCGACGAAGGACGTCTCCGCGGTCGGTTGGTCCGGCCTGACGGTCAAGCTGCGGCTGGACGCGGAGAAGGGCAAGGCGATCCCGCACACGGCGAAGGCCGGCACGGTGGTCGGCGTGCTCAGCGTCGGCGACGGCAAGAACGACGCCGTCGAGGTCCCGGTCGCCCTCCAGAGCGATCTGGCCGAACCGGGCTTCGGCGCGAAGATCAAGCGCATCGCCTAGCCCCCCGGGGCGCGGCGGAAGACGGAAGGAAGGCCGGGCGCGCGTCGTGCCCGGCCTTCTCGGCGCCCGCGCGCAGGCCGCGTGCTAGCGTCGCGAGACCGGGGCGTGGACGTTCCCTCGGTCGGCGGGATCGGTGACGACGACGGAACGTACGGGAGTGTCAGCAGTGGCCACAGCGGAGCCGACGCGCACCGACGACGATCCCGGCACGGACACGGGCAGCGTCCGAATAGGGCCTCCCGGGACACAGGACACCGGCTCCGCCGCACGCGTCTGGCTGCGCCGGGCCGAGCGGCACCCCGTGCTGGTCGCCACGGCGGCCGCCGCAGCGGTCCACCTCCTGTGGTTCTTCACGTTCGCGAACAGTGGCGGTGACCTCGCCGCGCAGGACGCCTGGGCCGAGTTCGTCGGCCGGCACCCCGACTCCGCGTACAACCTCGCCTGGTACGGCGGCATGCACCCGGTCTCGTACAGCGTGGTGTCCCCGTATCTGATGTCCGTGCTCGGTGTGCGGACGACGATGATGATCGCCGGGACGCTCTCCGCGGCGCTGCTGACGATGATCCTGATCCGGACGCGGGTCGTCGCGCGCCCGCTGTGGCCCGCGCTCGCCGGCGTCTTCGCGCTGCTGTGCAACGCGGCGTCGGGCCGCGTCACGTTCGGGCTCGGCATGGCGTTCGGCCTCGCCGCGGTCGCCGCCGTGTTCTGCTGGCCGTACCGCTGGCGCTACCGGCGCTGGGCGAAGGCCGCCGTCGCCGCGCCGCTCGCAGGGCTCGCGACGGCCTGCTCGCCGGTGGCCGGCCTGTTCGTGGGCCTCGTCGCGGTGGCCCTGTTCCTGCAGAAGCGGCGCCCCGGCGCGTACGCGCTCGGGCTCGCGCCGGCCGCCGTGGTCGGACTCTCGGCCTGGCTGTTCCCGTTCTCCGGCACCCAGCCGATGTCGTTCGGGTCGGCGCTGCTGCCGCTCGTGTACGGCGTCCTCTGCTACCTGCTGGTGCCCAAGGAATGGGTGACGGTCCGGATCACCTCCGCCGTCTACAGCCTCTCCGTGCTGCTCGTCTGGCTGATCAGCTCGCAGATCGGGTCGAACATCACGCGGCTCCCGATGCTGTTCGCCGGGGTCGCGCTGCTCGCCGCGCTGCCGTTCACCGTGCCGCGTTCGCGCAAGTGGTACGTCATCGTCGTCACGTTCGCCGGCATGAACCTGTGGGTCGGCTTCAAGTCCGTCGACGACGTCGTCCACACCACCCCGGCCGCCTCCTGGGCCCGCGAACTGGCCCCGCTGGTCAACGAGCTGCAGGAGGTCAAGGCCGAGCGCGGCCGCGTCGAGGTCGTCCCGGCCCGCTCCCACCGCGAGGCCTCCGCGCTCGCCCCGTACGTGAACCTGGCGCGCGGCTGGACCCGCCAGGCCGACATGAAGCGCAACCCGCTCTTCTACGACGACACCCTGAACGCGGCGAACTACCACGACTGGCTGGAGCGCTGGGCCGTGCACTACGTGGTGCTGCCCAAGGGCGAGCCCGACGGGGACGGCGGCGAGCGCGAGCGGGAGCTGGTGCTGCGCGGCCTGCCGTATCTGCGCCAGGTGTGGGGCGACGCGAACTGGCAGCTGTTCGCCGTCACCGACCCCACGCCGATGGCCGAGCCGAACGCGGTGGTCGACGCCGCCGAGCAGAGCGAGCTGACCATCGAGGTCACCGAGCCGGGCCGGATCCTCATCCGCGTCCTGTACTCGCCGTGGCTGTCGGTCGTCGACGAGAACGGCGACAGCCTCGGCAGGCCGCAGGAGACGGAGGCCTCGAAGCGGGCCCGCGAGCGGGACGACAGCCTGCCCAAGAAGTACGCGAACGAGCACGGCTGCCTCATGGAGGCCGAGGAGGACGCCTCCGGCGACCGCTGGACCGAGCTCCTCGCCCCCCGCGCCGGCACCTACCGCCTGGCGGCCCCGGTCAAGATCCCCCGCGGCACCCCGTGCCCGGAGGAACTCCAGTAGGCACCTCGCGCAGTCATTTCTCGCGCGCACGGCATGTGGCGGGCGTCACATGTCGTGCGCTGTCACATCCGTGCGGTGCGGCGGGTCGAGGGGGTGAGGTTCCCGCAGCGGGGGCCCGAACCGAGGAGTGCCTGATGTCCGTCGCCCATGTCGTCGTCACCGTGTTCGCCGCCGTCCTGGTCGGCTTCTCCGCCGTGTCCGTCTTCACCCGCGCCCCCTGGGTGGTCAAGCCGATCGCCGACTACGGGATCCCGGCCGCCTGGATGCCGTGGCTGGGCACCGCGAAGGCCGCCGGCGCGCTGGGCCTGCTCACCGGGCTCGTCGTCCCCGCGCTCGGCACGGCCGCCGCGATCGGTCTGATCCTGTACTTCACCGGGGCCGTCATCGCGGTGGCGCGGGCCCGCTGGTTCTCGCACCTGGCGTTCCCGCTCGTGTACGCGGCCCCGGTGGTCGCCGCGCTGGTCCTCGCCCAGGTCGCCTAGGCGCCCAGGGCCTCTCGTTCGGGCCCTAGGCCCGCGTGTCCTGGATGCGGACGTGGACGTGCATGTCGTGCCAGCCGTCGGTGTGCAGCGCGGAGCTGCGCCGGGTGCCCTCCAGTGCGTAGCCGGCCTTCTCGGCGACCCGGCAGGACGGCTCGTTGTGGGTGGAGTGCAGGAGGTCGATGCGGTGGAAGCCGGCCGCCAGGGCCCAGTCCGTCAGCGTGGTCAGGGTCTTGGGGGCGGCACCCTGGCCGCGGGCCTCGGGCAGCATCCAGTACCCGATCTCCGCGACGCCCTCCACGAGGTCCATCGCGCGCAGCGCCATCCGGCCGAGCGGGGCGCCGTCGGCGGCCCGCGCCACGATCCACTGCGCGGCGGTCTCCTCCCGCCAGCCGCGCAGGACCTCCTCGATCCACTCGAGCGCCTCGTCGCGGGAGTCCATCGTGCGGGCGTGCCAGAACTGGAGCGCCGGGTCCTGGAACGCGGCGTGGACCGCGTCCGCGTCGGACGGTTCGGCCGGGCGGAGCAGGAGGGTCCCGTCGGCGGTGGGCAGGGTCGGCTGCGGGACGGAGGAGAAGGTGCCGGGCTTGATCGTGTTCACGAGAGCTGAGGGCATGCCCGCATCATGGCGACTCCGCCGCCCCGTCGCACCCGAGATTCGCAGCGCAAGTGGTCTGACCTGCGGGAATGGCGCGTGTTGCAACATGTGCACGCCTGTTGCGCGACGCTTGTTACGGTCGGCCGGACCGGACGGAGCGCTACGAGGAAGGGGCCGCCCATGCACCCGCCCATGCACCCGCATCCACCGGAAGTGCTCTGCGTCGGCGAGACGATGGCGCAGGTGACACCCGTCGACGGCGGCGGCCTCGAACGCGGCACCACGGCCCGCCTCGCCGTCGCGGGCGCCGAGTCCACCGTCGCCCAGTACCTCGCCGACCTCGGCCACCGCACCGCGTGGCGGAGCCGGGTCGGCGACGACCCCTTCGGGCGGCGCATCCGCACGGCCGTCGCGGCGCGCGGCGTCGACGTCACCGGCGTGCGCACCGACCCCTCGGCCCCGACCGGCGTCTACTTCAAGGACCCCGCGCCCGACGGCGGCACCCGCGTCCACTACTACCGCGCGGGCTCGGCCGCCTCCCGGATGACGGCCGCCGACGCCCACGCCGTCGACTTCACGGGCGTACGGCTCCTGCACCTGACCGGCGTCACCCCGGCCCTGTCCGAGGGGTGCGCCGCGCTCGTGGCGGCGCTCATGGACCGGGCGGGCGCGGCCGGGACCCGGATCTCCTTCGACGTCAACCACCGCCCGGCGCTGTGGAGTTCACCCGAGACCGCGGCGGCGGAACTGCTCGGGCTCGCTCGCCGGGCCGATGTCGTCCTGGTCGGCCGCGACGAGGCGGAGGCCCTGTGGGACACGCCCACGGCGCGGGACATTCGCGATCACCTCTCCCCGCGCGGCGTCCTCGTGGTCAAGGACGGCGCGGTCGGCGCGACGGAACTCGTGGGCGAGGAGAGGGAGTTCGTGCCCGCACCGGTCGTGGAGGTCGTCGAGGCCGTAGGCGCGGGGGACGCGTTCGCCGCGGGCTATCTGAGCGGACTGCTCCGCGAGCTGCCCGCCCCCGCCCGCCTCGCCCTCGGCCACCGTCTGGCCGCCCGCACGCTGAGCAGCGTCGAGGACTACGTACCGGCCGCCGGTGCGCGGGCCGTCGATGCGGAAGGACAGTGACACCGTGTCGCAGACGGTCCGCAGGGCCATCGACATCCTGGAGTTCGTCGCCCGCGAACCCCGCACCCAGTCGCAGGTCGGCGAGCACCTCGGCGTGCACCGCTCCACCGCGCTGCGCCTCCTGGAGTCCCTCACCGACGGCGGTCTCGCGCGCCGGCTGCCCGACGGCCGGTACGGGATCGGCCTGCGCCTGACGGGCCTCGCGCGGCTGGCCGAGGAGCAGTTCGGGCTGACCGACGTGGCGCGCGAGCATCTGCGCGGGCTCGGCGCCCGCACCGGCCACACCGTGCACCTCGCCGCGCTGGAGGACGACCGGATCGTCTACGCCGACAAGATCGACCCGGTCGACGGCATCCGTCTCTACGCCGAGATCGGCCGCCCCGTGACCCTGCACACGGCGGGCGTCGCGAAGGCGGTCCTCGCGCACCTGCCGCCCGAACGGGCCGCCGCGATCCTCGCGGCGTCCTGCGACTTCGCCCCGCACACCGCGACGACGGTCACCGACCCGGCCGCGCACCGCGTGGTGCTCGACGCGACGCGGGCCCGGGGCTGGGCCGTCGACGACGGCGAGTACGAGGACTACGTGAACTGCCTCGCCGCGCCCGTACGGGACAGCGGTGGCGCGGTCGTCGGGGCCGTCTCCGTCACGGCACTCAAGGCGCGCGCCGACCTGACCGCACTGGAGTCCGGCGTCCTGCCGGACCTGCTGTCCACCGCCGCGACGATCTCCGAGGAGCTGGGATGGCGCCCCTGAATCCGTCGTTCGAGGAGCTGTTCGCCGGGGTGCCGGTGATGGCGATCCTGCGCGGGATGCCCGCCGACCGCACCGTCGAACTCGCCGTCCGCGCCTGGGAGCTGGGCATCGAGTGCGTCGAGGTGCCGGTGCAGGACGAGGCGGCCGGACGGGTCCTCGCCGAGGTCGTCGCGGCCGGGTCCGAGCGCGGCAAGCCGGTCGGCGCGGGCACGGTCACGTCGGCGGAGCGGCTGGCGCGGGCGGTGGCGGCGGGTGCCGCGTTCACGGTCGCGCCGGGACTCGACGCGGAGGTGGCGCGGGCCAGCGTGGCGGCCGGGCTTCCGCATCTGCCCGGGGTCGCCACGCCCACCGACGTGCAGGCCGCGCGGGCCCTCGGCCTCGACTGGCTGAAGGCGTTCCCGGCGAGCGTGCTCGGGGCCGGCTGGTTCCGGGCGATGCGGGGCCCGTTCCCGGAGGTGCCGTTCGTGGCGACGGGCGGGATCGACGCGGAGAACGCGGCCGCGTACCTGGCCGCCGGGGCGCGGGTCGTCGCGGTCGGCTCGGCCCTGGAGGACCCGGAGCAACTGCCCCGGCTCGCCGCGCTGCTGAGTCGCGTACCCAGGCCGAACTGAGTACGAGCGCGCTGTCGCGGCCCGGCGGCGCCCGCGATGCTGAGGCCATGAGCAGATCCTCTTCCTCCGCAGGCCGCCGCACGGCGCTCGTGTCCCTCGCCGTGGCCGGTTGCGCGGCGGCCGCGTGGGCCGCCTGGCTCGGCTGGGACCAGACGCGCGACGTGCACCCCGACGGCTCGGTCACGGGCCCGTACGAGGCCTGGCAGGTCGTCGGCCTGGTCCTGGCCCTGCTGGTCCCGGCCGGCTGGGCGACCCTGCGCGGGCATGCCCGGGCCGTCGTCGTCGGCACGACCGCGGGCCTGGCGGTCGCCGCCGGCTACGACTGGTCGGACGACGCCAGCGGGCTGTTCATGGTCGGCGTGACCATGCTGGTCATCGGGTCGCTGGCCGGGACGGCGCTGGTCACCGCGGTGATCAACGGAGTGACCGGCGCGGTACGGGGCTGGGGCCGGCGCCCGGCGCACTGACACCCGGCCCGGCGCACTGAAGGCCGCCGGGCCGCCGTCACTCACTCACTCACTTGCTTGCTTACGTACTCAGCCCGCGCTCACCGCTGCTCGCGCACCACCATCGCCGAGCCGCCACCGCGCCGCTCCGGCTCCGCGACCGCGGTCACCGATCCGTGCGGGCCGAACTCCAGCGCCGCGACCGCCCCGATCTCGGGCGAGGGCGTGAACGCCTCCGGGGCGAGCACGAAGTGGTGCCCCAGGGCCTCCAGGGCCGGGGCCTGGGGCGAGTCGAGGAACGCCGGCTCGGCCTCCGTCGTGGCGCGGTTGCGCTGCGAGATGCGGGGCGCGGCGACCGCCTCGGGCAGGGACATCCCGAGGTCGATGCGGTCGACCAGGGTCTGCAGCACGGTCGTGATGATGGTGGCGCCGCCCGGCGACCCCACCGCGAACTGCGGCTCACCGTCGCGCAGGACGATCGTCGGGGACATGCTGCTGCGCGGCCGCTTGCCGGGACCGGGCAGGTTCGGGTCCGGGACGCCCGGGGTCAGCGGCGCGAAGTCGAAGTCGGAGAGCTCGTTGTTGAGCAGGAACCCGCGCCCCGGCACCGTGATCGCGGAGCCGCCGGTCTGCTCGATGGTCAGGGTGTACGAGACGACGTTGCCCCAGCGGTCGGACGCGACGAGGTGCGTGGTCGACGGGCCCTCGTGCGGTTCCTGAGCGCCGGTGCCGCGGACGCAGCCCTGGCCGGAGCCGTGCGGGGCGCGCGGGTCGCCGGGGGCGAGCGGGCTGGTCAGCGCCTTGTCGGGGCGGATCAGGCAGGCACGGTCCTTGGCGAACTCCTTGGACAGCAGTCCGGCCGTCGGTACGTCGGAGAACGCCGGGTCGCCCACCCACCGGTTGCGGTCCGCGAACGCGATGCGGCTCGCCTCCAGGTAGTGGTGCAGCGCCTGGGTGCGGCCGCCGGCGGACAGGTCGTAGTTCTCGAGGATGTTCAGGGCCTCCCCGACGGTGGTGCCGCCGGACGACGAAGGCGCCATGGAGTACACGTCGGAGCCGCGGTACGTGGTGTGCGTCGGGGTGCGCGGGATCGCCCGGTAGTCCGCGAGGTCCGAGAGCTCCATGGACCCGGGCCGCACGTGGCGCGTCGAGCCCTCGGCGACCGGCGGATGCTGCACCGTCCGCACCACGTCCCGCCCGACGGCCCCGCCGTTCATGGCGCCGGCGCCCTCGTGGGCGAGCTGCCGGTAGGTGCGCGCCAGATCGGGGTTCCGGAAACGCGAGCCGACGACGGGCAACTCGCCGCCCGGCAGGAAGAGTTCGGCGGTAGAGCTGAAGTCCCGGAACCGCTTCTCGTTCATCGCGGTCTGCGCGCGGAACTCGTCGTTGACCACGAACCCCTGCTCGGCGATCCGGGTCGCGGGCCGCAGCGCCTGCCGCAGGGGGACGGTGCCCCAGTCGTCCAGCGCCTTCTGCCAGGTCGCCGGGGTGCCCGGAACACCCACGGACAGACCGGAGTTGACGACCTCGTCGAACGGCAGCGGCTTCCCGGTCGCCGGGTCCCGGAACGCGTCCGGCCGCATCCGCGCCGGCCCCGTCTCCCGCCCGTCGATCGTCTTCACGGTCCGGCTCGCGGCGTCGTAGTACACGAAGTACCCGCCGCCGCCGATGCCCGCCGAGTACGGCTCGACGACCCCGAGCGCGGCAGCGGTGGCGACCGCCGCGTCGACGGCGTTGCCGCCCTTGCGGAGCACGTCGAGCCCGGCCTGCGAGGCGTACGGGTTCACACTGGACACCGCGCCGCCGCTGCCGGTGGCGACGGCCTGCTTGGCGGGAGGACTCGCCTCCGGCCGGCCGGTGTCGGCACTGGCGGGGGGACTCAGTACGGGGAGCAGGAGCGCGGCCGCGCAGGCGGCGGCGCCCGCGCTGTGACGCACAGCGTGACGGACAGCCATCATCGGTGAAGCCTCCGAAGATCAACGGCGAGGGAACCGCCGCCGACCCTGACAGCGTCCGGCCAGGTCAGCAACGAGGCGCGAGAAGATTTGCGTGAGATCTGAGGTTCCTGACGAGTAACCGGATCCGTACGATCCGCCCGCTCGGCTCACGCCCCCGACAGCGGCTACTCAGACCCCGCCTGCGTACCCTGCGCGCCGGGCCCGGCACACCCAGCCTCACCGGCCGCCAACACCTGCTCCCCGTACGACCCTTCAGGCGCCCGCTGGATGTCCTCTACTCGGAATGCTGCGCGTACGAAGGCCACTTGCCGTCGTTGAACTGCGCGGCCCAGTAGTGGGGATGCAGCTCGGCGAGTGTCCGGGCCTCCCATCGGGTGGGATCGTCCGGACGCGGCACGGCGACCTCCACCTCCGGCCCCCAGAGCGCGAGCCGCTCCTGACACACCCCGCAGGGCGGCAGGATCAGCACCCGCCCGTGCTCCAGATCCCGGCAGACACAGACGGAGGCGGTGACGGCCCGGTCCAGGGTGTAGGCCTGGACGAAGGCGCCGGTCTCCTGGCAGAGGGCGACGGACGCGTGCATGTTGTCGAGCCCCACGCTGGTGAGGATCCCGCCGTCGGCGACCCGTACGGCGGCGGCCCCACCGGGCTCCCCGGCGGGCCAGCGCCGGTCCATGAGCGCGAGAGCGGCGTCGACCAGTTCCTGATCAAGTCCCATGCGGCGAGTGTGTCACCAGCCGCCCAACTCGACTCCCCCGTAGGCAGAATGAGGCCATGGACGCTGGACTGGCCGCACTGCTCGGCGCCGCCGCGGGTTCGCTCGCCACCCTCGGCTCCGCGATGGTCACCGGACGCGCGGCGGCGCGCGCCCAGTTCGACCAAGGGCGCCGGCAGCACCGCAGGGAGGCGTACGCGAACTACCTCGCGGCGCTGTACGACCGCGATGTCGCCCTGGACGCGGTGCGCGAGGCACTGCGCGGCGACCGCCCCGACCCGCGGGAGGCCGAGGAGAAGCTGGAGCACTTCAGGGACCGGACGCGCGCCGTCCACCGAGCGGCCGAGTCCGTCCTCCTCGAAGGCCCGCCCTCGGTGGTGGAGGCGCTCTACCGCACGGTGCACGCGGCGGACGATCTCGCGGAGGTCGTACGACGGATGGCCCGCGACGCCCGCGCGCGGGCGACACCTCCCGAAGGGAAGCGGACACGGCACTCGCCGCCCGGCGCGAACACCTCGCCTACCAGGCGGTGAAGGGCCTGCGGGCGGCGGCAGCGGAGGTCCTGGACAGAACGAGGGTGTGACCGGCGGCTTGTCGTACCCCGTGGTTACGCTGCGGGAATGAACGCGATGTGGGATGCCCTGGCCGCGACGCCCCTGCCGGAGGTGCGGCGGCGTGCGGCCGTGATGGACGAGCTCGCCGAGGTCGCACCGGTGACGGTGGCCGGTGCGCGGAGGCTGGCCTGGAACGACGGGGGAGGCCAGTCCGCGGTCTGGTACTTCGCGGAGGACGGCCGCGTCCTGCTGCTGACCTTCGACCACGAGACGGACCTGAACCTGTACGCCGAGGAGGACTACGCCCTTCAGGAGTCCCTCTACGAGGGCGTACCCGAGGACCTCGTCGCCCTGGTCCGCGACCAGCCCGAGAACTACGAGTCGCTGAACCTGACGGACTCCGCGACGGGCCGGAGCATCCACTACGCGGGCGGCGTCTTCTGGTACGACGGCACGCGCTGGCACGTGTCCGACGGCCTGGCGAAGTACGGCGAGGGCGAGGGCCTGGACCTGTGGACCGAGTCCGGCTTCGACTACTGCCTGGACGGCTACCTCTTCGGCCAGCACTTCACCCCGGAGACCGTCGTGGCGAACCGGGACGAGGACGGGCAGTACGAGGACGAGAAGGAGAAGGAAGCGGCCCTGCGCGAGCTGCGCGAGGTCTTCGCCCGGCACGGTCAGGCCCTCGGGCCGACGGTCCGGCCCTAGCGGCGGGCCAGGACCTCCGCGATCCGGGAGAACCCGTCCGTGCCGTGGCCCAGTGCCACCGTGCGGCGGGCCAGCCCCTCGGCGGCGCGCATCACACCGGTGTCGATGCCGTGGGACTCGGCGGCGTGCACGACGTGGGTCATCGTCGACACCGCGGAGGTCAGCGGATTGCCCTCGCCGGAGTAGGAACCGTTCTCGATGTCGTCGGCCGTCTGCTGGAAGATCGCCGGGAGGATCGCACCGATCCCCTGTGCGAACGGGGCCAGTTCACGGGGCGAGACGCCTTCCGCCCGCGCCAGGGCCAGCGCGTGCACGTAGCCGGTCATCGAGGTCCAGAAGATGTCGAGCAGCGCGATGTCGTAGGCCGCGGCGCGTCCGACGTCCTCGCCGAGGTGGGTGTGGCTGCCGCCCAGGGCGTCGAGCACCTGCCGGTGCTCGCCGTACAGCTCCTGACCACCGCTGAAGAGCAGCACCGCCTGCCGCGTACCGATCGTGGGCGTCGGCGTCATGACGGCGCCGTCGAGATAGCGGATGCCGTGCTCGTCGGCCCAGCGCCCGGTGTCCCTGGCCCGGTCCGGGGTGTCGGCGGTCAGGTTCACCAGGGTGCGGCCCTTGAGCGCGGCGGTGACGGTGTCCTGGCGCAGCACCGCGTCCGTGGCGTCGTAGTTCACCAGGCACACCACGGTCTGCGGACTCGCCGCGACCGCCTCCGCGGCGCTCGCGGCTCCGATCGCCCCGCGCTCGACGAGCTCGCGGTCCCGGCCCGGGGTGCGGTTCCACACAGTGATGGGCACTCCGGCGGCCACGAACGCGCCGGCCAGCGCACGGCCCATCGGGCCCAGCCCGATCACCGTGACGGCGGTGGACACGAGGGAAGAAGACATGACGGAACTCCCTTGTACGTAGGGTGAGAAGACGAAGGTGAGAAAGACGAAGGCGGGAAAGACAGGCCGCGCCGACGGGTGGGAAGGAGCGGGGAGATGACACGCGTGCGGGTCGACGATCCCGATGTCTGCGGGGTGGCCGTGGCGGTCGCCGCCATCGACGGCAAGTGGAAGACGCTGCTGCTGTGGCTGCTCGAGGCCGGCCCGCACCGCCCCGGTGAGCTGCGCCGCAAGGTCCCGCGGATCAGCGAGAAGGTGCTGACCCAGACCCTGCGCGAGATGGAGTCGGACGGGCTCGTCCACCGCGAGGTGTACGACGTGGTGCCCCCGAAGACCGTCTACTCGCTCACCGAGTCCGGCCTCGAACTCTCACAGGCACTGGCCCCCCTGTCCGACTGGGGCCACCGCCGCCTGGACCGACTCACCGCCGACCGCCCCGCGCCCTGACCCCTGACCCCTGATCCCTGACCTCTGATCCCGGAACCCGGTCCTCCTCCCCGCCTCTCCCCGCTCTGGTTCCCGGCCGAGATCAGGCTCTCCCGGCGCGGCGGAGGCGACAAGTACCCACAAAAAGGTGGGTGTCGTTTGATGTCGATTTGCGCAACCGCCGGACCCGGGGGAACCGTCTAAGAAGGTGACCCCTCAGCCGTCGGGGTCGGTCACTTCGAGTGATGGAGGCGTACATGCCATGTTCCGCTCCTCATCTCCCTCGTCCCGCCTCCCCTCCCGCGTCACGGCCGTCACACTGACCGCTGTCCTCGCCGGACTGGGAGCCGCCGGAACCGCGTCGAGCAGCCCGCCGGCCGCAGCCGCGGCCCCGACCTCGGGCAGCCCGCGGACCTGCGCACTGAGCGATCTCTACCTCTCCATGGGGCGCAAGGAAGGCGCGGCGGGCTCGCTCTACTGGACCGTCCGGTTCACGAACACCAGCACCACCAGCTGCTCCCTGCGCGGCTACCCGGGCGTCAGCGCCCTCGACACGGCCCACCGCCAGATCGGCCCGGCCGCCCACCACACCGGCGAGCACTACTCCACGGTCAGGCTCGCCCCCGCCCACTCCGCCTCCGCGGTGATCCGGACGACGAACGGCCCCCTGGGCGGCCCCTGCCTGCCCACCGGCACCTACCTGAGGATCTACCCCCCGGGCTCCTACCACGCGACCCTCGTCCCGGCCCACTGGACCATCTGCTCCCACCTCTTCGACGTCAGCCCGATCAAGGCGTAGGCGGCACGGCACAGGCCGCTTCCTCCGGCAGGCAGGAACTTCCGGACCGGCGGAGGCTCCGGCAGGCAGACTCCCTCACTCCTCGCCCGGCGGAATGAGTCGGTCGGCGCTCTCGGCGTCGTCCACATGTCCGTGCGCGTCGACAGTGATCGGAGTGGCTCGCCCCTGGGAAGTGACGAGCCATGCGAGTACCTGCTCGGTCAACGGACCGTTGTCCGGTCCCTCGTCCTTCCAGTAGGCGCGCCAGCCGCTTCCCGGTATGGCGGCGACCACTTGGTCGGCTCGCTCCAAGTGGGAGAAGTCCGGGTAGTCCGTCACGGGCCGGCGGGTTCCTCGCTGAGGATCGACGACCAGGGCAATGCCGGTCGCCGCGTCCCACGCGTCCACGTCCACGGTCCGGCCGATCATCGTCTCAGTACCGGTGAAGAGCGCGAGCCAACCCGTCGCGTTGAAGTAGTGCATGGCGCCATCGTTCCGGGCAGCGGCCCGATCGCCCACTGCTTTCGGTGGAACGTGAGCTTGGGAATCACCGGCGCCCGGCTTGGCCACTCGCTGTCTGACCTGCGACGGATGAGGCACGACCAGCTCCCTCGGAGATGCGGCGCTGCCTCCGCGTGTCCGATGCCCGGTGATCAGTCGTCGGGTGGGCTTTCCGCTTCCTGGAGTCTCTCGGCGATGTCATCGGCCCACTCCTGAGCCCACCCGCGCAGCTCGATGGTCTGCTGGTCATCGAGGCCGTAGGCCGCGAATTCGGTGTCATCGATCCAGTCCGAGCCGGCGAGCCGCGCCTGAAGGTCGGAGAGGTCGAAGCTGTCACGGGCGTGGCGCCGGCCGAGCTCTTCGAGCTCGGTGTGACTCCAGCGATCCGTTGCCGCTCGGACATCGATCAAGTCACGTGCCAAGCCCCGGTCTGCCAGCGCGCGAACCTTCGTGCCGACCACGTCCTCCAGGGAAAGCACCAAGCCGTGCGGAGTCTGCACAGGCGGACGCCAGAGTGCTTCCTTGAGGACATCGACCTCGCACCTCGCCGGTGGAGGTGTCGGTCACGATCAGCCGCGCGGACAGCGGGTCGGTTTCCAACGCTCGTACCTGCCAGCCGCGTTGTTCCAGACCGGCGCGCACGGAGGCGGCGATCTTCTCCATCGGCTCCGGGTTCTCGGTGGCAACGTCGAGGTCCTTGCTGAGCCGGTCGACCAGTCCGTGTGCCTGGACGGCGTAGCCACCCGTGAGCACGAGCGGGTAGGCCTCACCCACGGTGAGGACGTCCGCGAGGAGCCGCCGGTGCAGTTCCGTGAGATTCACGCAGCAGCCTGGACGTCGGGCGTCAGTTCGCCGAAGGCGTCCTCCCAGACATCGCGGATGTCCCGGCTGATCAGCGTGCGCAGGACGGGCCACATGGCGACGAGCAGTTCCCGGTTCAGGTAGTGGACCAGGCCATCGTGCTGCCCTTCGGCCAGCACGATCCGATAGCAGCCCATCCGCAATCGGGGCTGGTCGAGGTCGAACCGAGTCAGGCCGGACCACGCGAGGTGCAGCGGAAGGTCGACGTGGCCGTGGGTGGGGCCGCCGAGCTCTGAGAGCTTGGCGGGGAGCCGCCTGGCAAATCTGGTGCGGCGAAGCTCGGGGACGCTGGGCGTGGCTGCCATGCCTTGATTATTCCGCAGGAGAGCGAGGCGATCCCGTGTTTCCGGCACAGGTAACACCCGACTCAGAGCTTTTGCCCGCCTGACCTGCGAGGGAGCGGTTTGGTGCCCCCCCGTCGATGGTTCGATCACCGCCGCTCCCCGCTGTTGCCGGCCCAGCCCACCTGGCGGGTCCGGCACGGTCGACCACCGGGGTCCGATGGGGACTGCTCATGATGCCGATCGTGCGTCAACGCGTGCGACCACCCCGTGAGCCGCCTCTTACCAGGTCAGACGGGCCTCGGGGTGATGCTGACCGCGCGGTAGTCGTATCCGTCCTGCTTGAAGCCGGGTGCTTCCCAGGTGAGGTCGACCTGTTGCCCGGGTGACAGCGTGCGAAAGCCGGGTGCCTGGATGTCGGCGTAGTGGCCGAAGCACCCTCCGGGAGTCTGGGGTGAGTCGAGCACACCCCATCCCTCCTCGTCGTACCACTCCCGCACCGTCGCGGTCACGACTGCGAGGGTCTTACGGGTCCCCCTGCGGCGACTCATCTGCCTCTCCCTTTCGTCCGGCCCACAAGATCACAAAAGGCCTGACCGATTGTCAGGAGTGAACGTCAAAGGCCACCTACCAAGATCGGTAGGTGGCCTTTTCGGTTGTGCCCCCGGCAGGATTCGAACCTGCGACACCCGCTTTAGGAGAAAACGTAGATCGTTTTCCTGTCTCGCCGAGGTTCGCCGAGACTCGCCGAGTGTCCCTGACAAGGGCTCTGACGTGCACTTTCGTGTTTCACCGAGTCTCGCCGAGGCTCGTCGAGGGGGGATTGTGGACTCTATGTGGACTCTCAAGATCAACCGGCCCTGAGCATTCGAACACCGGCCGTCTCAGGCGCCATGACCGCCCGCACCCTCGCCGCGACGTCCTCGGGCGAGTGCTGGTAGATCCACGTCACCTTCGAGCCGCGATCGTGCCCCATGACGGTCTGAGTGTCCTTCTCGTCGATCCCGAGTTCCTTGAGCCACGTCGCGAACACGTGCCGCAGATCGTGCACCCGCGGCCACCACTCCGTACGGCCCGTCTCCGGGTTCGTCACCTCCCGCGCAAGGCCGGCCGCCTGAATGGCGGGCACCCACGTGCGACGGAAGTTGTGCCGCGTGAGTACACCGCCCTGCGGGCCGCGGAACACGAGCTCCTTGGGGGCGAGCTTGTACGGGTCGTCGCCGATCGGCGTCACGGTCTCCGCGGGTCGCCACCGCTTCACCATCGTGCGGACGGCGTCGGCCGCGGCCGGGGTGAGCGGAACCGTCCGGAACCCGGCCACCGACTTCGGCGCAGCCTTCCGGAACAGCTTCCCGTTGTCCTCACTGAGCACCTCTTTCACCTTGAAGTGCTGAGCTTCGAGATCGACGTGCTCCCACCGCAGCCCGGTCGCCTCACCCCACCGCAACCCCGTCTCCTCGAGGAAGACCACGATGGGTTGGTAGTACATCGGGATGTGCCGACGGATGAGCGCGCACTGTTCCTTGGTCGGCGGCCGCAGCTCGTCGGCGTGCTTCTTCGGCGCCGCCTCGAGGTCGACCTCGGCGGCCGGGTTGAACGGGATGCGCTTCCCGTCCTTGACCGCGCCGCGGAGCATCATGTTCAAGAGCTCCAGACACTTCTTCTTCGTGTGGTAGCCCTTGACCTCGTTCGTGAGCCAGTTCTGCAACTCCATGTGTTCGAGGTCGCACAGCCTCCATGCGCCCCACTTCGGCTTGATGTGCACGGTCCAGTTGGAGACCTTGCGGTTCGTCGTGGTCACCGCGCGCTTCGGCTGGCTCGGCCACCACTTGTCCCACCAGTCCGCGAGCGTGATCTCGCCGCGCACGGGGTCGTTGTACGTCCGGCGCCGGACGCGAGTGCGGACGTCGTCGAGGAAGTCGTCGGCCTCGCCCTTCTTCGCGAAGTTCTTCGCCTTCTGCTTCCCGGCCGGGTCGCGGTACCGGGCCTGCCACGAGCCGATGCAGTCGCGCCGGCGCTTGCGCTCCCCGTGCTGCTCGGCCGGGAACTCCTCGAGGCACAGGGCGCACCCGCAGGACTTCGAGCGGAGCTGACGGGGGTTGTTGGATGCTCTACGAGGCATGGCGGTGCCTCACTTCTGTCGAGTCGGTATTTGGCCTCGTCGAGGCCGGAGTGATCGGCGTCAAGGGATCACCTCAGAGTGTCGTCGCTGCTGCGGTACGCGGGGGAGCAGTGCTATCGGCTCCCCGCACCAGCAGCGTGCACCGTGACGGCCCTGTGCGATGTGGAGTTCGGCCAGAACGGCGCGAACGGCACAGAGCACGTAGGGGTCGTGCAGCTCGCTCGGGATGGTGATCAGGCCCCTTGCCGCGTCGTACGGCTCGTCGAGCTCAAGGCGCGGCGCGTACTGGACACGGATACACATGGGCTCCCCCGAAGGCATGGCTGACTACTGGTCCGCTCGAGGGGGAGGACTCGGGCACGCGCTCGAAGCTACCGCGTATCCGTGGAATATGCAGCCACTCTAGGCAACTTCTGTGCCGGTAGCCTCACCGTGAGTGATTGGCTCCACTTAGCGGAGACTCTCGAACCGCCGTCGGGGTTGTACGGGGCCGCTAGGAAGAGTGCTTGTTGCTGTCCGCGAGCGCGGTCGCCTGAATCTCGAGCATCCGCTGTTGATCCTCGGTGAGCTGGTCGAAGACGTCGAGCAGACGTTGCTTCGCGTCGGGCGATAGGGGCGCCGGCGCTTTGCGGCCGGCGGCTGCGGTGAGCCGCTGTACCGAGTACTTCGGGAACGCTGAGGACAGTTGGCGGATCGCGTCATCCCGCGGGGTCCGCTTGCCCGCGAGCCAGGTACTCACGGTGGACGGGGAACCGTTGATCGCGCGCGCGACGTCCGAGCCGTTGACCTTGTAGGCGGTCATCAGCTCGGCGAGTACCTGCGCGAATGTCTCGGTGTCCGTGTCGTTCACGGGCATAAGAGTGCCGCCCACCTTCTACTTTTCGCAAGCGAAAGTAGAAGCCCGGCGGAGCTTTGGCGTGTTCTTTAGGGGCGCACGCAGCCTCCCCGCTGTGCGCTCCCCGATGTGCATATGCCACGACTGTAGAACAAGTTTTCGAGTACCGCAGGTTACCCCGCAGTCACCCGGCGAGTCTCGGCCGTTCTCGTTGACAAGGCTGTGACTGTGACTGTAGAAACGTCACATCGCTTCGGTTCGGAGCGACTCACAGCCATCACCCGGCACGAGGTCCACATGCCCAAGCTGCACCGCAAGAGCGACGGCCAGCCACTACGGGACGCCATGCAGGCCGCCGGCCTGTCCATCACTGGACTTGCCGACGCGACCCGCCGGGCCGACCCGAAAGGCAAGGGAGTGAGTAGCTCCACCGTCGGCCGCCTCGTAGGGCGCGGGAAAACCTCCCGCGATTCCTGCGACTGGCGGACGGCGTGGGTCATCGCCGAAGCGCTGCACGAAAGGACCCCCGCGCCGCTGCAAGACCTGTTCGCCATGCCCTCACATTTGACTGTGACAGTAGAAAGGTCAAGTCGCGATGCCGAAGAAGGTTGACCGAGTCACCACGCTGCCCGCCGGCCTTGTGCCGCTGCTGACGCAGCGCGAGATCGAGACGTACTACGGCGTCTCCGACTGGCAGATCCGCCAGTGGATCGAGGCCGGCATGCCCGAGGAGCCGTTCGCGGGCCGCGGCCGCCGCTTCTCCCTCGCGAAGTGCGAGGCGTGGCACGCCGCGCAGATCGAGCTCGCCGCCACCGCCTAGACGAAGACGGGGCCGCTTCGGGCTGGACCCCGAACACGACCCCTCGGCCAACCCCTCACCCACCAATCCGAAAGTGAGGCGATCGCCGTGATCGCACAGACTACCCGCGCACCGCGCAGCGACTACGAGCTGACGAGCGACAACAGGCACGCCGTCGAGACGACGCTCTCGTACCTCGCGCTCCCCGCCCCGACGCTCGTCGCCCGCCCCGACGCCGTACACATCACCGTCAACGACGTCGACGACCTCAGCGCGTGGATGTTCCACCTCGGCGGCGAGATCCACCGCGGCCCGAGCGCCGACGGCGCGTCGCTGTGGACGCTGAGCACCACCACCCCGGCCCGCGCGAACGGCTCGACCGTCGCGATCCTCGTGCACGCCGCCGTCGTCGACGGCGACGCCGTCCTCGTCGACGTCCGCCGGGCGGTGGCCAATGCCTAAGCGCACCGCGGCCGTTGACGGCCCCTTCCGCGTCTACGTCGAGCCGATCCCTACCGGCGTGACCCTCGACGTCGAGCACTTTGTCGAGCACGTCGTGCAGCACGTCCTCGAGGCGCTGCTCGGCGACGAGTACGGCGACCGGTTCGACGAGGTCGCCGAGGGGCGGCCGGCCGACCCGCACGAGGTGACCGAGCCGCAGTTCGAGGCGCTCGTCGCCGACCTGACCGCGGTGGTCGGCACGAAGTTGCCGGTGTACGGCTGGCAGGTGTTGCGGCTCGCGAACCGGCTGCTCGCGCACACCCCGTCGCCGTCGATCCCGCGGCAGCACGTCGAGGGCGGTGCGGCCGCATGAGCGAGCGCCACAACCCCCGCACGTGCCCGCAGTGTTGCGAGCTGCGCCACCCGTCCATGAGCCGCGTGCGCAAGGCCGTACAGGCTGCGATGCCGCGCCCGCGCAAGGGCGGTGCGGCCGCATGAAGAACACCTATCGCGACGAGTGGCGAGTGATCGTCACCATCACGCCCCGCCGCCCGGCCGACCTCGGGCTCGCCGGCGTCGACGAGCTCGCCGAGTTCGTCGCCGTCTCCGGCCCGATCGAGGTCGTCGTGCTGCCCCGCCGCCTCGGCTCCCTCGGGTTCGCGTCCGTGAGCGACCGGCTCGCGAGCGGCGATGTCGAGGGCGACTACCAGCGCCGCTGCGTCGAGCTGCTCGCCGAGCTGCTGCGCATGCCGCACGTGATCGAGGGCCGCGTCGCCTGCACCGAGACTCACACGTGCTCGCACTGCGGGCTCGGGTGGGAGGAACTGACCGCCGACGAGGCGGCCGACCCCGAGTCGCGGCTCGACGAGCACAGTGTCGAGGGCGAGCCGGTGTGCTGCGAGCAGTCGGTCGCCGAGTTCCGGACCGAGCGGGGCGTTCCCGCCGAGGTGCCCGGCCCGGCGACGTCGATCCGTACCGAGGCGACCCTCGTCGGTTGGCGGGTGCGGTGGCAGCAGAACGGCCGCCGCCGAACCAAGTCGCTGCCGACGAAGCGCGACGCTGACCTGTTCGCGAGCTCGCTCGCCGAGGGCGGTGCGGCATGACTCGACTCGACGACGCCCGCACCGCCGCCCGCGAGTACCTGAAGCTCATGATCGGCGACGCGTGGCCCGAGTGGCGCACGTGCTACAGCACCGACGGCACCGAGATGCCGTCCGGGATCGCCCCGGTGTGCCCCGACGAGGGCCACGAAGAGGACGACGGCACGGTCTACAACTGCTGTCCCGAGCCGGTCCTCGAGGTCGAGACGTACCCGCTCGCCGAGTACCTCGTCGCGCTGCTCAACTCCGACCGGCCGGGCGGTGCCGAGTGACCGACCCGAAGCACGCCGTCGCCACCGAGCGGGGTCGCTACTACCGCGACCCCGCCGGGGGCCCGGACCTGATCAGCGTCACGAACGCGCTCGGCTCGATCCACAAACCGGCGCTCGTGCCGTGGGCGGCCGGCATGACGGCCGATGCCGTCATCGCCGACCCGATCGCGACCGCCCACCGGGCACGCACCGAGCCGACCGAGCTGCGGAAGGAACTCATCGCGGTCTCACGGCAGTACAGCGAGCGGGCGAAGAACCTCGGGACGCGGGTGCACGTGCGGGCCGTGTCGCTCGTGCTGAACACCCCGCACCCGCACGACGAGGAAGTCGAGCCGTTCGCCGTGCAGTTGGCGGCATGGTTCCGCCTGTGGCGCGTCGACTTCGGCCGCGACGTCGAGGCAGTCGAGACGACCGTGATGCACCGCAAGGCGGGATACGCGGGCACGGGCGATCTGTGGATCTGGCTGCCGACCGGCCGGTTCCGACGGCGGCAGTTGTGGCTCGTCGACTACAAGACGAGCGGGAAGAAGCCGGACGGCACCGTGAAGCCGGACGACACCGTCTACGACGAGCAGCCCTTGCAGCTCGCCGCACTGCGGCACGCGCCCGAGTGGCTGCTGCCGGACGACACGAGCGAGCCCGCGCCGCGGGTGCACCGTACGGCGCTGCTCAACCTGCGGCCGCGATCGCACCGGTTCATCGAAGTTCCCTCCGGCCGTGCGGAGTTCCGCGGATTCCTCGGCGCGATGCGTGCCCGTCAGTACCTCAACGAAGTGCCCTCGGAGTACCCCACGGTCGTTCCGCCGTGGGCGCCGGGCGCAGACCAGCGAAAGGCAGCGTGACCCATGGGATCGCGCATCATGACCATGAAGCGACAGGGCGCCGAGCTCGGTCGCATCCGCACCGGTTACAGCGTGCCCAGCAACGGCAAGCGGCCGCGCCCGGTCCGCTCCGAGACGTTCGTGCTCTCGTCGCACTCGCGGGACTACATCGCACGGGCCGCCGAACTGTACGGCGGCGAGCCCGAGGCATGGACCCCGCAGGGCCAGAAGATCGCTCAGCACCGGGTCATTACGCAGGCCCGCGAGCTGCGCGCGATCCTGCCGCCCGGCGACCCGCTGTCGCAGGCAAACGAGCTGTGGACCGGCGGCGGCTGTGCGCGGCGGTGCGACGGGATCACCGAGGAATTCACCCGTCGCCCGTGCCTGTGTCTCGCCGAGCACGGTGAGGCGTGGCACGAGCAGCCGGCCGGGTCGGTGTGCAAGCCGACGTCGCGTATCAACGTGATGTTGGCCGACTTGCCCGACTTCGGCGTCTGGCGGCTGGAGACGCACAGCTACTACGCCGCCGACGCCATGGCGGGCGGGATCGACGCTGTGCTCGCGGCGACCGACGGCAAGTCGCCGATGCCGCTGCGGGTGTGGATCGAGCAGCGGTCGGTCGTGCGTCGCGGGAAGACGAAGAACTTCCCGGTCGTCATGGTCGTGCCCGCCATTCCGTCGCTGCGCCAAGCCCTGTCGGGCCCGCTGTCCATGGCGGCCGCGCTCGACCCGAGCACCCTCGACCGCCCGGCGATCGCGGCGGCCCCGGTCGAGCGGCCCGACTACCTTGCCGACGCCCGCGGCTGCTCGACGGCCGACGAGGTGCGGCAGGTGTGGCGACGGGCGAACGAGGCGGGGCACGTTGCCCGCGACGGGTCCGACGAGCTGTCGCGCGATCTCATGCAGATCGCTGCGGACATCGAGAAGGGGATCGACCCGCGGACCGGTGTTGTCGAGGACGACGACCAGGACGACGAGGCCGTGCCGGACGACGACGGGGTGTACGACGCCGAGGTCGTCGACGAGGGCAACGCAGAGCCGCCCACCGCGTGGCCGGCCGTCGCGCAGCCCGGCGGGGGTGCGGCATGACCGCATGGCACCTCGGGCGCCTGTGCGCGTTCGACCTCGAGACGACCGGCACGGACGTCGAGGCTGACCGCATCGTGACCGCCGCGGCGTACGGGCTCGGCGGCGGCGAGCCGGTCGAACCGCGCGACTGGATGCTCGACCCCGGCGTCGAGATCCCCGCCGAGGCAACGGCCGTGCACGGCATCACGACGGACGAGGCCCGCACCAAGGGTGAGCCCGCGCCGGGCGGCGTCGACCACATCGCCGACGTGCTCGCCGAGTACGTGCGCGCCGGGGTCGCCGTCGTCGGGCACAACACGCCGTACGACTTCACGCTGCTCGACCGCGAGTGCCGCCGCTACGAGGTGCCGACGCTGCTCGACCGGCTCGGCGAGACGCCGCTGCACGTGATCGACACGCGGGTGCTCGATCAGCACGCCGACCCGTACCGCAAGCGTCCGTCGAAAGACCAGGGCGCCCGGCAGCTCGTCACGCTCGCGCAGGTCTACGAACTGCCGTGGGACGACGACGGCGCCCACGGTGCCGCGTACGACGCGGTGCTCGCTGCCCGGGTGGCGTACCGGATCGGGACGCTCGCGCACATGCCGCGCGACGACTGGCCCGAGCGCATCCGCACGGTTCGCCGGCCGCGCTACGGCGACTTCGCCGGGCTGTCGCTCGCCGAGCTGCACGCCCGGCAGATCGAGCTCGCCGCCGACCAGGCCGCGGGGCTCGAAGCCCACTTCCGCAAGACCGACCCCGAGGCGCGCGTCGACCGCGCGTGGCCGCTGCGCCCGTGGGCCGAGACCGATACCGAGGGGAATGCAGCATGAGTAAGGGGATCAGGCTCGTCGACCTCGACGAGCAGCACGTCGTCGTGATGCTCAGCACCGACGGCAAGGTCGAGGTGCTCGGCGACATGTGCACCGTCGGCGCGGCCGCGCTGCTCATGAGCGTCGCCCGGCAGCTCGTCGCCGAGCACGGTGTCGGCTCGTGCCGCCGCGAGCCGGAGCCGCAGCACGAGCGGCCGGCCGAGCCGCTGCACGCTCACGCGGGCAGCCTCGACCGCGAGGCGCGGGTGTGGACGGACGGCACCGGGCACGCGTGGGATCTCGCGCTTGCGTGGCGGGATGCGACCGACCAGTCGTGGCGGTGGCACGGCAGCGTCGACCGTCAGGGCGCGCCGATCATGCGCAGCGCCGACGGGTCGGTGTCCGAGCCGCTCGACGTCGTGCGCGCGGTGTACGGCCCGCTCGCCCCGGAGTTCGGGGGCGTGGCATGAGCGCGGGACTAATCGCGCCGGGCGCGGTGTCGCCGCTCGCCGACGTCGTCTCGGCCCCGGCCGGGGTCCGGGTGATCGGCCTTGATCTGTCGATCACGTCGACCGGCGTCGCGCTGCCGGACGGGACGACGTACCGGGTCAAGACCCGGGCGTCGGACGGTGACCGCCGTCTCCTGCACGTTCGTGAGGCGATCGCCGAGGATCTCGCCGAGCACCGGCCGCACCTCGCCGTGATCGAGGATCTTCCGACCAAGATGCACGCGGCCGCCCTGAAGATCATCGGGAAGCTGCACGGCGTCGTCGTCGGCGCGCTGCTCGACGCCGACGTGCCGTACGCGTACGTGCCCCCGGCCACGCTCAAACAGTTCGCGTGCGACAAGGGCAACGCCGACAAAGGGCAGTTGGCCGCGGCCGCCTATCTCGCGGCTGGCGCCGAGTTCGCCGACGACAAGGGCGGCGACCAGTGCGACGCGTGGTGGCTGCGCGCGGCCGGTCACGAGGCGTACGGCGCCCCGTTGTTCACCCTGCCGCGGGCGCAGCGCGACCGGCTGTCGGTCGTCGCGTGGCCGGACATGACGCCGCAGCGCGTCGCGCTCGGGATGCGGCAGCCGTGACCGGCCTCGGCCCGACGATCTGCGGCCCGTACCCGGGCTACGGGCTGCGGGTGCGCCTCGATCACGCGAAAGCGAAGTCCCTCGCGACCGCCGACTTCGCGTGCTCGTGCGGTCGGCCGGCCGAGGACGCGCTCGGTTACGAGGCCGTCGAGTCGCTCGTGATCCGGGCCGAGCGCCACATGCGGGACGAGTGCCCGAACCCCCACGTACGTAAGGCGGCCGCGCTGCGCAGCGCTCGCCGGATTCAGCAAGCCAGCAAGAAGAGGAAGTGACCCATGCCGAAGATCGACAAGAACGCGGACGTCGAGGTGAAGGTCGACAGCGGTTCGGCGTTCCTGCACGCCGCGCTCAGTGCCGAGCAGCGACGGGGGCTGTTCGAGCGGCCCGGCACGAGCGTCTTCGCGATCGTCCAACTCCGGAGTACCTCGTACACCGGGCACGCCGAGGGCGAAGAGAAGGACCCGCAGGTAAAGCTCAGGGTCACGCTCGCCGAGGTCGCACAGGACGAGCGGCAGGCACAGCTCGTCGCCGAGGTCATGCGGGCGATGATGCGCCGCCGAAAGATGGATCAGACCTTGGACGAGCTCGGTCCCGGCACCGTCGACGCCGAAAACGCCGTCGCCGAGGCGCTCGCCGCGCACCCGACCGAGGTCGAGTATCAGGCGCACCTCGACAGCAAGCGGGCCGGCAGCCGGGTCGAGCAGTACGGATGAGCCGCTACTCGCGCAGCAGCAACGGCGCCCGCCGCACGCGATGCCGGTGCGGCCGAACAGTTCTGCGGCAGCTCGTCGGACAGCGGGCGGCACTCGATGTGACCGCCGACGCCGATGAGTTGACCGCGGCCGCGGCCGCCGCGCTGCGCGAGCCGAACCGTCTCGACTGGTGCCTGCGCAAGCGGGCCGACGGGCCCGACCTGTTGTGGTCCAGCCCCTCTCACCGGGCCAACTGCCCGCACCCGCACGTGATCGACCACCAGTGCACCGCCCCCGCGGCCGGCCCGCCGCGCACCCGCACCGCCCGCACGTCCTCGGTCGCCGAGGGCCAACTCGCCCTCGTCTAAGGAGTCCACCCGATGCCCTGGTTCGTCATCGACGACAGCGCCCACACGCACCCGAAGATCGTGGCGACGCCGAACGCCGCGCTCGGGCTGTGGATGCGCTGCGGGTCGTACGCGGCGCAGCACCTGACCGACGGCGTCGTGCCCGCGGCCGTCGTGAAGATGTACGGCTCGAAGACGCAGGCCGCGAAGTTGGTCGCGGTCGGGCTGTGGCACGAGCACGGGCACACCTGCCCGCACGAGCGGTGCGCGCAGCCCGCCCCGGGCGACTACGCCATGCACGACTACCTCGAATACAACGACACGCGGGCGCAGGTACAGGGCCGTAAGCGCGCCGCCGCGGAGAAGAAGCGGCGGCAGCGCGCGGGCGGCGCCGGGGGCGACGGCGGACCGGGTGGCGGGCCGAGGCAGCCCCGGCTCAACGAGCCGCCGGCCGCAGGTCCGCGGCGGGCCCCGGCGGGGCCGATCCCGGCCGACTGGCAGCCCGGCGAGGCCGACGTGCGCGCGGCGCAGCTCGCCCGCGCCGACGCCGGACGCGAGCAGCTCACCGCGCAGCAACTCGGCGCAGTGACCCGCAAGTTCGTGCAGCGGCAGCTCGACGACCGGGCGTGCGCCGTGGCGTGGGGCGGCCGGTGGCAGCAGTGGGCCGAGAACGAGCGCACCGAGCCGCCGGGGGCGGGCGGGGTCGTCCTGCCGTTCGGCGCCGCTCAGCAGACCAAGGGACAGCAGCAGCGCGCCGGGCTGGCGGAGCTGCTCGGACAGACCGGGGAGGTCTGACGATGGACACGAACGACGTGATCAGGCTGCTCGGCGAGATCAGCCTCGTCGACGACCGGGTCGTGAAGACCGACAAGATCGAGCAGCGCGCGCAGGTCCACATGTGGGCGTCGGCGCTGATCGACGTTCCGTACGAGTTCGCGGGCGAGGCGGTCGGCCGGCACTACGCCGAGTCGGCGTGGCCGGTCATGCCGAAGGACATCACGGCGCGGTGGCGCGACACGATCCGGGACCGGATGCGCCGTCAGGTGGGCACGTTCGAGCCCGCCCATCACCCCGAGATCGACCCCGACGACCCGCACGGAAACGCGTTCGTCGCCGCGTTGCGTGCCGGGAACCGGGCAGTGATGACCGGGGCGGACGCCCCGCGCGAGCTGCCCGAACTCGTCGGCCGGGTCGGTCGGACCGTCGACGTCGCCCCGGCGAACGAGGGGTACCTCGCTGCGAAAGCCGCCCGGTACCCGAAGCGCGAGCGCCCGGCCGGGCCGCCCGAGCTCGCGGTGCACTGCCCCGCGTGCGGGTCGGCCGCGAACCGGCCGTGTCAGACGACGATGCGTGGCCGGCCGATGACCGGCACGCACCCCTCGCGCCGCGATGTGTATGAGGCGCAGCGGGGGGCCGTCGCGTGAGCCCGCACGTGCCGCCGATCGCGGACGCGTGCGCCGCGGTGATCGCGGCCGCGTTCTACGAGGCGCTCGTCGAGTACCCCCATGCCGATCCGGCCGTTCTGGCCCGTCATGCCAGCCAGCGCGCGGTGCGCGATCTGGAAGCGCAGGGCTGGCACATCCCCGCCGCAGCACAGCTTGCGGCCGTCTCCGAAGGAGTCTCCCGATGACCAACGACCGCACGCAGGCTGACCTCGGCCCGCTGTTCTTCGGCGGCCGGATCGTGCGTGCCGACGAACTGCTCGCGCCGCCGCGCCGGTTCGTGCTGCGCCGCCGCGTGGACGTGTCCGGTGTCAGTGGGACTGGTGACGTCGCCGACGGTGTGCTGTGGGCGGACGGCACGGCGTCGATCCGGTGGCGCGGCGAGCACCCGAGCGTCGTGTTCTGGGACCGGGGCCGTGTCTCGGTCGAGGCGATCCACGGTCACCAGGGCGCGACCGAGATCGTGTGGCTCGACCAGGACGACGAGCAGCCGGCCGACCCCGTCCTCGAGGAAGCGATCGCCCGGGCGCTGTCCGGCGCGGACACGTATCGGCAGCTCGAGGAGGGTGACGCCGAGCGGTTCGCCGAGGCGGTCGCGGCCGCGCTGCCCGGGTTCGCGGACCGGTCCGCCGTGCTGCGCGCGGCCGCCGACGTCCTCGACACGCTGCCCGAGGATGCGACGGTGTTCGACGCGGCAGAGCACCGGTACAAGGGTGGTGCGGCTGCCGAGCGGCTGCGCTCCATGGCGGCCGAAGCGGAGTCGGCCGACCGACCGGCCCCGTCGTTCGCCGGTCGCCCGGGCAACGGGCAGAGCGCCCGCGCCGACTTGCTCAACGCGTTCGCATCGTGGGGGTTCACGACCCGCTACGGGTCCCGCGAGGCCGCCGACCACATCCTCAGCAAGCACCGGAGCGAAGCCCTGGCCGAGGCCGCCGACTGGTTCGAGCGTGACTGCCCGGACTCGGGCGGCCCGATGAACCTCTGCATGTGCCACGCCTCCGAGCCGCTGCGCGCTTGGGCCGACGAGGCGCAGCAGCACGAGCCCGAGCCGCGCCGCATCCCGATTCCCGGCATCCCCGAGTGCGCCGCCGGGTGCCCGTGCCGCCGCGACACCGTCGAGGGGCAGCAGCCGTGATCATCCGTGACTTCGCCGACGCGTTCGGCGCGATCCTCTGGCGCTCGACCCTCGTCGTCGGCGCATCCGTCGCCGGGGCCGCCGCCCTGGTCGTGCTCGCCGTCGTACTCATCGCCGCCGCCGTCACCGGCAACGTGCCGCGCATTGGCCGGCGCCGCGAGCAGCCCGGGGAGCTGGGATGAGCATCTTCGGCCCCGACGACCTGGACGAGGACGACCTCGAAGCGCTCAGTGACCTCACCGAGGAAGACCTCGACGACCTGTACGACGACGACCTCGAGCTCGAGAACCCGCTCGACGGATACGCCCGCCCCGCAACGCGCGCCCCTCGGCTCGTCGACCCGTACCGCGAAGTCGTCGACCTGCGCCCCCTCTGACACGCCCGCCATGAACACCAGCGAGGACCACATGACCATCACCACACCCGAGCAGACCGACGCACGCGTCGAAGCGGTCTGCCGTGCCGCCCTCGACGAGATCCGCATGTGGCGCCACAAGCAGCCGCACAACGCCGCGCCGCAGTTCGCCGAGCTCGACAAGATCCTCGACCGGGCCGCCGTCGGCCGGATCGAGGCGCACCTCGGCGTCGACCTCCGCGAACCCCGCTCGCTGCCCGAGGCCGTCGCGGCGCATCACGCCCTGATCGAGCAGCGGCACCGCATCATCACCGACGCGCATCACGCATGGGACCTTGCCGAGGCGAACGCGATCCGGGCGATCGACCGGTTCCTGCCCGCGGCCAGCCGCAAGGGCGGTGCCGCGTGAAGAAGCACCCCAAGCACGACGCGGTCGCGCGGCTGCTGCGCGAAGGGCTGAGTAACACCGAGATCGGGCGCCGACTGCACGCCGACAAGCACGTCGTCGGCCGAATCCGGAGCGAGCTCGGGCTGCCGAGCATCGTGCAGCGCGTTCCGTCCCTCGAGGAGAAGTGGGCGGCGAACACTCGGGTCGTCGACGGCGGTCATGTCGAGTGGACCGGTTCCCGGGGCACGTGCAGCGGAACGCCCGTGATGAAGTACCGAGGCAAGTCGTGTGCGCCGGCTGGGGTCGCGTTCCGAATGCGGACCGGCCGCGACCCGCAGGGCTACGTCACGGCGACGTGCGAGCGGAAGCACTGCGTCGCACCGGATCACGTGCAGGACGAGGTCGAGCGGGCCGCAGCCCGGATCGCGCTGCGGCCGGGGCCGCCGCCGAGCGGCAAGTGCCGGTGGGGACACTCGTGGGCCCAGTACGTGCGGTATGAGCCGGACGGCACCGCGTACTGCGACCGCTGCAAGTACCTGTCGAAGTACCCCGACCAGGACGACCGCGCCGACCGGCTGCCGACGAGCGGCCGTATGCGCTCGGGCGCCACGGTGGGCGAGCTGCTGCGCCGCTATGCACAGCCTGTGGACGACGGGCACGTCGTGTGGACGGGCACGCTGTCGAACGGCACCCCGACCATGTGGGTGCAGCGCTCGGCCGTCTCGGTGGCGCGGGCTGTGTTCGAGGAGCACAACGGCCGCACGCCCGAGGGGTTGGTGCTGCGGGCGTGCGACGTGCTGCTGTGCGTCGCGGGCCCGTGCATGCACGACCGTCCCATGCGCGAGCTCGCCCGTCGTACCGACGCGCTGTACGCCGCGATCTTCGGGGCCGCAGCATGACCGGGCTCGTCGCCCTGGTCGCCGCGGCCGGCGTGTTCGCCGCCGGGTATGCGGCCGCCCACGTGCGGCCCCTGCACCGCGCCGACAACTGGGCATGGGAACAGCTCTACCAGCGGGCCGAAGACCTGCGCGTCGGGCCCGCCCCGCGCCGCCTCGGCTGGTACGCCGCGCAAGTCGTGTTCGCCGTCGAGATCGCCGCGATTTTCACCGTGCATCCGCGCCGCACCGCGCATCGGTGGCGCCACCGCAACGACCCGCCGCCGACCCGCAGCACGGCCGTCCGGATCACCCCTACCCGCCCCGCCGACACCGAACAGGAGCACCCCGCATGAACGAGCAGCAGATACCCGAACTGCCCGAGGACGACGTCGAGTACACCGTCGAGGCGCACCTGAACGCCGACTCGCGCGGCAAGGTCCGGGTGTGGGTGCCCATGGCGTTCCATCTGGACACGCCGGCCGCCGCCCACACCGCGCGCGAGCAGATCGCGGCCGAACTGCCCGGCGTCGACTGCCGGGTGCTGCGGTGGACGTCGACCGCGACAGTCGTCGACGACGCCGAGCTCGCCGCCGCGGTGCCCGCCACGGTGCGGCCGCTCGCCGAAAAGGCTGCCTGATGACCGAGGCCGTCGTCGTCCTGGTCGCGCTCGTCGCCGGGCACGCCGCATGCGTGCCGCTCGGCCGGTGGGCGTGCCACCGCGACCCCGGCCCCCTCCGCCCCCGCACCCCCGCTGAATAGGAGTCCGCCCATGAACGGCCCCGCCGACCCGCTCACGTCCCTTGCCGAGGCTGCGGTCGCCCTCCACGAGCTGTACGAGTCGCTCCGCGCCGCCGGATTCACCGAGGAACAGGCCCTCGACCTCGTCAAGTCAGCCATGCGAGGCCCGCAGCCCTGACCCGGAAACGACGGTGGGGCGCCCCCATGCCGGCCAGCAATCCGGGGCGCCCCATACGCGGTGTGATCACGATACGCCCCGCCGCACCACCAGGAGCGCACACCATGCAGCACACCGCCCGCCCCGCCCGCATCACCGCCGACGACCTCCGCGTCGTCCTCACCCACTGGGACGACCTGCGCGCCCTCGTCGACACCGCCCGCCCTCGCACCGGGGCCGAGTACCTGCGCGCCCTCGAAGCGCACGACGTCGCCGAGGCCGCCCTCGACCGCGCCGCGTCGGCCCCGGCCGAGCGCGAGCAGCTCGTGCTCGCCGAGCAGCCCGCCCCGCTGCGCCTGCACGTCGTCGATGCGTGCCGCGCCGTCGAGGTCGCCCTCTGCTCGATCGCCGACGAGATCGCCGCCGAAGTACAGCGCTCCCCGATCGCCCCGCCGCGCCGCGCGATCGCAGGAGACGAGGCAGCCCTCGACCTCGAGCTGCTCGCCATGCGCGACGCCGCCGACGAGCGGCGGTGGCGCTACACCCTCGGCGAGCGCACCGCCCCGCGGGCCGCCGCATGGCTGCTCGCCCGACTGCACGACGAGGCCGGCCCGTTCCTGCCGCTCGACGAGGCGCAACGCCACCGCATCGCCCGTATCGCCCGTGAGGCGGCGCGGCGCATCGAGCGGACTGTCGGCATCGAGCAGCGGCGCGCGTACCCGATGACCGACCGGCCGTGCCCCTGGTGCGGCGCCGCACTCACGATGCACCGAGGCGGCCGTGATGCGGACACCGTGACCTGTGAGAACGGGTACGACTGTGGCGCCCCGGTACCGGTCGTCGACGGGCGCCGCACGTGGGTGGCGCCGCACGAGCTCGTCGCCCTCGAGCGGGATCTCGCCGCGGCCGAGCAGCGGCGCCGGCGGGCCGAGGCCCGGCGCCGGCAGCGGGCCGCGGCCCGTGTCGCATAGGCACACAAAAGCCGCTGTCGCGCCCGTAGTCGGGTGCGGCAGCGGCTCGCCCGCGCGGTCGGGCGGCTACTTCGCGGCGTGGGCCCGGAGGATCTCGGCGGCCGCGTCCGGGCCGCCGGCCCTCTCGACGAGCTCGCCGATCTCGACCGGCACGAGGGCAGCCTGCCGCGCTCGCGCTCGGCCGCGGCCCACGAGCCAGACAAGGCACCCGTCGGCGACGCGACGTGCGACGCTCGACAAGTTGCCCTTGACTTCGGAAACGAGCAGTTCGGAACTACCGAGGGCCCGCGGCCCGGGCGCGATGGGAGAGGCGGCAACGTTGTGCCGAGGTAGCTCGGCGCGGATCGCCTCGACCTCGGCAACTTCCGCGCGGTCCCGGTCGTCGTGCCACTCCAACACGCGCCGCTGAACGTCGCCCCACCATGACTTCGTTGCGGCGTGCGACCCCCAGCGCGCGACGGGATCGTGCGTGATCCCGACGTACAGCAGCGCGCCAGCGGAGTCGTACAGGCGGTAGAGAGCGGTGCGCTCGGCCGACAGGTGCGGGTGTGATCGCACTACGCCCCGTCCTTGTCCGCCTCGGTGCGTCGCCAGTACGCCGCGTCGGGCCGTTCCGGCAGTTCCGCACCGGGGCGCCGGATGTACCAGTCGATGAACGCGCGAACCACTGATGCGCGCTCGCTGTCCTGTGCCTTCACCGCGAGCTCGAAGTCGTACCACTCGTTCCCGATGCGGATCTGACGGGGCGGGGTCTTCGGCTGGTTCGGCGACATGACCTGACTGTATTCGGGTGTAGCTACCTGCGTCATCTTCTGCCCTTCCCGAGCGAACCACTTGCGAGGTGTAGCTACACCAGTCTAAGGTGTAGCTACACCTCGGGCAACGGTTCGACGGAACGGAAGGGACTTGAGATGACGACGACGCTGGTCAACATCGACGGCCGGATCTGGGCAAGCACGCACAGCGGGTTCGTCTTCCACGCGTTCCGTCTCAACGAGGACGGCAACCCCGTCGCGCTGTGCCGGAAGAACGTCATTCCGCGCAGTGGCACGACCCGTCACGACTGGTGGTCGACGGCTGAGTTCGCAGACAGCACCATCAACGGCCGCTGCGAGCGCTGCGTCGTCAAGCTGGACGCGCACACCGCCGCCGCGCCGGCCACCCCCGCGGCCGCCGACGACGAGCCCCTGCCGCAGCCCGTACAGGACGCCGCCCCCGGCGAGTTCGTCGTGCTGCCCGAGACCGACAACCCCGGCACCACGATCGTGTGGCGAGACGGCGACCACGCGGGCGTCATCAACGACGAGGGCCCGGCCATGACGCGCGGCCGCTACGCCGCATGGTCGCCGCGCGCGGCGCGCCGCGACGGCGTCGCCGGGTTCTTCGCCTCGGTCGATGAGGCGGCCGCCGCGATCAAGTCCCTGTGGAACCCGCCGCGTCCCACGGGTCGCAACGGGGCCACTCCGACTTGCCGAGAACGTGCCCACCGTCCGACGTGGCGGGTCGTCGTCCGCAACGCGAACTACTCGGCGTTCAACGGCGGCCGCCGCACTCCATCGCCGTACTCGCAACTGCGGTGCGGCGCGTGCGGCGCCTCGTGGCGCAGCAAGGCCGCGTACGTCGAGACGACGCCCGACGCGGCCTGACACAAAGCTGCCCCGGCCGGTGATTGCAGCACCGGCCGGGGCGTAGGACCCAACCCCCTCACCCCGCGAAGAGTGACAAGGAAGAGACCGTGGAAAAGCGTAGCCGGACAGCACCGGCCCCACCGCCGATCAGCGCAAATCCCATTGCCCGGCCCACGTGGCGCGACCGGCTCGGCTGGCGCATCGGGATCGGCATCATCGCCCCCGCCGCGGCCGGCATGGTCGCGTGGTCCCTGTACGTCGTCGCGCACGACATGTACGGCGTCCCCTGGTTCCTCGCTGCGGTCGTCGCCGCGTGCTTCGACGGCATCGCGATTGCCTGCCTGCACCTTGCGGCCGAGGCCGTGCGCGAGGGGCGCAGCGCGCTCGGGCCGCGGCTCGTGACGCTGCTGCAAGCCGGTATCTCCATGTACTTGAACTACCTGCACGCGCAGCACATCGACGGCGGTATCGGGGCGACGCTGATGTTCGCGGCCCCGACCGCCGGCCTGTTGCTGCTGCTCGACCAGTCGTGGGCGGCGACTCGCGCCCGGCACCGGATCGCCCGCGGTGAACACGCGATGCGGTGGCCGGTGTTCGGGTGGCTCGGGTGGCTGCTCGCGGGTGAGCAGGCGTGGGAGCAGACCAAGGCGCGCGCGGTCGCGCACGTCACCGGGGACCAGGACGGCGACGAGCCCGCGGTCGAGGCGCCCGTCGAGGCTGCGCCGGCCACCGTCCGGCCCGCGGGCGATCTGCTCGCGTCCGAGCTCGTCGCCATGACGCCGATCAAGGCGATCCAGATCATGCACTCGGCGCGGCCCGAGCTCACACCGTCCGAACTCGCGGACGTGCTGCGGCAGTACGGCCAGGACGTGACCGAGCTCGACGTCGCAATCGTCCTCGGCCGCGTGCCCCGGCCGTCGTTCACGGTGTCGCGGGATGATGCGCAGCCGCATCACGGGGCGCCGCAGCCGCAGCAGCTCGTCATTACGGTGCAGCAGCCCGAGGCGATCGCCGCGGCGCCGCCCGCGACGCCGGTACGGCCCGAGCCGGAACCCGAGCAGCCGGGCGACGAGCAGCTCGTCGACGAGCCGGACGCCGAACCCGAGCCGCACGTCGACCTCACCAAGCCGCCGGCCGGGCGCACCGTCGACGACGTCCTCGTCGGCGCCGCCTCGGCGGCCGATGCGGTGCGGCGCCTCCGCGATGCGCTGCCCGACCTCACCTCGACGCAGATCGCCGAGCAGCTCAACCGCCGCGGGTACGAGCGCGTGACCGACGGATACGTGCGCACGGTCAACTCGCGCGACCGCAAGACGACGCCGAAGCCTGCCGCCGTGCCCGAGCCGCCCGCGCGGCCCCGGCCGGGCGACTCCGGGTTCTACCTCTAACCGCCGGGGGTCCGTCGTGCTCGCCGTGTTCGCCCTCGTGTTCTTCGCCTCGTGCACCGCGGGCGCGTTCGTCGGGCTCGTGCGCCAAGCTCCCCGCCACGCCCCCGGGCTGTACGCCGGGCCGGCCGCCGGGACCACCGCCGTCATCTTCACGCTTCTCGCGCTCGCCGCGAGCCTGTACCGCTGAGGAATCCATGCCTGACGAGATCACCCCGAGCGCGGTCTACCCCGCCGGGACGCCGATCCCGACCGCGCCGCCCCTGCCCGCGGCCCCGGCCGGCTCGACCAACCTTCCGCCGTGGCGCACCGCGCGCGCCGCACCGCCGCCCCCGCCGCCCCCTGCGGCGCCGCACCCCATGCCGTTCGCCGCACCGGACCCGGGCCCGCTCGAGCACCGCGTGCGCGTCGAGGTCGTGTTCCCCGAACCCGAGCCCGAGCCGGGCCACTGGTCGCGGCTGTGGTCGTGGCTGACGTCGAGGGTCAAGCCGTGGCAGGCGCTGCTCGCGGTCGGCGCGGCCGTGATCCCGATCCCGTGGACCGGGTACAGCGTGGCGACGACATGGGCGTCGACCGTCTACGCGGCCCGCGACATGTCCGTCGGCGTCGCGTACGCGCTCGCCCTCGTCCCGTTCGCGCTCGCCGCCGTGCGCGTCTCTCGGCGGCCCGGCGTGCTGCCGCTGTTCGTCCTGGTCGTGACGCTCGTCGGGCTGCTCGGCGCGTTCCAGTGGTACGACGCGATCGCCGCACTCACGGGGGTGCCCCGATGACCGGCCTCACCCTCGGCGGCGTCGCCGTCGCCCTGATCATCCTGTGGCTGAACTTCCGCAAGTGGTGGAAAGGCAGCCGGAACCTGCAAGACCTGCTGCACTACGGCGCCGGCGCGGGACTCGGCTCGCTGTCGACGATCTGCATCGGCGGCGCCCTCGGATGGGGCGCCTCGGGCGTCGCCGGGCTGCTGTCATCGGCCGGCAGCACGGGCGTCTCGAAGGTCACCGGCACGAGCGGCGCCGGAGTCATGCCGACTGGCCGTATGGGCGTGCTCACGCCCGAGGGCGCGGTCGTAACCTGCGTGATCCTCGCGGGCGTGATCGCCCTGTACAAGTCGTCGGGCAAGCTCGAAAAGCGGCGCATCATCGGCGGGTTCGTGACGTTCGCGATTCTCGGGTTCCTGCCCGGCGTCGCCGCCATGCTGTCGTTCTGGCCCGACGTCGTGAACGCGGCGGGCGACACGATCCGCGGCATCGCCGAACGAGGCGGGGATGCGCTGTGAGGCGCCTCGTTGCCCGGGCCGCGCTCGTGTGGGCCGCCCGTACCCCGGCCGCCGACCGGCTCACCCGCGGCAGCTCCCGCGCGTGGCAGCAGCGCGCCGACGCCCTCACAGGGTGGGTCGCCGCCGGCCGCCGCGACGACCTCACCGGCTGGCGCGCGTCCCTCGGCCCGATCTTCCGTGTCGCCGTCCTCGGCGCGCTCGCGTACGTGCTGTGGGCGCTCGTGCGGGCGTGGCCGTGGCTGATGTGGGCGCTCACCGGGTGGTGGCTGCACGCCGCGTGGAAGGCCGGCCGCGCCCCCGCCGGGGCGCCCGTCGAGACCCCCGCCGAGACGCCCGAGGACGAGCACCGCACGGTGTTCGTGCGGTGGCTCGACGAGGTCACCCGCGGCCGCAACGGAATCCACCTCGGGGAGCTGCACAAGCTGCTCGCCAAACGGCCCGCACTGGCCCACCTGAAGAGGGCCGACGTAACCCCCCTGCTGCGCCGCTACGAGGTGCCCGTCGAGCGCACCCTGCGGGTGGACGGAATCGCGGGCCGTTCGGGGGTGTCCCGGGCCGCCGTCGAGCGGCTGCTCGCCGACCTTTCCGGGCTGCTCTCCCCGAGCGGAGAGCAGCCCGACTCTACGGGCACGGAGACCGGTCCTGACCTGCGGGAATCTCCGGACTCTCCGGCCCCTCTCCGCCACTCTCCGGCCGCGTAGAGCGGCCACCCAGCCACAACACGGAAGGGGCCCCCATGCCCAAGTACACGTACCAGTCGGCGCCCGGTCTGCCGATCCGCACGACCAACTACCGCGGCACCGCGCAGGACTTCGCCGACGCACTCGCCGAGGACTGCCCCGGCGATCACGGCGTCGAGCCCGACGTGCGCGTGTGGCACGGGACCGGGCCCGTCACCGAGCCGCCCGCCGCGACCGCCCCCTGACCCACCCAACAACCGGAGGAACCGTGACCCTGTACGGCTACTTGATCCACCGCACCGACGAGGACACCGACGACGACCGCCGGACCATGAGCCGCGGCACCCGGACGAGCGACCAGTCGCCGGCCGAGCTCGCCGACGAGCTGCTCGCCACCAACCGAGCCCAGCACAGCTACTACACCGGCCCGCGCCGCTGCTGGGTGTGGGAGCTCACCGACGGGACGTTCCTGCCGCGCACCGCGCCCGAGGACGCCGTCGCGTACGACGGCTGACACCCCAATGACCCCCGGAGCGGCCGACACAGCTTGCCGGCATCGCGGCCGCCCCGGGTTCGCCCAACCCATCAAGAGAAGGACGACCCATCATGGCACTGCGCAAGTCCATCCCCATGTCAGAGCTGCGCGACAACATGAGCAACGACGACCGGGACAAGCACGCGACGACCTACCAGTCGAGCCGCGGCGGTCACTACCCCGCGCCCGACAAGCCGGTGCCCGGCACCCCGAAGAAGTAGCACGCCGCACCGACCCACCGCGCCCCGTTCGGCACCATGCCGGACGGGGCGCACTCGTACCCGGACTGCTCTACTGGCGGCCGCTCTTGCCACGGTTCGGCGGGTCAACGAGCGTGCCGCCCTCGTCGAAGTAGACCCGGAACCCGTAGCAGCCCTCGTTATGGCACTCGTACCGGCCCTCAAGCTCTCCCGAGTCGGCCCAAAGGGCTTGCCCACAATCGGGACACGGCCGGCCCGAGCCACCGCCGACGCTGCCCAGCAACTTGCCCAACAAGCCCATGACTGCCCCCTACACACCGCCCGCGCGGCGGTCGTCGTCCCTGCCGGGCATTCTGCCCCCTAGGCCGCGTCGGCGTCCGGCTGCGGGTGGCGCACGATGCGCTTCAACAGCGTCTCGACCTCGAGCCGCGACGCCTCGACGTCCTCACGCGCCGCGTACTCCGTGACCCCCTGGTGCACGGCGAGCGCCGTCTCGACCGTCAAGGCTCCGGCCTGAATCTCCGTCCAGGCGGCACGCTCAAGCTCGATCAGATCAGCGGGAAGGTCGATATCAGCCACGGCCGGATAGTACGTCCACCCCGCCCCCGTCCGACGCCGGCCACTCCCGCAGCGGCCACTCGCGGCCGCCGTGCCACTCGCCGAGCCGCACCCGCGCATCGGCCCGCCCGCGGTGATCCTCGACGTACCCGGCCCACTTCCCCTCGGCGACGTCGCCGTCGTCCCACCATCCGTCGAGGACCCGCCGGCCGCCACAGTCGAGCGCGACGTGAAACCGGCCCGGCACGGGCTCGGTCACAGCTCGCCGCCGCAGTGCGGGCAGCTCCGGTACTGGCGGTGCCCTCGGGTCGGCAGATCGATCCCACGCTCGCGCATGAGCCGCAGGTGCAGGCTGATCGTCGACGGCGTGACGCCGACGCGGTCGGCGAGCTGCCGCACGGTCGGCTCGTCGCCCTGGTCGGCGACGAAGTTGCGGTAGGCGGTCTCGATGCCTTCCTGCCGGATCGCGGCGGGGAGAAGCGTTCGGGTCATGGCGGGCGCCCCCATGTGCTCATGTCGGGTGGTACCCCAATGGGAGCACGTGTTCGATTTCCGGAGCAATGCGACACGGTGCGACAGGGGGTCGCTCGTGTCGCACTCGGGCCGCACTCAGTAAAGAATGAGCAAAGGATTTCAGGCCGTCGGGCAGCCTCGACGGGCCCATTTCCCGCTCACGCTCCGTGACGCACGTACCGGTCGGCGAGCAGCCGGAACAAGATCGGCGAACTTTCCGCGCAACTTCGCTTCAAGATCGCGACGTTCCCGATCGATCCTTTGCGAGTAAAGGATGTTCCGAAAAAATCTAACGCCGCAGGTCAACGAGCCGTGTCCCCGGGGGACTCCCTCGGGACTCGCGCGCGCGTGTTCCCCTCCCCTCCCTTACCTCTAGTGGTGGCTGTAGAGAGAGCTACTACCGGTAGTGGCGGGCGCGCGACGCGCTCTCTCTCCACCACCACCCGGCCTTGACATTCGACAGTCACGTGTCGCACCTTGGAGCCGCAGACAACCGCTGCCCACACAGCGAACTGCCCGCCGGAGAGCACACAGCCCGGCCCCCTCACCCCCACCGCAACACCGCCGGCCACGCCCCCAGCAACGGCCGGCACCGCCGCCGCCCCTCCGTCCCCCGTCGAGGGGCGGCGGCCCCCACACTCCGCGCAGGACGGAACCACCAACGACACACACGAGTCGGGTTTGCTGCTGCTGCCCGTCCTGCGCGGACCAACCACCCAGACGAGAGGCGACCCCCTTGCGCGTACGCCTCACCGACGGACACCGCGAGATCGAGATCAGAGCCGAGGGCGCACCCGCCGACCCCGCACTGCTGCGGCAGATGGAACGCACCGCACGCCGCCTGTACTCCACACTCGCCACCCAACCGGCCACCAGCCGCAGCCCGTTCGGGTTCGGCCGGCACCTCGACCTCGACGGCGTCGCCCTCGGCACACAAGCCGAGCTCGCCGACCAGGACGACGACCCCGGCCTCGACGACGAGGACACCGACCCATGACCGCCGAGATCGTCCTACCCGTACACCTACGCATCGGCGACAGCGAGTGCCGCCTCGGCACGGTCACCCTCGAGGCGCAGCAGCCCATCGGCCACGACGTCGCCGAGTTCCTCCGGGCCGCAGCCGACGCGTACGAACGGGCCACCCTCGACCAGGACGACCGACCAGACCCCCACCCCTGATCGGACACCCCCCGGCCCACACGACACCCCACCCCCACGGCCAGCACCCCACCCCCCAGACCCACCCCACCCCGGGCCCACGCCACCCACACGCCCCGACATCGGGGCAGGCGCAGCCCGACACCACCAACCCCGAGGCGGTGGCCAACATGAGCGGACAGTGGGCAGACAGCAACCGACGCTCCGAGCTACCGCCCAACTGGCCAGCCATCCGAGCCGACGTCCTCGACCGCGACGGCAACCGCTGCCGATATCACGAGAACGGCACGCTCTGCGGCCGATGGGCAACCGACGTCGACCACATCAAGCCGGGCAACGACCACTCAATGTCGAACCTCCAAGCCCTGTGCCGCGACCACCACGCGATCAAGAGCTCGCGCGAGGGCAACACCGCACGATGGGCAGTACGACGACAGAGGCCGGCCGAACGGCATCCCGGTCTCATCTGAACCCGACCCGAAGAGCACGAGCCGCAAATTTCAGTGCCACCCCTGGGGGGTGACTCCCCTCCCCGGCCCCCTTTCCGGCCCGGGAGGTGCTGCGGCTCGACCTCCGTACGGGTCTGCCCAAAACGGCCACGCTGGCGGGCGTGGTTGGCGCGCTGGGCGGCGCGCAGCGGGGCGGCAGGCTGATTCGATGGCGCGCGGTTGAGGGGCCGCGGATCGCCTCTCAGCCTGTCGCCCTCACTTCTTCAGTTCGGTAACAGCGCAGGTCAGACCCGCTATTGCCGTTACATGCCCCGGTATCATGGGGGTATGAACACCCGACGCTGCGAGCGCACCGGCTGCCCCGAACGGCTCGGTGCCCGGCACGCGCACAACGCCCGGTTCTGCTCGACCCGGTGCCGTGTCGCCGCGCACCGCGCGCGCCGGACGGTCCCGGCCGAGCTCACGAGCCGGCCGCGGTGGGTGCGCCGCACCGCGGCGAAGGTGCCGGTCACGGTCGGGGGCTCGGTCGCGAGCAGCACCGACTCGTCGACGTGGTCGACGTACCGGGCCGCGGCTCGTTCGTCGGCCGGCGGCGGGCTCGGGTTCGTCCTCGACGGCGACGGCGTCGTCTGCCTCGACCTCGACCATGCCCTCGACGACCAGGGCGCCCCATTGCCGTGGGCGCAGCGGCTGCTCGACGCGGCGGCCGGCTCGTGGGTCGAGGTCAGCGTGTCCGGGCGCGGGCTCCACATCTGGGGGTACGGCGAGCTGCCGCGCGGCCGCCGGATCGCGGTCGACGGCGGCGGCTCGGTCGAGCTGTACGGCGACGGCCGGTACATCGCGGTCACGGGACGGACGTTCGGCGGCACGCCGCGGCGGCTCGGGGATCTGTCCGGCGTGATCGCTGCTCTGTTGTAGGCCGTCCCGACACGGGAGCGGCAACGTTCCCGACACGGGAGGTAGGAAGATGGGCGGCCGTAGGCCGATTGAGCAGGGCCCGACGCTGGTGACGGTGGCCGAGAACCTAGTTCGGCTGCGTAAGGCGCGCGGGTTCACGGTGCGTGGGCTGGGCGAAGCACTGACGAAGACGGGCCGCAGCGTGCCCGATGCCTCTGCCATTTCATCGATCGAGAACGGGAAGCGGCGGGTAGACGTTGACGATCTGGTCGCGCTTGCCGCTGCGCTCGGTGTCTCCCCGTTGGCGCTGTTGCTGCCCTCGGCGCTCAGCCCCGATGACATGGTCGAGGTGACCGGGGTCGGCGCGGTGCGCGCTGCCGATGTGTGGGCGTGGGCTGCCGGTAGGGCGCCGCTCGACCAGGGGCAGACCGGCCGGGCCGCGTACGAGGCTGCGATGACGTTCAAGCTGTATGGCCAGCCGCATTGGCTGAACGGGGGCGACTTCTGATGGCAGGCATGGGGCCGGCGCCGAAGGACCCGAGCCGTCGGGCACGGCGCAACAAGGACCCGATTCCGCAGACCACCATCCGGTGGGAACGTGCAGAGGCGCCCGAGCTGCCCGAGTTCCGGATCGAGCGCGACGGCGAGCTCGTCGAGTTCGTGTGGCCCGAGCGCACTCGCGAATGGTGGCAGACCTGGGTCGATTCGCCGTTGTCAGATCACTTCATGGCGGTCGACTGGGAGTTCCACCTCGGTACTGCCCTTGTCCACGCGAGGCACTGGCAGGGCGACCGGTACGCCGCGGCCGAGTTGCGTCTCCGCGAGGCGCAGCTCGGCGCGACGTTGGAGTCGAGGGCGCGGCTGCGAATCGTGACGGCTGAGGCGGACAACGCCGACGAGGGCCGCGGCGCGTCCGGCGCCCCGTCGGCTAAGGAGCGATACGGCCAACTGCGGTCGCTGCCCGGCGGGCAGGCTGGCGCGGGCAAGAGCACGTAAGGGGGCGTCATGCCGTGGCGCGGCCCCGAGTACGAGGGCGAGCTGCCCACCCTCGGGTGGCAGGTGCTCGACTGGATGTCCGCGTTCCTGGCGGCGCCGGACCGGGCCGAGTATGAGCCGTACGTTCCGACGGCCGAGCAAGCCGAGTTCGTGCTGCGGTACTACGAGCTCAACCCGATCACGGGCAAGCGAATGATCCGGCGCGGCGTCATCAGCCGGCCGCGCGGGTGGGGCAAGTCCCCGTTCGTGTCCGCGATCGCGCTCGCCGAGGCGTGCGGCCCGGTCGTCCCGGACGGGTGGGACGCGGACGGCGAGCCGGTCGGCATGGGTTGGGACCGGGTCCGTACGCCGCTCGTGCAGCTCGCCGCGGCGACGGAGAAACAGACCGAGAACTCGTGGATGCCGTTGCTCGAAATGGCGCGCTCGGGGCCGGTGCTCGACGAGTACGGGCTCGAACCGCTCGACACGGTCGTCTACATGCGGCGCGGGAAGATCGAGCCGATCACCGCGAGCGCCGTGTCGGCGAAGGGCGCGAAAGCGTGCTTCGCGTCGCTCGACCAAACCGAGGATTGGCTGCCCGCGAACGGCGGCCGCAAGCTCGCGAAGACCATGCGGTTCAACGCGGGCAAGATCGGCGGGTCGTTGATCGAGACACCGAACGCGTTCACGCCGGGCGAGGAATCCGTCGCCGAGCAGTCCGCGGCCGACTGGAAAGCGATCAAGGAAGGCCGGTCGCGCGGAACGGGTCTGCTGTACGACCATCGTGAGGCGCCGGCCGACACCGACATGACCGACGAGCACTCGCTCGTCGACGGGCTGCGGGTCGCGTACGGCGACAGCTCTGATCATCCCGACGGGTGCGTGCTGCACGACCCGCCGTGCGCGCCCGGGTGGTCGCCGATCGAGCGGCTCGCCGCGGATTTCTGGGACACCTCGAACGACCCGCAAGAGCTGCGGGCCGACTACCTGAATCAGATCACGCACGCCGCCGACTCGTGGCTGTCAGAGCCCGAGGTGCGTGCGGCGTCCGACCTCGGCAAGGTCGTCGAGCCGGGCGAGCGGATCGTGCTCGGGTTCGACGGCTCGCGGAAGAGGAACCGCAAGGTCACCGATGCGACGGCCTTGATCGGATGCAGGCTCAGCGACGGGCACGTGTTCCCCATCGGTGTGTGGGAGCAGCCCGACCGGATGCCGGTCGGCCCGGACGGCAAGCCGACCGAGTGGCAGGTGCCGGTCGTCGAGGTGCTCGCCACGGTTCACGAAGCTTTCGACCGGTACGACGTCGTCGGCATGTACGCCGACCCCGCGAAGTGGGAATCGCACGTTGCCGATTGGGAGGCTGCCTACGGGCGGCGGCTCAAGGTCCAGTCGACCAGGGCGCACCCCATCGAGTGGTGGATGACCGGCGGCCGGTCGGTGCTGATCGTCCGGGCCCTCGAGAAGTTTCATACGGCCCTCGTCGAGGGCGAGTTGACGCACGACGGGTCGTCGACCCTCGTCCGTCATCTGCTCAACGCCCGGCGCCGCAAGACGCGTTCGGGAATCCAGATCACCAAGGAACACCCCGACAGCGCCCGCAAGATCGACGCGGCGGTCGCCGCCGTACTGGCATGGCAGTGCCGCCTCGACGCGATCGCCGCCGGCGTCGGCGCCGAGGAACCCGAGATGTGGGGCGGCACATTCTGACGAGCCCGGGAAGGGGCGACGACGTGCTCGACGACGAGGTCGACTCTCCCGACTGGTGGCTGCTGCGCCTCGGGCGGAAGCTGCGCAAGCGCGCGGGCGTGCTCGACGAGTGGTGGCGGTACTACCGCGGGCGGCCGGATCTGCCGCAGCTCCCGAAGAACGCCGAGCAGGCGTTCGTCGAGTTCCAGCGCAAGAGCCGCACCAACTTTTGCGGGATGATCGCGAACGCGTCGGTACACCGGCTCAACGCGCTCGGTGTGACCGGGCCGGACGGGAACCCGGACTCGGCGGCGGCGCGGTGGTGGCAGGCGAACCGGCTCGACTCGCGGCAAAAGCTCGTGTGGCGGGTCGCTATGACGCAGAGCGTCGGTTACATGCTTGTCGGCCCGCACCCGACCCGGGTCGAGGAGAACGGCCGGCCGTCGCCGCTGATCACGACGGAGCACCCGCGCGAGTGCATCGTCGAGTACGACCCGGAGACGGGCGAGCCGTACGTCGGGCTCAAGGCGTGGCACGACGACGTCGACGGGTACGGGCATGCCCGCGTCTACTTCGACGACCGGTCGTTCCCGTACCGGACGACGGAGCGCACGAGCGGGCGTCTGCCGTGGGGGCCCGACTCGTGGGTGTACGTCGGCGACAGCGACGACGGCGAGCCGCACGACCTCGACCGTATGCCGCTGGTCGAGTTCGCGCGCATGCCGGATCTCGGGGAGGACCCCGAGCCGGAGTTCGCGGGCGTGCTCGACATTCAGGACCGCGTCAACATGGGCGTGCTCAACCGCATGGCGGCGTCGCGGTACTCCGGGTTCCGTCAGAAGTGGATCAAGGGTCACAAGTTCGCGAAGCGCGTCGACCCGGCGACCGGGCTGACGGTTGTGGAGCAGCCGTTCACGCCCGGCCCCAACACGGTGTGGGCGTCCGAGGGTGAGCAGGCGCAGTTCGGGCAGCTCGACGCGACCGACCTGCGGCCGTTCCTCGACGAGCACGCGGCCGACGTCCGCGACATGCTGATCGTGTCGCAGACCCCCGCGTACTACTACGCGGGCGACCTGATCAACATCAGCGCGGACACCGTCGCCGCCCTCGACCTCATGCACGTCGCGAAGTGCCGCGAACACATCGCGAGTTTCGGCGAGTCCCTCGAGGACGTGATGAGCCTCGCGGCGGCACAGGCCGGGATGCCCGAGGACTACACCGAGGCCACCGTGCGGTGGGCCGACCCGCAATATCTGTCCCCGGCGGTCAAGGCCGACGCGGCGACCAAGCTGTCGAGCATCGGCTACCCGCTCGCGGTCATCGCCGAGGACATGGGCGAGACCCCGCAGCGGGTGCAGCGCATCACGTCCGCGGCGGCCGCCGACAAGCTGCTTGCCGCGTCGCTGCTGCCGGCCCCCACGGCGCCGACGGCCGGCAACCTCCCCGACGAGCCGGGCACGGCCGATGGGTGAGGCGTTGCAGAACGCGCTCGGCGACCGGTACGACGCGCTGTCGACGTCGCTCCGGTCGCGGGTGGTGCAGTTCGTCCTCGACGCGTTCGACTCGCTCGGCTCGTACCGAGACGCCGACGCCGCGCTGTTCGTCGAGCGCGTGCTGCCGACCGTCCTCGCGGCACAGGCGCAGATGGGCCAGATCACCGACGCGTATCTCGCGGCGATGATCGCGGACATGGCCGGCACCTCGGCCACGGCGACCGGCGTCGTCCTCGACGAAGCGCTGCGCGGTGTGCCGCCCGACGAGGTGTACCGGCGGCCGTTCGTGTCCACGTGGACAGCATTGAGCGACGGCAAGCCGTTCCCACAGGCGCTCGCCGAGGGCCGCACGCGGCTGCTCAGCATCACCGAGACCGACATGCAGCTCGCCCGCACGCACGCCGCGCAGCAGTCCATGCAGCGCAGCGGGGCGCAGTTCTTCCGGCGCCGGTTGAACGGCCCGGGGAACTGCGCGTTGTGCACCATCGCGAGCACGCAGCGGTACCGGGTCGAGCGGCTCATGCCGATTCACCCGGGGTGCGACTGCAAGGTCGAGCCGCTGGTCGGTGACCGCGATCCGGGGCCGGTGCTCGACGAGGGGCTGCTGAAACAGGCGCACGCCGCCGTCGCGAAGACCGTCGGAAAGTCCGACGCCGGCGGCCGCGCGCCGGATTACCGAGAGGTGATCATCACGCGCGAGCACGGCGAGTACGGACCTCTCCTAGCCGTCCGCCGCCATGAGTACACGGGGCCGAGCGACGTTCCGTCGCCGTGACCCCGCGCGCCGGCACGGCGCACCACACCACCCCCTTGACCCGACACGGGAGACACCACCATGCGCACGCGCACTCTGCCTCGCCATGCCCGGACTGGGCAGCTCGCCCTCGGCTGGCGTAAGCCGCGGACGGGCGAGAACCCCGACGAGCTGTACCCGGTGTGGCCGATCCTCGGCGGCGCCGAGGACGGCGACGGCGGAGACGGCGACCAGGACGAGGGTGACCAGGACGACGACGCCGACGGCGGGAGCACCGACAAGGGCTCGGCCGGCGACGACGGCAAGGACTGGAAGGCCGAGGCGGCCAAGTGGCGGGAGCTCGCGCGGAAGCACGAGACCCGTGCGAAGGAGAACGCGAGCGCGGCGAAGGAACGCGACCGACTGCGCCGCGAGGGGCTGCCCGAGCAAGAGCGCAAGATCGAGGAAGCCGTCGCGAAGGCGCTCGCGGAGGAACGCACGAAGGGCGGCGTCAAGCTCGCCCGGCAGGCGTTCCTCGCTGCGGCGAAGGGCGCGATTCCGAACGCGGCCGAGGTCGCCGACGACGTGAACCTGTCGCGGTTCGTCAAGGAAGACGGCGAAGTCGACGAGGACGGGCTCGCCGAGCTTGTGAAGCGGCTCGCCCCGAAGTCCGGCACGGACGAGAACGACGAGGACGACGACCGCGAGAGCGGGCGCGACACGCGCCGGCGCCGCGGACGCGGATTCGACCAGGGCGCCCGCCGCAGCGGCAAGGGTTCGGCCGGTGGCCTGGCTGCCGGGTTCGAGCTCTATGACCGGCTGAACGGCAAGAGCGCCAACAAGAGCTGACCACACGAAGGAAACGGATCATGATCCTTGCTCAGGTAACCGAGCAGTTCGGGTCTGACGATCAGTCGTGGCTCGGGTCCGCGCACGGCACGGACTCGACCGAGACGATCGCACTCGACACAAGCCTGTTTGTGCAGGCGACCCACTACCCCGACGGGTACTTCAAGTCGGGAATCCCGCTCGGCCGGATCACGGCGGGCGGCAAGTACGGCCCGTACGACGGCGCCGCGACCGACGGCCGCGAGACCCTCGTCGGTTTCCTGTTCGCTGCGGTCAAGGCCCCGGCCGACAACACCCTCGACCCCGCGGCCGCGCTGCTCACGCACGGCAAGGTTCGCGAGTCGCGGCTGCCCGTTCCCGTCGACGCCGCCGGTAAGGCGGACGTCGCCGGCTCGATCCGGTTCGTCTGAGAGGACTGATCATCATGGCTTGGACTCTCGACACCGAGTTCATCGATCCGACCGAGCTGACCGGCCTTATCCGGCGCGCGCTCGCCGATCTTCAGGTGAATCAGTTCACGCTGTCGCGGTGGCTGCCGAACGTCGAGGTCGACGACATCGCGTACGAGTTCGTGCGCGGTGGCGGCGGGCTCGCCGAGACCGCGTCGTACCGCTCGTGGGACGCCGAATCGAAGGTGGGCCGCCGCGAGGGGCTCGCGAAGGTGATGGGGGAGCTGCCCCCGATCGCCGAGAAGATCCCGCTGAACGAGTACGACAAGCTCAGGATGCGGAAGCTGAACACGTCCGACGACAGGGTGCTGGAGCTGTTCAACCGCGATGCGAAGCGCATCGCCCGGAACATCGGCGCCCGGTTCGAGCTCGTGCGCGGGCAGGCGCTCGTCAACGCGCAGGCGCCCATCCCGGAACTTCAGCAGACCGTCGACTTCGGCCGGTCGCCCGAGCACTCGGTCGTCGCCGCGGTGCTGTGGTCCGATCACGCGAACGCGACGCCGATCGACGACCTCGAGGCGTGGGTGCAGACCTACGTCGACACCAACGGCGCGATGCCGGCGGTCATCCTGATGCCGCGACAGGTGCTCCAGAACCTGCGCCAGTGCGCGCAGGTGCAGCGGCTCGCGTTCCCGCTCGCGCCGGCGGGGCAGACGCCGCTCGTCTCGGCCGACCAGGTCTCGGCCGTGCTCGGGTCGATGGGGCTCCCCCCGATCGAGCTGTACGACGCGCAGGTGCGAACCGAGGTGTTCGCGGCCGACGGCACGTCGACGACGCAGACGTCGCGGATCACACCGGGCAACGCAATCGTGCTGCTCCCCGAAGCGGGGTCGTCCTCGGCCGCGTCGGCGACCGATCTCGGTGCGACGCTGCTCGGTACGACCGCGGAGTCGCTCGAAGACGACTACTCGCTCGCCCCGGGCGAGCAGCCGGGCATCGTGGCTGCGGCGTGGAAGTCGCGTGACCCGATCCGGCTGTGGACGCACGCTGCTGCGGTTGGTCTGCCGATCCTGTTCACGCCGAACCTGACGTTCAAGGCGCAGGTGCTCGCGTGAGCGGGCGGCGCCTGATCGCGTACGTGCACGTCGCCGGGGTCGTATACGGCCCCGGCGACGTTGTGCCGGACGAGGTCGCTCGCCGGATCGGCGCCCATGCGTGGGCGCCGGACGGCGGCGACCAGGACGGCGGCGGCGAGCAGCAGCTCGGCGACCAGGGCGACGGCGGCCCGGCGCCGGCCCCGAGCGAGGCGCCGCCCCGCTCGGGCCGTGGCTCGGGCGTCGAGGCGTGGCGCGCGTTCGCCGAGCAGCACGACGTCGAGGTGCCCGCCGAGGCCACCCGCGACGACGTGATCGCCGCGTGTGAGGCGGCCGGAGTCATCGAGCCGGAGGTGTAGCAGCCATGAGCACGCCGACGCCGACGCCGTCGTTCGCGACGGTCGAGGACTACGAGGCCCGCGCCGGCGTCACGCTCGTCGAGCCGCAGCGCTCGCAGGTCGAGGCGTACCTCGACGACGCGTCGGCGCTCATGCGGCGGCACATCCCGGCCGGGTTCACGCCGGACCCGGCGACGACGAGGGCGATCGCGGTCGCTGTCGTGCGCCGGGTCATGGCGAACCCCGGCGGGTACCGGCAACGCACGATCGGCCAGTACTCCGAGACGCTCGGGGAAGCCGGCGGGCTCTACCTCACCGAGGACGAGATCGCCGCGCTACAGCCCGACGACAGCACCGACCCCGACTCCGATGCCGCGTACACGCTCGGCATGCGCGACGAGGGACTGCCCGGCTGGCAGCCCGACCCGTGCGACTGGCGGCCGAGGGGGCGGCTGTGATCGGGGCCGATCTGCTGCCGCACCTCGTCGAGGTCGAGCACCCCGGCAGCACGACGGACCGGTACGGCAACGTCGTCGACGACTGGTCGACGTCGACCCGAATGCCGGTGCGGGCGTGGGTGCAGCAGTCGACCGGCTCGGAGGACACCGACCAGCGGAACGCGCAGATCGGCGAGTGGCTGCTGATCTGCAACCCCGTCGGCGTCCCGGGCGGCCCGCTCACCGTGCACGGCGCCGACCGCGTGCACTGGGGCACCGCCGTGTTCGAGGTCATCGGACCGGCGGGCCCCGCGTACACCCCGAACGAGCTGCACCACTACGAGATCCGGCTGCGAGTCGTCATGGGGTGATCATGCGGGTTCGCATCAACTACGAGTTCATCAACGGTCTCGTGCACGACGCGCAGGTCGCGCAGGTGGTCCAAGACGTCGCACGCGACGTCGACGCCGCATGCGCGTCCGACTCGCGGGTCGACTGGACGGACGGCCTCGGCCGGTTCCGTGCCGCGGTGATCGCCGGGTACGAGCCGGGCGCGACGGCCGAGTCGACGCGGCGCGCGCTGCTGCAAGCCCTGTCGGCGGGCGGCGGCAATGGGTAGGCCGGCCGTTGTCTTCCCCGACGCGGTGCTCCTCGTCGTCGACTATCTGCGGGCCGTGATGCCCGGCGTCGAGGTCGGCACCCGCGTACCGGCCGACCGCGACGAGACGTACCCCGAGTTCATCCGCGTCGAGCGGCTCGGCGGCGCCCGCAACAGCCTCGTCACGGACCGGCCGCGCGTCGACGTGCACTGCTGGGCGGGCAGCGAGGAAGCCGCGGAGACGCTCACCGCGCGGGCCCGCGCCCACGTCCACGCCATGGCCGGCCGCCGCGGCGACACGACGGTCTACAACGTCCGCGAAGTCACCGGCCCGCAGTGGCTCCCCGACAGCACGAGCGGCCAGCCGCGCTACGCGTTCGCCGTCGAGTTCTCAACCAGAGGAAAGGAACAGCCCTGATGGCTGGAAACGTGAATGCGCCCCGGATCTGGGAGGGCGCCGACCTGTGGGTCGCCCCGCAGGGGGCCCCGATCCCTGTGTTCACCGCCGATATGGCCGACCCGTGGAAGCCGGTAGGTCTGCTGTCCGAGGACGGCGCCTCTGAGGCGCGTGACGAGGACAGCAACGACTTCTATGCGTGGGGCGGCAAGCTCGTCCGTACGAAGCGCTCGAAGCACAAGCGGACCATCACCGTCACCGCGCTCGAGGACAACCTCGTCGTGTTCGGGCTCATCAACGGCGACGGCTCGACGTTCACCACCGACACCGCGACGGGCGTGAACACGCGCCGGGTCAAGATCCCGCGGTCCGAGAAGATGTCGTTCGTCCTCGAGCTGTTCGACGGCGACGTGAAGCGTCGCCGTCACATCCCGATCGGTGAGGTCACCGAGGTCGGTGAGGTCGCGCTCAGCGAGTCCGAGATGACCGCGTACGAGCTGACGATCACGATCTACCCGGGCGACGACGACACGCTGTACATCGACGAGGACAACGACGACACGAACGTCGGTGTCGCCCCTGTCGAGCCCGCGCCGTAGCGCGCGCACGGCACAACGACCGGACGGGTCGGGCCCTGGGTGGGGGCCCGGCCCGTCCGCTGTTCCCCACCCGCACCGCCCATGCACGAGGGAGTACTGCCCATGTCCGAGATCACGAAGAAGAACGACGCGACCGGCAAGCCGACGACGATCGAGTTCAACGGCGACACGTACGAGGTTCCGCCGGCCGACGAGTGGGACATCGACATCGTTGAGGCGATCGACGAGCAGCGCATCACGCATGCGCTGCGGGCGCTGCTCGGCGACGAGCAGTGGGCGAAGTTCCGGAAGACGAACCGCAAGGTTCCGGCGCTCGGCGAGTTCCTCACCGCCGCAGGCAAGGCCGTCAACGCGGGAAACTAATCGGCCTCTTGCCGCTGCTCCGCGAGCACGGAGACGCGGTCGAGGCCGATCTCGCGTACCGCGGATTCGACCTACTCGACCTGTGGCGCGGCACGTTGAGCCCGCGCAAGGTCGACATCCTCATTCGCGGACTGCCGCCCGACAGTGCGACGCGGCAGTCGCTCAACGACGGCCTGCCGCTGTGGCGGCAGACCGATTTCATCCTCGCCGACCTCGTCGACGCGACCGCCTACGAGACGTGGGTGATCGCGAACAAGGATCTCGAGAGGCACAACCGCAAGCCGATGCCCGAGCCGTATCCGCGGCCGGGCCTCGAAGTGAAGAAGAAGATCACGGCTGCGGATCTCGCGGCTTTCCGTGCACGCACCAGGAGGTGACCGGATGGCCGCGCCCGAGGTCGCCGTCGCGTACGTATCGATCGTCCCCGAGATCGAAGGGTTCGCCCGGCAGCTACGGCAGCAGATTGTCGCGCCGTCGGCCGACGCCGGCGAAGAGGCCGGCCGCTCCATGTCCGGCAAGCTCAAGGCCGGAATGGCGGCGGCGGGGCTCGCGGCGGGCGCTCTGCTCGCCAAGGGCGTCATGGACGCGATCGATCAGGCCAACGTCACGGCCCGGCTCGGCGCGCAGCTCGGGTCGACGGGCAAGGACGCGGACCGGTACGGCAAGGTCGCCGGCAAGCTCTACAGCCAAGGAGTCTCCGGCTCGTTCCAGGAGGCGGCCGACGCGATCAAGGCGGTCGTGCAGAACGGGCTCGCGCCGCCCGGGGCGACGAACAAGCAGCTCCAGAGCATCGCCACGAAGGCGGCCGACGTCGCGAACGTCTTCGACCAGGACCTCGGCGGCGTCACCCGGGCTGTGTCGCAGATGCTCCGCACGGGCATGGCGAAGAACGCGACCGAGGCGTTCGACATCATCACCAAGGGCATGCAGAACGGGGCGAACAAAGCCGACGATCTGCTCGACACGTTCAACGAATACTCGACGCAATTCAGGAAGCTCGGGCTCGACGGAAAGAGCGCGCTCGGCCTGATCTCGCAGATGGTCAAGGCCGGTGCCCGCGACAGCGACCTCGGCGCCGACGCGCTCAAGGAATTCTCGATCCGCGCCGTCGACATGTCGAAGACGTCGCAGGACGCGTACAAGGCGCTCGGCCTGGACGCCGAGAAGATGTCGGCGCAGATCGCCAAGGGCGGTGACTCCGCGAGCAGCGGACTCACGCAGGTGATCGAGCGTCTCAAGGCCATGAAGGACCCGGTCGCCCGTGAGGCGGCGGCCGTCGGCCTGTTCGGGACCCAAGCCGAGGATCTCGGTAAGGCGTTGTTCGCGATGGACCCGAGCAAGGCCGTGTCGTCGCTCGGCCAGGTGGGCGGGGCCGCGGGCAAGATGGGCAAGCAGCTCCGCAGCGGCCCGTCGCACGAGATCGAGGTGTTCGTGCGGACCCTGCAACAGGGGTTCGTCGACGTCCTCGGGCGGTACGTGATCCCCGGCATCCGCGGGTTCATGGGCGCGGTGGCGACCGTCGGCGGCGTGATCGGCGACGTCGTCGGATGGTTCGACCGGTGGAGCCCGATCCTGGCCCCGGTCGCGATCGGGATCGCCGGGATCACGCTCGCGCTGCAAGCACAGGCGATCGCGACGGGGCTCACGATCGCGGTAATGAACGCGTACGCCATCGGCGTGCGCGCGATCAGCTTGGTTACCCGCGTGTGGGCCGGTGCGCAAGCACTGCTGAACGCGGTCATGGCGCTCAACCCGATCGCCCTGGTCGTGATCGCCCTGGTCGCGCTCGGCGCCGGACTCGTCCTCGCCTACCAGAAGTCGGAGACGTTCCGGCAGATCGTGCAGGCGGCATGGGCGGGGATTCAGGCGGCCGCGCTGTACGCGTGGAACGTCGTCCTGAAGCCGGTTTTTCAGGCGCTCGCCGCGATCGTCCAGTGGATCTACGGGAATGTGATCAAGCCCGTGTTCGGGCTGATCGTCGGCGTGTTCAAGTTCTGGTGGTCGGCGGTCAAGTTCTACTTCGGCGTGGTCGCCGCGCTGTTCCGGTCGCTGGCGAAGGTCGCGCAGTGGCTGTACGGGACGATCATCAAGCCGATCTTCGGCCTGATCGTCGGGGTGTTCAAGCTGTGGTGGGGCGGCGTCAAGACGTACTTCGGGTACGTGAAGGCCGCGTTCCGCGCGATCGCCGACGTCGCGAAGTGGCTGTGGTCGAACGCGATCCGGCCAGTCTTCAACTGGATCTCGGACAAGGCGAAATGGCTGTGGAGCCACGGCGTCAAGCCGAGCTTCGACGCCGTGAAACGCGGCGTGCGCGCGGTCGCCGACGCCTTCAAGACGGCGAAGGATGCGATCCGCACCGCCTGGTCGAAGCTCGAGTCGATCGCCCGCAAGCCGGTCGCGTTCATCGTGAACACGGTGTATGGCAAGGGCATCCGGCCCGTGTGGAACAAGGTGGCCGGAGCGTTCGGCGCGCCCACGCTGCCCGCGATGAAGTTCGCGGCCGGCGGCATCCTGCCCGGCTACACACCGGGCCGCGACCCGCACAAGTTCTACTCGCCGACCGGCGGCCGACTCGAGCTGTCCGGCGGCGAAGCGATCATGCGCCCGGAGGTCACGCGGGCGCTCGGCGTGGGCACCGTGAACGCGCTGAATGCGGCGGCCCGCTCCGGCGGTGTGCACGCGGTGCGCTCGGCGCTCGGCGGCGGGCAGGCGTTCGCCAAGGGCGGCGTCGTGCAGCGGTTCGCGTCGGGCGGTGTCTTCGGGTGGGTCGGCAAGGCTGCGTCCGGGGCGTGGGACAAGGTGAAGAAGGGCGCCTCTTGGCTGAAGGACGGCATCAAGGCATCGGCGCTCGCCGGTCTCGACAAGATCGTGAAACCGCTGATCAACAAGATCAGTGGCGACGCCGGGCTGTACTCGGATCTCGTCAAGGCCGTGCCGACGCGCATGGTCAAGGCGATCTTGGGGTTCAGTGAGAAGGCTGACAAGAAGTCCGAGGCGCTCGGTATCGGCGGCAAGGGCACGAAGTCGGCGCTTCGCTGGGCGCGCACGCAGAACGGCAAGCGCTACCAGTGGGGCGGCAACGGGAACCCGTCGTGGGACTGTTCGGGGTTCATGTCGGCGATCGAGTCCGTCATCCGCGGGCAGCGCCCGCACCGCAGGTGGGCGACCGGCTCGTTCGCCGGAGCGACCGCGGCTCCCGGGTGGGTGCGCAGCATGAAGGCCCCGTTCATGATCGGCATCACGAATGCGGGCGTGGGCCACACCGCCGGAACGATCAACGGCGTCAACGTGGAGAGCAGGGGCGGGGACGGCGTGATCGTCGGCCCGCGCGCCCGCTCGTACAAGTCGTCGTTGTTCACCGACTGGTACGGGTTCGCCCCGTCGAAGAAGTACGACAGCGGCGGTTGGCTGCAGCCCGGCGCGACCATGGCGGTCAACAAGACCGGGCGGCCCGAGCCGATCCTGACCTCGTCGCAGTGGGCGAACGTGTCCACGCTCGCGAGCGCGGCCGGGTCCGGGCTGCAAGCGGGGGATCGGCTCGTCCTGGTCACCGACGGCGGCTCGTTCGAGGCGTACGTCGACAAGCGCGCCGATGAGCGCATCGAGTCCGGGCTCGTCGGCCCGGCGGCCCGCGGAAGGCGGCTGTGATGACCAGTCCTGTCAGCAATGACGGCGTGACGATCCCGAACGTCGAGACGGTCGTGAACCCGGACGGCTCGACGACGGTCATCGGCTACCCGTCGAGCGGCACGAGCCCGGGCGCGGCCGGCGACGACGGCTCGGGCCTCGGGATCGGTATCGGGATCGGGCTCGGCGACGGTGGCGGCGACGGTAGCGGGGAGGGGGTCTAGGAGTGTCGTTCCGTACCCCCAACCTGCTGCCCGTCAACGCGTCGACGTTCGAGGACGGTACGCACTCGTGGGTGACCACGGGCGGGAACACGACGCTCGCGGTCGTCACGGGCGCGTTCCTGTCGGGAACCCGGTCGCTGCGCGCCACGGCGACGGCGGCCGGGGCCGTGCAGCTCATCAGTCCCCGATGGGCGGTCACGGCCGGTGTCGAGCACATCGGCCGTATCCCGATCCGGCTCAACACGGCCACGGCCGGGAAGACGGCGACGGCCCGGATCACGTGGTTCGACGCGCCGTCGGGCGGCAACTCCCTGGGGGCGACCGACTACTCGCTGAACCTGTCCAATCAGACCGGCTGGCAGACGTCCAACTACACCTACTCGACCGGGATCGCCCCGGCCGGCGCCATGTCGGCAACGCTGAAACTCACCGTCGCGGGCATGGCCGCGGGCGAGCAGATCAACATCGACGACGTCTATGCGTGCGTGGCCCCGAACCGCGCCGGGAACCTCGTCGACCTGAACGTCGGCGGGTTCGAGTGCGACCTGTCCGGCTGGACGATCAGCGGGGCGACCGCCGCCGTCCGGTACAACGCCATCTTGGCGGCCGGCACCGGCTACTCGTGCATGCTCGCCACCGCGGCGGCCGCGGGCGCCGAGATGGCGTTCGGGTTCGCCGCCCCGGTCCCCGTGACCGCGGGGACGCAGTACGTCGCGTACGCGGCCGTACAGGCTGCCGGAGCGGCCGTCATGCAGACCCGCTATCAACTGTCCTGGTACGACGCTGCGGGAACGCTGCTCAGCAGCGACGAGCGGGTCGTCACGGTCAACAGCACCGTGCAGCGGCTCGCCCTCGTCGCCACCGCGCCGGCGGCCGCGGCGTCGTGCCGCGTGTGGCTGCGGCCCACCGCGACGGCGGCGGGTCATCAGTTCGCGATCGACGACGTCTCGGTGTGCGTCGCCCCGAACCGCACGGGCAACCTGCTGACGTACAACGAGTACTCGTTCGAGGACACGCTGCCCGGGTGGACGATCGCCGGGGACACCGCGGCGGCGGCCCGCGCGTACCTGACGAGCAACATCACGGACGGGTTCTATGCGCTGTCGTACACCCCGACCGCCCGCAGCATCCATACCCTGTCGCAGAACCGGCTCGTGCCCGTCGTGGCGGGCCGCACGTACGCGGTCGGCGCGACCGTGTTCGGCCGCAACCGCAGCGGGCAGCCGACCGAGTACTCGGTGCGGGTCCTGGTCGACTGGTACGACGCCGCCGGGAACCTGTTCCAGGCCGACAACCCCGACGGGTTCTATCCCCGCGCGGTCGAGGACGGCGAGATTCACGGATCGTCGGCGACGGAGACACGCACGTGCCCCGAGGGCGCGGCGAACGCGCGGGTGATCGTGCAGATCGATCACACGACGTCGCTGTGCGACGCGTACTTTGTCGACAACGTGTACTTGGCCGAGGCGAACGCCGAGTACACGCTGCTCACCGACAACGCGACCGGCGCGATCGTCCTCACGATCAACTCGTCTCCGTCCTGGGGGACCGGCGGCACGATCACGATTCAGCGCGTCCACCAGGACGGCAGCATGCACTACGTGCGCGGGTACGGCGTCGAGTACAACCGGGCCCCGTACGCCGGGTCGCCGATCGTCGTCGAGGACTACGAGGCGCCGCTCGGTGAAACGGTCTGGTACCGGGTCGAGTGGTTCAACGCCGAGGGCGTGGCCGGATACCGGCAGTACACGCAGTCGATCCCCACGCCGACGCTGCCCGACGGCGATTACGTGTGGTTCAAGAGCCCGGGACTGCCCGCGCTGAACACCACCGTGATGATGGAGACGCCTCCGACGTGGGCCCGCGCGGCGCGCACCGCCCGGTACGACATCGTCGGCCGGAAGAACCCGATTCAGCGGACCGCGGTACGCGCCGGCCGAACGGCGTCGATCAGCGTGCTCGTGTGGGACCCGGCCGCACACGAACTGTTCGACTCGCTGCTCGACAGCGGACTGCCGGCGCTCATCCAAGCCATGCCCGGGTACGGGCTCGACGGGAACCTGTACGTCTCCGTCGGCAACGTCGAGGCGGCGCCGCTGGTCCCCGACGCCCGCGAGGACGGGTGGCGGTGGACGCTTGAGATCGCCGAGATCGACCGGCCCGCGGGCGGCATGCAGGGCTCGGCTGGCCTCACGTGGCAGGACATCAACGACGGCTACGACACGTGGGACGACGTCTTTGCCGCGCACGAGTCGTGGGCGACCGTCCTGACCAAGGGGTGAGTGCATGCTGTCTGTGAGCGGCCGGTGGGCGCCCACCCTGGCGACCGATCACGGCGTCTCGGTGTCCGTGTCCGCCCTGTACAACGGGTCAGTTGTCGCCGACGACCTCGACTTCGTCGACGGGGCCGTGCAAGTCGACCGCGGCAGCGACACGCGGCGCACGCTGTCGCTCACCATCGACGACCCGAAGCTGTTCCCCGACAGCGAGACCGCACGGTTTGGGGTGTACGGGCAAGAGCTGTACGTCGAGGCGGGGCTGGCCTACCTCGACGGCACGACTGAGACTGTGCCGCTCGGGTTCTTCGTCATCAAGTCCGTGTCGGGCAACATCCACACCGGGCCCCTGACGATTCAGGCCGACGGCCGTGAACTGCTGTGCAAGCGGGCCGTGTTCGAGACCGCGCAGTCGACGGCCGGGCATGCGAACGCGGCCGCGTTCATTCGCACGCACCTCGAGGACGTCGTTCCTGCCGCCGGGTTCGTCGACGACTCGTCGTCGGGCACGACCGCGCTCGCCTCGAAGACGTGGGAGCGCGACACCGAGGTCTGGTCGGCCCTGGTCGACGTTGCGACGTCGGTTGGCGCGGAACTGTACTGCGACGCGAACGGCACGTTCCGGCTCGTCGACGTCCCCGAAATCGGCTCGGCCGTCCCGGTGTGGACGGTCGCGGCCGGAGAGGGCGGCGTCATGGTCTCGGCGGACATGGCCGTGACCGGCGACGGCGTGTACAACCGCGTCGTGGTCGCCGGAGAGAACAGCTCGGACGACGCGCCGCCGGTCATCGCGGAAGCATCGATCACCGACCCTGATGACCCGCTCAGGTACGGGGGCCCGTTCGGCAGGGTCACCAAGACGTACTCGTCGTCGCTGATCACCTCGATCGGGGCAGCGCAGGGCGCCGCGAACGCGCTGCTACGCCAGTACCGGGCCGCGAACCGCACCGTGTCCCTGTCGGCCGTACCGAACCCCGCGCTCGACGCCGGGGACTGCATCCGCGTCGACTACGGCGACGCGGCCCCGCCCGAGCTGCATCTCGTGCAGTCGTTCACCGTGCCACTGGACGTCGGAGGCGGCGACTTCACCATCGCCACCATGTCCGGAAAGGACGACCAGACGTGACGAGCGTCGACCGGCTGATCGAGGCCGTACTGCAACAGGTCCGCGGCTCTGGGATGCTCGAGGCCGGCGCGATGATGGGCGTCGTCACCGCCGTCGGCAGCGACGGCACGGCGACCGTGTCCCGCGGTTCCGACATTTTCCCGCGGGTGCGGCTGCTCGCCGGGGACGTCCCGGCGGTCGGCGACCGGGTCGAGCTGCTGCGCACGGCCGGGGGGTGGGTGTGCCTCGGCGCGCTGCGCCGCAACTCGGCGCCGCGGGTGCAGTCGGGCACCTCGTCGACTCCGGGCGGCACGGCGAATGCGTGGTCGACGGTGAACGTCACCTTTCCCACGCCGTTCCCGACGACACCGACGGTCGTTGCGACGCCGCGGTTCTCCACCACCACCGCAACGACGTACATGCTCGCGGTCGTCTACAACGAGTCGCCGACCGGGTTTCAGCTCAAGGTCTGGCGCACGACGACGGCAGGCACTGACTGCAACTGGGTTGCCACCACCTACTAAGGAAGGGTCCGCCTGTGCCCCTGACTGACTCGTACGGGCAGCAGATCCCGTACCCCACGCTCACCGACAAGCCGAACGCGCAGACCCTCGGGCAGGGGATCGTCGAGGGGCTCACCCCGAAGACGGTCATGTCGTTCAAGTCGGCGTCCGTGCGCGGCGCCACTATCACGGCCCCGCGCGAGGGCATGCTCACGTGGCTCGAAGACCTCAACCGCCTCGAGGCGTACGACGGCGCGTCATGGGTCGTGCTCGCCGCGGGCACGGCCGGTTGGTCGAACGTCCCGTTCAACACCGCGGGCGGTTGGGGGACGTACGACGCCGACGACCGGAACAACAACCAAGGCCGGTTTCAGTACCGCGTCGTCTACGAGTACGGACAGCGGTCGATCAAGTTCCGCGGCGGAATCGGCCGGGCCTCGGGCACCACGTACACGCCGGCGTCGCCGTACCGGCTGACCACATCGGCGCTGCCGTCCGAAGCGTGGCCCGACCGGCTGCGGACGATCGTCGTCCCGTGCTCTGACGTCCGCTCCGAGCGCATCACGCTCAAGCTGGACATCCGCACCGACGGGCACCTCGACCTCTACGGCATTCAGACCGGGTCCACCCCACCGTGGGTCGGGTTCAACGGCGTGTCCTGCGCCCTCTAAGCCGCACCCCCACCCCGACGCCCCGAGCCGTGCCGGCCGGGGCTTTCGCATGTCTGGAGAGCTCATGGCAACACCGCTCACAGCCGACCAGTTCGTCGCCGCGCTGCGCGCCGAGGGCGTCACCGTCAAGGAACGGTCCGGCTGGCGCACCCACAACCGCAACCACAAGGGCGCATGGGGGCCGATGAACGGTGTGGTCATCCACCACACCGCCGGCCGCGACTCGCTCGCCCTGGTCTACAACGGCACGGACGCGCTGCCCGGCCCGCTGTGTCACAGCCACCTCGCCAAGAACGGCGTCGTGACCATGATCAGCAGCGGGCGCGCCAACCACGCCGGAACGTTCGCGAACAACGCGCACGCCGCAGTCGTCGCCGAGTCGAGCCGGCACCCGGCGCCGAGCAAGTCCGAGCCGGTCGACGGGAACGCGCACTACTACGGGATCGAGATCGAGAATCTCGGCAACGGCAAGGACCCGTACCCGCAGGCGCAGTACGACACCGCGGTGAAGTGGGCGGCCGCGATCTGCCGTCATCACGGCTGGTCGGCTCAGTCCGTGATCGGCCACAAGGAAGGCACCACCCGCAAGATCGACCCCAAGGGGCCCATCGGCACCGCCAAGGGCCCCATGTGGGACATGGACACCTTCCGCGCCGACGTACAGAAGCAGCTCTGCGGCAAGCCCACCACCAAGCCGGCCCCGGCCCCGTCCAAGCCGGCCGCCAAGCCGACCGTGTCCCTGTCCGCGATCCTCGACGCCGCGCGCCGCGACCCGGCCGGCCCGAACGGCGCGACGAGCCACCGCACGGACGTCCTGCGCGTCGAGAACGCGCTGCACGCCGAGGGGCTGCTCGTCGGGGCGTGGGTCGACGGCTCGTTCGGGACGCTCACCGTCGCCGCCTACCAGAAGTGGCAGCGCCGTCTCGGCTACCGCGGCCGCGACGCCGACGGCATGCCCGGAAAGACCAGCCTCGTCAAGCTCGGCGCCCGCCACGGCTGGACGGTCACCGACTGATCTGCCGCACCCGCGGCCGTTCAACTCCCTGGGAGGAACCATATGTTCACTGGCGCGTTCTGGAAGTCCACGTTCGAGCGCATGATCCGCACCTTCGCGCAGGCCGTGCTCGGCGTGGCCGGCGGGACCGGGCTCGGGATCGTCGACGTCGATTGGGGCGGCGCATTCTCCGTCGGCGGTCTCGCCGCGCTGCTCGCGCTGCTCACCGCGATCGTCACCAGCGGCGGCACGAATGGCCCCGGCATCACAGAGAAGGTCGCCGAGCGGGACACCCCGAGCCTGCCGTCGATCTGACCGGCGGCCCGTACAGCACCACTGACCAGAAGGGGCGCACGTGGACCCTGCGACGCTCGGCGCGGTCGGGACGATCCTCGTCGGGCTCGCGACGGCCGTCGGTGCGCTCGTCGGTAAGCGTGGCGAGAACCGGGCCACGCAGTCCGGCGCGCTCATCGGCGGGTACGGCGCGCTCGTCGACGACGTGAAAGAGGAACGGGACAAGGCGAAAGCGGCGCTCGCCGAGACCGAGCTGCGGCTCGCCGAGGCGTACCGCGAGCTCGCCGACGCCCGGTCGGACGCCGCACAGCTCCGAGCCGAAATCACCGTGCTCACGGCCGAGGTCGAGCGGCTGCGCGCCCTTGTCGCGGAACTGGGAGGGTCCCCGACGTGACGAAGCATTCCCCGCCACCGCTGCTCGCCCGGCGGTGGCGTTCGTTCATGCTCGCCGCGGTGCTGCTCGTGCTGTCCGGCGCGGTGCTGCTCGTGTGGCTACGGATCGACGCCGAAGCGCAGCGCGCCGACCGGCTCGGCGCCGAGGCGACCCGACGCGGTGACGCGGTCACGACGCTCGCACAAGACGTGCGGGTCCTGCGCGAGCAAGTCCGGGCCGAGGGTGCGACGCCGGCCGCGCCGGACCCGTCGAGGGCGGTCGAGGATCTGCCCGACCGTGTCGACGCCGTACCCGGCGCACCGGGCCGCGCGGGGGAAAGCGGAGCGCCGGGCCGTCCTGGTCGTGACGGCGTTGACGGCCGTGACGGCGCGGACGGCGAGCCCGGACAGCCCGGCGAGAACGGAGCCGACGGCCCCGCGGGCACGAACGGTGCCGACGGGGTCGGCGAGCCCGGGCCCGCCGGCGCCGACGGGAAAGACGGGAAGGACGGGAAGGACGGCCGCGACGGCGTCGACGGGAAGGACGGGCAGACGTGCCCCGACGGCTACTCCCTACAGGCGCCCGAGTACGACCCCGACGCCCTCGTGTGCCGAAAGGATTCCGCACCCCCGCCCGACGACGACCCGTCGCCGGGCCCGAGCGTCCTCGGACTGCCGGCCGACCGCCGCCGGTTCTGACGCACTGCGCCCCTGTCTGGCCTCACGGCCGGGCAGGGGCGCATTCGTCATGTCTGCCCTGGTCACGGGCAAGGGAGCGGCCCCGCCGAGAACGAGTCGACGAGGCCGTGAGTGCTCCCCATGGGGAGTGAGTCACCAGTATGACCGATACAACCGACAACGCGCGGTCGTACGCTGGTCGTTGAGTGCTCACACCCATCAAGGGGAATCCATGATCAACCCAACAGGCATGACCACCGGGGAGCGGATCAGGTACTACCGGACGAAGACCGGGCGCACGCAGGCCGCGGTCGCTGGACTCGTCGGACGCTCCGAAGACTGGCTCAGCAAGGTCGAGCGCAACGTGATCGGGATCGACTCGCTCGCCATGCTCACCCGACTCGCCCGCGAGTTCGGGCTCGACAACGTCGGCGAACTCGTCGGCGGAACGGCCGTCGATCTGTCCCTCGGCGCCGACGAACACCCGTCGGTGCCGAATATCCGGCGTGCGCTGAACACCCCGCCGTCGCTGCTCGGTATCGGGCTGCCCGGCGACGCGCTCACCGCGCAGCAGCTCGGCGAGCGGGTCGTCGAGGCGTGGGGCATCTACGAGAACGAGACCGAGCGGTACGCGCCCGTCGGCGAGATGCTGCCCGGGCTGCTCGCCGAGGCGTATTCGACACTGCGGCAGACGACCGGCGAGGACGAGCTCGCCGGCACGCGCGCCCTCGTGTCGCTGCTGCACCTGCACCAAGTGTTCCTGCGGCGGGTCGGCGAACGGAAGTTGTCGCTTCGCGCCGCCGACCGCGCGATGCAGATCGCAGACCAGACCGGCGACGCGGCGCTGATCGCGGCCGCCGCGTGGAACGTCTGCGGCATCCTCACCTCAAGCGGTGAGGTCGGCGACTCCCTCGACCTTGCCCGAGAGACGATCGCGCATTGCCGCCCCGGCGACGACGCGACTCCCGAGCATCTGTCGGCGTACGGCGCGCTGCACCTAGCCGGGGTCATCGCGGCCGTGCGGCACAGCAAGGCGCCGGCGGCGTGGGATCTGCTGCGCGGTGCGGAATCGATCGGCGAGCGGCTCGGCGTCGACCGGAACGACTTTCACACGTCGTTCGGGCCGACGAACGTGAGCATGCACGGTGTGCACCTTGCCGCCGAAGAGGGCGATATTGCCGAGGCGCTGCGGCTCGCCGACGACGTCGACGTACCCGAGCCGGGCGGCGTGCTGCCGCTCGAGCGCACGACTCGGTACCTCGTCGAGGTGATGCACGCGAACCGGCTCAACGGCGACCAGTACGCCACGCTGCACATGCTGCGACAGATCATGGAAGCGTCACCCGAAGAGATCAAGTACTTCCCGCTCGTCCGGGAAGCGGTGCAATCTCTCATGAAGCGACCCCGGCCGCACATGCGCGCTGAGCTGCATAAAATCGCCGAACACGTGGGCGTGCTCGCGTAATTGACGAGCCGTCCGCTACCCGGAACCGTAGGCGACCCGGAAGAATCTTCCGGGTCGCTTCCTTGTGAGCCCCCTACGGTCCGTTACATGACGGCGACTCAGAGGCGACAGAGCGCGGGCAAGACCGCGAACCCCAACCAGGGCGTCCGGATCGAACGTCTCCCCGGACGCGCATTACGACGTACCGGTGCGGGGCGCGTGGCGCTCCCGCTGTGGGTCGTCAACGACGGCTTGCACGTGGGCGACGGCGAGCTCGTGATGACTTTCGACGAGGCGACCCACCTGTACGCAGAGCTCGGCCGGCTACTGGCGGAACAGCCCGACGAGTCGAGAGCGCAGGGGGAGCAGTGACCATGACACCCGAGGCCGCACAGCCGAGGCACACCGCCGGTCAACGCGTCCGCCGCGCCCACCTGTCCGAGGCGGCGAACGGGTACGACGAGTTCGCCCCCGTAGGCTGGATCAAGCGCAGCGGCGCGAGCGTGGGCGACGTCCTGCGCGCGTGGCACGACGGCCGCCTCGCTACCGTCCCGGCCGGTAAGGCGTGGGACGTCGTACAGCTCCCCGTCGAGGCCGGCAGCGAGGCACTGCGACAGCTCAAGTCGACCGACGCGCAGCTCGGCCCGATCCTGAGCACGCCCGACGGGTTCCTCGTCCTCGTCGCCGTGGGCACCGCGGCTGATTGGAACCTGCCGAGCGTCACCGTCCACGGAGACGGCTCAACCCTGCGCATCCCGCACCCCGTGATGAGCGGCCCGTACGAGCACGACGGCCGGGCATGGGCCACCGTGCCGCCGCGCGACGACCGCGACGTGCTCACCGACGCCGACGCGCTGTACGGCGCGTACGTCAGTGCCGCCGCGCTGCTCGGGATCGAGGGGGCCCTCGGATGAGCCCCGTCGACCTCTACCCGGCCCCGACCCCCGGCGTGATCGCGTCCCTGTGCGTCCGCCCGTGGGTCGACCGCACCCTCGACGGCGACGGGTTCGCACCCATGCTGATCACCCACCCCGAGCCCCGCCGCGACGCCGACACCGCGGCCGCGATCGAGGCCCGCATGCTCGGCATCGTGCGCGCCCTCGGCGCCGCCCCCGCCGACCGCACGCTGCCCGACGTCGGCGACCGGATCGCCGTGCACAACGGCGTCGTCCTGGTCCGCCTCGACGGCACCGAGCACGCGCTGACCACCCGCGCCGGGCACTGGGGGCAGGTGATCACCGAGATCGGACACGTACTCATCGCCGTCGGCCTCGACCCCCTGCCCGCCGCCGCCGTCGGCCCCGCGGTCGACGAGTACCTCGTGACGTCGACGAAATCGGGCCGGCTGTACTTCGCCGCGGCGAGCGTCGCTGTCCCGGCCCGACGCATACACACCCGGGCGCACCCCTAAGACAGGGTCGCTCGGCGGTCGAGTCCATCCCCCGTGGCTCCCCCCGAGCGGCCCGACAGCCCCGCCCCGCCGGCCGAAAGAACGAGCGGCCGGGCGGGCGGGGCCCCAAACCGACAGCGCACACCCCACGACTCCCGCCCCGCTGCGGAGGTGCCACGGTGCCCAGACGCTACGCCTACCGATGCGAACTGCTCGCCCGCTCCCTCGACGGCCGATACGAGGCGATCCTCGCGACGTACCGCGCGCCGACGCCCCGACTCGCCGCCCGATGGGCCCGTGCGACGGCCGGCCGATACGCCGAGCTGCTCGCCCCGGCGCCCACCGCCGACTACCTCGAGGGCGCGCCCCTGATCGAGTTCCCGCCGGACGGGCCCCGGCCCGACGCCACGCTGCACGCGTGGGCCGACAGCCGCGACCGGTACGAGGGCGTTCTGCGCACCCTCGCCGCGGATCACCCCTACGTGCTCACGGTCACCGACTACGGCGCCCGCTACGAGCTACGCGTCGACCCGCTACCCGTCCGACGGCCCCCACAGACCCCCGCGCTCACCGCCCGCACCCGGCCCTCGACGGACCGAGGCAGGCACCGACGGCCGCGCACCCTGCGCCCCGTCCACTGACCCATCCCGCGCAACCCCGGCACGGCTCGACCGATCCGAAAGGGGAAGGCATGGAAGCCTTCGAACGCGTCCGCCTCGACTCGTTTTTCGGGCGCATAGCCCAGCAGTTCGCCACCACCGAGCGGCCCGCATCGTTCCTCATCACGCACCTACTGCCCGAGCGCCCCCACTTCGTCCGGGCCGTCGCCACGCAGACCGACCTACGGGCCGTGCTGCCCAAGCCGAAATCGATCAACCCGGTCGCACGACGCGCCGTCGAGAAGACCGTGCAGTGCGACACCCTCACCCGAGGCATGTTCGAGGAGCCCGACGCGGCACTCGACTACCTCGAGGGGCGGGCGGCCGGCGCCGACGTCGTGCTGCTCGACGTCGGCGGCTACTTCGCCCCGGTCCTCGACGAGCTGTGCAACCGGTTCTCGGGCCGGATCGTCGGCGTCGTCGAGGACACCGAGAACGGGCACAAGAGGTACGCCGGCCGCGACAAGCTCCCCTGCCCGGTGGTCAGCGTGGCGCGCAGCCCGCTCAAGGACCCGGAAGACTACTTGGTCGGGCAGAGCGTCGCGTTCTCAGCCGAGGCACTCATGCGCGAGTGCGGCGACATCATGCACGGCCGGCCCGCCCTCGTGATCGGGTTCGGCAAGCTCGGGAGCTCGATCGCGCGTCTGTTGCACGCGAAGAACGTCGCGGTGACGGTGTACGACATCGACCCCGTACGCCGCGCACAGGCGCTCTCGCAGGGGTTCACGGTCGCCCGGGACCGTGAGACCGCGCTCGCGGCGGCCGGGCTCGTGCTGTGCGCCACGGGCGCTATGTCGCTGCGTGGCGACGACTTCCCACACCTGCGTAACGGCGCCTACTTGGCGACCGTTACCAGTAGCGAGGACGAGCTCGACCTCGAGGGTCTGCCCGACGTCTACACCCGCACACCGGTCGGCGAACACGTCACCCGGTACGCGACGACGGGGCACTTCTTCTACCTGCTCAACGGGGGGAACGCCGTCAACTTTTTGCACGGCGCATCGGTGGGCCCGTTCATCTTCCTCGTCCAGGCCGAGATCCTCGCGGGTGTCCGAATGCTCACCCGCGGCGAGCTCGCGGCCGGTATGCACGAGGCGACCGCGGCAGACCGCCGCATCATCGCCGACACATGGCTGAACTACTTCAACCGATAGGAGCTGCCCCCATGCCGATCACGGCACAGCACGTACGCGAGACGCTCGCCGCCTACCTCGACGAGTACCCGGAGGAGAAGGGGGAGCTGTCCGCCCTCGACGACGTCGTCGACCAGACCGGCGACGCGATCTCGTCCCGCAAATCGTTCGGCGGGCACGTCACGGCCGGCGCGATCCTGCTGCGCCCCGACGGCCGCGTGCTGCTGATCGAGCACCGGGCGCTTCGGAAGTGGCTGCTTCCGGGTGGGCACTGCGAGAACAACGACTCGACGCTGCGCGAGGCTGCGCTGCGCGAGCTCGTCGAAGAGGCCGGCGTCGACCGCGCGCGGATCGTGGCTGACTCCGCTGTACCGCTGCACATCGACGCGCACACGATCCCGGCGAACCCCATCAAAGCCGAGCCCGAGCACACCCACTACGACTTCCGGTTCCTGTTCCGATCGACCGTCGACGTCGTGAACCTGCAAGAGGAGGAGGTCACGGCGTACTCGTGGGAGTTCGCCGACATGCTGCTCGACGAGACGCTGTGCCGCCGCGTGATGAACGCCATGCGGGCCGAGTGACGTTGCCGCAACCGTGAGCCGCTCTCGCCGCGTGTGAGGGCATAAGAGGTGCTTCGCCGGACGTACGCGCATCCGTCCGCGAGGCGCCGGTCGCTCTGATTCAGGACAGAGCGAGCCGCCCCGTCCCCTATATAGGGGGCGGGGCGGTTACGTTTGTTGCGGCGTCCCCCGCCGTTCAGTCCGGCAGGGGCCGCCGCCCCGCGGTCCGAGCCTCCCCGCTCGGGGCCGCAGGTAAGTCGACGAGCGCGCATCTGACGCGTGTGTGGGAGTCACGCCAGCCCCCGTCATCTGGCACTTTATGCCGTCAGGGCGCGTTGTGGCGTAAGCCGATCGAGTGACGAGATCCGCAAGATCACCGGGGGATGTGGACTCTATGTGGACTCTGGACAGCAGTGAGGCCCCCCGTTCGAATGAACGAGGAGCCTCACACATGCTCTGACCTGCTACGCAGTCAGTGCCCCCGGCAGGATTCGAACCTGCGACACCCGCTTTAGGAGAGCGGTGCTCTATCCCCTGAGCTACGAAGGCGCGTGGACAGCCTAGCGGATCGGAGGGGGAGGGCGGAGGGGTGGAAGAGGACCCGGGTGGGGGCGCTGGGGAGGCCGGGAGGGCTGGGGCGTGCTATTCCAGAAAGGCGAGGTAAACGAGGGGGGGCACGTCTGTCGGCGAGGGTCGGGTGAGTCCGGCCCACCGGCCTACTGAGTGGAGGTCCACTCATGACCCCGTTCCCGAACGCACTCGCCGTCGACTTCACAGGCGGCCTCAACGACGCATGGTCGAAGGTCGCCCAGTTCGTGCCGAAGCTGATCGGCTTCCTGGTCGTCCTGGCCATCGGCTGGTTCGTGTCCAAGATGATCGCCCGCGTCCTGGACCGGGTGCTGCGCAAGGTCGGCTCGGAGAAGCTCGCCGAGAAGGCCGGCGCGGCCAAGATGCTCGAAGGGTCGAAGTACGACACCACCGGGATCGTCTGCAAGGTCGTGTACTACGCCCTGCTGCTGATCACGCTCCAGCTCGGCTTCGGGGTCTTCGGCAGCAACCCCGTCTCCAGCATGCTCAACGGCATCGTCGCCTGGATCCCGCGCGGCATCGTCGCGATCGTGCTGGTCGTGGTGGCCATGGCCGTCGCGAACGTCGTCCGGGACATCGTCACCAACGCCCTGTCCTCCGTCTCGTACGGGAAGACCGTCGGGACCGTGGTGTGGGCCTGCATCGTGGTCCTCGGCGTGATCGCCGCGCTGGGCCAGGCCGGGATCGCGACGACCGTCACGCAGCCCGTCCTCTACGCGGCTCTCGCGGCCGCCGCGGGCATCATGATCGTCGGTGTCGGCGGCGGACTCATCGGCCCGATGCGCCAGCGCTGGGAGCGGTGGCTGAACAAGGCCGAGGAGGAGACCGCGAAGGCGCGCGGCGGCGGCAGCACCGGGGCGTACCAGGCGGGTCGCGAGGACGCGCTCACCCACCAGCCCGTGCAGGAGCGGGAGAGCACCGACCCCCGGGCCGGCGGTTCGACGAGCGGCTGAGTTCGACCAGCCACTCAGTTCAGCAAGCGGCTGAACGGTTTCCGTTCAGCAGGTCGTGCCGCTTCACCAGCCAGCTGATGGCGGTGAGGCGGCACACCGCGTAGTCGTGGCCGACCGGCTCGCGCCAGCCCGTCTCGTCGAGGGCGTCGAGGAACCCCAGCGCGTAGTCGGAGAGGAGCTCGGCGTCGGGCGCCGACGGTTCGAGGGCCGCTCCGGTGACCTCCAGGCGGTCGCGCAGCGCCGACACGTGCTGGTCGACGGCGGCCGTGAAGGCGGGCTCGAAGGCGAACTCGGCGAAGCGTGGGCCGTACGCCTCGCTGACCCGGGCGAGAGGGGACATTCCTCCAAAGTACGGGGGAGGGGGTGGCCGGGGGAGGGTCTTTCGGGGTGCCGTTGGTCACTGCGTTCGTCCCCTGATGTCCCTGTCTGTCGGGGCCGAAAGGCCCAAGCCGATCCCGTGCGCCCCCGCGAGGCCCGGCACGCTTCTTGACGTGCGCCGGGTGAGCCGCCGTAGCGTCCGGGCCATGGATTCCCTGGACGCGCTGCTCACCGCTCCGGGCGCCCCCTTCTCCGTCGAGCGCGGCGCGGACGGGCGCCTCGTGTACGCCGAAGGGCCGCGCACCCTGCGGGAGTTCGCCGAGACGACCTGGGCGTACGGCGACACCCCGTTCCTGATCACGGAGGACGGGCGGACGACGTACGGCGAGTTCTTCGCCGCCGCGTCGGCGCTCGCCCGCCGCTTCCTCGACCCGGACGAGGGCTACGGGCTGCGGCCCGGCGACCGTGCCGTGATCGCCATGCGCAACCACCCCGAGTGGCAGGTCGCCTTCTGGGCCGCCCAGCTCGCCGGGCTCGTCGCCGTCCCGCTGAACGCCTGGTGGACCGCCGACGAGTGCGCGTACGCCCTCGACGACTGCCGGCCCGGGGTGCTGATCGTCGACGGGGAGCGCTACGAGCGGGTCCGGCCCTGGCTGGACGCGGCCGCCGAACCGCCGTGGACGCTGGTGTGCCACGGGGAGGGGCTCGTCGTGGGCGGGCCTCGCGTCGAGCGGTACGAGGACCTGCCCGCCGCCGATCCGCTGCTCGGGCCGCCGGACATCCATGTGCTCCCCGAGCAGGACGCCACCCTCCTCTACACCTCCGGCACCACCGGCCGGCCCAAGGGCGCCGTCGCCACGCACCACGCCCAGACGGGCGCCATCGCGAACGCGCTGTACTTCTCCGCGCTCTCGGCGCTGCGGCGCGGGCTCGTGCCGGGGCAGGGGCCGGCGTCGATCGGGATGCTGACCTTCCCGTTCTTCCACGTCGCGGCGTTCACCGGCTTCTTCCGGGCGATGGCGGTCGGCGGGACGCTGGTGCTGCTGCGCAAGTGGGACCCGGACGTCGCCGTCCGGCTGGTGCGGGAGCACGGCGTCACCGCGTTCGGCGGCGTGCCCACAACCGCGCTCCAACTCCTCGAACGCGCCGCCGAGCTGGACGACGACCTGCCCACGCTCGCCTCCGTCAGCACCGGGGGCGCCCCCGCCCCGCCCCAGCTCGTCGAACGGCTCACCGCCCGCTACGGGGACCGGGTCGAGCCCGCCAACGCGTACGGGCTCACCGAGACGCTCGGCGCGGTCACCGCCACGTTCGGGGAGCAGTACCGCAAGGAGCCGGACAGTGTGGGGCGGCCCGCGCCGGCGGTGGAGGTGCGGATCGCCGGGCCCGCGGGGGAGGCCGTCGCGGACGGGGAGGTGGGCGAGCTGTGGGTGCGCGGGCAGTCCGTGATCCGGGGGTACTGGGGGGACGCGGAGGCGAGCGCGGCGGCGATCACGGGGGACGGGTGGTTGCGGACCGGGGATCTGGCGGTGCTCGCGGACGACGGGCGGGTGCGGGTCGTCGACCGGATCAAGGACATGGTGATCCGGGGCGGGGAGAACGTGTACTGCGTCGAGGTGGAGGCCGCGCTGTACGCGCATCCCGATGTGCTGGAGGCGGCCGTGTTCGGGGTGCCGCATCCAGTGCTCGGGGAGGAGGTCGTGGCGGTGGTCCGGGGGCGGGGCGGGCTCGATGCTTCGGCGGTGCGGGAGTTCGCGGGGCGGAGGCTGGCGGCGTTCAAGGTGCCGGCGCGGGTTGTTGTGCAGGAGGATGCGTTGCCCCGTAACGCGACGGGGAAGGTCCTGAAGCGTGCCCTGCGCTCGACCTGGCCCCCCTCGCCGTAGCTCCGGTCCCTTTCGTCGCCGGGTGCGGCCCGGTGGGGCTTCTCGCGCAGTTCCCCGCGCCCCTGAAATGCATGCCCTTCGGGTCGCATTTCCCCGATGAGGCGCAGCCTCGTCAGGCGAGACCCAGGACCTAGCGCCGGGTGACGTAGACCCGGTAATTGCCGGAGGCGTCCGCTCCGCCGACCGAGATCCGGACCCCCGTCTTCGTGTCCTTGAAGACCTCGCCGGGGCGGTAGGTCGCGTCGGAGAGTTCCGCGTGGACGTTGGGGCGGCGGGTGCAGCCGCCGCTGTCGGGGGTGGCGTCCTCCACGGTGATCGGCCCGTGCCCGGTGTCGACGTCGGCGTCGACCTTGTAGACGAGCACGCCGGGACGGCAGACGGCCTCGTCGTTGCCCTCCTGGGCGCGGACCTCGACCGCGTACCCGGTCTTCTCGGTGAGGGGGACGAAGACGAGCTTGGTGCCGCCGCCCTCGGCCCGGCCCAGCGGCGACAGCAGGTGCTCCGTCGTACCGGCCTGCGAGGCGCAGCCGATCTGTGCGTCGTCGAGCCAGCCGAGCTTCCACTTGTGCCAGCCGAGCAGGTCGTTCCCGACGCCCCAGTCCTCGCTCATGATGTCCCAGTGGCCGACGGCCCCGCCGCCGTCCTGCGTGTAGAGGTCGGGCAGCCCGAAGGTGTGCCCGTTCTCGTGCGGCAGCACCCGGTAGCCGGTCTCGGAGTAGGAGCCGGAGCCGTCGTCCTGGCGGGAGTAGACGAAGGACGCGTTGGCGAGGGGCACGCCGTCGGCGACGGGCGCGTCGGGGTTCCCTGCGAAGGTCACGGACAGCACGGTGTCGAGCGCGGAGGGCCCCGCGTTCGGGGTGACGAGGATGTTGACGATGTCGTACTTGCTGAAGTCGACGTCCGGGTCGGCGGCCGCCGCGATGTCCTTGACGAGCTTGCGGTAGCCCGGTTCGAAGGGGGCGCCGCGCTCTATCCCGTAGGCCTTGAACGTCTTGGGCATGCGCAGCCAGTGCTTGACCGGGGTCTCGGAGCGGTAGTCGAGCTTGCCGTAGGAGCCGGTGCGGAACCAGTCGCTGGTCTGCGGGAAGAACTCCCCGTACCGGGCCATCGCGCTGCCCTGCCCGTGCGCGTCCGGGAAGTCGACCATGAGGTTGAGGGCGCGGACGGTGCCGGTCGAACGGGCGTAGCCGGGGGACGTGGGCACGCCCTCGGACATCTGGACGCCGAGCGCGCCCCGGATCATGCAGGGGCCGAGCGAGGTGGCCCGCGCCAGAGCGGTCGGGCCGGCCGCGGTGGGCGAGCTGTCGAGGAGCCGTCCGGTGCTCGCGGTCATGGTCACCGCGAGAGCCACCGCCGTGGCCCCGGCGAGCATCGCACCACGCCGGCCCCCGCGTATCCGCCGCTGCCGCATCCGATCCGCCTTCACGCTCGGGTCCGTTTCGATCACCCTGTGTCGGGGTGGGGCGGGCCGCGCGCTGGGTGCGCCGATCGTGGGTTTCTGGACCGAGGCGTACGTGAGCCAGGTCACATGGAGCGCGGGAAATAACCGGGGAGGGTTTCCCCGTTTAGGAGTGCGTAGGGCTAAGCGGGGACGGATTCCCCACTTGGATTCCCTGCTTGCTTCACCCCTCGTCGAACCAAGCCGAACCAAGCCGAATCAAGGAGAACGCCGTGGCCACCGTGACCGAACAGCCGCAGCGCCGCGCCCCCCGACCGCGGGCCGACGCCGTGCGCAACCGGGAGCGGATCGTCTCCGCCGCGATCGAGCTGATCGTCGAGCACGGCACCGAGCTCCCCCTCGACGAGGTCGCCCGCCGCGCGGGCGTCGGCAACGCCACGCTCTACCGGAACTTCAAGGACCGCGGCGAGCTCATGCGCCACGTCGTCCTCACCGTCACCGACCGCATCAGCGCCCACGCCGAACAGGGGCTCGCCGCCGAGCAGGCGGGCGAGGCCGACGCCTTCGGCGCGCTGCGCACCTTCGTGCACGCCGCCGCCGACGAACGCATCGGCGCCCTGTGTCCGATCCTCCACGCCACCTTCGAGCACGACCACCCCGACCTCGTCGCCGCCCGCGGCCGGCTCACCGTCGCCGTGGAGGCCCTCATCGCGCGGGCCCGCGCCACCGGGCAGCTGCGCACCGACGTCGGCGTCGGCGACCTGATGGTCGCCCTGTCCCAGCTCACCCGGCCGCTGCCCGGCACCGGGTGCATGGACTTCGACCGCTTCGTCCACCGTCATCTGCAGCTGTTCCTGGACGGCCTGATGACGCCCGCCCGCTCGGAACTCCCGGGTGAGGCCGCGACCTTGGAGGCGCTCCGCCAGGAATAGCCCGGCCGTTCCGCGCGAGCGACCCCGCCCGGCCATCTCGCGGCCACCCCGATTTTTCGTCCTTATTCACGACTTGCCTTTGAACCTTTGGAGTCCCGCTGTGGGTACCCCCTTGCCGAAAACGGCTTCGCCCGAGGGCGACGCGCGCCGCTGGAAGGCCCTCGTCTTCATCGCGCTCGCCCAGCTCATGGTGGTCCTCGACGCCACCATCGTGAACATTGCCCTGCCCGCCGCCCAGACCGACCTCGGTATCACCGACGGCAACAAGCAGTGGGTCATCACCGCCTACGCCCTCGCGTTCGGCGGACTGCTCCTGTTCGGCGGCCGCATCGCCGACCTGTGGGGCCGCAAGCGGACCTTCGTGACCGGCCTGCTCGGCTTCGCGCTCGCCTCCGCGCTCGGCGGCGCCGCGCAGAACGAGGCGATGATGTTCGGCGCCCGCGCCCTCCAGGGTGCCTTCGGCGCGCTGCTCGCCCCGGCCGCCCTCTCCCTCCTGGCCGTCATGTTCACCGACGCCAAGGAGCGCGCGAAGGCGTTCGGCATCTACGGTGCGATCGCCGGTGGCGGTGGCGCCGTCGGCCTGATCCTCGGCGGCTTCCTGACCGAGTACCTGAACTGGCGCTGGACCTTCTTCGTCAACATCCCCTTCGCGATCGTCGCCGCCGCCGGCGCCTACTTCGTCATCCGTGAGCCGGCCGGTACGCGCAACCGCTCGCCGCTGGACCTCCCGGGCGTCGTCCTGTCCACGCTGGGCCTCGTCGCCCTCGTCTACGGCTTCACCCGCGCCGAGTCCGCGGGCTGGTCGGACGTGACGACCATCGGCATGTTCGTCGGCTCCGCCGTCCTGCTGCTCGCCTTCGTCGCCGTCGAGGCCAGGGTCAAGCACCCGCTGCTGCCGCTGCGCGTCGTCGCCGACCGCAACCGCGGCGGTGTCTACGCCTCCCTCGGTCTCGCCGTCATCGCGATGTTCGGCCTGTTCCTCTTCCTGACCTACTACCTGCAGGTCGTGAAGGGCTTCTCGCCGGTCAAGACGGGCTTCGCGTTCCTGCCGATGATCGCCGGCATGATCACGGGCTCGACGCAGATCGGCGCCCGCCTGATGACGCGGGTCCGCCCGCGCCTGCTGATGGGCCCCGGCTTCCTCGTCGCGGCGCTCGGCATGCTGATCCTGACCCAGCTGTCCGTCGACTCCTCGTACGCCGGTCTGATCCTGCCCGCCCAGCTGCTGCTCGGCCTCGGCATGGGTACCGCGTTCATGCCCGCCATGTCGCTCGCCACGATCGGCGTCGAGGCGCGGGACGCGGGAGTCGCCTCCGCGATGGTCAACACCTCGCAGCAGGTCGGCGGCGCCATCGGCACGGCCCTGCTGAACACGATCGCGGCCTCGGCCACGACCGCGTACCTGGCGGAGCACGCGGCCGGCGCCCGCAACGCGCAGCTGCTCCAGGCGCAGGCCATGGTGAACGGCTACTCCCACGCCATCTGGTGGGCGGTCGGCATCCTCGCCGTCTCCGCGACGATCGCCTTCTCGCTGATCAACACCGGCGTCCCGGGCGGCGGCCCCGCCGCGGCCTCCGGTGACACGGCGGGCGAGGACGGGGTGGCCGACGAGGTCAAGATCCCGGTGGTCGCCCACTGACCCCCGGAGCGACTGGTTCTACCTGAGCCAGGGGAGGTCCGCCCCGGCCTCCTTCGGCTGAAGTCCCTCGGCGACGATCCGCATGATCTCGCCGAGGGACTTCTGCTGTTCCGGGGAGAGTCGCGCGAAGAGGGCCTGGCGGACCGTCGAGACATGGCCCGGCGCGCTCTGCCGCAGCACGCCCAGGCCCTCGTCGGTGAGCACCGCGAACTGGCCGCGCTTGTCCGAGGGGCAGTCCTCGCGCCGTACCCACCCGTTCTTCTCCAGGCGGGCGATCGCGTGCGAGAGGCGGGAGCGGGTGATCTTGGACTGGATGGCCAGCTCGGTCATCCGCAGCCGGCGGTGCGGGGCCTCGCTGAGGGTGACGAGCAGGCCGAAGTAGATGTGCGGCATCTTCGCGTCGCGCTGCAGTTGCCGGTCGAGGTGATCCTCGAGGAGCGTGGTGGCATGCAGGTACGCACGCCAGGTGCGCTGCTCGTCGTCGGTCAGCCACTGCGGCTCTGCGCTCTCCATGACTCCATCGTCTCCCTTGCCAGGACTCACCCCAAGCTTCCTTCTTGAATATTAAACAAACAACGATTACTTTTGGCAGTGGCTCGAACGCTTGAAACTTCAAGCTTTCTGACCTCTGCCCGACCTTCTGCCCGACCTCTGGAGGCTGTCGTGACCGCACCCGCGCCGGAGCGCATGCCCGCGCTGTACCTGTCCCACGGCGCGCCGCCGCTCGCCGACGACGCCCTCTGGACCGGCCAGCTCGCGTCCTGGTCCGCCGACCTGCCGCGCCCCAAGGCGATCCTGATGGTCTCCGCGCACTGGGAGGAGGCCCCGCTCGCCCTCGGCGCGACCGAGACGATTCCGCTCGTCTACGACTTCTGGGGCTTCCCCGAGCACTACTACCAGGTCCAGTACGCGGCTCCGGGCGCGCCGGAACTGGCCGAATCCGTACGCAAGCTGCTGCGGGCCCCCGGCATCCCCGTGCAGGACGTGCCGGACCGGGGCCTCGACCACGGGGCGTACGTGCCGCTCGTCGAGATGTACCCGGACGCCGACATCCCGGTCCTCCAGATCTCCATGCCGACGCTCGACCCGCAGAAGCTCATGGAGATCGGCCGGCGGCTCGCCCCGCTGCGGGACGAGGGCGTCCTGATCGTCGGCTCCGGGTTCTTCACGCACAATCTTGCGGCGCTGCGGCAGGGCGGCATCCCGTCCTGGTCGGTCGAGTTCGACGACTGGGGGCACCGGGCGCTCGACGCGGGGGACGTGGACGCGCTGCTGGACTTCACGCACAAGTCGCCGGCCGGGGCGCTTGCGCATCCGCGGACCGAGCACTTCGCTCCGCTGTTCGTGACGATGGGCGTCGCGGATGCCTCCGGCGATCTGGACTCCCAGTACTCCGTGATCGACGGGTTCTGGATGGGACTGGCGAAGCGGTCGGTCCAGTTCGGCTGAGGGGTGGCTGGCACGTCGGGGAAATGCGACCCGAAGGGTCTGCATTTCAGGGGCGCGGGGAACTGCGCGACCAGCCACCGACTACCGGTGGCCTCCGACGGTGATCATGCGGGCTCGATCAGGTCGAGGGCGAGCGACGCGGCGGCCAGTGCCTGGTCGCCGCCGACCTCCAAGGCCGTGTCGGCGAACTTGATCGCGTGGTCGTTGCCGTGCGCGGCGGCGCGCGCGAAGACCTCCTCCGGCTCGGCCCCGGAGGGGACCGGCGCGGGCGCGGGCGTGGGCGGCGCGTAGACGGACGTCACCGCCGCACTCGCCGCCCAGGCCGCGTCGAGGGACTCGGCCCACAGCTCGCGCGGCAACGCGGGCAGCGTCCGCAGCACCGCGTTCGGCGCGGTCGCGGCGTGCACCAGCATCACCGGTGACCCCAGTGCATGAGTCCCGTACATCCGCACGGCCGCCCCGACCAGCTCCCCGAGCCGCTCCCGCGCCGCGTCCGGGTCGACCGGCCCCGCCTCCGTCCACGCCGGGAACGCCGTGAGCCGGGTGAACCGCGCCCGGATCCCGCCCGACTGGTCCTCGATCCGCGGCACCGCGTCGAGCGCCACCGCGGCGTCCGGCACGGAGGGCAGTGCGGTGAGCGGCGGCAGCGGCTGGTGCCGGGCGGCCCAGTAGCCGAGGCCGTGCGCGAGCTCCGCGAGGCGCGGGGCGTTCGCTCCGGCGGGTTCGGCGAGCAGGGTGCGCACGGCGTGGCCCACCCGGATCACGGGGTGCGTGGCGCCGGCCGCGATGCCGGGCAGCAGCCAGGGCCACCACTCGGCGAGGACGTCGCGCCAGGGCCGCTCGGCGACGGCCCGCTCGAAGAAGACGATCCAGTCGGCGAGGCGCTTGGGGTCGCCGAGGGCGCCCTGCCAGTCGTCGGCGCGGATCGGGTCGCCCGGCGCGGGCATCGCGTCGAGCCGCTCGGAGTACTGGTCGAGCCAGCGGTGCACGCGGGGCGCCTGCCCGCCGCGTACGAGGGACTCCACGGCCATCGGCCCATGGTTGCTGAGCCAGCCGTCGAACTCCGGACCGGTGGTGTGCAGTCGCTGGAGGGCTTCGTCGAGGGTGCCGGTGGTGTCGTGGATGGTGTCCATGGCGGCACGGTAGGGGCGGCCGGCGGTGCCGCGGATCGGCCGTGGGGTCTAGTCCTGGTCGTAGTCCGGCTCGTCCGTCCGACCGAGGCCGCGGCTACGCATCCCCCTACGGGCGGGTTGACGGATCCGGGGCGAGATCCTTCTCGTACCAGGCGACGTCCCAGTACCGCCCGAACTTCCGGCCGACCTCCCGGTACGTGCCGACGGGGCGGAAGCCGAAGCGGGTGTGGAGGCGGGCGGAGGCCTCGTTCGGCTGGGTGACACCGGCGTAGGCGCGGTGCACGTCCTGCCCGGCGAGCGCGGCGAACAACGCCTCGTAGAGCAGGGTGCCGATGCCGCGCCCGGCCGCGTCCGGCGCGCAGTAGACGGTGGTCTCCACGGACGTGGCGTACGCGGCCTTCGGCCGGAACGGGCTCGCCGTCGCGTATCCGAGGATCCGGCCGGAGTCGTGTTCGCGGGCAACCAGAAGTGGGTACCGGGCGTCTTCGAGGTGGGAGAGCAGCCAGGGGCGTCGCTCCTCCGGAGTGAAGACGGATGTGTCGAAGGTGATCGGCGTCTCGCGCACGTAGTGGTTGTAGAGGTCCGTGAGGGCGCTGAGGTCTCCCTCGGTGCCCCGGCTGACCTGCACCTCTGTGGACTCCGACGACATCCCGGGGCTCCTTCTCGCGCGGTGTGGCGCGACAGGGTACTGCATGATCAGAAAAAAGATGGGTCGGCTTGGGAATTCTGTCCGGATTCCAGTCGTTGTTTCCTTCGGATGCCGGTCAGCCCGGGAGGGTGGACCAGCCGTCCTGCCCAGCCGACCCACCATCGCAAGGGAGCACGCATGGCAACCCGTGCCGTAGCCCGTCGTAAGTCCGCCGCGTCCGGCGAGACTGATGCGGCACGCAGTGTTCGCGCCGTAGGCGGGGAGATCGCCGACCGCGACCTGGTCGGTATGTACCTCGACGAGATCGCGCGCACACCGCTGCTCGACGCCGCCAAGGAAGTCGACCTGTCCCAGACCATCGAGGCGGGTGTCTACGCCCAGCAGATCCTCGACGGCGAGGTCGAGGACAGCGAGGCCGCCGGTGAGGCGACCCGTGAGGAGCTGGAGGCGCTGGTCGCCGAGTCGGAGAAGGCCAAGGACGTCTTCATCAGGTCGAACCTGCGTCTGGTCGTGGCGGTCGCCCGCCGTTATCCGCGCGCGGGTCTGCCCCTGCTCGACCTGATCCAGGAGGGGAACGCGGGCCTGGTGCGGGCCGTCGAGAAGTTCGACTACCGCAAGGGCTTCAAGTTCTCCACGTACGCCACGTGGTGGATCCGCCAGGCCATCACGCGGTCCATAGCCGACCAGTCCCGCACGATCCGTCTCCCCGTCCACCTGGTCGAGGAGCTGGGCCGCATCCGCCGGGTGCAGCGCGAGTTCAACCGGGAGCACGGGCGTGAGCCCGAGCCCGCGGAGATCGCCGCGCAGCTCGACAAGACGACGCCGGAGCGGGTCACCGACGTGCTCGACTGGGCCCGCGACCCGGTCTCGCTGAACATGTCGGTGGACGACGACGGCGACACCCAGTTCGGCGACCTGCTGGAGGACACGTCCGCGGTGTCGCCGGAGCAGTCCGTGCTCACGCTGCTGCGCAGCGAGGAGCTGGACGATCTGATCGGGCGGCTCGACCAGCGCACGGCGTCCATCATCAAGATGCGGTACGGGATCGACGACGGGCGCGAGCGGACCCTCACGGAGGTCGGCAAGGAGCACGGGCTCACGCGTGAGCGGATCCGGCAGATCGAGAAGCACGCGCTTCTTGAGCTGAAGAAGCTTGCGCGGGACACCGGGTTCGACGCGGCGGCGTAAGCCTCCGGGCACCGGATGAAGGGCGGCACCTCAAGGGTGCCGCCCTTCGGCGTATCGCGGCAGAGCGTCTGCCTTGTGCGGTCTCGTCGCCGGGTGCGCCTCGGTGGGGGCTGGTCGCGCAGTTCCCCGCGCCCCTGAAATGCAGACCCTTCGGGCCGCATTTCCCCGACGGGTGACCGCCCGATGGAGATCGCGCACGAAGTGCGCATCTCCAGGGGCGCGGGGAACTGCGCGAGAAGCCCCACCGGCCCGCAGCCGCGCCGACGACCTACCGCGGCACCGCCGCGCGCACCCGCTCCCCGAGCTCCCGTACAGCCACCACCAGGGGCTCCGGCCCCCGTACCCGGAACTCCACCCCCGTCATCGCCAAGCGCACCGCCATCCACTCCACCGACTCGGAGACCCGGCCCCGGAGCACGCACCCCTCCCCGCCCGGCGAGGGCACCGGCTCGCCCACCCAGGCAGGGACCCGTGTCGCGACGACCTCGGCCGGCTCGAGGAACTCGACGTCCAGCTCGTAGTCCCCGCCCGCCACCGCCCCCCGAGCCGACGACACCGACCGTTGGACGTACCGCGCCGCATCCCCCTCCGGCACCTCCCGCGGAGCGAACCGCGCCCCGGTCGCGAAGGGCTCCGACACCCGGTCGACGCGGAACGTACGCCAGTCCGCGCGGTCCAGGTCGAACGCGACGAGGTACCAGCGGCGCCCCGTGGACACGAGCCGGTACGGCTCGGCCAGGCGCCGGGTCTCGGTGCCGTCGGCGGCCCGGTAGTGGAAGCGCAGCCGCTCGGAACCGGCCGCCGCGGATGCGATGACGGTGAGCGTCTCGGGCGCGATGGTCGCCCCGTCGCCCGAGGTCAGCGGGATCGTGGCGGCCTGGAGCGTGGAGACGCGGTGCCGCAGCCGGGACGGCAGCACCTGCTCCAGCTTGGCGAGGGCCCGTACCGACGCCTCCTCGACCCCTTCGACGGCGTGCCCCGCCCCGGCCCGCAGCCCGACCGCGATGGCGACGGCCTCCTCGTCGTCGAGCACCAGCGGGGGCAGCGCCTTGCCGGCGACGAGCCGGTAGCCGCCGTCGGCGCCCATGGTGGCCTGCACCGGGTAGCCGAGTTCGCGCAGCCGGTCGATGTCGCGGCGCACGGTGCGGCGCGAGACGCGGAGCCGGTCGGCGAGTTCGCCGCCGGGCCATTCGCGCGGCGTCTGCAGGAGCGAGAGGAGTTGGAGCAACCGGGCCGGGGTGTCGGTGGAGGAGCTCGTCTTCGTCATGTTCACAGAATGCTCCCCCACTAGGACATGACCTGACCTATATACCTTCTACTTTCTTTCCATGACCTCAACCGCTGCCGCTGCCGGCACCACCACAGAAGCCTCCGGGGCCGCCGACCGCAGGCGCTGGTTCGCCCTGGCCATCGTGATGACGGCGGCCTTCATGGACCTCGTCGACGTCACGATCGTCAACATCGCCCTGCCGACCATCAAGGCGGACGAGGGCGCCACGACCGGCCAGATCCAGTGGATCACCGCCGGATACGCGCTCGCGTTCGCCGCCCTGCTGATCACCGGCGGGCGGCTCGGCGACATCTTCGGCCGCAAGCGGCTGTTCCTGCTCGGGATCATGGGCTTCACCGTCGCCTCGGCGCTGTGCGGCTTCGCGGCGAACCCGGAGATGCTGGTCGCCTCGCGCATCCTGCAGGGCGGCATGGCGGCGATGATGGTGCCGCAGGTCCTGTCGATCGTGCACGCCACCTTCCCGGCGCACGAGCGCGGCAAGGTCTTCGGCCTGTTCGGCGCGATCGTCGGCCTCGGCGCGGTGTCGGGCCCGCTGCTCGGCGCGCTCCTGACGGAGTGGAACATCGCGGGCCTGGAGTGGCGCCCGATCTTCCTGATCAACCTGCCGGTCGGCATCGCCGCCCTGATCCTCGGCTCGCGCGTCATCACCGAGTCCAAGGCCCCGACGGCCCTCAAGCTGGACCTGGTCGGCGTCGTCCTGGTCACCCTCGCGATGCTGGCGCTCGTCTACCCGCTGACCCAGGGCCGCGAGAACGACTGGCCGGTCTGGGGCTACGTGATGATGGCGGCGTCCGTCGTGATCGTGGCGGTGCTGATCGCGTACGAGAAGGCGAAGACGCGGCGGGACGGATCGCCGCTGATCGAGCTGTCGCTGTTCCGGGTGAAGAGCTTCGCGGCGGGCATCGCCGTGCAGACCGTCTTCGGCATCACCACCGGCATCTTCTTCCTGACCTGGACCCTCTACATGCAGATGGGCCTCGGCTGGAGCGCGCTGCGGGCCGGCCTGACCGGTGTCCCGTTCTCGATCGCCGTGTCCGTCGCGGCCGGTGTCTCGGTGCAGAAGCTGGTGCCCCGCTTCGGCCGCAAGGTCCTCCAGGCCGGCGCGCTGACCATGGCCGCGGGCGTCCTGATCTACGCCTTCGAGGCCGGGCACTACGGTCTCGGGATCGCCTCCTGGCAGATGGCGCTGCCGCTGGTCGTGATGGGCCTCGGCATGGGCCTGATCGTGGCGCCGCTGACCGACGCGGTGCTGTCCGAGGTGCCGCGCGAGCACGCCGGCTCGGCCTCCGGTCTCATCAACACCGTGATGCAGATGGGCAACGCGCTGGGCCTGAGCCTGGTCTCCGTCGTCTTCTTCAACGTGGTGGAGGACCACTTCGCGCAGGGCGCGGGCAGCGCGGCGTTCATCGACGGCTTCCGCAACGCGCTGCTCTGGGCGGCCGCCATCCTCGTAGGAATCTTCCTCCTCATGTTCGCCCTGCCGAAGCGGGCGCCGCAGGAGTCGCCGGAGGAGGAGAAGGAGGGGGAGATCACCGCTGGGGGTACGGGGACCGGTGGGACCAGCCACGACGAGACCCGCACCGGCGAACTCATCGGCTGACCAGCGGCGGCAGGAGACCCCGCACCCCCCGGAGGGGCTAGGCGTTGGACCGGGCCACCTGGTCCAACGCCTCCAGCACGTCGGCCGGCACCCCCGTGGGGGCGACCGCCCGCGCGATCCGCTCACGTATCTCACTGCGCACGGTGGGCCAGGACCGCAGCCCCACCGGGTGGAACTCCGCGTTCGGCATCTGGTCGACGAACGGCCACAGCGCCTGCTGCGACTTGTCGTTGCGCAGGTGCTGCGAGCCCGAGATGGTCACCGGCAGGGTCTGCGTCGCGGCGCCCTTCGCTGCGGCGGTCTCCTGGCCGTAGAGGTGGGTGAGGAAGGCGCCGGCCTCCTTGGCGTGACCCCTCGCCTTGAACACGAGCATCCAGGCGTTGAGCCCGACCGGCGCCGCCGCCCCGTCCCCGACCCGCTTGGGGAACGGGGCGGTGGCGTACGGCAGCCGTGCCTTGGCTGCCGCGCCGAGCAGCACGGGGTGGGCGATGAGCATGCCGACCCGGCCCTTCATGAACTCCGCGTAGGCCGCGGTGCGGGTGAGCTTCCCCGGGTCGGCACCCGCGAGGCCGGGCTTGACGAGCTCGTCGCGCAGCCAGGTCAGGGTCGCCTGGTTCTCGGCGGAGCCGAAGTCGTAGCCGCCGAGCTGGGAGTAGCCGCCGCCGCCCGCGACCAGCCAGGCCAGCAGCTCGTCCTCCGAGGCCTCGGGGCCGAACTGCAGCGCGTACGGGGTGGGGACGCCGGAGGCCTTCAGGGCCTTGGCGGTGGCGAGGAGTTCGGACCAGGACCCGGGCGGGCCGTCGACACCGGCCCGCTCGAACAGCGCGGTGTTGTAGAAGAGGCGCGGGGTGCTGGCGAAGATCGGGATGCCGTACTGGACGTAGCCGGACTTGCCCGCGTCGGCGAACGAGGAGATGAAGTCGGCCTGTGTCGGCACGTCGAAGAGGTCCTCGACCGCGTACACGTCGCCGGCTTCGGCGTACGGCGCGAAGATGTTGCTCAGCGCGATGTCGGGGGCGCGGCCGTCCTTGACCCGGTGGGCGATGACGCTGTCGAGCTTGAGGAAGGGGATCCGCTCGATCTCGATCTTGATGTTCGGGTTCTTCTTCTCGAACGCCTTGGCGACGGTGTCCCACTGGTCGCCGATGGAGGCGCCGACGCTCTTGTCGTAGCTCGCCACCATGAGGTTGAGGGTCACGCCGTCGCCGTCGTCACCGCTGTCGTCCGAGCCGCCGCAGCCGCTCATGGCCAGGGCACCCGCCCCGGTCAGGCCCGCCGTCTGAATCAGGAACTGCCGCCGCCGCACCGCACTCGCCCCGCTCGGGTCTCTTGGATTTGCCGAAGCCATCGACGCACGTGACCGCCGCGTGAGATCGCCGCACGCGATCACCGGACGCGATCACCGACCGTGATCTGAACATCACTTTTGCGCCAGTGGCACATTGTGACACACAGGCATACCATGACTTCATGGCAGGTGTGGCAGGCGTCTCAGATGGCGGGGGACCGGGCGGTACGGGTGCGGCGGACGCCGCGCCGGCATCGCTGACCGAGCGGCGCAAAGCAGCCACCCGGCTGGACATCGCCCGCACCGCCGCCGAGCTCTTCACCGAGCGGGGTCTGCGGGCCACCCGCGCCGAGGACATCGCGCGCGGCGCCGGCGTCGCCCCGCGCACCTTCTACCGCTACTTCCCCACGAAGGAAGAGTCGGTCGCCCCGCTCTTCGCCGCCGGCGCCCAACTGTGGGCGGAGGCCGTCCGGGAGGCCCCGGCCGGGCTCCCCGTACCGCAGGCGCTGCGGCACGCCGTCGAGCGCGCCCTCACCGCGGACGACCCGGCGAACGCGGCCTCGCTCGAGTGGATCCGCGCACTGCTGCGGATGGCCGACGAGTCGCCCGCGCTGCGCGCGGTGTGGGCCGACACGAGCCGGGTGTCCGAGGCGACGCTGCGCGCGATCCTCGCGGAGCGCACCGGAGCCGACGCCGACGGGCTCGACCTGCGGCTCGCCGCCGGTGTCGCCTCCACGGCGGTCCGGGTCGCGGTGGAGACATGGGCGGCATCGGACGCCCCGGCGGACGGGCCCGGCGGGCCCGCGGCCCTGGCCCTCACCTGCCTCTCGGCGCTGGACGGCGCCGTCGATTCCAGCCCCAGCGGCGACGGAGCCGCGAAGAAGTGGAGCCCCTCATGAACAACCTCACCGGCAAGACCGTCATCATCACCGGCGGAGCCCGCGGCATCGGCGGCGAGGTCGCCAGGACTGTCGTCGCCGCCGGCGGCAACGTGGTGATCGGTGACGTCCTCGACGACGAGGGCAAGGCCCTCGCCACCGAGCTGGGCGACCAGGCCCGTTACGTCCACCTCGACGTGACCTCCGAGGAGGAGTGGCAGGCCGCCGTCTCCTACACCGCTGCCGAGTTCGGCCGGGTCGACGGCCTGGTGAACAACGCCGGCATCTCCACCGGCATGCCCTTCGAGACGGAGAGCGTCGAGCGCTTCCGCAAGGTCCTCGACGTCAACCTCGTCGGCGTCTTCGCCGGCATGAAGACCGTCGTGCCCGCGATGAAGGAGGCCGGCGGCGGCTCCATCGTCAACATCTCCTCGGCGGCCGGCCTGATGGGCCTCGCGCTCACCGGCTCCTACGGCGCCTCGAAGTGGGGCGTGCGCGGCCTGACGAAGATCGCGGCGGTCGAGCAGGGCACCGCCCGCATCCGCGTGAACTCCGTCCACCCCGGCATGACCTACACCCCGATGACCGCCCAGGTCGGCATCCAGCAGGGCGAGGGCAACTACCCGAACACCCCGATGGGCCGCGTCGGCGAGGCCGACGAGATCGCCAAGGCCATCGTCTTCCTGCTCTCCGACGACTCCTCCTACGTGACCGGCGCGGAGCTGGCCGTGGACGGCGGCTGGACCACCGGCCCGACGGTGAAGTACGTCATGGGCCAGTAGGCGGGCCAGTAGGTGAGCCGGCAGGCAGGCCCGAACGGCCCGTTCCCGCCCGACGGGCAGACCTGAACGGCCCGTTGCCGAACCGTTCGTTGCCGAACTGTCCGTCCCTGCGAGATACGTCACGGTCCGGGGCCAAAGTCCCGGACTGTGGTGTTCACTGGGCCGTATGCCTGAGCACGTGTCGATCCTTCAGCAGGTGGGCTTCGCGATCCTCGCGGTCGTGACGGTCGCCTGGGTGGTCGGTCTGGTGCGGCTCGTCCGCACCGTCGTCTTCGCCCCGCAGGGCCCCGCGCGCCTGCCGATGGGCGCGCTGCCCGCCCAGTCGCAGGCGCCCGCCCTGGAATCGGTGCCGCTCACGGCCGACGAACAGGACGCGTTCGCCGGACTCGTGCGGCAGTTCAGCCGCCGCTGAGCCGGACCCGGTCCGCCGCGCGGTGCTCGATCGCGGCGCGGGCCGCGTCCTGCGTCAGATAGACCTCGCACATGTGCCGGCCGTCCCGCGTCGCCGTGTGCTCGACCTCCCAGAGGCTGACCTCGCAGCCGTCCCGCAGCAGGAACGCGTGCTCGTACAGCGCGAAGCCCTGGCTGAGTCTGCGGCCGAACGCCTGAGTGATCTCGTGCGCGCAGGCGTCGCGCAGCAGCCGGGCCGTGCCGGGTCCGGGCCGCGTCGCCACGTCCGGGTTCTCCGCACGGCGCAGCAGCCGGCGGGCGTGGTCCACGGAGCTGTCCGGGTCGGCCGGGCCGAAACTGTGGCCGCGCGGCGCGACCGACGGGAGCTGGAGCGGGAGCACCGGCGTCTGGAGGGTGAAGTCCGGCGCGGACTCCGGGGGCAGCGGCAGCCGGCCGGTCGCCAGATGCAACTCGTCCTCGGTGACGTAGACCTCGTGCTGGGGCATGCGGTCCCGCCCCGTGTTGTGGACGAGCTCCCAGAGGGTGAGCGGGCTTCCGTCGGCGAGCAGCCAGGTGTGCCGGTACGTCTCCCGGTGCAGGCCGGCGCTGTGGTGCGCGGAGTGCAGGGTGCTGTCGTAGGCGAGGGCGCTGTCGAGGCGGGCCAGGATGTCGTCGGGGAGCTCGAAGGAGTTGAGCGCGCGCCCGAGCAGGCCGCTGAGCTGCCCGTCGGGCGACGTGTGCGACGCGAGGTCGGACAGAGGGTCGGGCACATGGTCGTACGGAACGCTCAAGGCACCTCCCGGGATAGCTTCGTGTCACCTTGTGGGTGCATACCGTAGCCCCTCGCTCGGACATCGGCCTCTGAAATGGCAAACGCGGAGCGGGATTTGGGAATCCTGCCTGCACAACGCGGGGGCCGCGCGGGAGGTTCCCGCGCGGCCCCTGGTCGTCCTGGTCGTCCCCTGTGTGGGCGTGGGTCAGGCGGCGCTGCCGGCCGTCCACTCGCTCCACGGCATGTTCCAGCCGTTGAGGCCGTTGTCCGGGGAGACGGTCTTGTCGTGGGAGTTCTTCACGATCACGACGTCACCGACGAGCGAGTTGTCGAAGAACCACTTCGCCGTGGTGTCGCCGCCCGCGCCCCGCACGTCCTGCATGCCGACGCAGCCGTGGCTGGTGCCCTGCGCGCCGAAGATGCCGGGCGAGCTCCAGTAGTTGCCGTGGATGAACGTGCCGGACTGCGACAGGCGCATCGCGTGCGGCACGTCGGAGATGTCGTACTCGCCGCCGAAGCCGACCGTCGACCCGTTCATCCGCGTCTGCACGAACTTCTCGGAGATGACCATCTGGCCGTTGTAGGTGGGGTGGTCGGCGCTGCCGGTGGAGACCGGGACCGTCTTGAGGGTCTGGCCGTCGCGGACCACGGTCATCTTCTGCGTGTTCGCGTCGACGGTGGCGACCTGGGCGCGGCCGACGGTGAAGGTGACCGTCTTCTTCTGCACGCCGTGGAGGCCGTTGGCCCCCTCGACCCCGTCGAGGTCGATCTTCATCGTGACCTTGGAGCCGGCCTTCCAGTACTCCTCGGGCCGGAAGTCGAGCCGCTGCTCGCCGAACCAGTGGCCGACCACCTGCTGGCCACTGCTGGAGGTCACCTTGATGCCCGACTGCACGGCCTTCTTGTTCGTGATCACCTTGTCGAAGGTGAACGAGACCGGCATGCCGACGCCGACCGTCGTCCCGTTGTCCGGGGTGTAGGTGCCGATGAAGCTGCTGTCGGTGGAGACCGTGGTGAAGATGGAGTTCGCGGCGGCCGTCTCGCCCCCGGCGTCCTTCGCGGTCGCGGAGATCCGGTACTTGGTGCCGCGCTCCAGCTGCTCCTTGGGCTTCCAGGTCGCCCCGTCGCCGCTGATCGTGCCGGCCACCTCGGCGCCGTCCGCCGACGTCGTCATCTTCACCGTGGTCAGCTTCCCGCCGCTGACCTTGACCCCGGTCGCGTTGATGGACGCCCCCGTGGAACCGTCCTTCGCCGAGATCGTGATGCGCGGCGCGCCCTTCGGGTCGCCGCCCTTGCCGTCGGTGTCGTTGTCGGCCTTCGCGCTGCCGCCGCAGGCCGTGAGGGCCAGTGCACCGACGGCGACGGCGGCGCATACGGTGGCTATGTTCTGCCTTCTCACGGCCTGCTCCTGTTCGTGTGGTTCATCTCGTTGATCCGGTGTGTGGAGAGAGCGCGAGACGACCGGAGAGGTTCCCTCCGCTTCCTGTGAACGCAGCCACAGGGACAGTCCTGTGACAAAGCGCGGACTCTTTGACGGGACGGCCCGCACCCCCGGCCCGAAACGCCCGTCTCAGCCGTACAGCTCCGAGTACGACAGATACACGCGCCCGGCACCGCCGCCGCCGTCACCTGCACCGCCGTCGTGCACCGACTCCGCCGCCCGCACGGCCCGCACGATCGCCCGGGTCACGAGATCCGCCCCGGCCGCGAGGATCTCGTTCAGCGCGAGCGGGTTCGCGGCGTCCAGCGGGCGGGCCCCGGTCGCGAGGGCGAACACCGTGTCGCCGTCGTTCAGCAGATGCACCGGCCGCACCGCCCGGGCGATCCCGTCGTGCGCGGTCCCCGCCACCTTCTGCGCCTGCGCCCGGGTCAGGTCCGCGTCCGTGGCGACGACGGCGAGCGTCGTGTTCAACGTGGCAGGGCCGGACGCAGGGCCAGACGCCGGGCCGGACGCAGGGCCAGACGCCGGGCCGGACGCAGGGCCAGACGCCGGGCCGGACGCCGGGCCAGACGCAGGGCCGGGCTCGGTGAGCGGCGCCGGCCCGTTCGCCGCGAGCGCCGCCGCCAGCCGCTCGCCCGCCGCCACGTGCACCGCCGCGTCCGGATACGTCACCGGCCCGCGCCCCGCGAAGAACTCCCCGTACAGCGCCCCCGTCCCCGGATCCACCGCCGAGCCCGCCGCGTTGGCCACCACCAGCGCCGCGACCGTGATCCCCGAGTCGAGCACCACGGACGCCGTGCCGATGCCGCCGCGCAGCCCGCCGACGAGCGTCCCCGTGCCCGCGCCCACACTGCCCTGAGCCACCGGGGCGCCGGCCGGGCTCGCCGCCGCGGCCTCCACGGCGGCCCGGCCCGTCGCCGCGTCCGGCCGGGCCCGCCAGTCGCCGCCCCGGCCGAGGTCGAAGACGCAGGCCGCCGGCACCACCGGCACCACCTGCCCGGGCCCGCCCACCGGCACCCCGCGCCCCTGTTCCTCCAGCCACGCCATCACGCCCGACGCCGAGTCGAGCCCGAAGGCGCTGCCGCCGGTCAGCACCACCGCCTCGATCCGCTGCACCAGATTGCGCGGGTCGAGCGCGTCCGTCTCCCGGGTGCCGGGGCCGCCACCGCGCACGTCGACCGCGGTGACCGCGCCGCCCTCGGGCGCGAGCACGACCGTCGTCCCGGTCAGCCACCCGTCGCCGCGCCGCGTGGCGTGCCCCACGCGCAGGCCGGGCACGTCGGTCAGTGCGTCGTTGCGGGCCGGCCCGCCGCCCGTCGTCGATTCCGTCGTCATGTTCCCTGCGTACCACGACAGTTGACCCGGACGGTGCTTCCGGCGCCCCGGGCCGCGCGGGCCGGAAGAGGCCTTGGGGGCCTTCGTCGCCCGGGGATCCGTGCCCTCCGTCGCCCCGCGCTGTGACCGTCGTCGCCTCTGTCGCGAGGGGTGCCCGGCAAAGGGGCCTGGAGAAGAGGCCGGGGCGTGGCGATGCCGGAGTGCAGGGCCGCCCGGTACGGACGTACCTCCGTGAGGATCGGCCCGCGACGTACCCTGGAGCCATGAGCGACACCCCGAAGCCCGCCCCCGAGCCGCGCGACCCCAAGGCCGCGCTGATCTTCGACGATCCGCTGTCGGCGCAGTCCTCCGACGACACGGACCGGGGGTGGGGCGAGCGGCCGGCCGCCGGTGACAACAGCGCCGCCGACCTGGCCCGGTTCCTCGACGAGAAGCCGCCCCACCACCTCTGAAGAGCCGCTACGAGTCGGAGTGGCCCGAGCCGCGCTGTGCCACGAGGGTGTCGCGGATCTCCTTGAGGACCTCCAGCTCGGAGACCTCGATCACCTCGTGGGTGCCTTCCTTCGCCGCGTCGATGTTCGCCTTGCGGGCCAGGTACTTCGCCATGGGCAGCACCATCAGGAAGTACACGACGGCGGCCGTGATGAGGAAGCTGAGCGTGGCGCTGAGGACAGTGCCCCAGAGGATCTCGATCCCGTCCCCGCCGGCGCAGTCGCCCTTCAGGCAGGACTTGTAGCTGTCCAGGTCGGACGTGCCGAACGCGCCGACGATCGGGTTGATCACGCCCTTGACCACCGCGTTCACGATGTTGGTGAACGCCGCGCCGATCACGACCGCGACCGCCAGGTCGATCACATTGCCGCGCATCAGGAAGGCTTTGAAGCCTTCCCACACGCCCGGCTGCTTCTTCTCGCTCACCAGAAGGCCTCTCTTCACATGTCCAGGTTGTGGTGCAAACGCCCCCGCAACCTACGGCAGTTCGGGTCAGACCTGTCCAATCCCGTAACTCGATCGAGGGACTTGACGGGATTCCGGTCACCAGACCGTCACCGCCAGCCTGGAAACGGCCCCCGCTCCCGCGAGCCGTGTGGCGACAGGGCGCTCCACCTTCAGCACCACCAACGCCCCGCCCCCGTCCGGGGTTTCGCCCGAAAATGCGTCGGGTACGGACGCGACCCGGGCGCCCGAGGCGAGGACCCGCACCCCGGGCTTCCCGTCGGTCCGCGCCGCGACCACGTCGACCCGGTCGCCCGGCCGCAGCAGCCGTACGGCCGCCGCGTCCGCGATCCGCACCGGAGCCGACACCGTCACGGCGGGGTGCCGCGCCGGCCCGCGCGCGGTCTGGCGCGGCGGCGCCTGCGCCCGCTCAGGGCCGTCCCCCGCGCCGGACGAGGGCACGGCGGCGACCAGGGCCGCCGCGGTCAGAGCGAGTCCGGCGGCCAGTACCGGCACCGGCCGGCCCCGGCGCGGACCGCCGCGGCCGGTACGCAGCCGCCCGCCGCGGACGCGCACGGGAGGGAAGGGCGGCACCTCGGACGTCGGGGGAGTGGGAGTGCTGAGCCGGTAGGGGACAGGTGCTGCTGCGGACACGGTCGTCACCGCCTGCGGATCGGTTCGGGTCGGACGGACACCGCGTCCGTCTCGTCGACCACGATCCGCTCCGGCGAGAGATCCCGCCGGGCCCCGTGTGCTACCGGCCGGTTGTGGACAACTCCCTCACCCGAACGTGAAGTTCACCGGACCTGGGAGGCCAGGCGGCAGATAGCTGCGGCACTGCGGCAGGTCACGGGAGCTGGATCCCGGGGTCCATGCCGCCGAGCGCCCCGACGCACAGGCAGTCCCGCTCCGCGGTCGCCGGCAGCCCCGCGACCGCGTCGAAGAGCACCGTCCGCAGCCGGTCCACGTTCGCCGCGAACACCTTGAGCACCTCGTCGTGCGAGACGCCCTCGCCGCTCTCGGCGCCCGCGTCCAGATCCGTGACCAGGGTCAGCGAGGTGTAGCAGAGCTCCAGCTCCCGGGCGAGCATCGCCTCCGGGTGCCCGGTCATGCCGACCACGGACCAGCCCATCGAGGCATGCCAGCGCGACTCGGCGCGGGTCGAGAAGCGCGGCCCTTCGACCACGACGAGGGTCCCGCCGTCCACCGGCTCCCAGCCCTTGCCGCGGGCCGCCTCCACCGCCACCCGGCGCCCGGCCGGGCAGTACGGGTCGGCGGGCGAGACGTGCACGACGTTCGGCACCGTCCCGTCGGGCAGCGGCAGCCCGTCGAAGTAGCTCTGCACCCGGGACTTCGTGCGGTCCACGAACTGGTCCGGGATCAGCAGCGTGCCCGGCCCGTACTCGGGCACCAGGCCGCCCACCGCGCACGGCCCGAGCACCTGGCGCACACCGACCGAGCGCAGCGCCCACAGGTTCGCCCGGTAGTTGATCCGGTGCGGCGGCAGGTGGTGGCCGCGGCCGTGCCGGGGCAGGAAGGCGACGCGGCGGCCGGCGATCTCGCCGAGGAAGAGCGAGTCGCTGGGCGGCCCGTAGGGGGTGTCCACCTGGATCTCGGTCACGTCGTCCAGGAAGGAGTAGAAGCCGGAGCCGCCGATCACGCCGATCTCGGCCCCGGTGGTGGTGTTCGCGTTCGTCGCCATGGTCAGCACACTAACCAAGGCCGGAACGCCGAAGACCCCGCCGTCCGGGGACGACAGGGTCTCGTAAGGCGTGGGTCCGGGGTCAGGCCGCGGACGAGGAGCTCGACGAGCTCGACGAACCGGAGGAGGCCGTCGAGGACGACTTGGAGTCCGAGGACGACGACGAAGAGGTCGACGTCGTGGTGGCCGGCTTCGACGCCGACGCCGGGCTGCTGCTCGACGAGGAGCCGCGGCTGTCGTTGCGGTAGAAGCCGGAGCCCTTGAAGACGATGCCGACGGCCGAGAACACCTTCTTCAGGCGGCCACCGCAGTTCGGGCACTCGGTCAGGGCGTTGTCGGTGAACTTCTGCACCGCCTCGAGGCCCTCGCCGCACTCGGTGCACTGGTACTGGTAAGTCGGCACTGTGTCTTCCTCCTGGCACTCTCACTCAGTGAGTGCTAACGACGCTCTATAGTGGCCTATTCCTCGGGATCAGTCCACCGTCACCGGCACTCGGTGACCGACGCCACGTGCCACGGTGCGCCCGACGGACGGCGGGACGAGCCGCGTACGCAGCAGGAACATGACCGCCAGGGCGAGCACGGTGCCGCCCATCGGGACCAGGAATCCCGCACCGTCCCAGAAGCGGTCCTCCAGTTGCCCGGCGGCCGTGACGGCCACGGCCTGGCCCAGCGCGACCGCTCCGGTCAGCCAGGTGAAGGCCTCCGTGCGGGAGCCCGCGGGGACGATCTTCTCGACCAGTGTGTAGCCGGTGATCAGGGCGGGCGCGATGCACACGCCGACCAGCAGGCCGAGCCCGGCGAGCAGCACCACGGACTGGGCCGCCCACAGGCCGGACGCCATCAGGGCGAGCGCCGTGTAGGAGACCAGGAGGCGGCGCTGCGGGGCGGCCTTCCAGGCGACGGCGCCGCAGACGATGCCCGAGAGCATGTTGCCCGCGGCGAAGATCCCGTAGAGGACGCCGTTCATGCCGGGCTCGCCGATGGACTCCGTGTAGGCGGCGAGCGAGACCTGCATGCCGCCGAAGACGGCGCCGATGCCGAGGAACGTGACGATCAGCACGCGCACGCCGGGGACGCGCAGCGCGGAGGCGTGCTCCACGCGCGCGTGGCCCGCGAGGGCGCTCACGGGCGGCTGGGTGCCCTTCTGGGCGGCGAAGAGGAGGCCGCCGACCAGGGTGAGCGCGGACTCGGTGAGCAGGCCCGCGGCCGGGTCGACGCCCGTGCACAGGGCCGTCGCGAAGAGCGGGCCGAGCACGAAGGTGAACTCGTCGGTGACGGACTCGAAGGCGGCAGCGGTCTGCATCAGGGGCGAGCCCTGGAGGCGCACGCCCCAGCGGGCCCGCACCATGGGGCCGACCTGCGGCGTGGAGGCGCCCGTGGGCACCGCGGCCAGGAACAGCGTCCATGTGGGCGCCCCGGACAGCGCGAGGACCGTCAGGGTCGCGCCGGACGCGGAGTGCAGCAGGACGCCGGGCAGCAGGACGGCGCGCTGGCCGAACCGGTCGGCGAGCTTGCCGCTGTAGGGCGCGAACAGCGCCATGGAGACACCGGTCGTCGCGGACACGGCGCCCGCCGTGCCGTAGGAGCCGGTGGTGTGCTGGACGAGCAGCACGATCGAGATGGTCAGCATCGCGAACGGCTGGCGGGCTGCGAAGCCGGGGAGCAGGAACGTCCAGGCGCCGCGGGTGCGCAGCAGTTGTCCGTAGCCCGGGCGCTTGCCGGTGGTGTCGGTGACCGTGGCCTTCTGTGGCACGGCCGTCGCCTTTCTGCCGCCTGGTAGTGCCCCGCCGCCCGGTCGGGGCGTGGGGCACCGAGAGCCGTCCTCGTGCGCCGGGAACCGAGTGATACTGCGGTCCGCGCCAGGAGAGGCCCTGGGCCGTGCAGGAGCGGGGCGCCGGGCTGCGGGGCCGGGCGCGGGTGCTGCAAGGGGACCGCGGCCGCTTTGCGGTCGCGCCGGCTCTACGTCAGGCAGAGTCGGTGGTACGTGGTGTGTGCCCCCATATTACCGGGAGGTCCCGCCTCCCGTGCCCAGCCAGCCGGCGAGCTTGCCGCCGTGGGCGACGGCCCGCAGGCGCGCCTCGGCGGCGTCCCGGACCGGGTCGGTGGCGACCACGAGGAGTTCGTCGCCCTGCCGCAGCACCGTGGTGGGAGCCGGTACGAAGGAGGCGGCGTCCCGGACGACGAGGGTGACGGCGGCGCCCTTGGGCAGCCGCAGCTCGCCGACCTCCACGCCGTGCATCAGGGAGCCCTCGGGGATGGAGATGGACAGCAGGTGGCCGCGCAGTCGCTCCAGGGGCGCCGATTCGATGCCGAGGTCGGCGGCCTCCGCGGAGTCGCCGAGCCGTAGCTTGCGGGCCAGCCAGGGCAGCGTGGGGCCCTGGATCAGGGTGTAGACGACGACCAGGACGAAGACGATGTTGAAGATGCGCTTGCTGTCGGCGACGCCGGTCACCATCGGGATCGTCGCCAGGATGATGGGCACCGCGCCGCGCAGTCCGGCCCAGGACATGAGGGCCTTCTCCTGCCAGGGCATCCGGAACGGCGCCAGGCTGAGGACGACCTCCAGGGGGCGCGCCACCATGGTGAGCACGAGGCCGATGACCAGAGCGGGCACGATGTCGTCGGCGAGCTCGTGCGGGGTGACGAGCAGGCCGAGCAGGACGAACATGCCGATCTGCGCGATCCAGCCGAGCCCCTCGGCGAAGCCGCGGGTGGCGGGCCAGTGCGGCAGCTTGGCGTTGCCCATCACCATGGCGGCCAGGTAGACGGCGAGGAATCCGCTGCCGTGGGCCAGGGCGCCCGCCGCGTAGGCGGTGGTGGCGATGGCCATCACGGCGATCGGGTAGAGGCCGGAGGCGGGCAGTGCGACATGGCGCAGCCCGTAGGACCCGAGCCAGCCGACGGCGAGGCCGATCGCGGCGCCGATGACCAGCTCCAGGGCGATCTCGCCGATCAGGTGGTACCAGTGCTCGACGGGCCCCGCGGTGGAGAACGCGACGACGAGGATGACCACAGGGGCGTCGTTGAAGCCGGACTCGGCCTCCAGGACGCCCGTCACCCGCGCGGGCAGCGGCACCTTGCGCAGGACGGAGAAGACGGCCGCCGCGTCCGTGGAGGACACCACCGCGCCGATGATCAGGGACTGCCGCCATTCCAGGCCCACCAGGTAGTGCGCGCCGGCGGCCGTGACCCCCACGCTCACCGCGACGCCCACGAGCGACAGCGCGGCCGCAGCCGGGAGCGCCGGTCTGATCTCCTTCCACTTCGTGCCCAGACCGCCCTCGGCCAGGATCACGACGAGCGCCGCGTACCCGATGACCTGGGTCAGTTCGGCGTTGCTGAAGGAGACGTTGCCGATGCCGTCCTGACCCATGGCGATGCCGATGCCGAGGTACAGGAGCAGGCTGGGCAGCCCGCTGCGCGAGGAGATGCGTACCGCGGCGACCGCGATGAGCAGCACGAGCGCGCTGACGAGCAGGAGCTGGTTGAGGTGGTCGACAGTCAGGGGCCGTTCCTTCCGCGAGGTGCTTCGCAGGGGTCGATGTGGGGGGAGTTACTTCGTTACCTTACCTAATCGTTAACGGTTCCTTGACGGTCGGGCCGTCGCCGCGGACCTCGTGGGTGGCTCCTTCCTGACTCCGCGTCCGGGCCCGGATCGCACTGCTCGTATGGTTGCTCCAGCCAGCAGCCCGCGAAGGACAGCAAGGATCGCGATGCCCTCCTCCAGTAATGCCTCTTCCGGCGGCCAGACCGGCAGGAAGAAGGGGCGCCGAGCCCGACTGATCGTGATCGTCCTGGTGTTGGCCGTTCTCGCGGGCATCGGTTACGGCGCGTACTGGGGTGTCGACAGCGTGCGCGCCTCGCTGCCGCAGACGACGGGCTCCGTCAGGATCGACGGCCTCGACGGGCCGGTACAGGTCAAGCGGGACGATCACGGCATTCCGCAGATCTACGCCTCCTCGGACGAGGACCTGTTCACGGCGCAGGGCTTCGTGCAGGCGCAGGACCGCTTCTACGAGATGGACGTGCGCCGCCATACGACCTCCGGTCGGCTCTCCGAGATGTTCGGCAAGGGCCAGGTCAAGACCGATGAGTTCCTGCGGACCCTGGGCTGGCACCGGGTCGCGCAGGAGGAGTACGACTCCAAGCTCGCGCCGGAGACGAAGAAGTACCTCCAGGCGTACGCCAAGGGGGTCAACGCCTACCTGGCCGGCAAGAGCGCCAAGGAGATCTCCGCGGAGTACGTGGCGCTCGGCTTCGAGAACGACTACAAGCCGCAGAAGTGGACGCCGGTCGACTCCGTGGCCTGGCTCAAGGCCATGGCCTGGGACCTGCGCGGCAACATGCAGGACGAGATCGACCGCTCGCTGATGACGAGCCGCCTCGACAAGAAGCAGATCGCCGACCTGTACCCGGCCTACCCGTACGACCGGAACAAGCCGATCGTGCAGGAGGGCGGTTACAACGACGCCACGGGCACCTACGACCAGGCGTCCACGGGCACCGGCCGGCAGGGCTCCGGAGGCGGCCAGGGGGCCGGTACGGGCCTCACGGGCGGCGCGCGGGCACCCGAGGGCACCGGCGGGCTCGAGAGCCAGCTCGGCGGCCTCGCGGACGTCCTGGACCAGATCCCCGACTCCGCGGGCCTCGGCCCGAGCGGCAACGGCATCGGCTCCAACTCCTGGGTCGTCTCCGGCGACCACACCATCACCGGCAAGCCGCTGCTCGCCAACGACCCGCACCTGGCGCCGCAACTGCCGTCCGTCTGGTACCAGATGGGCCTGCACTGCACGAGCCTTTCGGCCAAGTGCCGGTACGACGTGGCGGGCTACACCTTCGCGGGCATGCCCGGCGTCGTCATCGGCCACAACCAGGACATCGCTTGGGGCCTGACGAACTCGGGCGCCGACGTCACCGACCTCTACCTGGAGAAGTTCAGCGGCGACGGCTACCTGTACGGCGGCAAGACCGTGGCGTTCAAGACGCGCAAGGAGGTCATCAAGGTCGCCGGCGGCGACGACAAGACGATCACCATCCGCGAGACGAACAACGGCCCGCTGCTCTCCGACCGCAACGACGAGCTCGTCAAGGTCGGCAAGAAGGCCCCCGTCGGCACCACGGCCCCCGACCGCGGCGACGGCTACGGCATCGCGCTGCGCTGGACCGCCCTGGACGCGGGCAACACCATGGACGCCGTCTTCGGCATCGACCGCGCCTCGGACTGGACCGAGTTCCGCAAGGCCGCCGCCGACTTCCAGGTGCCCTCGCAGAACCTCACGTACGCCGACACCGAGGGCCACATCGGCTACCAGCTGCCCGGCCGCATCCCGACCCGCGGCGAGGGCGACGGCTCGCTCCCCTCGCCGGGCTGGGACGCCAAGTACCGCTGGACCGGCTACATCAAGCAGGACGAGCTGCCCTACGAGTACGACCCGAAGCGCGGCTACATCGTCACCGCCAACCAGGCGGTCGTCGGCGAGGACTACCCGTACACGCTGACGACGGACTGGGGCTACGGCACGCGCAGCCAGCGCATCACCGACCTGATCAAGTCGAAGATCGACGGCGGCGGCAAGATCTCCACCGACGACATGCGCACCATGCAGATGGACAACAGCAGCGAGATCGCGAAGCTGCTGGTGCCCTACCTGATGAAGATCGACGTCAAGGACAAGTACGTCCGCGAGGCGCAGGAGCTCCTGGAGAACTGGGACTACACCCAGAACCCGGACTCGGCGGCGGCCGCCTACTTCAACTCGGTGTGGCGCAACATCCTCAAGCTCTCCTTCGGCAACAAGCTCCCCAAGGAGCTGCGCGTCAAGGGCCAGTGCCTGAGCGTCCCCCCGGTCGACAACAGCGGCCCGGCCGACGACGACCGCCGGGTGCGCGAGTGCGGTCAGCGGGACGCGGACTCGGCGCAGCCGGACGGCGGCGACCGCTGGTTCCAGGTCGTGCGCACCATCCTCAAGGACGAGAACAACACCTGGTGGCAGGCTCCGAAGACGCGCACCGACGCGGCGACCGCGACCCGCGACGAGCTGTTCGCCCGTGCCATGGAGGACGCCCGCTGGGACCTGACGGCCAAGCTGGGCAAGGACATCGACACCTGGAGCTGGGGCCGGCTGCACCAGCTGGAGCTCAAGAACCAGACGCTCGGCACGGCGGGCCCCGGCTGGCTGCAGTACGTGCTCAACCGCGGCCCCTGGAAGCTCGGCGGCGGCGAGGCGGCCGTGAACGCGACCGGCTGGAACGCGGCGGGCGGCTACGGCGTCAGCTGGGTGCCGTCGATGCGCATGGTGGTGAACCTGGAGGACTTCGACAAGTCGAAGTGGATCAACCTGACCGGCGCCTCCGGCCACACCTTCAGCTCGCACTACACGGACCAGACGCAGAAGTGGATCGACGGCGAGCTGCTGCCGTGGCGCTTCACGGACAAGGCGGTCGAGGGCGACACCTCGGACACACTCGTCCTGAAGAAGTAGCGTCCTGAAGAAGTAGCTTCCTGCCGAAGGGGCCCCACGCGCGCGTGGGGCCCCTTCGGCGTTCACGTGAAGCGCCGCGCCCCTGAAGGCGTCACGACCGCGTCCACCGCCTTGTCGTGCTCCTCCGTGGGCACCTCGTCGAGGACCTCGCGGTCGTAGAGCAGCACCACGAGGTCGGGCCGGACGCCGGCCGCCTCCAGGCGGGCCAGGACGCGGTCGTACGAGCCGCCGCCCCGGCCGAGCCGCTTCCCGCGCACGTCCACGGCGAGACCGGGCAGCAGGACGACGTCGGCGTCCAGGACGGCGTCGGGGCCGAGCCGGGGCCCGGCGGGCTCCAGGAGGGCCATCTTGCCCGCGTGCTCGACGCGGGCCAGCGAGCCGGGCCCGTCGTAGGCGCCCCAGTCCAGGTCGTTGTCGGCGAGGAGGACGGGCAGCAGGACGCGGGTGCCGCGGGCCCGCAGGGCGTCCAGGAGGGCGCCGGTGCCGGGCTCGCCGCCGACGGACACGTACGCGGCGACCGTGCGGGCCGAGGAGAGGGCGTCCAGTTCCAGGGCGCGGCGGGCGAGAACCGTCTCCGTCTCCCGCACGTCATCCACAGTCAACGCTCTCCTCACCGCGAGGAGCTCTCGTCGCAATGTGCGCTTGTCAGGGTGGGCGCCGCGCGGGTCACTCGGTGGCCGGCTCATGGGCTGACTCATGTGCGGTTCGCAAACCTCTCTTTATCCACGCATATATGGACCATCAAAGCGGACCCACAGATTCCGCCCATAGTCGCCGGATATGGTGACGGGCATGACTGACTCGCACACCAGGATCACCAAGGCTGTCATCCCGGCCGCCGGTCTCGGCACCCGGTTCCTGCCCGCCACCAAGGCGACTCCCAAGGAGATGCTCCCGGTGGTCGACAAGCCGGCGATCCAGTACGTGGTCGAAGAGGCCGCCTCCGCGGGTCTCGACGACGTACTCATGATCACGGGCCGCAACAAGCGCCCGCTCGAGGACCACTTCGACCGCAACTACGAACTGGAGTCCGCCCTCCAGAAGAAGGGCGACGCGAGCCGTCTGGCCAAGGTCCAGGAGTCCAGCGACCTCGCCACCATGCACTACGTCCGCCAGGGCGACCCCAAGGGCCTGGGCCACGCCGTCCTGTGCGCCGCCCCCCACGTCGGCGACGAACCCTTCGCCGTCCTCCTCGGCGACGACCTCATCGACCCCCGCGACCCCCTCCTCGCCCGCATGGTCGAGGTCCAGGAGCAGCACGGCGGCAGCGTCATCGCCCTCATGGAGGTCGACCCCGCGCAGATCCACCTCTACGGCTGCGCCGCCGTCGAGGCGACCGGCGAGGGCGACCTCGTCAAGGTCACCGACCTCGTCGAGAAGCCGGACGCGGCCGACGCCCCGTCCAACTACGCGATCATCGGCCGCTACGTCCTGGACCCCCACGTCTTCGACATACTGCGCAAGACCGAGCCCGGCCGCGGCGGCGAGATCCAGCTCACCGACGCCCTCCAGCAACTCGCCGCGGACGAGAAGGTCGGCGGCCCGGTCCACGGAGTCGTCTTCAAGGGCCGCCGCTATGACACCGGCGACCGTGGAGACTATCTGCGGGCCATTGTCAGACTCGCGTGCGAACGTGAGGACCTGGGCCCCGACTTCCGGACCTGGCTTCGCAGTTACGTCACCGAGGAGATGTAGGACCTTGAGCAGCGCGACCACGCCCTCCAGCAGTCACGGCCACCTCTGGTCGGTCGACGAGCACCTGGAGGACATCCTCAGCACCGTCCACCCGCTCGACCCCATCGAGCTGCAACTCCTCGACGCCCAGGGCTGCGTGCTCGTCGAGGACGTGACGGTGCCGGTCTCGCTGCCCCCGTTCGACAACAGCTCGATGGACGGCTACGCGGTGCGCGTCGCCGATGTCGCGGGCGCGAGCGAGGAGTTCCCCGCCGTGCTCACGGTGATCGGCGACGTCGCGGCCGGCCAGTCCGAGCAGCCCACGGTCCGCCCCGGCCAGGCCGTCCGCATCATGACCGGCGCCCCGCTGCCGCCCGACGCCGAGGCCGTCGTCCCCGTCGAGTGGACCGACGGAGGGCTCGGCGCGGGCCCCGTCAGCACCATGACCGCCCACAGCGCCGCCCCCGAGGGCGCCTCCGGCGAGGTCCGCGTCCACCGCGCCGCCGGGGACCGCGCGCACGTCCGCGCCCGCGGCAGCGACGTGAAGGCGGGCGACCGCGCCCTCGCCGCCGGCACCGTGCTCGGCCCGCCCCAGATCTCCCTGCTCGCCGCGATCGGCCGCGGCAGCGTGCGCGTACGCCCGCGCCCGCGGGTGGTCGTCGTCTCCACCGGCAGCGAGCTCGTCCAGCCCGGCGAGCCGCTCGCCCAGGGCCAGATCTACGACTCCAACAGCTTCGCCCTGACCGCGGCCGCGCGGGACGCCGGAGCCATCGCCTACCGGGTCGGCGCGGTCGCCGACGACGCCGAGACGCTCCGCTCCACGATCGAGGACCAGCTGATCCGCGCCGACCTCGTCGTCACCACGGGCGGCGTCAGCGTCGGCGCGTACGACGTCGTCAAGGAGGCGCTCTCCGCGATCGGCGACCCCGACGAGGAGGACGGCATCGGCGCGGGCAGCGGCGTCGAGTTCCGCAAGCTCGCCATGCAGCCCGGCAAGCCGCAGGGCTTCGGCGCCGTCGGCCCCGACCACACCCCGCTGCTCGCCCTGCCCGGCAACCCGGTCTCCTCGTACGTCTCCTTCGAGCTGTTCGTGCGCCCCGCGATCCGCACGCTCATGGGGCTGCCCGCGGGTGCTGTGCACCGGCCGCAGGTCCGCGCGAAGCTCACCGCCGACAAGGCGCTGACCTCGCCGGCCGGCCGCCGCCAGTTCCTGCGCGGCGCCCACGACCCCGCGACCGGCACCGTCACCCCGGTCGGCGGCGCCGGCTCCCACCTCGTCGCCGCCCTCGCCCACGCGGACGCCCTGATCGTGGTCCCCGAGGCCACCACCTCCGTGGAGCCGGGCACCCAGGTCGACGTCGTGCTGCTGAGCTGAGCGTCTGCCCTCCCCTCCGGGGCGCGCGGTAGCGTGTCGCGCACAAACTGTCCGGCGCGCCGCACCGCGCACGGCTCGGATCGGGAGCGCCACAGCACCATGAGCACTTCGCAGGACCGACTGACCCACATCGACGAGGCGGGCGCCGCCCGCATGGTCGACGTGTCGGAGAAGGCCGTCACCACGCGCACGGCCCGCGCCAGCGGGCGGGTCCTCGTCTCGCCGCGCGTCATCGAGCTGCTGCGCGGCGAGGGCGTCCCCAAGGGCGACGCCCTCGCGACCGCCCGCATCGCCGGGATCATGGGCGCCAAGCGCACCCCCGACCTCATCCCGCTGTGCCACCCGCTGGCCGTCTCCGGTGTGAAGCTCGACCTGTCCGTGGCCGACGACGCCGTGGAGATCCTCGCCACCGTGAGGACCACGGACCGTACGGGCGTCGAGATGGAGGCCCTCACGGCGGTCTCCGTCGCCGCGCTCACCGTCGTCGACATGGTCAAGGCCGTCGACAAGGGCGCCGTCATCTCGGACGTGCGCGTCGAGGAGAAGACGGGCGGCAAGTCCGGGGACTGGCACCGATGAGCGACCTGTACCGCGCCCTGGTCGTCACCGCGTCCAACCGCGCGGCCGCCGGCGTCTACGAGGACAAGGGCGGCCCCCTGATCGCCGCCGGACTCGGCGCCATGGGCTTCGCCGTCGAGGGCCCCCAGGTCGTCCCGGACGGCGACCCGGTGGAGGCCGCGCTGCGCGCCGCCGTCGAGGCCGGGTACGACGTCGTGGTCACCACCGGCGGCACCGGCATCTCGCCCACCGACCGCACCCCCGAGGCCACCGCCCGCGTCCTGGACCGCGAGATCCCGGGCATCCCGGAGGCGATCCGCGCGTACGGCCGGGAGAAGGTGCCCACGGCCGCGCTCTCCCGTGGCCTCGCGGGCCTGGCCGGGCGCACACTGATCGTGAACCTGCCGGGTTCGAGCGGAGGCGTGAAGGACGGGCTCGCCGTCCTCGAGCCGCTGCTCACGCACGCCGTCGACCAGATCCGCGGCGGCGACCACCCCAGACCGGACGCCGGACCCGACGCCAGGCCCGGCGCCGGGCCCGATGCCCATGCCACCGGGGGTGCGCACTGAACAGCCCGTCCTGGCCCGTGATCCTGGCGGAGGGCGATGTCGTCCTGCGCCCCATAAGGCTGCGCGACCAGCGCGCCTGGCGCGAGGTGAACCGGCGCAACCGCGACTGGCTGCGCCGCTGGGAGGCGACCATCCCGCCGCCCACGCCCAGCGGCCCGATCACCCACCGCCCGACGTACCGTCAGATGGTCCGCCACCTGCGCGCGGAGGCGAACGCGGGCCGGATGCTGCCCTTCGTCATCGAGTACCAGGGCCGTCTGGTGGGGCAGTTGACCGTCGCCGGGATCACCTGGGGCTCGATGTGCGCGGGCCATGTCGGCTACTGGGTCGACGAGTCCGTGGCCGGGCGCGGGGTGATGCCCACGGCCGTCGCCCTCGCCGTCGACCACTGCTTCCGCACGGTGGGTCTGCACCGCATCGAGGTCTGCATTCGCCCGGAGAACGGGCCGAGCCGCAGGGTCGTGGAGAAACTCGGATTCCGCGAGGAGGGCCTGCGCCCGCGCTATCTCCACATCGACGGGGCCTGGCGGGACCATCTCGTCTTCGCGCTCACCGCCGAGGAGATCCCCGAAGGGCTCCTGAAGCGGTGGCGGCGCGAGCGGCGCAGCAAGACCGCAGGTCCGAGCGGCTCGAACACGCTCGACCCGGGCGCCCCCTCGAAATGAAATAAGTGTTCGAAAATGATCGCGGATCGACCGCCGGAGGCATTAAATTCCCGCCCCGAGCGGCCGGTTGATCGCATCAGTCGCAAAAAATGCTCGAAATATCAGCCAGATCGTGCGACACACCGGCCCAATTGGCGGATGGCCTCACGCAAACCCCTCTACGGTGTGAGGCGTGAGCAGCAGCGGCCTCATCTACGCAGTCATCGTCGGGGCCTGGGCCGCCTACTTGGTGCCGATGTGGCTCCGTAGGCAGGACGAGCTGAACGAAGCCCGTCCGACGGAACGCTTCAGCACCGCCATCCGGCTTCTCTCCGGCCGGGCGGGCATGGAGCGCCGATACGCCAAGGACCTGCAGGCGCGCCCGCCCGAGGCGGACGAGCGGCCCGGCGACCCGGCCGACCCGGACGCGACCACCGACGCGGTGGACGTCCGGGCCTTCGTCGCGCCCGCGGCCGGGGAGCGCAAGCCCCCCGCGCGGCGCCGCCCCGAGCCCGAACCGGCGCCCGAGCCCGTACCGGCCGCCGAGCCGGAACCGGAGGCCGTGGCTCCGCACCCGGCCCGCCCCGAGCGCGACGCGGCGGCCGCCGCCGCGCAGGCCCGCGCCCGCCGCACCAAGGTCCTCGCGCGCCGCCGCCGCACCACCGTGCTCCTGTTCGCCGCGTTCTCCCTCGGCGCGGTCGTCGCCGCGGTCGGCGGCGTCCCGTTCCTGTGGGCGCCCGCCGCGCCCGCCCTGCTCCTCAGCGCGTACATCGTCTATCTGCGCGCCCAGGAGCGCCGCCGCTTCGCCTACGTGATGGACCGTCGCCAGGCCGAGATCGCCGCCCAGCGGCTGCGTGAGCGCCAGCCGCGCCGCCGTCAGCCGGCCGCGCAGCGCGCCGTGGCCGAGGACCTGGAGGACGGCCCAGAGGCCACCGAGCCGGCCACCGACCCCGGGCTCGAGGCGCTCGCCGCCGACCGGCGCGCCCTCGTCGAGCAGACCGACCACGCCGAATGGGTCGACCAGCAGCGCGAGCGGCAGGCCCGGCCCGGCGCGGGCGACAGCTGGGACCCCGTCCCGGTGCCACTGCCCACGTACGTCACCGCGCCGGTCGCCCCGCGCGCCGGCGGCGGCATCGACTACGGCGCCCCGGAGACCTGGAGCGCGGCCCGCTCCTCCGCCGCCGGGCAGTCGGCCCCCGAGGAGCAGGAGTACGAGCGCGAGCAGACCGCGGACGACGGGCGCAGCGACGCCCGCCGCGCCGCCTCCGCCCGCCGCTCCCGCGAACGCGGCCGCACCCCGCTCTTCGACCAGTACGACAACGGCACGGGTGCGGACGGCCGGCCGCGCGCCGCCAACGAGTGATCGGGAAGCCCGCGGCGCCGACCCGGCTGACCAGTCCGGGAGCGGATTTCCGAGCACCCCGATCGGGATGCTAGAGTTTCACTCGTTGCAAGGGCCTGTGGCGCAGTCTGGTAGCGCACCTCGTTCGCATCGAGGGGGTCTGGGGTTCAAATCCCCACAGGTCCACCGCAATTAAGAAGAACCCCGCCGGGTAACCGGCGGGGTTCTTCGCTGTTCCGGGCCGAAACCGCCGGGAGCGGCCAGGAGCGGCCCGGCGGTTCCGCCCCCTAAACGGGCCGGCTAGAGCGGCTTGGCGAAGCAGCGGCTCAGTTCGTCGAAGCGGTAGTGGCCGAACTTGGCGCACGGCACGTACCCGCTCGACGTGTAGAGCGCTATCGCCTCCGGCTGCTTGGTGCCCGTCTCCAGCACCATCCGCGTCCGCCCCGCCGCGCGCGCGTCCGCCTCCAGCGCCCCGAGGATCCGGCGGGCCAGACCCAGGCCGCGCGCCTCCGGGGTCACGTACATGCGCTTCAGCTCGGCGTCCCCGTCCGCGTACGCCTCCTCGTTCGCGTCCTGGGTGCGCCAGCCGCCCGTGGCCAGCGGGGTGCCCTGCGCGTCGTAGGCGATCAGGTACAGCCCGCGCGGGGCGTCGAACATCGTCGGGTCCAGGGGTGTGACATCCCCCTCGTCGCCGTAGCGCTCCGCGTACTCGAGCTGCACCCGGTCGTTCAGCGCGATCGCGTCGGGGTGGCCGAAGGAGACGGGGCGCAGGGTGGGCGCCAGGGTCGGCGCGAGCTGGATACTCATACAGGAGATCGTAACTCTATGCGTGTCGAATCGGGGAGGACGTTTCCAGTGTGCCGGTACCGTGGCCCGATGCTGACTGTGACCTCTGTGAATGTGAACGGGCTGCGGGCCGCCGCCAAGAAGGGCTTCGTGGAGTGGCTCGCCGAGACCTCCGCCGACGTCCTGTGCCTCCAGGAAGTGCGGGCCGAGGCGCAGCAGCTCCCCGACGAGGTGCGGGAGCCCGAGGGCTGGCACGTCGTGCACGCCCCGGCCGCCGCCAAGGGCCGGGCCGGCGTCTCCCTCTACACGCGGCGCGCGCCCGAGCGCGTGCAGGTGGGCTTCGGCTCCGCCGAGTTCGACACCAGCGGCCGCTACGTCGAGGTGGACCTGCCCGGCGTCGTCGTGGCCAGCCTCTACCTGCCCTCGGGCGAGGTCGGCACCGACCGCCAGGACGAGAAGATCCGCTTCATGGACGAGTTCCTGACCTACCTGAAGAAGCTGCGCGTCCGCGCCGCCGCGGACGGTCGCGAGGTCGTGGTCTGCGGCGACTGGAACATCGCCCACCGCGAGGCCGACCTCAAGAACTGGAAGAGCAACAAGAAGAACTCCGGCTTCCTCCCCGAGGAGCGGGAGTGGCTCGGCCGCGTCCTGGACGAGGCCGACGGCGGCTACGTCGACGTGGTCCGCGCCCTGCACCCCGACGTCGAGGGACCGTACTCGTGGTGGTCGTACCGGGGGCGGGCCTTCGAGAACGACTCGGGGTGGAGGATCGACTACCAGATCTCGACGCCGGGCCTCGCGCAGCGGGCGGTCAAGGCGTTCGTGGAGCGGGCGGCCACGCATGACGAGCGCTGGTCGGACCACGCGCCCGTGACGACGGTGTACGAGCTCTGAGGCATGAGATGTGGGGCGCGCGGTCAGGCCGCGCGCCCCGTCCCGACAGCGCGGTGCCTACTGGGGCGCAAGACCTCCGATGGTGAATGTCAGGCGGGACGTGTCAGGCCCTGCCAGTCGCTCGGGCCCGCCACCCCTGGAGCCTTTGGTGACGGTCACGCGTACTCCGTCCCTGAGGAGCTGTTCCCGGGTGACCGCGGCCTCTGTGGGGCGTGCGTCGCGGTACCGGCGGATCGTGTACTCCTCCAGCCAGGTCGCACGCATGCCGGCCTGGCTCGTGCACGTCGTGCCCCGAGCGGAGGCGCGGCAGACGTAGTCCCCGTACGCGTACGCCTTGCGCGCGGCGAAGTACATGCGGCCCTGGCAGCCGGCGCAGTGTGCGATCCCGATCAGTAGCGAGGTTTCCCTGCTCTTCGGCTGCTTGCCGTTCGAGCGGGTGTCGAGGAGTGACCGCAGCTCCAGAAACTCGTGCTCCGTCAGTAGCGGAAGGCCGATCAGTACGGGGGAGCCGTCGTCGCGGCGCACGGTCTGACCGCCGTGTACGCGGTGGCCCATCAGGGCCGGAGTGCGAAGGATCTTGCTGAGGCTGCCTGCCGTCCAGCGAAACCTGTCGAAGCTCCGCCCATGGCGCTGCCCGCCTGTCGGTCGCCCCTGCAACTGGGCATGACGGTCTCGCGGTACCAGTACGCCCGCCGTCTCCAGTTTGTGAGCAATGGCCACGAGAGACAGCCCGGCGTGTACATCGGCGACCACCGCCCTCACGATGACGGCCGTCTCGGGGTCGGGTTCGAGACACCACCCCATTCCGGACGGATGGGGTGCCTTGCGGTAGCCGAACGGCACGAGTCCGCCGCCATAGCGTCCAGCGGCGCGCAACGCTTCGTGTGCGCCGGTGAGCCGGGCGGAAATCGCGTGGGCCTCTCGCTCGGCGGCATAGGCCAGGTCCATGCACTGACGGATCACGGAGCCGTCCGCGAACGGAGGGGCGACGATGGGGTTCGGCTCCTCGGGCATAACGAAGACGAACGTGATTCCGTGCGTCTCGCCCCACTCGATCAACTGAGACATGTGCTGGACGGATCGCACAGCGCGGTCCACATGGGACCAGATGATGTGGCTGTACTCGCCGGGGTGGCGCAGCCAGTGAGACAGGCCTGGCCTGTCGAACGGGGAGGCTTGCCGGGCGGAGACGCCGAGATCGGTCGCTTCCGCGATCACGGTCAAGCCCAGTCGCCGAGCTGCCAGTTGAATGGCGGCGCGCTGTCTGCCGGGTGACGTCGTCACCTGGGTGAGGCAGCTCAGGCGTACTGCGCCCAGGGCTCGCTGTGCTCTGTCCGGATGCGAACTCGGTGGGAAAAGGGCAGCGCTATGCTCGGACACGTCGACGCTCCTTGCAAGGGTCGGCCATGCCCCGGGGCTGGTAGGACAGCCGCCGGGGTCTTCTCTGTCGGGCCAACTCTCGGATTCCGAACGGTAATCCGGGCTTGTTCGGCGTCGTGTTCCCTCGAAAAGGTGACGGCTCCTTCGGAGCCCTCAGGCGTTCGGTCCGAGGGAGCGAAGGTGCGGCGTGTGCCGGTACTCCGAGGGGGAGACGGTACTTCCGATGCCTGCCTGTGGATACGGAGTGCTTGGACCCGTGGAACCCGAAGATCGCCAACACATCGGTGGTCGGCCAGACCCGCAGGCCGATCGCGTTGTTCTCCTCGTGGACCCGCAGGTCAGGTAATCGGGCCCGGTGGAAACAGAGCGATCCCCCGACCGGGGCCCCGGTCGGGGGATCGTCAGGTCCTCAAGAACGGACGGTGCGCGGGGTCAGCCGCGGTCCATGCGGTCCCGGGCTTCCTGGGCCTTGTCGCGCGCCTCGTCCATGCCCTGCGAGCCGCGCTCGCGGGCCTCGTCCTGGGCCTGCTGCGCGCGCTCGCTCGCCTCGCCCTTGTCGCCGCTCATGGCGTCCTTGGCCTTGTTCGCGAGGTCTTCGGCCTTGTCCTGGAACTGGTCCTTGATGCCCATGCTTGTTCACTCCTGAGGTGGGTGAGGGGATCGGGCTGCGACCAGCCTTGCACGGCCGGACATACGTCGCATTTTGATCACTCACCCACCGTGTCAGGGAGTTTCAGGGCGTGCGGACCGACTCGTCGGCGGCGCCGCCCGCACCCACCAGGCCCTTCGACATGCCGTCGAAGCGCCCGTCGAAGCGCCGCACCTCGCGCTGGCCCACCGCCCCGATGAGTCCGGGCAGGTAGCCGCGGATGCCCTGCATGCCGCGCAGCCACCACTGGGCGTACACGTGCGAGGAGCGGCGCTCGATGCCCGCCACGATCCGGTCCACGGCCGGGCTCAGCGGGTACGTCTTGTTGGCCGGCCAGGGCAGCCGTCCGCGCAGCTCGCGCATCACGTCGTCCTGGTCCGCGCCGCGCACCATGTCGGTGTCGGTCCAGGACAGGTAGCCGACGCCCACCTTGACGCCCTTGTAGCCGACCTCGGCGCGCAGGCTGTGCGCGTACGCCTCGACGCCCGACTTCGACGCGCAGTACGCGGTCATCATGGGCGCCGGGGTGATCGCGGCGAGGGAGGCGATCTGGAGCAGGTAGCCGCGCGACTCCATGAGGACGGGGAGGAAGGCGCGGGCGGTGACGGCCGAGCCGATCAGGTTGACCTCGATCACCCGGCGCCAGGCGTCGGGGTCGGAGTCCACGAACGGGCCGCCGGTCGCGACGCCGGCGTTGGCGACGACGATGTCGACCTTGCCGAAGCGCTCCTTGACCTCCTCGGCGACCCGGGCCATCTGCACGTGGTCCGTGACGTCCGCGTGCCACCAGTCGGCGTCCGAGTGCAGCCGGCCCGCGACCTGCTTGAGCTCGTCCGGCTCCAGGCCGACCAGCGCGATCTTGGCGCCGCGCGCCGAGAGCTTGCGGGCGAGCAGCTCGCCCACCCCGCGCGCCGCCCCCGTGACGACCGCGACCTGTCCTTCGAGACTGACCTTGCTCATGCGGCTTGCGCCCCTTCCTCGGACTGCACGTTCTGCTCGGACTGCACGGACGGCACGTACTGCTTGCTGAGTTCCCGGATCTTCGCCGTGACCACCTCGGGCGCCTCGACCGGCGTCATGTGGCCGAGGCCGGCCAGCTCGGTCAGGCCCTCGCTCTGCGGGAGCGCGGCCGCGATGCGCCGCGCGTGCACGGCCGGCGTCATCCGGTCGTGGGTGCCCACGATCACGGCCGTCGGCACGGTCAGTGCCTCCACGCCCGCGTCGACCTGGAGCGTCGACAGGACCTGCGACCAGCCGGAGCGCACCCCGCGTGGGCAGGCGTGCACGATCCGGGCGCAGGCCTCGACCTTGTCGGGCGCCGAACCGGGGCCCATCGTGGCGTACTTGAGGACCTTCTTGCCGATCGGGGTGACCGGCCCGAGCGGGGCCTTCGAGCCCAGGACCGCTTTGGTCAGGCGGGTGCGCAGTCCGCTCGGCGGGATCGGTACCACTGTCGACTCGGCCACCAGGCGCGAGCTGCCCGTGCTGCACAGCAGCACCGCCGCCGCGTGCTCCCGCACGCCCGGCCGGGCGGCCGCCGCCATGATCGTCATGCCGCCCATGGAGTGCCCGGCGAGCACGGCCTTCTCGCCCGTCGCGAGAGTCGCCGCGAGCACGGCCTCCAGGTCGTCGGCCAGCATGTCCACCGTGTACGGGAGCCGTGCGACGGCCGGGCTGCGGCCGTGGCCGCGCTGGTCGTAGGCGATCACCCGGTGATCGGTGGCGAGCGCCCGGATCTGCGCGGCCCAGAAGGCCGTGGAACAGGTCCAGCCGTGGGCCAGGACCACCGTGGGCGCTCCCTCGGGCCCGTGCACCTCCGCGTGCAGCCGCGCGCCGTCCGCCGAGACGACGGTCAGTTCGCGGGCTGCGGGCGGTGGTGCGTAGGGCCCGGACGTGACGTGCGTGAGCCGGCTCATGCGGCCTCCACCTTCTTCTTGGTACGGGCGGTCTTGGCGGGTGCGGTCTTCTTGGCGGCGCTCTTCTCGGCGGGTGCGGGGCGTACGACCTCGTACTCCCCGACGTCCACGTGCCGGGTGGCCTGCCGGAACTCGGTCGTGGTGCCGGGCCACACCGTGGTGTTGACGCCGTTCGCGTCGAGGTACCAGCTGTCGCAGCCGCCCGTGTTCCACACGGTGCGCTTCATGCGGTCCTGTACGCGGTTGTTCCAGCCGGTCACGGCGCTCTCGCGCGGGGTGAGGGCGACGCGGCCGCCGAGGACGTGCAACTGCCGCATGTAGTCGGCGAGATAGTTCAGCTGGGACTCGATCATGAGGATCATCGAGGAGTTCCCGAGCCCGGTGTTGGGGCCGATGATCGTCATGAAGTTGGGGAAGCCCGCGGCGGTCGCGCCGCGCAGCGCCTTCATGCCGCTCTTCCACGACTGCATGAGGGTGTCGCCGTCGGCGCCGACGATCCGGTCCGCGATCGGCATGTCGGTGACGTGGAAGCCGGTGCCGAAGACGATCGCGTCGACCTCGGTCTCGGTGCCGTCGGCGGCCACGAGCGTGTTCCCGCGGACCTCCTGGAGGCCGGAGGCGACGACGTCGACGTTCGGCTGCGCGAGCGCCGGATAGTAGGTGTTCGAGAGCAGGATCCGCTTGCAGCCGATGCGGTAGTCGGGGGTCAGCTTGGCGCGCAGCGCGGGGTCCTTGACCGCGCGGTGCAGGTTCGCCTTGGCGATCCGCTCGACCAGGCCCAGTTCCTCGGGCCGCTTGGTGAAGGCCTGGACCTGGAGCTCGCGGATGCCCCACAGGATGCCGCGCCGGGCCTGCGTGGTGAACGGCAGTTGGCGGTGCAGCCAGCGCTCGGCCCTGGTGATGTTCCGGTCGGCGCGCGGCATCACCCACGGGGGCGTGCGCTGGAAGAGGGTGAGCCTGCCGACCTGCTTCTGGACGGCGGGCACGATCTGGATGGCGGAGGCGCCGGTGCCGATCACGGCGACGCGCTTGCCGCGCAGGTCGTAGTCGTGGTCCCAGCGGGCCGAGTGGAAGACCTTGCCCTCGAAGGTGTCGAGCCCCGGGATGTCGGGCACCTTCGGGTCGGACAGCGGCCCGGTGGCGGAGACGACGACGTCGGCGGTGAGGGTGCCACTGGCGGTCTCGACGACCCACCACAGCTTCTCCGCGTCCCAGCGGGCCTGCTTCACCTCGCTGTCGAAGCGGATGTGCGGCCGGATCCGGAAGATGTCGGCGACGTGCTCCAGGTAGTCGTGGATCTTCTCCTGTCCGGAGAAGGTGCGCGGCCAGTCCGGGTTCGGCGCGAAGGAGAACGAGTACAGGTGCGAGGGCACGTCGCAGGCGCACCCCGGGTAGCTGTTGTCGCGCCACGTGCCGCCGACGGCGCTCGCGCGCTCCAGGACGACGAAGTCGGTGATGCCCTCGCGCCGCAGCCGGACCGCCGCGCCGAGGCCGCCGAAGCCGGACCCGATGACCGCCACCCGTACGTGTTCGTGTTCCTGTCCGGCCTTCTGCTCGGCCATCCGGCGCCTCCCGTGCCGCGCGACTCTGCCAGTGAACACTGGCGCAATGGGAGACTAGAGCAGCTCCGTACTCATGGGTAGGGGTCGGGCCGAGGAAAGTTACCGCCAGTACGACATAGGGTTCCGGCCGTGGGCGACGAAACGACGAGGGGCGACGACGAGCGCGTGGACCACCGCGAGTACCGCATGGAGGAACTGGCCGAGGCGGCCGGCATCACGGTCCGCACCGTGCGCTTCTACCGTGAGCGCGGCCTCATCAAGCCGCCCCGCCGCGAGGGCCGTATCGCCTGGTACGACGAGACCCACCTCGCCCGCCTGCGTACCGTCGCCGCCCTCCTGGAGCGCGGCCACACCCTCAACGGCATCGCCGAACTCTCCGACGCCTTCGACCGCGGCCGCGACGTCGGCGAGCTCCTCGGCCTCGGCGAACCCACCGAGGAGACGCCGGTCCGCCTCTCCGCCGCCGAGCTCGCCGACCACTTCGCCGGCCAGGACACCCCGGAGAACCTCCAGGCCGCGCTCGACCTCGGCTACCTCGGCACCGACGGCGAGGAGATCGTCCACATCTCCCGCCGCCTGCTCGACGTCTCCTCGGCCCTGGTCCGCGAGGGCATCCCCCTCGCCGAGGTCCTGGCCGCGGCCGCCACCGTCCGCGAACACGCGAACGCCCTGGCGGATCTCTTCGCCGACCTCGTCCTCGCCCACGGCACGGACAAGGACGTCGAACGCCTGCGCCCGCTGGCCAAGTCGGTCGTCGAGGCGGAACTGTCGCTGGCCATGGACCGCAAGATCGGCGAGGGCAAGCCCTAGAACGGACGCACCCTAGGTCTGGCGCGGCGGCAGCGGAGGGCGGCGGCGGTCGGGGATGTCGGAGTAGTCGGGCGGGTCGAGGGCGCCCTGTTCCTCCAGGAGGTCCAGGGCCAGGTGGACGGCGTCGTCGAGCTGGGCGTGGCGGCCCTCGGCCCAGTCCAGGGGGGTGCGCAGGGCCTCGATGTCGGGGTCGACGCCGCGGTTCTCGACGGACCAGCCGTACTCGGGGAACCAGGCCGCGTTCATCGGCACCGTGATCACCGTGCCGTCGCCGAGCTTGTAGCGGCCGGTCATGCCGACGACGCCGCCCCAGGTGCGCTGGCCGACGACGGGGCCGAGGCCGAGCAGTTTGAAGGCGGCGGTGATCATGTCGCCGTCGGACGAGGTGGCCTCGTCGGCGAGGGCGACGACCGGGCCGCGCGGGGCGTTCGAGGCGTAGGAGACGGCCTGGGCGTTGCGGGTGAGGTCCCAGCCGATGATCTTCCGGGTCAGTTTCTCGACGACGAGCTCGCTGATGTGGCCGCCCGCGTTGCCCCGTACGTCGACGATGAGGGCGGGGCGGGAGACCTCCATGCGCAGGTCGCGGTTGAACTGGGCCCAGCCGGAGCCGCCCATGTCGGGGATGTGCAGGTAGCCGCACTTGCCGCCGCTCAGCTCCCGTACGACCTCGCGGCGTTTGGCGACCCAGTCCTGGTAGCGCAGGGGGCGTTCGTCGACGAGCGGGACGACGGCGACGCGGCGGGCGCGGCCCGCGCTCTCGCCGGGCGCCTCGGCGGGAGTGAAGGTGAGCTCGACGGTGGTGCCGCCGGAGCCGGCGAGCAGCGGGAAGGGGCCCGCGACGGGGTCGACGGGGCGGCCGTCGACGTGGGTGAGGACGGCGCCCTCGCGGATGCCGGTGCCGGCCAGCGGGGAGCGGGCCTTGGAGTCGGAGGAGTCGCCGGGCAGGATCCGGGTCAGGGTCCAACGGCCGTCGCGGCACGCGAAGTTGGCGCCCAGCAGGCCCTGGGCGCGCTGGTAGTGCGGCGGGCCCTCGTTGCGCCGGGCGGCGGTCACGTAGGCGTGGGAGGTGCCGAGTTCGCCGAGGACCTCGCGCAGCAGGTCGGCGAACTCGTCGGGGGACGCGACGCGTTCGAGCAGCGGCCGGTACTGGTCGAGGACGCAGGGCCAGTCGATGCCGCACATGTCGGGGGCCCAGAAGTAGGCGCGGATGATGCGGCCCGCCTCGTCGAAGGCGCCGCGCCACTCGGCGGGCGGGTCGGCCTCGTGCAGGATGCGGCGCAGGTCGATCCAGATGGTGGTGTCGTTGTCGCCGGCCTCGGTGGCGGGCACGGCGCTCAGCTCGCCCTCGTCGCCGACGACGAGCCGGGTGCCGTCGCCGCTGACCGCGAACCAGTCCATGTGGTCGACGAGTTGGGTCTTCTTGCCCTTGGCCAGGTTGAAGTGTTCGAGGGTGGGCTGCGAGGAGGTGTCGGCCGGGTTGGCGAAGGTCTCGCCGAGCGCGCCCGAGATCGGCCAGCGCAGCCAGACGAGGCCGCCGCCGGAGACCGGGTGCAGCGCGGAGTACTTGGACGCGGCGACGGGGAACGGCACGACCCGGTTGGCGAGCCCCTCGATCTCGACGGTGGGGGAACCGTCCCCGGTGTCCTCGACCGGGTCCAGGCCGCCCGCGGCGGTGCGGCCGTCGGGGGAGAGCGCGAAGGGGGACTCGGTGGCCGAGGACAGCGGTACGAGGTAGGGGCGGCAGCCGAGCGGGAAGGACAGGTCGCCGGTGTGCACGTCGTAGACCGGGTCGAAGCCGCGCCAGGACAGGAAGGCGAGGTAGCGGCCGTCGCGGGTGAAGACGGGGTTCTCGTCCTCGAAGCGGCCGTTGGTGACGTCGACGATCGTGCGGTCCTTGATCCGGGCCATCTTGATCAGCCGCAGGGAGCGGCCGATGCCCGGGTGCGACCAGGTCAGCCAGGCGCCGTCGGGGGAGAACGCGAGGTCGCGGACCGGGCCGTTCGTGGACCGGATCAGTTCGGTGACCTCGCCCCCGGACTCCTCGGACGCGTCGAGCAGCAGGACCCGGCCGTCGTTCGAGGCGATGGCGAGCAGCTCGCCGTCCGGGTCGGAGACCAGTTCCTGTACGCGGCCCAGGGCGCCGGAGGCGAGGCGGCGCGGGGCGCGGTCGCCGCTGGCCCGGGGCAGATAGGCGATCTCGACGGCGTCGGCGCCCTCCGCGTCGGTGACGTAGGCGACCTGGCCGCCGGAGCCGAGCATCTCGGGGAGCCGGACGCGGACACCGGGGGTGTCGGCGATGGTGCGGGCGGGGCCGTCGCGGTGGGTCAGCCAGTACAGGGAGCCGCGGACGACGACGGCGCTGGCCCGGCCGGTCTCGTCGACGGAGAGCGCGTCGACGTGGTGGGCGGCCGGGACCTGGTAGGCGCGGCGGCCGGAGCGCGGGCCGCCGAGCCGCACGGTGAGGCGGCGCGGGCGTGAGTCGGGGGTGAGCGCGTCGAGGATCCACAGTTCGCCCGCGCACTGGTAGACGACGCGGGTGCCGTCGGTGGAGGCGTGCCGGGCGTAGAAGGCGTCGTGGTCGGTGTGACGGGTGAGGTCGGAACCGTCCGGGAGGCAGGAGTAGACATTGCCGACGCCCTCGTGGTCGGAGAGGAACGCGATGCGGTCGCCGACGAACATGGGGGCGTCGAGGTGCCCGTCGAGGTCGGCGAGGATGCGCTGCCCGTGCACCCACAGGCGGCCCTGGGCGCCGCCGCGGTAGCGCTTCCAGGCGGCGGGTTCGTGGGGCGGGGTGCCGGTGAGGAGGAGGGTGCGGCGCGCGTCCCCTTCGGCGGTCGGGAAGTCGGCGACCTGGATGTCGGAGACCGGGCCCCAGGGGAGCTTGCCGCCGGGGGAGCCGTCGGTGGGGACGCTGTAGGCGAACGTGAAGTAGGAGAACGGTTCGCCGTGCGAGGCGACGGCCAGGATGTCGCCGTCGGGGGTCCAGCCGCGGACCTCCGTGTCGGGGGAGCCCCAGTAGGTGAGCCGGCGGGCGGCTCCGCCGTCGACCGGGGCCAGGTGGATCTCGGGGTCGAGGCTGCGCCAGGTCGTGTACGCGATGTGACGGCCGTCGGGACTGAAGCGGGGGTGGCCGAGTTTGGTGCGGTCCGCGGTGAGTCTCCAGGCTCGGGCCGAGCCGTCCAGGGGGGCCAGCCAGAGGTCGTCCTCGGCGACGAAGCAGAGGCGCTCGCCGCTCAGGTGGGGGAAGCGGAGGTAGCCCGGGGTGGTCGTCTCGGCCGTCTTGTCGTCCGTCACGTGTTCATGCTTTTCCGTTGTGGGGGGTCCGGCAACCGGGGAGGGGTGTTCCGATTCGTTGCCGTCCTGAGGCCGGTGGGGCTTCTCGCGCAGTTCCCCGCGCCCCTGAAATGCAGACCCTTCGGGTCGCATTTCCCCGATGGAGGTGTGGCGGGGAACACGTACGAAACGGTTTCGTTTCGTTAAGGGGGCGGGTAGATTCGGGGCTGGAAGACCCGGAGTGGAGAGGTGACCGGCATGGCGGCGGAGCCGATGCGGCGGAGTCGGATCACGCCTGAGCGTGAGGCCGAGTTGTACGGCGCCGTGCTCGATCTGCTGCGCGAGGTCGGTTACGACGCCCTGACGATGGACGCCGTGGCGGCCCGCACCCGGTCCAGCAAGGCCACGCTCTACCGCCAGTGGGGCGGCAAGGCCGAGCTGGTCGTGAAGGCCCTGCGCCAGCAGAAGCCGCACTTCGACGAGATCGACACCGGCACCCTGCGCGGTGACCTGCATGCGATGACGCTCCGCGAGGACGACTGTCACATGGAGCAGAACAGCGCGCTGATGCGCGGTCTGATGGTCGCCGTGCACGCCAACCCGGATCTCCTGGAGGCGTTCCGCGAGTGGATCGTCGAGCCGGAGATGTCCGGCCTCGACCGGATGCTGCGGCGGGCGGTGGAGCGGGGTGAGATCCGCCCCGACAACCCGGCGCTCGGCTACGTGATCCACATGCTGATCGGCGCCTTCGCCACCCGGACGCTCATCGACGAGCTGCCGCCCACCCAGGCCTATCTGGCCTCCTACATCGACGCCGTGGTCCTCCCCGCCCTCGGCGCCTGACCTCACCGGAAAACCCGCACCACCCGCAGCACCTGACGCGCACCGCTCACGTCGTCGGGCCGATGCCCCCTGCCCAGACTCAGTCCCACGACCTGACCGGGAGTACGCCCCCGTGGCCACGTTCCTCTACAAACTCGGCAAGTTCGCCTTTCGCCGGCGGCACTTCGTCGCCCTGATCTGGGTGGCCCTGCTCACCCTCGCGGGCGTGGGCGCCGCCACCGCCCCGACCGCCGCCTCCAGTTCCTTCTCGATCCCCGGGACCGAGGCGCAGAAGGCCTTCGACCTGCTCGACCAGCGCTTCCCCGGCTCCGCCGCCGACGGGGCCACCGCCCGCGTCGTCTTCAAGGCGCCGGCCGGCGAGAAGCTCACCGATGCCGCCAACAAGGCCGACATCCAGGACACCGTCGCGCAGATCAAGGCGAGCTCGGACCAGGTGGCCTCGGTCGCCGACCCGTTCGCCGCCAAGACGGTGAGCCGGGACGGCACGATCGCCTACGCCTCGGCCTCGTACAAGGTCTCCGGCATGGAGCTGACCGACGAGGACCGGGACGCGCTGCAGGAGGTCATCGACGAGGCGCAGAAGACGGGGCTCACCGTCGAGGTCGGCGGTGACGCGCTGCAGGCCGTCCCGGAGACGGGCGCCACGGAGATCATCGGCATCGCGATCGCCGCGGTGGTCCTCGTCATCACGTTCGGCTCGCTGATCGCCGCCGGGCTTCCGCTGCTCACCGCGATCATCGGCGTCGGCATCGGCGTCTCCACGATCACGGCCCTGGCCAGCGTCCTCGACCTGGGCTCCACCACGTCCACGCTCGCGATGATGATCGGCCTCGCGGTCGGCATCGACTACGCCCTCTTCATCGTCTCCCGCTACCGCGCCGAACTGGCCGAGGGCCGCGAGCGCGAGGAGGCGGCCGGGCGGGCCGTCGGCACCGCGGGCTCCGCGGTCGTCTTCGCCGGGCTCACCGTCGTCATCGCCCTGGTCGGCCTCGCCGTCGTCAACATCCCGATGCTCACCAAGATGGGCGTCGCCGCCGCCGGCACCGTCGCCATCGCCGTGCTCATCGCGCTCACCCTCATCCCGGCGCTGCTCGGCTACGTCGGCAAGCGGGTGCACGGCCGCAAGGCCCGTAAGAACCTGGCCGCGGAGAACCCGGTCGAGGCGAAGGCGAACATGGGGACCCGCTGGGCCCGCTTCGTGCTCCGCCGCCCGGTCGCCGTGCTGATCGCCGGCATCGTCGGTCTCGGCGCCATGGCCGTCCCGGTCGCCTCGCTTCAGCTGGGCCTGCCCGACGACGGCGTCCAGCCCACCGACACCACCCAGCGCAAGGCCTACGACCTGCTGTCCGAGGGCTTCGGCCCGGGCTTCAACGGGCCGCTGCTCACCGTCGTCGACGCGCGGGGCGCGGACGACCCGAAGGCCGCAGTCGACCGCGTCGTCTCCTCCATCAAGGGGACGGACGGCGTCGCCGCGGTCACCCCGGCCACGTTCAACAAGGCCGGTGACACCGCCATCGTCACCGTGATCTCGAAGTACCAGCCGTCCTCGACGGAGACCGAGGACGTCGTCCACGCGATCCGCGCGGAGGGCAAGGAGATCACGAAGGGCACCGGCGCCGAGCTGAGCGTCACCGGCTCGACCGCCATGAACATCGACGTCTCGCAGAAGCTCAACGACGCCCTCGTGCCCTACCTGGCACTCGTCGTCGGCCTGGCCTTCCTGCTCCTGATGGTCGTCTTCCGCTCGGTCCTGGTCCCGCTCAAGGCGGCGCTCGGCTTCCTGCTCTCGGTGCTCGCCGCGCTCGGCGCCGTCGTGGCCGTCTTCCAGTGGGGCTGGCTCGGCTCGCTGTTCGGCGTCGAGCAGACGACCCCGATCATGTCGATGATGCCGATCTTCATGGTGGGCGTGGTCTTCGGCCTCGCGATGGACTACGAGGTCTTCCTCGTGACCCGCATGCGGGAGGCGTACGTCCACGGGGAGCGTCCGGCGCAGGCCGTCGTCACCGGGTTCAAGCACGGGGCCCGGGTGGTCACGGCCGCGGCGATCATCATGATCGCGGTGTTCGCGGGCTTCATCGGCTCCTCGGAGCAGATGATCAAGATGATCGGCTTCGGTCTCGCGATCGCCGTCTTCTTCGACGCGTTCGTGGTCCGCATGACGATCGTGCCCGCGGTGCTCGCACTGCTCGGCAAGCGTGCCTGGTGGCTGCCGAAGTGGCTGGACCGGCTGCTGCCGAACGTCGACGTGGAGGGCGAGGCCCTGCAGAAGGCCGACGAAGGCGGAGCCGGCAAGGACGGCGACGCGGACCGGGAGCTGGTCAGCGCCTGACGGTTCGGGACGCGGCCGCTCAGTGAGCGGCGGGCACCGGGGCGACGGCCGTGTACGTACGACGCAGGAAGCGGATCAGCGCCTTCACGTCGAACTGCACGACCGTCGCCCCGTGGTGTGCGTGGAACTCCATGACCGCCTGGACCCGGCCGCACGGCCAGATCCGGATGTCGCCGCCGGTGGCCGGGGCGCGCAGCCCGCGTTCGAGCAGCTCGCGCGCGAAGGTCCACTCACCGGCGTCGGGCAGGGTGACGTGGACCAGGCCGCCGGTCCAGCGGAGCACGACGGCGACCGAGCGGGCGGCTTCGGGGGAGTCGGTGACGACGCGGGCGCGGACGTACTGCTCCACGTACTGCTCGACGGACTGCTCCGTGAACTGCTCGGCGGCATCCATGCCATCCAATGTCCCATATGTCCGAGATAAGTGACGAGGTGCGGGCTGTGACCAGCTGAGGGACAGGCGCTCTTGCGAGCAGTTCGCAACAAGGCCCTATCATCGAACGGCCGACCAGCCGGTCGACCAGCCGCCCGAGCGCCGGAGTTCCCGCCCATGCATGTCCCCGACGGATTCATCAACGCGCCCGTCTCCGCGGCCGCCGGTGTCGTCGCCGCGGGTGCCGTCGCCGTGAGCCTGCGCGGAGCGCGCCGCGAGCTGGACGAGCGCACCGCACCCCTGGCCGGCCTGGTCGCGGCGTTCATCTTCGCCGTCCAGATGCTGAACTTCCCGGTCGCCGCCGGCACCAGCGGCCATCTCCTCGGCGGCGCACTCGCCGCGATCCTCGTGGGCCCCTACACAGGGGTCCTGTGTGTGTCCGTGGTGCTGCTGATGCAGGGCGTGCTGTTCGCCGACGGCGGCCTGACCGCGCTCGGCGTCAACGTCACCGACATGGCGATCACCACCACCGTCGTCGCCTACCTCGTCTTCCGCGGCCTCGTGAAGCTGCTGCCGCGCGGCCGGCGCTCGATCACCGTCGCGTCCTTCGTGGCCGCGCTCCTCTCGGTCCCGGCCGCCGCCCTCGTCTTCACCCTGCTCTACGCCGTCGGAGGGACCACCGACGTCTCCCTCGGCAAGGTCGCCACCGCGATGGTCGGCGTCCACGTCCTCATCGGCATCGGCGAGGCCGTCATCACCGCGCTCACCGTCGGCGCCGTCGTCGCCGTCCGCCCCGACCTCGTGTACGGGGCGCGCGGACTGACCGTGCCGCTCAAGCTGCGCGTCGGCGGCGAGCTCGTCGACGCCCCCGCCGCCGCGCCCGCCCCGGCCGCGTCCGGCGGCTCGCACCGCAAGATCTGGATCACCGGCCTCGTCACCTCCCTCGTCCTCGCCGGCTTCGTCTCCTTCTACGCCTCCGCGAACCCGGACGGCCTGGAGAAGGTCGCCCACGACAAGGGCCTCGACCGCAAGACCGAGGAGCACGCCTCCGCCGACTCCCCGCTCGCCGACTACGGCGTCCGCGACATCACGAACTCCCGGCTCTCCGGCGGCCTCGCCGGCGTCATCGGCGTCGGCGTGACCGTCGTCGCCGGATCCGCCGTCTTCTGGGCGCTGCGCAGGCGGCGTACGAGTGACGCGGCCTCCACCGAGGTCCGCGCCGGGGACCCGGTGGCCTGACATGGGTGCCGGACACGCCCACCGCCTCTACCGCGCCGCCGACTCGCCGGTGCACGCCCTGCCCCCGCACACCAAGCTCGCCGCCGTCTTCGGCTTCGTGATCGTCGTGGTCTCCACCCCGCGCGAGGCCATGTGGGCCTTCGGCCTGTACGCGGTGCTGCTCGGCTGCGTCGCGTACGCGGCCCGGGTCCCGGCCGGCTACCTGCTCAAGCGGCTCCTCATCGAGATCCCCTTCGTCGCGTTCGCGGTGCTCATGCCGTTCGTCGCCGAGGGCGAGCGGGTGCAAGTCCTCGGCCTGTCGCTCAGCGAGTCCGGCCTGTGGGGCGCGTGGAACGTGCTGGCCAAGGGCACCCTCGGCGTCGCCGCCTCCGTGCTCCTCGCCTCCACCACCGAACTGCGCGAACTGCTCCTCGGACTCCAGCGCCTCAAGCTGCCGCCGCTGCTCGTCCAGATCGCCTCGTTCATGATCCGCTACGGCGATGTGATCACCGACGAGATGCGGCGCATGAGGATCGCCCGCGAGTCCCGCGGCTTCGAGGCCTCCGGAGTCCGCCACTGGGGCGTCCTCGCCAAGTCCGCCGGCGCCCTCTTCATCCGCTCCTACGAGCGCGGCGAACGCGTCCACCTCGCCATGGTCAGCCGCGGCTACGCGGGCACCATGCCGGTGATCGACGACGTGACCGCCTCCCGCGCCCAGTGGACCTCCGCCCTGGCGCTGCCCTCCGCCGCCCTCGTCGTATGCCTGTTGGGATGGACCCTGTGACCGCTTCTCTGGAGGTCTCCGGCCTCGCCTTCGCCTACCCCGACGGCCACCAGGCCCTCTTCGGCGTCGATCTCACCATCGGGCGCGGCGAGCGCGTCGCCCTGCTCGGGCCGAACGGCGCCGGCAAGACGACCCTCGTGCTGCACCTCAACGGCATCCTGACCGGCGGCGCGGGCACCGTCACCGTCGCCGGGCTCCCGGTCTCGAAGAAGAACATGGCGGAGATCCGCCGCAAGGTCGGCATCGTCTTCCAGGACCCCGACGACCAGCTGTTCATGCCGACGGTCCGCGAGGACGTCGCCTTCGGCCCGGCGGCCGCCGGACTGAAGGGCGCCGAGCTGGAGGCCCGGGTCCACAAGGCGCTCTCGCTCGTCGGCATGGAGGAGTACGCGGACCGCCCGCCGCACCACCTCTCCTTCGGCCAGCGCCGCCGCGTCGCCGTGGCCACCGTCCTCGCGATGGAGCCGGAGATCCTCGTCCTCGACGAGCCGTCCTCCAACCTCGACCCGGCCTCCCGCCGCGAACTCGCCGACATCCTGCGCTCCCTGGACGTCACGGTCCTGATGGTCACCCACGACCTGCCCTACGCCCTGGAGCTGTGCCCGCGCTCCCTGATCCTCAGCGAGGGCGTCATCGCCGCAGACGGCCCGACCGCCGGCCTCCTCACCGACGAGACCCTGATGCGCACCCACCGCCTGGAACTCCCCTTCGGCTTCGACCCCCGCTCGGTCGCGGACGCCCCCGGCCTCCCGGGCTGAGGCCCTGAAGCCCTCAGGCCCGCCCGGAATCAATCGCCCCAACCCCCTGTTGCACAGCCTGTGGACACAGCAGTGAACGGCACGACGGACCCCCGTTTCGAAGGCGTGAAGCAGGCCTTCGCCGAGAACTTCGCGGCGCGCGGTGAGCGCGGCGCGGCCGTCGTCGTCTACGAGGACGGAACGGTTGCCCGTTGAGTCCCGCCTGAGGGTGATTATGTGAGGTATCTCGTCGTTGGCGCCCGGAGGGGCGCGACAGCAGGGCTACTATCGCGTGGTCCGGCAACGATTCGTCGGACCTACCGCCGGGCGGGCGGGAAGTCAGGCCTGCGGAGGCCGTGTAAGACCGGCCTTCATTGGTTGGCAGTGGCCTGTGAAACAGGAACCCGAGGTGGTGTCGCACAGCGGCACGGACCAAAATCTCCTGCCACAGGCAGGTGAGGGCGTCAACACGCCCAGACCTACAGCTGAGGTCGGCGGCCGCTTCCTCGGGACCTTCGTCGCCGGGGAGACGGCTGTCCTCAATCGGCGCCGACCTGTGGATCGGACTGCCCGCCGCGCAGGCCCACCGGGCCGGCCGGGTGGGCCCCGTCGAGGCCCCGGTCGTGCCCGGCGCCCCGCGCTCGCGCCCCAAGCCCGCCCTCGTCGCGGCGTACGCGGACCCGGCCTCGCCGACCCGCCGCGCCTTCGACTCCATCGCACCCGCGCCGGACGAGAACGACCCGGCCTACCGCGCCGCCGAACTGCCCGCCTCCAACGGCATCGGCACCGCCGACGGACTCGCCCGCTTCTACGCCTCGCTCATCGGCGAAGTCGACGGCGGGAGCCGCCTGTTCACCCCGGAGACGGTGCGGCTCGCCCGTACGGAGGCCTCCGCGGGACCGGACCGGGTGCTGATCGCCCCGTCCCGCTTCGGCCTCGGCTACATGCTGCACGGCGCCTCCTCCCCACTCCTCGCCCCCGGCTCCTTCGGCCACCCTGGCCGCGGCGGCGCCCTGGGCTTCGCCGACCCCGAGTCGGGCCTCGCCTTCGGCTACGTCACCAACGGCCTGCAGAAGGGCGTCACCGCGGACCCGCGTGCTCAAGCGCTCCTCAGGGCGGTGCGGGACGCGCTCGGCAGCCACAGGGGCGCATAGCCGACCAGCAGCAGCAGCGCGGCCACCGGCATCAGGTCCTTGCCCAGGAACGGCATCAGCGCGGAGACGAACACCAGGCACGGCGCCCACAGCGGCAGCCTGCGCAGCGCCCCGAGGCGCAGGGTGAGCACGATCTGCCCGACGAAGAACAGCATCGGCCCGAACATGTAGAAGGCCGCCTCCACGCCGGGCAGCGAACCGAAGTTGTCGCTGAGGCGGGCCATCTCCGCGTGGTCGGCGGCCATCAGGCCCGTCACGATGTCGACGCCGAACTGCACGCTCAGCGCGACCGCCCCCGCGATGCCGGTCCAGAGTCCCGTCGTCGCCACCGGGTCCCGGTGCCGCGCCCGGCTCCGCAGCGCCACGAACCCTCTGACGAAGAAGACGAGCCCGACGAGGAAGCACAGATGCCCGGCGGTCCAGGCGAGCCCGGGCCCGCGCTCGCCGTCGAGGCCGTCGAGCACACGGATCAGCCCGTACGCGCCGAAGAGCGCGGGGCCGAGGAAGAAGGCGGTGCGGGCGGAGGTCGCGGTCGCCGCGACGGTTGCTGAGGTCATGCCCACATGCTGGCCTCGGCGGGTCCCCAACTCCCTCCGGAACAGCCCTGGTTCAACCCCCGGACGCCCCTGAGGCGCACCTGGGGGAAGCCCCGGGGAAAGACCTCGGGGGCGCGGGTAAATCACTGGACGCCCCGTGCGCGGCCGTGGTCGGGTGACCGGCATGTCTTCTCTCGTGCGCCACATCACCTTCGACTGCGCCGACCCCTACACCCTGGCCGGGTTCTGGGCCGCCGTCCTCGACGGCGAAGTCTCCGACGAGGACGTCCCCGGCGACCCCGAGGCCCTCGTGACCAGTGCGAACGCGGCGCTGCTCTTCGTCCGCGTCGAGGACGTCAAGACCGTCAAGAACCGGGTGCACCTCGACCTCCAGCCCCAGGACCGCACCCGCGACGAGGAGGTCGAGCGGCTGCTCGGGCTCGGCGCGAAGCTCGCGGGCGACCACCGCCGCCCCGACGGCCGGGGCTGGGTGACCCTGCACGACCCCGAGGGCAACGAGCTGTGCGTGGAGCGCTCCGCCGGCGAGATCGCCGCGGGCTGACACATCGTCACCCGGCGTGCAGCATCAGCCCGATGCCCGCCACCATCACACCCGCCGCCAGGATCCGCGGCATCCCGAACCGTTCCTTGAAGAACACCGCCCCGATCGCCGCGCCCACGATGATGGACGACTCGCGCAGCGCGGAGATCGGGGCCAGGTCCGCCCGCGTCTGCGCCCACAGCACGAGGCCGTACGCGGTCACGGACAGCGCCGCCCCGAAGAGCCCGCGCAGCGCGAACGGCCGCAGCGTGGCCACGAATTCACCCCGCCACCGGTACGCCGCCCAGAGCGGGATCGCGAGGCCCTCCAGGATCATCAGCCACGCGATGTACCCGATCGAGGACCCCGAGGCGCGCACCCCGAGCCCGTCCACCACCGTGTACGCGGCGATCGAGGCACCGGTCGCGAGGGCCGCGCCGAGCGCCGTCCAGTCCGGCCTGCGCCCCGTCCCGCGCAGCCCCCACAGCGCGAGGCCCGTCAGACCCGCGCAGGACACCGCGACCCCGGCCGCCTGCCAGCCGCCCGGCACCTCACCGGCGAACACCGCCGCGAGGACCGTCACCAGGAGCGGGGCCGTGCCGCGCGCTATCGGGTAGGCCTGACCGAAGTCGCCGAGCCGGAACGAGGTCATCAGCAGGCACATGTAGCCGACGTGGAGGATCGCGGAGGCGACCAGGTACGGCCAGGCGCCCGCGGCCGGGACCGGCGCGAACAGCGCGAGCACGAAGCCGATCAGCGCCCCGCCGCCGGCGATCAGCGTGAAGCCGACCAGCTTGTCGGTGATGTGGTGGGCCAGCGCGTTCCACGACGCGTGGGTGACCGCGGCGAGCAGCACCGCCGCGGTGACGAGCGGCGTCACTCCCGCACGTCCACGAGCGTCGCCCCCGCGTGCTCGATCAATTCCTTCGGCCCCATCGGGAACACCGCGTACGGGGTGCCGGCCGCGGCCCACACCTCGTCGTGCGCGAGCAGCGAGCGGTCGGCGAGGACCCGGGTGCGTGTGCGGTGCCCGAAGGGCGGCACGCCGCCGATCGCGTAACCGGTCGTCTCGCGCACGACGTCGGCCCTGGCCCGCGTGACCTTCCCGGCGCCGAGCGCCTGTCGCACCCGCTCCAGGTCGACCCGCGAGGAGCCGTCCATCAGCACGAGCACCGGAACACCGTCGGCGGCGAAGATCAGCGACTTGCAGATCTGGCTGAGCTCGCAGCCGATCGCGGCGGCCGCCTCCTGCGCGGTGCGGGTCGCGTCCGGGAACCGCCGTACGCGCGGCAGGAGTCCGGCGAGACCCATACCGGTCACGGCCTCGGCGAAGCGGGGGTGCGCGGCGCCCGCCGCTGCTTCCGACGAGGCTCCCGCTGCGGCTTCGGAGGCGGCTCCCGATGCGGAGGTACCGCTGTCTGTAGACGTCATGGACGGCACGCTAACGGTCCGTGTACCGCCCATGCGACCGGGTATCGGGCCTCGGATCCGCCCCGGCCGCGGGCCCGGCTCAGCCTCCGGACAGCAGCATCTTCCGTACGACCGGACCGGCCGAGTCGCCACCGTGGCCGCCCTGCTGCACGACCGCGGCCGCCGCGAGGTCCCCGCGCCAGGCCGTGAACCAGCCGTTGGGCTCCTTCTGGCCGTCGACCTCCGCCGAACCCGTCTTGGCGCCCATGTCCGCGCCGAGCCCCGACATCGGCTTGACCGCCGTGCCCGCGACCGCCGTGTAGTGCATCAGCTCGCGCAGATCCCCGACCGTCTTCGCGGACATCGTGCGCGAGGCCTTCGCCAGCGTGCGGTGGTCGAAGTCCGGTGAGACGAGGTACGGCTGGTGGAAGGTGCCGGACTTCACGGTTGCCGCGACCGAGGCCATGTTCAGCGGGTTCATCCGCACCCCGCCCTGCCCGATCAGCGAGGCGCCCATCTGCGCCTGCGACTGCACCGGCACCGCGCCGTCGAAGCTGGACACCCCGATCGACCAGTTGTTCATCCCGAGCCCGAACACCTGCTGGGCCTGCAGCGTCAGCGAGTTGTCCTCCAGCTCGGGGGCCTGGCTGATGAACGCGGTGTTGCAGGACGCGGCGAAGCTCGCCTTGAACGTCCCGTCCTTGATCTGGAACTTGTCGTCGTTCTGGAACTTCCAGTGCCCGTACGTGAAGTACTTCGGGCACGGGTGCTTCTTGTCGACGCCCGCCAGATGCTTCTCCAGCAGCATCGACGAGGTGATGACCTTCATCGTGGAGCCGGGCGCGAGCGAACCCTGGAACGCCGTGTTGAACCCGGGGCTGGAGTTCGCCACCGCCAGGATCTCGCCGGTCGAGGGCCGCACGACCACGACCGAGGCCTTCTTGCGCGAGGCGACCTGCTTCTCCGCCTCGGCCTGCAACGACGGGCTCAGCGTCGTCTTCACGGTGCCCGGGGTGCCCTCGGAGAGGGTGAGCAGCGTCTTGTCCGGCAGCGCGTTCTTGTCCTGCGCCTTCGTCGTCGCGGCCTTCTTCCCGGACGCCTCTTCGGAGTCCTTGCGCACGACGCGCAGTTCGACGCCCGCGGTGCCGCCGGCCTTCTTCCCGTACTTCTCGCGCAGCCCGTCGACGACGGTGCCGAGCGAGGCGTACTTCTTCACGCTCAGCTCGCCGCCGTCCCGGTCCAGCGCCTTGACCGGCGGATCGCCCGCCTCGCCCGTCACCAGCCGGTCCCCGTCCCGGAGATCCGGGTGCACGACGGACGGCGCCCAGTCGACGGACACCTTGCCGGTCCTCTTGTCCCGCACGACGGAGAGCCTCGAGTCGTACGCGAACGGCTTGCTCGTCTTCTCGTACGTGACCTTCGATGTGACGTGGAAGGGAACGGTGGCGCCCTTGCGGGTGCCCGGGGTCAGCTTCATCTCGCCGAGGTGGGCGTCCTCGGCCAGCGCGGACAGGGCCGTCCGTGCGGCGGGGGCGTCGTCCGTGGCCGCGGCGGCACCGGCGGTGTCGCCCTTCTGCCACGCGGACAGGAAACGTTCGGCGGCCGCCCGGGTCTCCGCGGAGGTGGGCGGGCCCGTCTTGATCCGGGGCTTGCTGTCGGCGGCGGCCTCGCTGTCGCCGTCCGCGAAGGCGTACACGCCGATGCCCGCGCCTACGGCCACGACGGTCGCGGCCGCGCCGATCACCAGGGCGTTGGTGTTCCGGCGCGAGGGCTCGCGCCGCTTGCCTCTGGTGCCCACGTGTTCCCTCCGGTGGTTTGGCTGATGTTCAGACTAGGGGGCTGGTATCGGCGCGGGGAGCCGGGTGCGCTTCTTCGCCGTAGGACTGAACGGTGGTGGCGCGGCATCGGTTGCGTTCTGTGGGCACTTACGAGGCGCTTCTCAGTACCGTCGCCACGATCGGGCCCGCCGCGTCGCCTCCGTGGCCGCCGCTCAGGACCATCGCCGAGGCTGTCACGTCGCCGCGGTACCCCGTGAACCAGGAGTTGGACTTGCCCTGGCCGTCCACCTCCGCCGAGCCCGTCTTCGCGCCGATGTTCGGGCCCAGACCCGCCATGACCTGCGTCGCCGTGCCGTAAGGGGCGGTCGCCGTGAGGTTCATCATGCGGCGCAGCTGGGACACCGTCGCGGACGGGAGTCCCTGCGCCGTGGCCAGGGTGCGGTCGTCGAGACCCGGGGCGACGAGGACCGGCTGGTGGAAGGTGCCGGTGATCGCGGTCGCCGTCACCGAGGCCAGGTTCAGCGGGTTCATCTGCACCTGCCCCTGGCCGATCATCCCGGCGGCCGCGTCCGACCCGCCCGCCGCCGGCACCGAGCCGTCGAACGAGACGATCCCCGTCTTCCAGTCCTTGCCGAGCCCGAACCGCTGCGTCGCCTCGTCGGCGAAGTTCTGCGCGCCGAGGTCGTCGGAGTACTTGATGAAGGCCGTGTTGCAGGAGCGGGCGAAGCTGTTGGCCAGGGTCGCGCCCTCGTTCGGGGCCATGCCCTTGAGGTTGTGGAAGGTCTGGCTCATCGCGACCGCCGAGTCGGGGCACGGCGCCGGGCCGGTCTCCGTCGTGACGCCGTGGTCGACGAGCGCCGCCGCGGTGAGGATCTTCAGCGTCGAACCGGGCGCCACACGGCCGTTGAACGCGGCGTTGAACTCGCGCTCCGAGGCGTTTGCCACCGCCAGCACCTCACCGGTCGACGCCTTCACGGCGACCACCGACGACTTCGCGTACCGCGCGACGGCGCCCTCGGCGGCCGCCTGGGCGTTCGCGCTGAGGGTCGTGTGCAGCGTGCCCGGCCTGCCCTTGGTGAGGGTGAGCAGCGTCTTGGCGGTCTCGGTGCCGTCGGCGTTCGTGTGCTGGACGTACGTCTCGACGCCCGGGGTGCCGCCGGCCTTGTCCCCGTACCGGGAGCGCAGCTGGTCCAGGACCGGGCCGAGCGAGGGGTACTTCTTCGCGGTCAGGACGACCCCGTCGCGGTCGACGGCCTCGATGGGCGGCGCCGCGGACTCGCCGGTGAGCAGGGTGTCGCCCTCCCGCAGGTCCGGGTGGAGCACGGACGGGCTCCACTTCACCAGGGCCCGCCCGGTGGTCTCGCCGCGCACGACGGTGAGCGAGGAGTCGTAGGACAGGGTCTTCTTCTTCCCGCCGAACTCCACGGTGGCCCGTACCGAGAACGGGACCTTCGCCCCGGACGGCTTCCCGGCCTTCAGCGCGGTGTGCGTGACGTGCGCGTCCTCGTGCCAGCCGCGCAGCGCCTCGCGTGCGTTCTCCGCGAAGTTGGTGAACCCGGCGGCCCCGTCCGCGTCGTTCCTCCCCCACGCCGCGAGGAACTTCCGCGAGGTCTCGTCGACCTCGTCGGCCGTCGGCGGCCCCGTGCGGTGGGCCTGCGGCCCCGCCGCGGATGAGCCGCCGTCCCCCGTGACGGCCGTGACGATGTTGAAGGCCCCGTACCCGGCTCCGCCCACCATGACGGTGAACACCCCGCCGACGATCGCGACCTTGGCCCCCTTGCGCATGTGCGTCCCCTCCCCAGGTTGACGCTGGGACTGTAGGCACGCGTGAGGCCCCGGCGACGGGGAGTTAGGTGGATGGTGTCCGAAAGTATCCGAAGAGAGATCGAGAAAACGGCCGAAACGGACTCGGGCCCAGGTATCGGGTATGCGCGATCAGACCCAGGTGTCGAGCCACATCCGAGAGCGCCACGAGTCGATCGGGATCGCCGTGCCCGTGTAGATCGGCCAGAAGTAGATGGAATCCCGGAAGGTCGGGACCACGAGGCCCCGACCTGCGGCGATAGGAAGCTCTCGGCGCCCATCACGCCGCCTGGGCCGTCCCTGGGCCGTGATCTTGCTCAGCGGGCGCCTGGAAGGCCCGGTCCACGGCCTTGCGGGTACGGCCCTCGCTGCTCGGCATGAGGTGCGTGTACGTGCGCAGGGTGAAGCCAGGGTCCGCGTGCCCGAGGTACTGGCTCAGCGCCTTGATGTTCTCTCCGGCGTCGAGCAGCACAGAGGCGTAGAAGTGGCGCAACGCGTGCATGCCGTTGTCCGGCGCGGCGGCGTAACGCTGACCCTTCCTCGGCTCCGGAATGATCCCTGCCATCACCAGTGCAGGCTTCCACTTCCAGTCGTTGAAGTAGCTCACGCGGACGTGATCGCCCCTGTCTCCGGAGAACAACAGTTGCTTTGTGACGGCCGACCCGTCAGGGGTACGCCAAGGCAGAGTGACGAGTGTCGGCGGAAATCGCTTGATGTGCTCGCTGAGCGCGGCGGCGACGACCTTGGGGAGGGGAACCTTCCTGGTTTTGTTTCCCTTCGGCCGCGCAAAGACGTACTCGCCTCGGATGCGCTTGAGCTGGTGGTTCACGTGAAGCCATCCACCCTCGATGTCGAGCTCATCGACAGACAGGCCGAAGACTTCACCCTGTCGCAGACCACAACCGGCGCCGGCGTCGACCGTGGCCTGGAAGCGCTCGGGGAGTGCCTCCCGCACGGTGACAACCTGAGGGATTGTCCAGGGCACGATCTGCCCGGGTGCGGCCTTCGGGATCGTCACCGACCGGGCACGGCACGGGTTCTTCGCGAGCAGCCCGTCATCCACCGCCGCGTTGAGGACTGCTGAGACCGTGCCGTAGATGATGCGGCGGCTCGACTCGGCAGGGGCCACAGGCTCCAACTGGGCAAGCCAAGTGCGGATGTGCTCCGGCTTGAACGAGCCGAGCGGGCGAGTCCCGAAGTACGGGTAGACGTGCAGCCGCAGGCGCCGCTCCGCCGCCTCACGACTGTTGATCTCGCCCGGGTGTGCCTTCACCCACTTCTCGGCGTACTGCCTGAAGGTGATCCGCGAAGCGCGAGGGTCGGTGTACTGACCGCGCGACATGTCGGCCTCGATGTTGGTCAGCCACTTCTCGGCGAGACGCTTCTGTCCGTCGCGGAAGCTCTTGGACTTCTCCGCTCCGTCAGGGCCGATGTAGCGGGCTCGATAGCGGAGTCCCGTGCCGTGACGCTCGGACTTGACGCGGCTGCCCTTGCCGTCGGCGTTCGTCTCGGTCTTGAACCAGCGGTCTTGGATGTGGCCTGCCATTGCGGCGAGTTCCTTCCTGGATGTGCCGCAGGGGGCGGCCGTTCCACGGCCGCCCCCTGCGGGGTGAGGTGATCTCAGGCGGCTTCCTGGTCCGCCGTCTTGAGCTGCGCGACGAACATCCGTACCTCGGCGGGGTCGTAGCGCACGTGCTTGCCGATGCGGAATCCGGGCGGGCCGGTGCGCTTCTTGCGCCACTGGTAGACGGTTTCGAGGGGGACACCGAACATCCCCGCGATGTCATCGGGGGTGAGGTAGCGATCCGGCAACCCCGCGCGGAGAGTGGCGCGGGGGTCGCTTGAAGTCAGGTCGGGCGAGCGCATGAGGCTCCTTTGCGGCGCGAGCGTCGACGGGCCTTCTCAGAAGTCCGCTACATCCGCTACAGCGCTACATCGCAGGTCAGCGGGGGTGTTTTTGTAGCGGAGGGGTGGCGTGTAGCGGCTACGCATGCGCTACGCCGTAGCGGGCGTAGCCGCTACACGCTGGGGTGCCGCTACAGATTCAGGGGCTCTGAGCTGGGCTGTAGCGGCGTAGCGGATGTAGCGGCTTCCTGGGCAGGGGGCGGGCAGTAACGCGCCCAGGCGTCGGCCAGATCCTCGGCGTGGAAGCCCTTGAAGACACCGCCGGCCGTGCGGATGTTGCGGGACTTGACCGGCGTGTTGTCGACGGTCATGTACTCCCCGAGCATCCTGGCGAGCCGCCGGTTGTCGAGGGGCTTGCCGTCGAGGTCGGCCCAGGGGGCGTCGTCGAGGGCGTTGAGCCGGTCGAGGATGGCGATGGTGGGCAGCTTGTCCACGCCGATCAGGACGTGGTCGCGCAGGTCCGTGAGCAGCCGGATTCCGACGCTGTGCTTGTCCGTGGTCTGAGCCGCCTTGACCAGGGCCACGCATGCCGCGCGGACCCGCTCCGGCCAGGCGCCGCCTGCCGCGTCCGCGATGGCGAGCAGGGGCTCCCAGACGTCGGCCGGCCGGTCCGTGATGCCCTCGGGCATCTCCGGCCAGGCGCCCATCACGCGCTCGGAGACCTGCTCTGCCCACGTTGCGAGCCGATCCCGCAGGGCGAAGCCCTCCTTCTCGTGGATACGGGTGCGGTAGGGCTCGACCTTCTCGTTCCGAGCCCTGCGCCGCATGCGGATGACGACCGAGCGGGTCAGGATCGTGTCCGGCAGAGAGCCGAGCCCGGCCACGGCGACAGCGGTGTAGGAGTGGAAGGCCTGCACGGTCTGGTTGGCGCCATCGCCCACGCAGCGGAACATGGGGCGATTGCGGCGGTGGCCCGCGTTGATGAACCCTCGGAGCTGCTCGTTCTCCCCGGCCTTGGGGCCGAAGATGGTGTCGATCTCGTCGAAGAGGATCGTGGGCCGCTGGCCGTCGACGCCCGAGACCGCGCGGAAGAGCGCGGCGGCGGATGCGTCGACAGCGGCCATCGCGTTCGGCACGAGCGTTTCCACGATCTCCAGCGCCCGGGACTTGCCGGAACCCGGCTCGGGGGACAGGAAGGCCAGGCGCGGGGTGGACTCGAAGCAGTCGAGCAGGTGGGCGTGGGCGTCCCACAGCGCCACGGCGACGTAGGCGGCCTCTGTCGGGAAGACGTTGAAGCGGCGGTGGAAGGCTTCCACCTCGTCGAGCAGTGCGGCGCCGTCGATGGTGGGCTGGTAGGTCATGCTGCGGCCCGTCCTTCCTGAAGATTGCGCAGGGGGCACACGGTGCGGTGGTAGTCGTGTCCGGCGACCAGGGCGAACACGTCGGCCTGGCCGCGCGCGCTCAGGTCGCGTCCGCACGCGCACCACGATTTGGCGGTGGGGGTGCCGCGACCGGACGCGGTGATGGTCAGCCACGCGATGGGGCGGCGTCCGTCGTCTCCGCGCGGGTCCACACCAAGAGCAGTGCGGACGCCTTCGGCGACTACCTTTCGGGTGCCCACGGCCGGGGTGTCCACAGGCTGTGGGGCGGCCTGCGGGCCGGTCGGCGTGGCGGGTTGGCCTTCCAAGGGGGAGCGGGTGGGGTGGCTCATGCCGCCTCCCGGGCTCGGGCCTTGCGAAGGGAGCTGTCCAGGGCGCTGCGGATCGTGGCGCGGCACTCGGCCGGCGGCAGGCCCGTCGACTCCCCCGCCCTTTGGAAGGCCTCCTCCACCACGTGCCGGGGGAGGTCGCCCCACGCAACGAAGCGCCCCAACTTGAACGCGCTGCGGTTGAGCGTCGTGTTGCGCTGCGATTCCGGCGCCGCCGCCACCGTCGCGCACTCAGCCTCCAGTGCAGCGAGCGCGGCGCGGCTCCCGTTGACCGCAGGAAGCCTCAGCGGGGCCGTAGGGCGCGCGGGGGTGGGTTCCAGGATGGTTTGGAGCCAGGAGGGCAGCGGGACGGCCTCGGGGCCGTTCACGTGCCGGTACATCCCGCCGGGGACGACGCTGCCCGCGCCGACGACGTAGCCGCCCCAGCCCCGGGTGTCGATCAACTCCCCAATGGTCCCGGCGGTGTTGGTCAGCCGGAGGCCGTTCGGGACGGTGAAGTACAGGTGCTGCCCGCCCGTCGCGGTCCGCACCCGGTAGGTGCTGGGGACGGCGTGGCCGGCGCGCTCGCAGAGCGCCTCAAAGGTCATCGCGCCGAAAGGCGCGTCCGAACCGCTCTTCTCCTTGGGCACGTCCAGGTCGACGACCAGCAGCCCGGAAGGCCCGGTGGCGATGCCGACGTTGAACATGCCCTCCGACCACGTGGCCCGGATGAGGTCAGGGTCGGTGGTGGCGCGCTGCTCCCACTTCAGGTGCCCGCCGGAGCAGGCGCCCGTACGCGGGCAGGAGGCTTCGCCGTGGAGCGCGGGCCGCTTGGTTCCGAGGCGGAGGGGGAAGACGTGCCAGCCCCGGGCGGCGGCGGTCAGGGCAGCACTCAGCAGGGTGTTGTTCATGCTGCGCTCCTCTCGTCGAGGGCGAGGAACTGGGTGGCGATCCAGTGGGTGTAGGCGGGGGGTACGGCTTTGCGGGCTTCAAGGTTGCTCATCCAGGTGCAGCCCATGGCGTCGGCGTAGGCGCGTTCGCCCTTGTGCTCGAAGGCGAGCAGTCCTTTGCGGTGCCAGCAGGGCGGGAGCAGGTCACCGCCGCCGCCCCATGAGGTCTCGAAGGCGCGGTGGCGGCGGATGCTGAGGCCGAACTGGGTTCCGCACAGGAGGTAGTCCGGGCGCAGGATGCGTGCCTTGGTGGTCTCGGGGACGTTCTCGATGACCCACGGGCGTCCGGTGGCCTGCATGACCTCGCGGCCCGGTGCGATCAGGTCCGGGTGCTCTTCTGGGTTGCCGCGCCATTTGGTGACGGTGGCGTAGCGCTCGCAGGGCCAGGAGCCGTGGACCAGGTCGAAGGTGTGGCCGTGCCGAGCGGCGTAGTCCAGGCCGTCGGCCTGGACGAAGGGGAACGGGTAGTTGGGCTGGGGTGCGATGTCGACGCCGACGACGTCGAACCCGGCGAGGTAGTAGCCCATGGAGAGACCACCCGCGCCGCAGCACAGGTCCAGGACCCTCATCCCGTTCGGCCGCCGCAGGGGCAGTACGCGGGCGTTCACGCGGCCACCCCCACAGGTCGCCGGGAGGCGAGGAGGGCGATGCCGATGTACTCGCCGTACGCGGGCGGGATGGCCTCGGTCAGCTCCTCGCGGACGCTCGTCCAGTCGATGCCGAGGGCGGCCTGAAGCTCCGGCACGGACGGCTTGCCGCCGCCGTTGCCGTATGCGGCGACGTAGGGGCCGTCGTAGAACTTGCCGTGCCGGTAGCCGCGCACCCGGCCCCGGTGTGGGACGTGCGCCGGCTGCTCGATGCTCCAGCCGCCCAACTCGAAATTGCGGTGGCGGATTACACCGAGGCCGAACATCTCACCGCACAGGGTCAGATCCTTGCGGATCTCCGCCTGTCCGTTGGGCTGCTCGATCACGTACGGCAGGCCGGTCTGGTCGAGCAGCGCACGCGTCGGGGCCACGAGGTCGACGTGGGTGCCGCCCCAGCCCCGGGACCGGTTGGTGCCCACGGTCAACGTGTTCTTGGCCTGGCAGGGCGGGGAGCTGTGCACGGCCGCGTAGCGCTCGATCTCACCCGTGTCGATGAGGTGGGCCAGGTACTCCAGGGCGTCGCCTCGGTGCCAGGTGAAGGGGTAGTTGGGTCGGTCGGCGACGTCGCATCCGTGGACGCGGAACCCGGCACGGGCGTAGCCCGTGGCGGCGCCGCCGGCGCACGAGAAGAGGTCCAGCAGTAGTGGCCGGTCGGGGCACTCTCGCCGGATGTCGGTCAGTTCGGTCATGCTGGGTGTCTCCAGTCCTGTTGCAGGGTGCTGGGCGACAAGGGCGGCCCCGGGTTCATTGGCGTGAGGCTGGGGCCGCGCTTGGCGTAACTAGAGGTGGGCTTTAGACATGCACTGGGGTGTTCTGGCAGCCATCAGGAGGTTTTCGTGATCCCGCGCATCGACGTGAAGGTCGACCCGTCATTCCCGGAGGGCGCGCCCATGGGAATGCCCGCTGAGGACGAGATAAGTGAGGAGGGGTACGGCTTCTTCCGAGGCGTGTGGGACATCAGCGGTGTCACCCACGACGAGGCCCGCGCGATTGTGGAAGAAGAGCGCGACTTGGTTCACCTGGTGGATCAAGCGAGCACGGATGCCGACTCGTTCGAGGACTTCGCCATCTCGGTGGAGAGAGGCGACCCCGACTCCCTGCCAGCCGGTTTCGCGGAGCGGCAGCCGGACAGCGAGCTTCTGGAAATCGTCGGGGACGGCGACCGTGAGGACAATGTTCTGGACAGCCTGGAGATCGGGGTGGCGGGCCTGTCGTATGCCCTCTCCTCCATCGGCTGTTTTCCAGCGGCGAGTTGCCGGAGCCATGCCTCGGGGCATTCATGGTCCGATCGACCGGTCGTCTATTTCGCGGCCGAACGTCTGACCGTTCACTGGTTGACCCCGTTGGTCCGTGACAGCGGATGCGGGTTCGGGAACGGGGGCGATCGCGGCGATCTGCTCTTCGTGGAAGCGCCGTCGATCAGCAACTTCATGAAGCTGGCCAATCTGATCCTTGATCAGGTTGAACGTCAGTCGCTCAACCGCTGATCAAGGATCGAAGTCGGCAACCGGGTCATGGCGCCCTTGGCGCAACTAGCGGTGGATGCGGTTGCGCTTGACGACGGTCTTGCGGGTGTTGACGGTGGTGGCGCGCTGGTCGACGTGGCCGGTGTAGTGCTGGTGGATCTCGGGCGCGGGCTTGGCCTTCTTCGCGAGGCGCGCGAGGGCGAGGACGAGGGCGGTCGGGGCGCCGAAGACGATGGCGCAGACGACCGGGTCGGCGTACTGCGACGCGTACATGAGCACGGCGGTGGTGAGGCCGACCATGGACGTGGCGCCGCCGCCGGCGAGCATGAGGACGCTCGCGTCGGTGGCGCCCTGGCTCATGGGGGGCCGGCCGGGCTGGGCGACGGGCGGGGTGGTGCCGACGTGGGGCACGGGGGTGTCGTCGCGGTAGGCGGTGGGGGTGGGCCGGTAGGCGTTGTCGATGATGCGGCGGGCCTCGTCGGCTGCCTCGGTCTCGGTCATCGACGTGCCGGGCGGGGTGGTCATGAGGGACTCCTTGAAGGCGCCGCGGGGCGGCGTGGGCGAGGGGAAGCGGAACCGTGCGAGTGGAGCCTCAGGGAGGGTGAGGCACCCCCTTGCCGTTGCGCTGTGGAGGGGGTTTCAGGGGTGTTGACCTGCGGGCCTCCCTGACTCCCTGATTGATCATTCGTGCAGGTCAGAGCCAGGGAGGCGGGTCAGGGAGGGGGTCAGGGAGTTCTCCCTGCCTCCCTGACCCGGACGGTGTTGCCTCCCTGCCGTCAGAGGCTGGAAGCGGAACCCTCGTCGTCGCGCTTGGCGAGCGCGCTCACGAGCCGGTCACGCCGGACGACCATGCGGCCGTCGGACTTGCGGGGCTCGGCTCCGGTGCCGTCGAGGACGCGCTTGAGGTCTATGAACGACCACTCGCCGTAGGCATCCTCGTTGAGCGCGGCGAGCCGCTTGAGGACGTCCTGCGTGCGCAGCCGCGGAGCGTCCCCGAGGACGGTCGCGATGTCGGCGAGCGGGTCGCGCTCCTCGCCTCGCTCGATGACGTGCAGGGTGGTGACGCCGTCGCGCATGGCCTTGGCCCGGTCGGTGATGGCCACCGCTTCCTCGTCGCCGATGAAGTGTGTCCGCACGGTGATGGATGTCTGGCCCTTGGGGATGTCGATCCCGTCGGAGGCGACCACGAGGGTGCCCTTGTCCAGGCCCTGGCGCAGCAGGTGCGGGGCCGCGCCGCCGTCCACCGCCTTGTCGCTCAGCGCCATGCGGGCCTGAGACTCGGTGCCCAGTGCGAGCGAGGCGCGGGTGTGGGCCCCTTCCCGGACCAGCTTGGGAAGGTTCTGGTCGGTCGGGTCCTGAGTGCCCTCCCACAGCAGGACATCGACGACGCGCCCCTGGTTGTGGACCTTGCGCACGGCCATGAAGTAGCGGCTCGTCGCCTTGGATCCGCCGTAGGGCCGCTTGGCCTCGTCCTTGGCCGGGCACATGAACGCGACCTGCGCTTCGTCGACGATGCCGATGAGCGGATCGAAGACCGCGCCCGGCTGGGTGCGCCGGATCTCGATCCGGCGGTTCATCTCGTCCACCAGGTCCTCGACCATCTCAGTAGCCTCGATCACCTGCTCGTCGGTGGGCCCCTGGATCAGGACGGTGGCCAGGCCCTCGAACATGGCCCAGTCGCCGGCACCCTTGAGGTCGGCGATACGGAACTCCACCCGGCGGTCCAGGGACGCCCACAGAGCCAGCGACCGCAGCGCGGCCGTCTTGCCCTGGTTGGACAGGCCGGTGACCAGCACCATGCGCTGATACAGACTCAGCATGGCGGCATCCCCGCGCAGGTCCTGGCCCCACGGGGCCTTGCCCTTGGTGTAGTCGGCGGTCATCGACTCGTCCGTGACCAGCGGCGACGGGCCGATCGGCTCGTCGAGCGCGCCCGAGTCGGCGACCCACAGACGCACGGTGCGGGCGGCGGTCGGGATGGTGATGAACACCTCGTGCTCGTGCCGGGTGAGGTTCTCGGCGAGCTTGCGGCGCCGCTGCTGAACCTCGATCGTCGACACCCCCGAGGGCAGGGTGACGTCGACCTCCACGCCGCATCCGGCGATCCGGATCGGCCCGAGCATCGAGGCACCGGCGTCGCCCATTTCCTTGATGGAGTTCCGCAGAGCAGGAACGCCCAGGTCACGCAGGGCCTTGACCACGATCGAGGGGGTGATCGGCTCGCCCTCACCGTTGCGGGCGTTGTCGGGCAGTGCCCAGTACGGGGCGGCCTGTGCCCGGCGGCCGACCTCCCACAGCCCGAGCAGGGCGAGGAACGGGCCGATCGTGATGAGCGGACCCCAGACGACCTGCACGATCGTGATGAGCAGTTGAATGAGGTCAACGACCGCCATGAGCGGGGTGATGACGTCGGAGACGTCCTTGGTGGCCACGGCCAGGGCGATGCCGAGCACGAGGAGACCGCCGATGCCCAGGCCGGTTCCGGCGGCGGCGCCCTTGGCGGCGTCGACGGGTGCTTCGAGCAGGTCCATGCGGCGGCGGTGGCGCAGGTCGCGGAAGCGCTGCAGCCGCTCTTCCCACTCGGCTGCAACCTCGTAGTTGCCGGCCGCTTCGGCAGCGCGGAGCAGGCGTTCGTAGCGGGCGCCGGTGCGGCCGTCCCAGGCGCGGCGGGTCATGATCCGGGTGCCACCGACCACGTACATGCTGTGGCGGGCCGCCAGGCGGCCAGCGGTGCGGGTGCGTTCGTCGGTGACGGCCTTGCGCACGGCGCGGCCGGACCGGACCCACAGCGGTACCGGACGCGAGTCCGGCACGACCGTCAGGGCGGGGGTGGTGGGGGTCTGAGCAGGGGTTTCGTCGGTGCTCTTGCGGAGCTGAACCACGTTCTCACTCACTGGAAACACTCCTCAACCGCCCAGGACAGGACGGGAGTCGAAGACGAGGGAAGGCGGGGTGGCCGCCGGCGCGGCCACCCCGAGGGCGGTGCTCGCACGGCCCGTGGGGGCCGGGCGGTCACCACCAGGCGATACGCGCGGACTTCTTGTCGCCGGCCTCGCGGACGATGCTGCGGCGCTCGGACTCCAACTCCGCGATCTCGGTCAGGATCCGGTCGGCGGCCTCGTCCCAGACGCGGTCGATGCGGCGGTCGGCGCGGCTCGTGCTGCGGCCCCGCACGACCTGCGTACTCCCGGCCGCCATGGCGGAGAGGGCCTTGCGCTTCTCGCGCCCGGTCAGCGGGGTCAGCTCCCGGTTCTGCACCGCAGCGAGCCGGTCACGTGCGTCGGAGATCTTGTGGTCGATCTTGCGGGTGTTCGGCCTTGCCATGGTCAGTCCCTCCCCTGGGAGTCGTTGCAGGTCAGGCACATGCCGAGCGACGTCGGCAGGCAGTAGTCGTACGTGACCGAGCAGACGGGGCAGGTGCGGCGGGCCAGCATCGCCAGCGCGAGCGCACCCCACTTCCGCGACGTCATCGGCCGCACCGGCTTGGCCAGCTCGACCCGGTAGAGGTAGGCGACCAGCGGGCCGCGACGGCGCCGGGGACGCTCCATCTGGGCGGCCACCTCCTGGCCCCCGGGCCGCAGCCCGAGCGCACGGAGCTGCCGGCGCGTGGCCAAGCCCTCAGGGGCCAGACGCCACCGGTAGACGGGCACGGTGGTCATGACGCCACCGCCAGACCGCGCTCGGAGCGCAGGGTTTCGCGCAGCGTGCGGGCCTTGGCCGGCGACGTGCGGACCTCGCGGCGGATGCCCTCAGCCGTCAGCTTCTCGTCCGGCCAATTGGCCGTCGCCGCGCGGGCCTCGTCGAGCAGCTCGTCCGGCGTGCGCTTCGGCCGGGGCGATCGAGCGACCTCCGGAACGCGGCCGGTCGCGCGGGCCGGTCGGGTCGATTCGGCGGCCACCGCCCGGCGCTCGATCGACGCGACCGGCGCCGGCTCGATCGACGCGATGGGCTTGAGCGGGAGGGTCGACTTCAGGAAGCCGACGGGCACCGGTCGGGGCAGCGCCTTCACGTTCGGCGTGATCGGCGCCGGGGTCGATACCGGCAGGTCAGCCGTAGACCGATTACTCTCGGTATGGGGCAATTCCTCCGCATTCTCGGGCGGGGTGTCGATTGGGGCGGGGCGGTGGTGCAGCACCTTGGCCACCAAATCGGAGCCGAAGTAGATCGACCCGACGGGCAGCGACGTGGCGAGCAGCACGAGCGCCCAGTTGGCCGGGTCCCAGTCGGCCAGCCGACCCCAGTCGACCGACCGGCCGTGCAGCTCTGGCACCAGCCCGTGCACGTAGTTCAGGACCAGCGAGGCGAGCGTGTAGGTGCCCAGCACCCGTAACGCGAACGTCCGGTCCTTCCCCGCGAGCACGAGCGTGGCGATCAGCGCGAGCGCCATGAGCCCGTCGACCACGAACGGGTAGAGCATCGCGGCCGTGTCGTCGGCGCCCACGGCACCGGCGATGTCGCGCAGCGCGTTCCAGGACACCCGGAACGCCATCACGACCACGACCACCAGAGCAAGCACGAGGGCGGCGCGGCCCTTGCGGTGAAGGTTCATCGCTCACCCTCCCGCCCATCGCGCAAGTCACCGTGCTCCCACACGAACGACTCGAACTCCGCGTCCTCCGCGTCGCCCTCGTCGTCCGCCTCGTCCTGCACCGGCTCCATTTCGAGGGCGGCGCCGGAGCAGGCGAACAGGCCGCTCACGATGAGGGCCAGCCACCAGAGCGGGTCGTGCCGCAGGACCAGCGAGCCGGCCAGGGCCAGCGTCAGCCAGCTCATGACGTGCAGACCGTTGGCGGTCCAGCGCTTTGAGGCGGGGATGGTGTTCATGCGGCACCGCCCGTCTGCACGGTGGTGCCGTTGAGCTGGTCGCGGTGGGCGGCGAGCACGCGCCGGCGGGCGCGGCGGATGCGGCGCTCGTCCAGCTCGGTCGGGGTCCGGTCGATGACGACGACCTGCGCGTCGAGCAGCTCCATCTCCGCGCGGATGACGGGCATCTCGCGCTCGATGGCGTCCAGCTCCGCGTCCGTGGGCTCCATGAAGTCGGCGAACGCGGTAACAGCGTCCTGAACAGTGACGATGTGGTTCATGGGTCGTGACTCCCTAGCAGTAGGTACGGCCCGAAAGAGCCCCCGGTGTTCGAGCACCGGGGGCTCACGCCGTTGAAGTGGTGGTTCGTGGTGCGTGCCCCGGCCTGCATTCGAGGCGTAGGCCCGGGATCGACCGGGCCGGGGCTGTCCGCGCCAGCCGTAGCCGCGCGATCCGTCTTTTCGACTCGGGGAGACGGGGCCCACCTGTTCAGTTCTCAACCAGCAGTCGCTTCCATCGAGCCGTTTCACGGGCCCTCCGGGCGCCGGGAGCAGCACAAAGAAGGCCCTCCCGCGTTCGCTGTCCTGGGACTGCGAGGCGCTTGAGAAGACCATGGCGCACAGTCCCGGGACTGTCAACAGTCCTGGGACTGTGTTTGACTGGACTCCAGTCGAGAGGAGTTCGCGTGGCACCGAAGTGGCGGGAACTGGCGGACAAGCTGGCCGAGCAGATCCGGACCGGGGCCTACGCTCCGGGGCAGCAGCTCCCCCAGATCCGTGAACTGGTCGAAGCGGGCGAGGGGTCTAAGACGACCGTCCACGCGGCCTACAAAGCGCTTGAGGCTGAGGGGCTGGTGACCTCATCCCGGGGGCACGGCACCGTCGTGCGCGAGCAGGCTCCACTCAAGCGACTCGGTATCGCTCGGTACGACAAGGCGAAGTGGCGCGACGGCGACGAGGTCGCATTCATTGCGGACCGGGTCGCATCCGGTCGGGCGTACAAGCGCGGCGAGCAGACGCAGACTGTCGAGCGTGTCATGGCGCCTCCGGCCGTCGCTGCGGCGCACGGGTTGCCCGACGGGGCCGAGGTGTACGCGCGGGCCCGTCTGGTGAAGGAAGGCGACCAGCCGACGCACACCCTGACCAGCTACTACCGACCCGAGCACGTAGAGGGGACACGGATTGTCGACCCGGCGCCCGGCCCCGCTGGCCGTGGCGGCGGTTTCAGGGTGCTGTACGACGCCGGATACGAGATCGATCACATGCGGGAGGAGCTGTTCGCCCGCTCGGCCAAGCCGGAGGAGGCGGAGCAGCTCAAGCTCCTGCCCGGGGAGTGGGTGGTGGAGCTCCACCGCACCACGTTCACGGCGGACGGCACAGTGGTGGAGTTCGCGATCGGCGTCCACGCGGCGACGCGCTTCGCCTGGGCGTACGACTTCAAGGTGCCTGACTCGGCGGCTGGGGAGAACAAGTGATCTCCGCACAGAACTGGGCCGATGCCCATACGCTCTGGGACTTTCAGCAGATGGGACATGCCCCGCGCCCCTGCTCGGTGGGCATCGGGCTCGGCAGCCACGATCTCGGTGTCGCGGATGCCACGGTCGACCTCTACCGGCGTGGGATGTTTCCCCTGATCGTCTTCACCGGCGCCACGAGCCGAACCACCGAGGGGCGGATGCCCAGAGGGGAGGCGGAGCACTACCGGGAGCGGGCACTGGAACTGGGCGTGCCGGAGCCGGCGATCCTCGTCGAGCCGAACGCCCGGAACACGGGCGACAACATCCGCTTCTCGCAGGCGTTGCTCGAAGCGCGGGGCGTAGGTGTCTCGTCCATCCTGCTCGTGAGCAAGCCGTACGAGGAGCGGCGAGCGTATGCGACCGCCCGCAAGTTGTGGCCGGCGGTCGACGTCGTGAGTGCCTCTACGAACATGGAACTGGAGGAGTACGTCGACTCCATCGGGGACGCCCGCTTGGTCCTAGACATGCTCGTCGGTGCCCAGCAGCGTCTGGTCCTCTACCCGAAGCGCGGATTCACCGTCGCCCAAGACGTTCCGGAGTATGTCAATGCGGCCTACGAGCGGCTGCGTGACGGTGGATTCACGACGCGCCTCATGGCGGAATGAGAACAGCAGCTCCCGAATACACAGAGGCCCCGTCAGGTACCTGACGGGGCCTCTGTGTACCGCGCCTCACGTGCACATGATCAACTAGGCGTCTCGCCATGCCTGAAGGAAGCGCTCACGATCTTCAGTCGTATCGTGCCTCCGGCGGTTGGCGAGCAGTACGTGCCAGGCGGTGGTTTCGGCGTCACGCAGCCACAACTTGCCGAGGTACCTGGCACCGCCCATGAGGTCCAGGGCGTTCCCGATCACGTCGGCGACGGCGTTGTGCTGGTCGTCGCTGAGGTCTTCGAAGAAGCTGAGCACGCGCCCAGCAATACCCGTTTCGTTGCCATCGAGCAGGTAGTCGAAGAACGGGCCGCCGGCGTTGGCTGGGACGATGTTCCAGGCGGCTTCGCCTCCCGCTTCCCCGAGCGACCGCCAGAACTCTCGTCCCTCTGTGGTGCCAGGCAGGGGCAGCGAAGCGAACAGGTCGACCAGGTGGCCGTTAGCCGCTTGGTCGTGGGAGACGTCGCACGCCGCCGCAGCCGCGATCTTCGCCACGTGCTCTGTGTCCAACCCGCCAGTACCTGGCCAATCGAGTGGCGAATTCAGCTTGCGCGCGAGGTGCTGAGCCAGCTCGTCGTCCTTATCCAGGTAGAGCCGAACGATCACAAGTTCCCCCACTTCAGCGGCAGACAATGCACGAGGTGTGGCGTGTTCGTTGGCCAGTCTGCCCACCTGCCGGCACGAGGGGTGAAGTACACGGACAACGTCCGGAAGCGGCCCATTGTTGACTTGATGAGCGTCCGGGCCGGGCCGTCGCTGGGCCGTCCGACGGCGGCCCAAGTCGACCAACAACGACCAACAACGACGTGAGGGGCACGGCCGAAGCCGTGCCCCTCATGTTCGTTTGCCCAGCTAGACCCACGTGTCGAGCCACATCCGCGACCGCCACGAGTCGATCGGGATCGCCGTGCCCGTGTAGATCGGCCAGAAGTAGATGAAGTTCCACACGATCAGCAGGACCAGGACGCCCGCGCCCGCCGCCCCGGCCATCCGGCGCCGGTCCGACGAGCCCGGTCTCCCGATGATCGCGCCCAGCATCATCGCCACCGCCAGACACAGGAACGGCGCGAAGACGACTGCGTAGAAGTAGAAGATCGTCCGCTCCTGGTACTGGAACCAGGGCAGATAGCCGGCCGCGATCCCGCACACGATCGCGCCCGCGCGCCAGTCACGCCGGAAGAACCAGCGCCACAGCACGAACAGCAGCGCGACGGCCGCCGCCCACCACAGCAGCGGGGTGCCGAGCGCGAGGACCTCGCGGGCGCACTTGTCGGCCGCGTCCGCCGGGCAGCCGTCGGCGCCGGGCGACGGAGACTCGTAGAAGTAGGAGACCGGACGGCCGTCGACGATCCAGCTCCACGGGTTCGACTGGTACGTGTGCGCCGAGGTCAGATGGGTGTTGAACTCCCAGACCTCGTGCTCGTAGTGCCACAGGCTGCGCACCCAGTCCGGCAGCCACGTGAAGTGGCCGCCCTTGCCCGCGGTCACCGCCCAGTTCCGCAGATAGCCGCCCGTGCCGTCGTCCGGCGACAGGATCCAGCCCAGCCAGGACAGCACGTACGTGCCGATCGCCACCGGCACCGTGGACAGGAACGCCCAGCCCACGTCCCACTGGTAGGTCGCCATCCAGGGGTGCCGCGCCCCGGCCACCCGGCGCGCGCCCACGTCCCACAGCACCGTCATCAGGGCGAACGCGGCGACGTAGACGAACCCGTTCCACTTCGTCGCCGCCGCCAGGCCCAGGCACAGGCCCGCGAGCAGCCGCCACGGCCGCCACCCGAACCGGAACGTCTCCGCGATGTGCGCGTCGGGCCGCACCAGGCCGTTGTCGTCCACCGGCAGCGCCGCCGCCAGCCGCTCCCGGCTGCGGTCCCGGTCCACGACCAGGCAGCCGAACGCCGCGAGCACGAAGAACACGAGCACCGAGTCGAGCAGCGCGGTCCGGCTCATCACGAACGCGAGCCCGTCCACCGCGAGCAGCAGACCGGCGAGACAGCCCAGGAACGTCGAGCGGAAGATCCGCCGCCCGATCCGGCACACCATCAGCACGCACAGCGTGCCGAGCACCGCCGTCATGAACCGCCAGCCGAAGGGGGTGAACCCGAACAGCCACTCGCCGATCCCGATCACGTACTTGCCGACCGGCGGATGCACGACGTACGAGGCGTCGTGCGGGATCGGGATGTCGCCGCCGCGCTGGAGGATCAGGTCGTTGGCGTTCTTGGCCCAGTTGACCTCGTAGCCGCGGTGGATGATCGCCCAGGCGTCCTTCGCGTAGTACGTCTCGTCGAATATCACCGCCTTCGGGCTGCCCAGGTGCCAGAAGCGCACCAGGCCCGCGAGCAGCGTGACCAGCAGCGGCCCGACCCAGCCGGAGAACCGGCCGAGCCCGCCCGTCGGCCACCGGCGCGAGGTCGGCACGGGGAACGAGGGCACGAGCCGCTCCCGGACACCGCCCCCGCCGCCTTGCCCCACGTACCCGAACCGGCGCAGACCGCGCAGCCACGACGACGGCCGCTCCGCCTCGGCGGGGTCCTGCCGGGCAGCGGCGCGCGACGGGGTCTCGGTCGGGTGGGACGACGACGCGGTATGGGTCACCGCGCCATCGTAGGGAACCCGACTGTGCGAATCGTGTCTGTGACCCCTGCGAGACTGGAACAGTGACAGGAACCGCAGATTCGACCGGAACGCTGGTACTCGCAGGGACCCCGATCGGGGCCATTTCGGACGCGCCGCCGCGGCTCGCGCAGGAGCTGGCCGTCGCCGACGTGGTCGCGGCCGAGGACACGCGGCGCATGAAGCGGCTCGCGCAGGCGCTCGGAGTGACCGTCGGCGGGCGCGTCGTGTCGTACTTCGAGGGCAACGAGTCGGCCCGGACCCCCGAGCTCGTGGAGGCGCTGGCGGGCGGGGCGCGGGTGCTGCTCGTCACCGACGCCGGGATGCCGTCCGTGTCGGACCCCGGGTACCGCCTGGTGGCCGCCGCCGTCGAGCGCGACATCCGCGTCACCGCCGTACCGGGCCCCTCCGCCGTGCTCACCGCGCTCGCGCTGTCCGGGCTGCCCGTCGACCGGTTCTGCTTCGAGGGGTTCCTGCCGCGCAAGGCGGGCGAACGGATGGGCCGGCTCAAGGAGGTCGCCGACGAGCGCCGCACCCTCGTCTACTTCGAGGCGCCGCACCGCCTCGACGACACCCTCGCGGCGATGGCCGAGGCGTTCGGCGCCGACCGCCGGGCCGCCGTGTGCCGCGAGCTGACCAAGACCTACGAGGAGATCAAGCGGGGCCCGCTCAAGGAGCTCGCCGCGTGGGCCGCCGAGGGCGTCCGCGGCGAGATCACCGTCGTCGTGGAGGGCGCCCCGGAGAAGTCCGGGGACGACATCACCCCCGCTGAGCTGGTGCGCAGGGTCCAGGTGCGGGAGGAGGCGGGGGAGCGGCGCAAGGAGGCCATCGCCGCCGTCGCCGCCGAGGCGGGCTTGCCCAAGCGGGAGGTCTTCGATGCCGTCGTCGCGGCAAAGAATGCGGATCGAACCGCCCCATAAGCGCGTAAAGGACTAACCTGAAAAGCAAAGCGAAGACCGGGTACGGCGCCCTTTCGGCAGGGAAGAGCCAAAACGGCTCCAACAGTCGACAGGTCCTTTGCGCCCGGTCCGCCGGAGGCGTCCACTGGTCGAAGGGGACGCACCCGTCCCCACGCTGCCCGAGGGCAGCGCTTGTCCAGCGGACAAGAGGAGCTGGCATGAGCGAGTTCGCAGTCTCCAGGACGACCACCGGTGCCGAGACGCCCCCGATCCCCGATCGCAGCGCGGCGACCGCCGTCGCCCACGAGTCGTACTCCTTCGCCTGCATGCGCTGCGGGCACGGGTGGGAGCAGTCCTACGAGATCGAGCACCACGTCGCCGGGGACGGGGCGGAGTTCGTGATGTACGTGGCGGACGGCGAGCGCGTTCCCTCGCCGCTCACCCGCCCCACCTGCCGGAACTGCGGCGGGCACGTCGTACGGATCATGCGGGCCGGCCGGGTCTCCTCCGTCCTCGACATCATGCAGAACCCGAAGAACCCGCAGCACCGCACGCCGCCCGCCGGGCCGGTCGAGGCGCCCGAACCGGCGGCCGCGGAGGCCCGGAAGCCCCACGAACACCACTGGCACCTGTCGGCCCTGCTCCACCCCTTCAGCCACCACCACAAGAAGGACGCGACCGAGACGGACGAGCCCGGCTCGTAGCGCTCGTAGGACCGGAATCGGTTCGTCGGACCGGAGGGCCGGTTCGTAGGATCGGGGCATGAGCCCCAACGCCAAGGACGCCACCCCGCCCCCGCCGCCCGCGCCGCTGGACGTGCCGGTCGCCGACTCGCACACCCACCTGGACATGCAGGCGGGCACGGTCGAGGAGGCCCTCGCCAAGGCGGCGGCGGTGGGCGTGACGACCGTCGTGCAGGTGGGCTGCGACCTCAAGGGCTCGCAGTGGGCCGCCGACACCGCCGCCGCGCACGCCGCGGTCCACGCGACCGTGGCCCTGCACCCGAACGAGGCGCCGCGCATCGTGCACGGCGACCCCGACGGCTGGTCCCGGCAGGGTGCGCGCGAGCCGCTCGGTGACGCCGGGCTCGACGCGGCGCTCGCCGAGATCGACCGGCTCGCCGCGCTGCCGCAGGTCAAGGGCGTCGGCGAGACCGGCCTCGACTACTTCCGCACGGGCCCCGAGGGCAAGGCGGCCCAGGAGAAGTCCTTCCGCGCCCACATCGAGATCGCCAAGCGGCACGGCAAGGCCCTGGTCATCCACGACCGCGAGGCCCACGAGGACGTGCTGCGGGTCCTGAAGGAGGAGGGCGCCCCCGAGCGCACCGTCTTCCACTGCTACTCCGGCGACGCCGACATGGCGCGGATCTGCGCCGAGCACGGCTACTTCATGTCCTTCGCGGGCAACGTCACGTTCAAGAACGCCCAGCCGCTGCGCGACGCCCTCGAAGTCGCCCCCACGGACCTGATCCTGGTGGAGACCGACGCCCCGTTCCTGACCCCGGCGCCGTACCGCGGTCGGCCTAACGCCCCGTACCTGATTCCGGTCACGCTGCGCGCCATGGCGGCCGTCAAGGGCGTCACCGAGGAAGCCCTCGCGACCTCGGTCTCCGCCAACACGGCCCGCGCCTTCGACTACTGAAACCGGGACCGGCCCCGCGCCGGTGATCGCGACACCACGTAGTCGCGTCGCTTTGGAGAGTGACGACCGCTCCGCTAGGTTCTGCTCGCCCGACCCGCCCCCGCCCCGGGGGCGGACCCCTGGAGCGCCTGGAGCGTCGTCGTGAGCAAAGCGCCGTACGAGACGTACGAGCCGTACGAGACGTACGAGCCGTACGAGACGTACGAGGATCCGTACGGTTCCGTCGGTTCCGTCGGTTCCGTCGGTTCCGGGGATGCTCACGGCTCCCGGGGGTACGAGCCGACCGTCGTCGCGCTCGACGCGCCGTGGTCCGAAGGCGCCGAGGCCCAGGCCTACGCGACCGCCACCGCTCGCACCGAGACGGCCCTGCCCCGCCAGAAGACCCAGGGCACCCGCCGCGCCGCCCGCCGCAAGAAGAGAGACCCGCGCCCCGACACCCTGCGCCGACTGGTCCCCCAGGCCCTGGTCGTCGCGTTCCTCGCCGGCGGCACCTCCGCGTTCGTCGCCAACGACAAGGGCGTCCACCTCAGCATCGACGGCCAGGAACGCACCCTGCACACCTTCGCCGACGACGTCACCGAGCTGCTCGCCGACGAGGGCGTCGACGTCGGCGACCACGACCTCGTCGCCCCCGCCCCGGGCGCCGCGCTCGCCGACGGGGACGAGGTCGCCGTCCGCTACGGGCGGCCCGTGCGGCTCACCCTCGACGGACAGCGCCGCGAGGTGTGGACGACCGCCCGCACCGTCTCCGGGGCGCTCAGCCAGCTCGGCGTGCGGGCCGAGGGTGCCTACGTCTCCACGTCCCGCTCCCAGACCATCGGACGGCACGGCCTCGAACTCGCCGTCCGCACCGAACGCGGCGTCACGATCATGGCCGACGGGCAGCGCCGCACCCTGCGCACCAACGCGGCGACCGTCGGCGAGGCCGTCGACGAGGCCGGGATCACCCTGCGCGGCCAGGACACCCTGTCCGTCGCCCGCGACAGCTTCCCGCGCGACGGACAGACGATCACGGTGATGCGGGTCACCGGCCACAAGGAGGTCCGCGAGGAGCCCGTCCCCTACGAGACCGAGCGCAGCCGCGACGACAGCCTCTTCGAGGGCACGGAGGTCGTCACCCGGGCCGGCGAGACCGGGCTGCGCCGGGTCACGTACGCGCTGCGCACCGTCAACGGGGTGCGGCAGAAACCGCGCCGGGTCGCCGACGAGCTGGTCCGGGCGCCGCGGGCCCAACTGGTCCGGGTCGGCACGAAGCCGCGGCCCGCGGAGGAGACGGGGTCCGGGTCCGGCTCCGGGCTGAACTGGGGGGCGCTGGCCCAGTGCGAGTCCGGGGGCCGACCCGGCGCGACCGACCCCAGCGGCACGTACGGCGGCCTCTACCAGTTCGACACCCGTACCTGGCAGAGCCTCGGCGGCTCGGGCCGGCCCCAGGACGCGTCCGCCTCCGAGCAGACCTACCGGGCGAAGAAGCTCTACGCCCGCCGTGGCGCCACCCCCTGGCCCCACTGCGGAGCCCGCCTCTGACCCTGGGCCCGGGCCCAGCCCTCCGGGGGTGACACCTGCCGCCCATGCCCCGCGCTTACGGGGCGGGGCCCAGCCCGGGGTGATGCTCGCCCCGGGCCTCCGGGCCTCCGGGCCTCCGGGCCTCCGGGCCTCCGGGCCTCCGGGCCTCCGGGCCTCCGGGCCTCCGGGCCCCCCGGGCCCCCCGGGCCTCCGGGCCCCCCGGGCCTCCGGGCCCCCCGGGCCTCCGGGCCCCCCGGGCCCCCGGCCCCACGACCGCCCGCGCTCCTCCACCCCGGCGCCTCCCGCGCCGGCCCCACGGGCTCCCATGGCTTCGGCCTCCTGGGCCTCATGGCCCCTGCATCACCGGGCGCCGATGGCCTCGGCCCCGCTCCCACCCACCCGCCCCCTCCGGGGGCGTTCGGCCCGGCGCCCGGCCTCGGGCACGTCGTTCTGGATTCGGGCAGTCTGCCGCCGGGGTGCGTGATGGGGCCGGCCTCGGCTGCGGGGCCGCCGCCGTAGGGGCTGACGCTCGTCGCCGACTGCTGCGCCGTCGTGGTTGCTCGCGCAGTTCCCCGCGCCCCTGAAGGGCACACTTCGTGCGCCCCCAGGGGCATGCCGGTCGTGCCCTGAGTCGGAGTCGCTGATCGGGTACGGCCCCGCGCCCTCTGAAGGTGCACTTCGTGCGTTCCCGGGGACCGCCGGTCGCGCCCCCGCGACGGAGTCGCTGATCGGGTACAGCCCCGCGTCCCTGAAGGCACACTTCGTGCGGCCCCGGGGGCAGTCTGCTGGGCGCCGGGCCGACGCCCCCGGAGGGGGCGGGCGGGTGGGAGCAGGGGGCAGGCCAAGGGCCGAAGTGCGGGCGCGGGCGGGTCCGGGCGTGATCCCGGGTGGGGCCGAAGTGCGGGCGCGGGCGGGTCCGGGCGTGATCCCGGGTGGGGCCGAAGTGCGGGCGCGGGCGGGTCCGGGCGTGATCCCGGGTGGGGCCGGAGTGGGGGCGCGGGCGGGGCCGGGCGGCAGCGGGCGTGAGGGCGGGCGGGACGGAGGTCAGGCGCGGCTACCCTTGAACGGTGAGCAGCACTGAGCCTCAAGGCCCCCTTTTCGGCGCCGCAGACATCCGCGAGCTGGCGGCGGTCCTCGGCGTCCGGCCCACCAAGCAGCGCGGTCAGAACTTCGTGATCGACGCCAACACGGTCCGCCGCATCGTCCGCACCGCGGAGGTCACCGAGGACGACGTCGTGGTCGAGGTCGGCCCCGGCCTGGGCTCGCTCACCCTCGCGCTCCTGGAGACCGCCCGCCACGTCACGGCCGTGGAGATCGACGACGTCCTCGCCGCCGCGCTGCCCGCGACCGTCGCGGCCCGCCTCCCGGCCAAGAAGGACGTCTTCGACCTGGTCAACATGGACGCGATGCAGGTCACCGCGCTCCCCGGCCCGCCCCCGACCGCGCTGGTCGCGAACCTCCCGTACAACGTCGCGGTACCGGTCCTGCTCCACATGCTCGCCGCGTTCCCGAGCATCGAGCGCACCCTCGTCATGGTCCAGGCCGAGGTCGCCGACCGCCTGGCCGCCAAGCCCGGCAACCGCGTCTACGGCGTCCCCTCCGTGAAGGCCAACTGGTACGCGGAGGTCAAGCGCGCCGGCTCCATCGGCCGCAACGTGTTCTGGCCCGCGCCCAACGTGGACAGCGGCCTCGTCTCCCTGGTCCGGCGCACCGAGCCCGTCGCGACCACGGCGACGAGGGAAGAGGTCTTCGCGGTCGTCGACGCCGCGTTCGCCCAGCGCCGCAAGACGCTGCGCGCCGCGCTCTCCGGCTGGGCCGGGTCCGCGGCCGCCGCCGAGGCCGCGCTCGTCGCCGCCGGGGTCTCGCCGCAGGCCCGGGGCGAGGCGCTCACCGTCGAGGAGTTCGCCCGGATCGCGGAGGCCAAGGGGGCCGCGCAGTGACCACCTCGGTGACCGTCCGCGTCCCCGCCAAGGTCAACGTCCAGCTCGCGGTGGGCCCCGCCCGCCCCGACGGCTTCCACGACCTCGCCAACGTCTTCCTGGCCGTCGGCCTCTACGACGAGGTCACGGTCACCGAGGCGGACGCCTTCTCCCTGACCTGCACGGGCCCGGGCTCCGACCAGGTCCCGCTGGACCGTACGAACCTGGCCGCCCGCGCCGCGTTCGCGCTCGCCGAGCGGCACGGTCTGCCCGACCCCGCGATCCACATCCACATCGCCAAGGACATCCCCGTCGCGGGCGGCATGGCGGGCGGCTCCGCCGACGCGGCGGGCGCCCTGCTCGCCTGCGACGCCCTCTGGGGCACGAACGCCTCCCGCGCCGAACTCCTCGACATCTGCGCCGAGCTGGGCAGCGACGTGCCGTTCAGCCTCGTGGGCGGGGCGGCGCTCGGCACGGGACGCGGTGAGCGGCTCGAACCGCTCGACGTGGGCGGGGCGTTCTGGTGGGTGTTCGCCGTCGCGGACGGCGGGCTCTCGACGCCGGCCGTGTACGGGGAGTTCGACCGGCTCAGCCCGGACGCGCCCGAACCCGTCGCGTCGCCCGCGCTCCTGGAGGCGCTGCGTACCGGTGACGTCGCGGCGCTCGCCGCCTCCGTCACCAACGACCTGCAGCCCGCCGCGCTGTCCCTCTTCCCGAGCCTGAAGTCCACGCTCGACGCGGGGCGCGGGGCCGGAGCTCTGGCCGCGCTGGTCTCCGGGTCGGGGCCGACCACGGCGTTCCTCGCGGCGGACGAGGCGGCGGCGTCGGAGATCGCCGCGGCGCTCGTCGCGTCCGGCACGTGCCGCGCGGCCCGGCCGGCCTGCTCCCCGGCGCAGGGCGCCGTACTCATCTCCAGTTGAGTACGTCACCCCTGCCGGGGTGATCGCCGGCGCGGGACGCTACCGGCATGACGCGAACCCGTCCCCGCCGCCGACGTCTCCGCCGCGCTGTCGTCCCCCTCGGCGCGGTGGCCCTGGTCGGCCTGCACACGACGATGGTCCTGCGCGGCCACCCGCTCCCGCCGCCGAACCTCGGCGGCCCGGGCCGCCTGGTCCGCCCCCGCGAGATCACTCCGTTGGTACGTCGGCGAGTGCGGGTCCGTCGTGGCTGGTCGCGCCCCGCGGCGGAGCCGCAGATCGACACAGCCCCGCGCCCCTGATGAGGCTGCGCCTCATCGGGGAAATGCGACCCGAAGGGTCTGCATTTCAGGGGCGCGGGGAACTGCGCGAGAAGCCCCACCGGCCGCAGCCGTGAGACAGCCCGCACCGCCCACGGCGAAAACGCACCCCCGACCCCGACTACGCTGGATGGTCGGCCCAAGGAGCGGAGCGCAATGGCAGTCAATCTGGTCAACGTCGAGAACGTCACGAAGGTCTACGGCACCCGTGCCCTCCTCGACGGCGTCTCCCTCGGCGTGCAGGAAGGCGACCGGATCGGCGTCGTGGGGCGGAACGGCGACGGCAAGACCACCCTGATCCGGATGCTCGCCAAGCTGGAGGAGGCCGACACCGGCCGCGTCACGCACAGCGGCGGCCTCCACCTCGGCGTGCTGACCCAGCACGACTCGCTGGACCCGAAGGCGACCGTCCGCCACGAGGTGATCGGCGACCTCGCCGACCACGAGTGGGCGGGCAGCGCCAAGATCCGCGACGTGCTGACCGGCCTGTTCGGCGGCCTGGACCTGCCCGGCTTCCCGCAGGGCCTGGACACGGTCATCGGCCCGCTCTCCGGCGGCGAGCGCCGCCGTATCGCGCTCGCCAAGCTCCTCATCGCCGAGCAGGACCTGATCGTCCTCGACGAGCCGACCAACCACCTCGACGTCGAGGGCATCTCCTGGCTGGCCGAGCATCTGCGGGCCCGCCGCTCCGCCCTCGTCTGCGTCACCCACGACCGCTGGTTCCTGGACCAGGTCTGCACCCGCATGTGGGACGTGCAGCGCGGTGACGTCTACGAGTACGAGGGCGGCTACTCGGACTACGTGTTCGCCCGCGCCGAGCGCGAGCGGATCGCCGCGACCGAGGAGGCCAAGCGGCAGAACCTGGTCCGCAAGGAGCTGGCCTGGCTGCGCCGCGGCGCCCCGGCCCGTACCTCCAAGCCCCGCTTCCGCGTCGAGGCGGCCAACGAGCTGATCGCGGACGTGCCCGAGCCCCGCGACAAGAGCGAACTGATGAAGTTCGCGAACGCCCGGCTCGGCAAGACCGTCTTCGACCTCGAGGACGTCACCGTGCAGGCCGGCCCGAAGACCCTGCTCAAGCACCTGACCTGGCAGCTCGGCCCCGGCGACCGCGTCGGCCTGGTCGGGGTGAACGGCGCGGGCAAGACCTCCCTGCTGCGCGCCCTCGCGGACGCCGCCACGACCGGCGGCGAGACCCAGCCGGCCGCCGGAAAGGTCATCGTCGGCAAGACCGTACGGCTCGCCTACCTGTCCCAGGACGTGACCGAGCTGCCCCCCACGCTCCGCGTCCTGGAGGCCGTGCAGCAGATCCGCGACCGCGTGGACCTGGGCAAGGGCCGCGAGATGACGGCCGGCCAGCTGTGCGAGCAGTTCGGCTTCTCGAAGGAGAAGCAGTGGACGCCCGTCGGCGACCTGTCCGGTGGTGAGCGCCGCCGGCTCCAGCTGCTGCGCCTGCTGATGGACGAGCCGAACGTCCTGTTCCTCGACGAGCCGACGAACGACCTGGACATCGAGACCCTCACGCAGCTGGAGGACCTCCTCGACGGCTGGCCCGGCTCGATGATCGTGATCTCCCACGACCGGTTCTTCGTCGAGCGCACCACGGACAACACGTTCGCGCTGCTCGGCGACGGCGCCCTGCGGATGCTGCCGCGCGGCATCGACGAGTACCTGGAGCGCCGCCGGCGGATGATCGAGGCCGCCACCCCGACGCCCGCGCCCGCCCCGGCCCAGGACCCGGCCGGCAAGGCCCCCTCCGCGGCCGACGCCCGCGCCGCGAAGAAGGAGCTCCAGAAGATCGAACGGCAGCTGGACAAGATCTCCGAGAAGGAGACCAAGCTGCACGCGAGGATCGCCGAGAACGCGACGGACTTCGCGAAGGTCGCCGAGCTGGACGCGGAGCTGCGCGCCCTGTCCGGCGAGCGGGACGAGTTGGAGATGCGCTGGCTGGAACTCGCCGAGGACGCGTGAAGACGATCGGCAGATTTTCTGAAGGTCCGGGAAGAACGGGCGAAGCCGCGTAACGGACACATCACGGGCCGGTGCTCCCTTGGGAACAGGCGAGCGACCGGCCCCTGTGCGGGGCGCCCCGAGTGATAGAAAGGGCGGCTGAGGGGGGCCCGAGGGCACCCCGCGACCGACCTGAGAACGTCCGGGGAAACCAGCCAGGCGTGCCAGTACATCAGCAGAAACGGGGGGAGCGCTGATGACTCAGCCGCCCAACCAGCCGCCCGCCGGCGGCTTCGGAGCACCGCAGGATCCGCAGGGGCAGACGCCGCCCCCGCCCACGGGTCCGCCGCAGACGCCCCCGCCGGCGCAGCCCGGTTACGGCTACCCGCAGCAGCCTCAGCCCGGTTACGGTTACCCCCAGCAGCAGCAGCCCGGCCCGTACGGCGCCCCGCCCCAGCAGCCGGGCCCGTACGGCCAGCCGCCGCAGCAGCCCGGCCCGTACGCGCAGCAGCCCGGCCCCTACGGCCAGCAGCCCCAGTACGGCTACCCGCCCCAGCAGCAGCCCGGCGCCCCCGTCCCGCCGAACGGCGGCGGCATCAAGGGCAAGACCTGGGTGATCGCGGCGGCCGCGCTGGCCCTCGTGGTCGTCGCGGGCGGCGTCGTGTTCGCCGTCGTCGGCGGTGACGACGACACCACGGACAACAAGAAGGAGCCCTCGGCCAAGGGTAAGGACCCCAAGGCCTCCGCCTCCGCCCCGGTCAACCCGGGCGACGGCCAGGGCGACGGGCACTCCGGCGACGAGGACCTCAACGAGGGCCGCCAGGACGGCGAGGCCAAGGTCCTCTGGTACAAGACGGCGCCCAAGGTGCCCGGCGACGGCGCCGACGCCCCCGGCATGTGGATCACCGACAAGGTCGCGGTCAAGGCCGCGTACAAGGAGGTCCTGGCCTACAACGTCGACGACGGCAAGATCAGCTGGCCCGCCGTCTCCTTCCCGCAGAAGATCTGCGCGGTCACCAAGACGCCCTCCGACGCGGGCAAGATCGTCGTCGCGTACAAGAGCGGCACGTCCTCGCGCGCCAAGTGCAACCAGGTGCAGGAGATCGACCTGGCCACCGGCGCGAAGGGCTGGGCGGCGAAGATCCCCGAGCGGGAGAACGACGACGACTTCTTCGACGGCACCGGCTCCGAGATCGGCCTGAACTACGCGGGCGACACCCTCATGGTCGGCCGCCAGATGTCCGGCCTCGCCCTGAGCGCCAAGGACGGCAAGCGGAAGTTCGCCGTCGAGCAGTACGGCGACGACTGCTTCCCCAAGGCCTACACCGGCAACAGCAAGAAGCTGCTCACGGTGGCCTCCTGCGGCGCCGGCGGCGACAAGGCCCACGAGGAGCTGCGCCAGCTGAACCCGCAGACCGGCAAGGCCCTGTGGACGAAGAAGTTCCCCAAGGACTGGCAGATCGCGAACGTCTACTCGGTCAGCCCGCTCGTCGTCTACAGCACCAACGACGACGACAAGAAGTACAACATCGCCTCCTTCAAGGAGAACAGCGCGAGCGTGCAGGCCGAGGTCGGCGTCGACGGTCTCGACACCAAGTGCGGCAACTCGTTCTCCTTCCTCAACCGCGACCTGAACGGCTGCGCCGGCGCCGTCACGGACGCGAGCACCCTCTACATGCCCACGCAGGGCAAGGCGGGCGGTGCCAACGAGGTCGTGGCGATCAGCCTGACCAGCGGCAAGGAGCGCTGGCGCGTGAAGTCGCCGGAGGACCAGTCGCTGCTGCCCGTCACCGTGGACAACGGCGCCGTGGTCACGTACATGGAGGCGTCCTACGGCGGTGACGCGGGCCGCGTCCTGTCGATCCCGGTCAACGGTTCGCACACGCCGAAGACGCTGCTGCAGAACCCGGCGGGCACGGCCGCGATCGAGAGCGGCTTCTACTCGAAGGACGTCGCGTACGCCGACGGCCGCTTCTTCCTCTCCGCCACCAACCTGTCCGGCAGCGCCAAGGGCCAGCAGAAGCTCATGCTGGCCTACGGCGACTGACGTCGCGCACTCCTGAACCGTCCCCTCACGTAAGGCATCCCGAGGTACCCACGCCATGACGCAGCCGCCGCCCCAGCCTCCGAACGATCCCCAGCAGCCGCCGCAGGTGCCGCTCGGCAAGAACCCCGAGCCCCAGGACGCACCGGCCGCACCGGCCGCGCCCCCCACCCCGCCCGCGGGCGGTTTCGGCGCGCCCACGCCGCCCCCGGCCGGCGGTTTCGGCGCCCCGACGCCGCCCCCGCCGCAGGGCGGTCCCGGCTACGGCTACCCGCAGGCGCCGCAGGGCGCCCCGCAGACCCCGCCCCCGCCGGCCGCCCCGCCGCAGGGCGCCCCGGGCTACGGCTACCCGGCCCAGCAGCAGCCGCCGACCCCGGCGTACGGCCAGGAGCAGTACGGCCAGCAGCAGTACGGGCAGCAGCCGTACGGCCAGCCCCAGCCGGGCCAGCAGCAGTACGGCTACCCGCAGCCGGCCACCGCGCCGATGGCGCCGGTCAACGGCGGCGGCAACGGCGGCGGCAAGTCCGTCTCGCCGGTCGTCTGGATCGTCACGGCGGCCGTCGTGGTCATCGCCCTGATCGTCGGCGGCGGCATCATCTACGCCGGTTCGTCCGACGACGGCAAGAGCGACACGACCGCCGGCGGTGAGAAGGGCGGCGAGGGCACGAGCGGCAAGGGCGGTGGCGGCGGCGGCTTCGGCGGCGCCGGCGAGGAGAAGGTCCCGGGCAACACCTCGGCCCAGATCGCCTTCCAGCTGCCCGCGCCGAAGGTCGCCAAGGACAACGTCGACAGCGTCATGGGCTCCTGGCTCACCGACAAGACGTACGCCAAGGCGGGCGTGAACGAGATCGTCGGCTACGACCCGGCGAACGGCAAGGAGCAGTGGACGCTGCCGCTGTCCGGCCAGACCTGCGGGTTCACCCCGACCGTCACCAAGGACGCGCTCGCCGCGGTCGTCGCCGAGGACGCCAAGCGTCCCAAGGACGGCATGCACAAGACCTGCTCCCAGGTGACGCTGTTCAACGTCAACACCGGTGAGAAGGTCTGGACGACGAGCATCGGCTCGGGCGAGCAGGCCGTCCCGTTCGAGGAGCTCTCCTTCGTCGGCGACACCCTGGCGGCCGGCGGCGGCCTGCGCGGCGGCGCCGCGTTCGACGTGAAGACCGGCAAGCCGCTGTGGAAGCCGCAGCAGGGCAGCTGCGAGGACGTCGGCTACGCGGGCGGCGCCCAGCTCGTCGCGGTCCGCAAGTGCGGCGACTTCGACAACGAGAAGTACGAGGTCCAGCTCCTGGACCCGAAGTCCGGCCAGCCGAAGTGGTCGTACAAGCTCGCCACCGGCGTCGACAACGCCAAGATCCTCTCCACCGACCCGGTCGTCATCGGCGTCGGCGCGGGTGACAACTCGGCGGGCACCGTCTCCGACATCTTCTCGATGGACGCGAACGGCAAGCTCATCACGAAGATCGCCATCGACGACGAGAAGTACGACTTCGACTGCGAGGTCGGCAAGATCGACGGCTGCAAGAAGATCGTCGTCGGCAACGGCCGCGTCTACCTCTCCACCCGGCAGCACGACGCGGGCGGCGACATCGGTCAGACCAACGAGATCGTGTCGTACGACCTGAAGACCGGCAAGACGACGGCCGACCGGGCCGACGGCGGCGAGTACGAGATCTTCCCGATGCGCATGGACGGCGGCAACATCCTGGCGTTCAAGCGCGGCCCGTACGACAAGGGCAGCGAGGTCGTCACGATCGAGCCCAAGGCCATGAAGCAGACGACGCTCCTGGTCGCCCCGAACACGGAGCCGGTCAAGAACGCGATCAGCGCCATGGTCCCGGGCAGCACCAGCAGCGAGCTGCTCTACTCCAACGGACGCCTGTACTTCGGCAAGGGCCTGATCAGCAAGCCCTACTCCGCGGACGAGAAGCAGTACACGGCCGTCGGCTTCGTCGCCAACGGCTGACCCCGCTCCAGGGCCGGCGGCCCCGCTCCCCACCCGGGGGCGGGGCCGCCGCTTTTTGCGCCCGAGTCCGCCCGAGTGCGCGCATCGTCCCTGAAAGAACGGGATTTCAGCATTCCGGGCCGCTTCTCGCCGGTAGGGGGCGCGCGACGTCGAACAAGCGTGTAGCTTCCGGGAGATGAAGACGGGCGGGGAGTCGGGGGGCTCGGTCGTCCGTGGGGGGCCCGTGCGACCGACGCGGAGCGCGGGGCGAACTGGGGGGTTGGCTCGATGGGTGTGCGGCTCATGGTGGTCGACGACCACCGTCTGCTCGCCGAGGCGCTGGCCTCGGCCCTGAAGCTGCGGGGGCACCGGGTCCTGGCCGCGGCCGCGCCCGCGGCGGGCGCCGCCGACCTGGTCGTCTCCCGCGCGCCCGAGGTCTGTCTGTACGGCACCGGAACCCCGGCCGAGCCCGGCATCTTCGACCCGATCGTGCGGATCAAGCGGGAACGCCCGCAGGTCGCCGTGGTGGTCCTCGGCCCGGTGCCCTCGCCGCGCGGCATCGCCGCGGCGTTCGCGGCCGGCGCCTCCGGCTACGTACGCCACGACGAGCGGATCGAAGGGGTCGAGCGGGCGCTGATGAAGGCGCGGTCGGGGGAGGCGGCGGTCGCTCCGGCGCTGTTGCAGGGCGCGTTCGGGGAGCTGCTCAACCCGGCGGCGCAGCCCGACGACGAGGGGCAGCGGCTGCTCCAACTCCTCACGCCGCGCGAGGTGGAGGTCCTGGTGCGGGTCGCCGAGGGTGAGGACACGCGGCTGATCGCGGCCGGGATGGGCATCGCGCCGAGCACCGCGCGCACCCATGTGCAGCGGGTGCTGATGAAGTTGGGTGTCGGCTCGCGCCTGGAGGCGGCGGCGCTCGCGGCCCGCACGGGGCTGCTCGACCGGGCGGGTCCGGTGCCCGCGCCGCGTGAGGCGGTGACGGAGCTTCCCTCCGACCCCGCTCCTGGGCTATAGTCGATCTTGCGCCGGTCGCCGCAACTAGCGAAGCCCGGCAGTGCGTTGGTGGTCCAAGGAAAGACGCCCCACTTCCTGTGGGGAGATGCAGGTGCAAGGCCTGCCCGGCGCTCCACTTCACGAAGCCCCGTCCCGCTCACGCGGGGCGGGGCTTCGTCGTGTTCCCTACGCGGCGGGGGAGTCCGTCTCGTCCGGGGTGGGCGGAGCCGTCGGGCGCAGCTTCAGCCAGACCAGGAAGAACAGGCCGAGCGCGAGCATGCCCAGGCCGGTCCACAGGTTGATGTTGATGCCCTCGGCCTTCTTCAGGTCGGCGTCGGACGCGGTGATCCCGGCGATGGTGACGATCACGCCGTAGAGGGCGAACAGGCCGCCGATGATGCGCCGGATGTCGAAGAGCCGGGCCGCGGTCGCCGACTTGCGCTCCAACTCGGAGACTTCGTTCTGGAGTTCGGACATGGGGGGTCGAGCCTCCGATCAGAGGGAGTAGGGGAGGTAGCAGAGCGCGGCGAGGACGATGGCGCCCCAGCCGAGCAGGGCCGGCTTGCGGTACCAGGCGTCGTCGCCCTCGGCGGGCGGCTCCTCCAGGCCGGGCGCGGTCGTGCCGTAGACGAGTCCCGCGAGCTCCGCCTCGGGCTTGGGCGCGGTGAAGAGCGTGACCAGGACCATGACGACCGCGCCGGCGACGAAGCCGACGATCGCGGACACGAAGTTGGCGCCCTGGTCGGTGGGGATGTCGATGACGCCCTGCTTGTAGATCCAGAAGTAGTTGACCATCGCGGCCGTGGTGCCCGCGAGCAGGCCCCAGACGCCGGACTTCATGGAGGCGCGCTTCCAGAACATGCCGATGATGAAGACGACGAACATCGGGACGTTGAAGAAGGAGAAGAGCGTCTGGAGGTAGCCCATGATGTTCGAGAACGACGAGGCGATGAACGCGGTGCCGATCGAGGCGAGGACGCCGACCGCGGTGATGAGCCGGCCGAACTTCAGGTAGTGGGCGTCGGGCTTTCCGGGCTTCATGTACTTGGCCCAGATGTCGTAGGTGAACACGGTGTTGAAGGACGACACGTTGGCCGCCATGCCGGCCATGAACGCGGCGAGCAGACCGGTGACCGCGATGCCGAGGACGCCGTTGGGCAGCAGCTCCTGCATCAGGTACGGGATCGCGTCGTTGTAGGTGAGGTCCGAGCCGGCCGCGCCGATCTTGGGGACCAGGACCGCGGCGATCAGGCCGGGGATCATCACGAGGAAGACGATGAACATCTTCGGGAACGCGGCGATCAGCGGGGTGCGCTGGGCGGCGGAGAGGTTCTTCGCGGACAGGGCGCGCTGCACCTCGGCGAAGTTCGTCGTCCAGTAGCCGAAGGAGAGGACGAAGCCGAGACCGAGGATGATCGTCAGCCAGTTGGCGCCGAGCGGGTTCGGGTCGCCGATGCCGGTGCCGCCCCAGGCGGACAGGAAGTTGTCGCCGTGCTGCGCCTTCAGGGAGTCCGTCATGCCGCCCCAGCCGCCGACGCGCTTGAGGCCGATGACGCAGATCGGGATGAGGGCCGCCAGGATCACGAAGAACTGGAGGACCTCGTTGTAGATGGCCGAGGAGAGGCCGCCGATCGTGATGTACGCGAGCACGAACAGACCCGCGACCACGATGGCCACCCACTGCGGCCAGCCGAGGAGCGCCTCGACGACGATCGACAGGGCGTAGAGGTTCACGCCCGCGATGAGTATCGCCGCGAAGGCGAACAGGACCGAGCTGAGCAGGTGGGCCGACCTGTCGAAGCGCTGGAGCAGGAACTCCGGGACCGAGCGGACCTTCGAGCGGTAGTAGAAGGGCATCATCACGAGGCCCAGGAAGACCATGGCCGGGATCGCGCCGATCCAGTACCAGTGGACGACGGCGACGCCGTACTGCGCGCCGGTCGCGGCCATGCCGAGGATCTCGGTCGCGCCCAGGTTGGCGGCGACGAAGGCGAGGCCGGTGACCCAGGCGGGCAGGGAGCGCCCCGAGAGGAAGAAGTCGAGGCTCGTCTTCACGGAGCGGCGGGCGGCGAAGCCGATGCCCAGGACGACGACGAAGTAGATCGCGAGGATCGCGTAGTCGAGGCCGTTGGTGGGCAGCCGGAGCCCTGCGGCCAGGGTCGTGGTGGCTGTTGGTGTGGGGGCATGCATGAGCGGAACGTACGTCCGCACCCGAAAGAAGTGAACAGTTCTGGTGATGTTCTTTGTTGGATTGTGATTGATAGCGCTTACTGTGCGCCCTTGGTGGGGACCGTGACCAGCCGTCACCCGTCGTTACCCTTGACGCACTCTCCGGCTCATGGTTTGTTATGTTTGATTCTGTTGAGTTGGTGTGGTGAGGAGTATCGGCCGTGAAGAAGACGTCGACCCGGCTCGCCGACGGGCGCGAGCTCATCTACTACGACGTCCGCGACGACGTCGTACGGGACGCGGTCGACCGGCGCCCCCTGGAGCGCACCGTCACGACCTCCGAGATCCGCCGCGACCCGCTGCTCGGCGACCGTGTCGCCATCGCCTCGCACCGCCAGGCCCGCACCTACCACCCGCCGGCCGATGAATGCCCCCTGTGCCCCTCCGAGGGTGAGCGGCTCTCCGAGATCCCCGACTCCTCCTACGACGTCGTGGTCTTCGAGAACCGCTTCCCCTCCCTCGCCGGCGACTCCGGCCGCTGCGAGGTCGTCTGCTTCACCTCGGACCATGACACGTCCTTCGCCGACCTCACCGAGGAACAGGCCGGGCTCGTCCTCGACGCCTGGACCGACCGCACAGCGGAGCTCTCCCACCTCGACTCCGTCGAACAGGTCTTCTGCTTCGAGAACCGCGGCGCCGAGATCGGCGTCACCCTCGGCCACCCGCACGGCCAGATCTACGCCTACCCCTTCACCACCCCGCGCACCGCGCTCATGCTCCGCTCGCTCGCCGAGCACAAGGAGCAGACCGGCGGCCGCAACCTCTTCGCCGACGTCGTCGACCGGGAGCGGGCCGACGGCACGCGGATCGTCCTGGAGGGCGAGCACTGGGTGGCCTTCGTGCCCTACGCCGCGCACTGGCCCTACGAGGTGCACCTCTACCCCAAGCGCCGGGTCCCCGACCTGCTCGCGCTCCACGACGCGGCACGCACAGAGTTCCCCCAGGTCTATCTGGAACTGTTGAAGCGCTTCGACCGGATCTTCGGCGAGGGTGAACCGCCGACGCCGTACATCGCCGCCTGGCACCAGGCCCCGTTCGGCACGCTGGAGGAGTTCGACGGCGTCACGCGGGACGACTTCGCGCTGCACCTCGAGCTTTTCACCGTCCGCCGCACTTCCGGCAAGCTGAAATTCCTCGCGGGTTCCGAATCCGGCATGAGTGTGTTCATCAACGACGTGCCGCCGGAGGCCGCGGCAGAGCGACTGCGAGAGGTAGCGAGCAAGTGATGGGCAAGACCGAACCCCAGAAGTCCGCTCCCAAGAAGTACCTGGTCACGGGCGGAGCCGGCTACGTCGGCAGCGTCGTCGCGCAGCACCTCCTGGAAGCCGGCCACGAGGTCACCGTCCTCGACAACCTCTCCACCGGCTTCCGCGAGGGCGTCCCCGCCGGCGCCACGTTCGTCGAGGGCGACATCCGCGACGCCGCCAAGTGGCTGGACCCCTCCTACGACGCGGTCCTGCACTTCGCCGCGTTCTCCCAGGTCGGCGAGTCCGTCGCGAAGCCCGAGAAGTACTGGGCGAACAACGTCGGCGGCACCATGGAGCTGCTCGCCGCGATGCGCGGCGCCGGCGTGCGCACCCTCGTCTTCTCCTCCACCGCCGCGACCTACGGCGAGCCGGTGAACACCCCCATCACCGAGACCGACCCGACCGCCCCCACCTCCCCCTACGGCGCCACCAAGCTCGCCGTCGACCACATGATCAGCGGCGAGGCGCACGCCCACGGGCTCGCCGCCGTCTCCCTGCGCTACTTCAACGTCGCGGGCGCCTACGGCGACTGCGGCGAGCGGCACGACCCCGAGTCGCACCTCATCCCCCTCGTCCTCCAGGTCGCCCAGGGCCGCCGCGAAGCCATCTCGATCTACGGCGACGACTACCCGACTCCTGACGGCACCTGCGTCCGCGACTACATCCACGTCGCCGACCTCGCCGAGGCCCACCTCCTCGCCGTCGGCGCCGCCCGCCCCGGCGAACACCTCATCTGCAACCTCGGCAACGGCAACGGCTTCTCCGTCCGCGAGGTCGTCGAGACCGTCCGCCAGGTCACCGGGCACCCGATCCCCGAGGTCGTCGCCCCGCGCCGCGGCGGCGACCCGGCCGTCCTCGTCGCCTCCGCGCGGACCGCGCGCGAACGCCTCGGCTGGAACCCGACCCGCGCGGACCTCGCGGGAATCGTCGCCGACGCCTGGGAGTTCACCCAGGCCCGCCAGGAAGGCCAGGGCCTCTAGGCATGACCGTTGCCGCGCAGTTCAGCGATCTGTACGGGTACGAGCCGGACGGGGTGTGGGCGGCGCCCGGCCGCGTCAACCTCATCGGCGAGTACACCGACTTCAACGAGGGCTTCGTCATGCCGCTCGCGCTGCCGCACACCGCGGTCGCCGCGGTGGCCCGGCGTGAGGACGGCGTACTGCGCCTGCACTCCGCCGACCTCGATGCCCCGATCGCCGAACTGCGCGTCGACGCACTGGAGCCGCTCTCCAAGTACGGGCAGGGCGGCTGGGCCGCGTACCCGGCGGGCGTCGTCTGGGCGCTGCGCGACGCCGGCCACGCGATCACCGGCGCGGACGTCCACCTGGCGTCCACGGTCCCCACCGGCGCGGGTCTGTCCTCCTCGGCGGCCCTGGAGGTCGTCACCGCGTACGCGCTGAACGACCTCTTCGGACTCGGCCTGAGCGGACCCGAGCTCGCCGTGCTCGCCCAGCGCGCCGAGAACGTCTTCGTCGGCGTCCCGTGCGGCGTCATGGACCAGATGGCCTCGGCCTGCGCCGTCGAGGGGCACGCCCTGCACCTCGACTGCCGCGACCTGTCCGTCCGTCAGGTCCCCTTCGACCTGGCCGCGCAGGGCCTGCGGCTCCTCGTCGTCGACACGCGCGTCAAGCACGAACTGGGCGACGGGGCGTACGCGGAGCGGCGGGCCGGCTGCGAGGAGGGCGCCCGCCTCCTCGGCGTCACCCACCTGCGGGACGTGCCGTACGCGGACCTCGACAACGCGCTGGCCCGCATCGAGCGGTCCGGCGCGGACGAGAAGGTCGTCCGCTACGTCCGCCACATCGTCTCCGACGACCACCGTGTCGAACAGGTCATCGGCCTCCTCGACGCCGGGGAGCCCCGCGCGATCGGCCCCGTCCTCTACGACGGCCACCGCTCGCTCCGCGACGACCTGCGCATCTCCTGCCCCGAGCTGGACCTCGTCGTCGACACGGCCCGCTCCGCCGGGGCGGTCGGGGCGCGGATGACCGGCGGCGGCTTCGGCGGCTCGGCGATCGTCCTGGTGGAGGCGGCGGACGCGGACGCGGTCACGAAGTCGCTCCTCACGGCCTTCGAGACCGCGGGCTTCACCCCACCCCGCGTCTTTCCGGCGACCCCCTCGGCGGGAGCCCGCCGACTGTCCGTCAGGTGAGCCGTTTGGTGAGGGTGAACTCCTTGATGCCGGGCGGGTAGTCGGGGACGACGGCGACGACCTCGTAGCCGTGCTGGCGATAGAAGCCCGGCGCCTGGAAGTCCCAGGTCTCCACGCGGGAGTTGGTGCAGGCGTGCTGGTCGCGGGCGATGTGTTCGGCCTGGGCCAGGAGGCGGGAGCCGAGGCCGGCGCCGCGGTGGTGGTCGGCGACCCAGAGCAGGTTCACGTGGAGCCAGGTCGCCCAGGTGTGGGCGTCCAGGCCACCCGCCAGCTCGCCCGCCGCGTCGAACGCCCAGACCTGCAAAGGGGTCTCGCGCTCGGCCGGGGTGCCGCGCAGGTCGCGCAGCGCGGGGGACGACGCCGTGTTGGTGTCGCGGAGCGCCGCGCGGAGCAGAAGGCGGCGCTCTTTGTCGACTTCTGTCTCAATGCGAAACATGCGTCTCACCATAAACGCGCGAGACGGTCGCCCGCCGGTCGAGCCGCCTCAGTTCTGTGAATCGCCTTCCCCTCCGGGCCGTCGGCCCTACTCTGAAGGGCAGTACCGGTGGGGGCCGGTGCTGATCAGGGGGCGAGACAGCCAGGTACGACGCCTGGAGTGGGGGTGGCAGTTCGGCACGGCGGCGGCCGTGCGGCTGCGGTGACCCGTACTCCGGGCGCCGTACCTGCGTTGGTCCGTCCCCCGACCAGTGGGGGTAATTCAGTGGTTCGCATACGGGTTCTGGTCGTCGACGACCACCGCATCTTCGCCGAGTCGCTCGCCGCCGCGCTGGCCGCCGAGCCCGACGTCGAGGTGGCGGCCGCGGGCAGTGGGCCCGCCGCGCTGCGCTGCCTGGAGCGGGCGGCCGGCGAAGGGCGCAGGTTCGACGTGATGCTCGTCGACGCGGACCTGGGGACGGCGGCAGCCGAGGGCCTGCGCCCGCCCGCCGCCGTGCCGGACGGGGCCGCGCAGGACGGGCTCGTCGACGGCATCTCGCTGGTGGCCGGGGTCCGTTCGGGCCGGCCGGCCGTCCGTACGGTGGTGCTCGCCGAGCGGGACGATCCGCGGCGGGCCGCGCTCGCGCTCCAGGCCGGCGCGTCCGGCTGGGTCGCCAAGGACTGCTCCCTGTCGCGGCTGCTCACCGTCATCCGGGGCGTGCTGCGGGACGAGACGCATCTGCCGCCGGCGCTGCTCACGGGGGTGCTGCGCGAGCTGACCGCGGCGCGCAAGCACCGTACGGAGTCGGAGCAGTTGGTGGAGTCGCTGACGCCGCGGGAGCGGGAGGTTCTGCGGTGCATGGTCGCGGGCCTCGGTCGCAAGGCCGTCGCCGAGCGGCTGTTCCTGTCGCCGCACACCGTGCGGACCCATATGCAGAACGTGCTGGGGAAGCTCGGGGTGCATTCGACGCTGGCGGCGGTCGCGCTGGCGCGGCGGGCGGGGGTCGGGCCCGCCGATCTGGAGGCGGCCAGCTGAGGTGCGGGGATGGTTGTCGGGCGGGTGCGGCTGGGTGGGGGCTGGTCGCGCAGTTCCCCGCGCCCCTGGAAGGCATGCGGCTTCGCCGCGCCTTCCCCAGATGAAAGGCGCCCCGCACCTGGATCGGGGAAATGCGGCGCGTAGCGCCTGCATTTCAGGGGGGCGGGGAACTGCGCGACCAGCCCCCACCGGACCCGCGGACGAACGCGATGAGAGGAACAAGCGTGGAGCTCAAGATCCGGCCCAGGTCGCGCGCCGGGTGGACCATGGCCGTGTTCGGGGTGCTGGCCGCCGGTATGGGGATCGTGGGGCTCGCGGCGCCGGACGCGCTGATCGATGTCATGGGATTCGCCGCGGCGCCCGACGGAGGGCGGACCGACGGTGACCACACGCTGGTCTTCCTGACCGCGTCCTCGATGGCGGCGCTCAACATGGGCGTCTACTACGTCCTCGCGGCGGCCAGCGACTGGACGGCCTTCTTCCGTTGGACGGTCCCGTTCAGGCTGCTGACCTGCACCGTCTTCACGCTCGCGGTCCTCGGTGACCGGGCGCCCACGGGATTCGTCGGGGTGGGCCTGTGGGAGGGCGCAGGCGCGCTGGCGACAGCGGTCGCGCTGCGTGCGGACAGGCGCCGGGCCGCCGGGGAGCCCCGCGCGGCCACCGTGCCCGCCTGACTAGCCGGGGATGTTGTCGAAGGGGGCCGTCAGCTGGCGGAGCAGCGAGGCCAGTTCGCCCCGCTCCCGGCCCGAGAGCTGGACCAGGATCGCCCGCTCCTGCTCCAGCAGGCCCGCGAGGGCCTGGTCCGCCCGGTCGCGGCCCTCTTCCGTGAGCCGTACGAGGACCCCGCGCCGGTCGCTGGGGTCGGGCAGTCGCTCGACGAGGCCCTTCTTGGCGAGGCGGTCGATCCGGTTCGTCATCGTGCCGGAGGTGACCAGGGTCTGGGTCAGCAACTGGCCCGGAGAGAGCTGGTACGGGGAGCCCGCGCGGCGCAGCGACGTCAGGACGTCGAACTCCCAGGGCTCGAGCTGATGCTCGGAGAACGCGATGCGACGGGCGCGGTCGAGATGGCGCGCCAGTCTGCTGACCCGACTGAGCACCTCGAGGGGCTCCACGTCGAGGTCAGGGCGCTCTCGGCGCCACGCTGCGACCAGACGGTCGACCTCGTCCTCCATGACGATCAGTGTAGAGGGTGTGTCGACATGAAGTCTCTTGATATCGATTATCTTGACGTCGAGATAGTTTGGGGGTCACCCTGGACGTATGACGACGCCGCAGACACCCACTTGGGACCCCCAGCAGTACCTCCGCCATGCCGACCACCGCGGCCGCCCCTTCATGGACCTGCTCGCCCGCGTCCCCGAGCCGCCGCGCAGCCCCGCCCGCGTCGCCGACCTGGGCTGCGGCCCCGGCAACATGACGGCGCTGCTCGCCGAACGCTGGCCCACCGCGCACATCACCGGGTACGACAACTCGCCCGAGATGCTGGAGAAGGCCCGCGCCCACGCGAGCGGCCGGCTCGACTTCGCGCACGCGGACGCCGCCCGCTGGGCGCCCTCGGAGACGTACGACCTGATCCTGTCGAACGCGACCCTGCAATGGGTCCCCGGGCACGTCGACTCCTTCCCGCGCTGGGTGGAGGCGCTGGCGCCGGGCGGCACGTTCGCCTTCCAGGTGCCGGGCAACTTCGACGCGCCCAGCCACGTCCTGATGCGCGAGCTCGCCGGGTCCGCGCGCTGGAAGGACCGGCTCGGCGACGTCCTGCGGCACGGGGACGCGGTGCACACCCCGGCCGCGTACCTGGAGCGGCTCGCCGGGCTCGGCTGTGCGGTCGACGCCTGGGAGACCACGTATCTGCACCTGCTGGAGGGGGCCGACCCGGTGCTCGACTGGGTCAAGGGGACCGGGCTGCGACCCGTGCTCACCGCTCTCGCCGGCGATCCCGAGGCGCGGGACGCGTTCGTGGGGGAGTACGCGCGGTTGCTCCGTTCGGCGTACCCGGGGACGGAGCACGGCACGGTGTTCCCGTTCCGGCGGGTCTTCGTCGTGGCGGTGAAGGCGTGATCGCGGGGCTGGACCATGTGCAGCTCGCGGCGCCTGTGGGGAGCGAGGAGCTGTTGCGGGGGTTCTACGGGGAGGTCCTCGGGATGACCGAGATCGCCAAGCCGGCGGTGCTGGCCGCGCGGGGCGGGTGCTGGTTCTCGGCCGGGGCCGTGCAGTTGCATCTCGGGGTCGAGGAGGATTTCCGGCCCGCGCGGAAGGCTCATCCCGGGATTCTGGTGCGGGGGATCGAGGCGTTCGGGGAGCGGCTGGCCGGGTTCGGGGTCGACGTCACCTGGGACGCGGCGCTCCCCGGGTACCGCCGCTTCTATGCCCTTGACCCCGTCGGGAACCGGCTGGAGTTCCTGGAGCCTGAGCGTCTGCCGAGCTGAGGTCGCGTCGGCGGGTGCGCCCCGGTGGCGGCTGGTCGCGCCCCGCGGCGGAGCCGCTAGTAGACACAGCCCCGCGCCCCTGAAGGCGAACGGCTTCGCCGTTCAGCCTTCATCGGGGAGATGCCACCCGAAGGGTGTGCATCTCAGGGGCGCGGGGAACTGCGCGACCAGCCACGACGAGAGCCGCGGACAAACGATCAGCTCTTCCGGTGGCCTATCAGGCGCGGCTTCGGCTCCAGGCCGTCCAAGCCGTGCCACGCCAGATTGACCAGGTGAGCGGCAACTTCCGCCTTCTTCGGCTTGCGGGCGTCCAGCCACCACTGCCCCGTCAGCGCGACCATCCCGACCAGCGCCTGCGCGTACAGCGGCGCGAGCTTCGGATCGAAGCCGCGGGTCTTGAACTCGCGGCCCAGAATGTCCTCGACCTGCGTGGCGATGTCGGAGATCAGCGACGCGAACGAGCCCGTGGACTGCGGGATGGGGGAGTCGCGGACCAGGATGCGGAAACCGTCCGTGTACTCCTCGATGTAGTCGAGGAGGGCGAAGGCGGCCTGCTCGCACAGCTCACGCGGGTGCCCGGCCGTCAGCGAGCTCGTCACCATGTCGAGGAGCTGCCGCATCTCGCGGTCCACGACCACCGCGTACAGCCCCTCCTTGCCGCCGAAGTGCTCGTACACCACCGGCTTGGAGACCCCGGCCTTCGCCGCGATCTCCTCGACCGACGTGCCCTCGAACCCCTTGGCCGCGAAGACCGTCCGCCCGATCTCGAGCAGCTGCTGACGCCGCTCGGCCCCCGTCATCCGCGTCCGGCGCGCCCGCCGCGGCTTCTCGGGCCGGTCGCTGCTCGCATTGCTCGGGGTGCTGGAGTCGGTCGCCACCACCCCATCATGCCTGTCTCCGGTCACGCCGCGTCGGCCGCCTGCGGCTTGCGACGGGCGGCGATCCGCTCCTTCGACGGCCAGCGCACGTCGCTCGCCCAGCCCAGCTGCTCGAACCAGCGGATCAGCCGCGCGGACGAGTCGATCTGCCCGCGCATCACCCCGTGCCGGGCCGAGGTCGGGTCCGCGTGGTGCAGGTTGTGCCAGGACTCGCCGCAGGACAGCACGGCCAGCCACCACACGTTGCCCGAGCGGTCACGGGACTTGAAGGGACGCTTGCCGACCGCGTGGCAGATCGAGTTGATCGACCAGGTCACGTGGTGCAGCAGCGCCACCCGGACCAGCGAACCCCAGAAGAACCCGGTGAAAGCGCCCCACCACGACATCGTCACCAGACCGCCGATCAGCGCCGGCAGGCTCAGCGACAGCAGCGTCCACGCCACGAACTGCCGGGAGATCGCCCGGATGGCCGGATCCTTGATCAGATCGGGCGCGTACTTCTCCTGCGAGGTCTGCTCCTCGTCGAACATCCAGCCGATGTGCGCCCACCACAGGCCCTTCATCAGGGCCGGGACCGTGTCCCCGTAGCGCCACGGCGAATGCGGGTCGCCGTCCGCGTCGGAGAACTTGTGGTGCTTGCGGTGATCGGCCACCCAGCGGACCAGCGGGCCCTCCACGGCCATCGAACCCGCGACGGCCAGCGCGATGCGCAGCGGGCGCTTCGCCTTGAAGGAGCCGTGCGTGAAGTAGCGGTGGAAGCCGATCGTGATGCCGTGGCAGCCCAGGTAGTAGAAGAAGACGAGCAGGCTCAGATCGAGCCAGCTCACGCCCCAGCCCCAGGCCAGCGGCACGGCCGCGAGGACGGCGAGGAAGGGCACGATGATGAAGAGGAGCAAAGTGATCTGTTCGAGCGAGCGTTTCTGCTCGCCGCCCAGCGTCGCCGAGGGTGTCGTGGCGGACGACGCGCCGGACGGTCCCCGCGGTGCGTCTTCCATCACATCGGAGCGTGTGGCCATGGGAGTCCCCTGTGGGTCGAGGGTAGGGAGGGTTGAACGGGCCTGAGACGGGTCAGGAGATCCACGGAGATCCGCGGACATGCTTGCCTACGGTTCCGTAACCTACGGCGTCGTAAGTATGGCAGCGCGGTGTCCGGCGGCAAGGCCGTGTCGCGAGGCGCGACCCGCAGGCCCCGGGCCGTGCCGCCCAGGCAGGCACATATCCTTGGAAACGGTCGGACAGCGCGGTCCGCTCTGAATCTCCACCCGGGACTCATACCCGGTTCCGGGACTCTCCCCTCCAGATGAGCTTCACCACTGCAAGGAGCCGCACCTGTGAGCAGTGCCGATCAGACCGCTTCGACGAGCACCAGCCCCGAACTGCGTGCCGACATCCGCCGCCTGGGTGACCTGCTGGGCGAGACGCTCGTCCGCCAGGAAGGGCCCGAGCTCCTCGAGCTGGTCGAGAAGGTCCGCCGCCTGACGCGCGAGGACGGCGAGGCCGCTGCCGAGCTGCTGCGCGGCACCGAGCTGGAGACCGCCGCCAAGCTCGTCCGCGCCTTCTCCACCTACTTCCACCTGGCCAACGTGACCGAGCAGGTCCACCGCGGCCGCGAGCTGCGCGCCAAGCGCGCCGCCGAGGGCGGACTCCTCGCCCGCACCGCCGACCGGCTCAAGGACGCCGACCCGGACCACCTGCGTGACACCGTCCGCAACCTGAACGTCCGGCCCGTCTTCACGGCCCACCCCACCGAGGCCGCCCGCCGCTCCGTCCTCGGCAAGCTCCGCCGCATCGCCGAGCTCCTCGAGACGCCGGTCCTGGAGACCGACCGCCGCCGCTACGACACCCGCCTCGCCGAGAACATCGACCTGGTGTGGCAGACCGACGAGCTGCGCGTCGTACGCCCCGAGGTGACCGACGAGTCGCGCAACGCGATCTACTACCTCGACGAACTCCACGCCGGAGCCGTCGGCGACGTCCTCGAGGACCTCACCGCCGAGCTCGAGCGCGTCGGCCTCACCCTCCCCGAGGACACCCGGCCGCTCACCTTCGGCACCTGGATCGGCGGCGACCGCGACGGCAACCCGAACGTGACCCCGCAGGTCACCTGGGACGTCCTGATCCTCCAGCACGAGCACGGCATCAACGACGCCCTCGACATGATCGACGAGCTGCGCGGCTTCCTGTCGAACTCCATCCGCTACACGGGCGCCACCGAGGAACTGCTCACCTCGCTCCACACCGACCTCGAACTGCTGCCCGAGATCAGCCCCCGCTACAAGCGGCTCAACGCCGAGGAGCCCTACCGGCTCAAGGCCACCGCGATCCGCCAGAAGCTCGAGAACACCAAGACGCGCCTCGCCAGGAACACCCCGCACGAGGAAGGCCGCGACTACCTCGGCACCACCGAGCTCCTCGCCGACCTCACCCTCATCCAGACCTCCCTGCGCGAGCACCGCGGCGGCCTCTTCGCCGAAGGCCGCATGAACCGCACGATCCGCACCCTCGCCGCCTTCGGTCTGCAGCTCGCCACCATGGACGTCCGCGAGCACGCCGACGCCCACCACCACGCCCTCGGTCAGCTCTTCGACCGCCTCGGCGAGGAGTCCTGGCGCTACGCCGACATGCCCCGTGACTACCGCGGCAAGCTGCTCGCCAAGGAACTCAGGTCGCGCAGGCCGCTGGCCCCCACCCCGGCGCCCCTCGACGCCGCCGGCGAGAAGACCCTCGGCGTCTTCCACACCGTGAAGAAGGCCCTGGAGGTCTTCGGACCCGAGGTCATCGAGTCCTACATCATCTCGATGTGCCAGGGCGCCGACGACGTGTTCGCCGCCGCCGTCCTCGCCCGCGAGGCCGGACTCATCGACCTCCACGCCGGCTGGGCCAAGATCGGCATCGTGCCCCTCCTCGAGACGACGGACGAGCTCAAGGCCGCCGACACGATCCTCGAGGACATGCTCGCCGACCCGTCCTACCGCCGCCTCGTCGCGCTCAACGGCGACGTCCAGGAGGTCATGCTCGGGTACTCCGACTCCTCCAAGTTCGGCGGCATCACCACCTCGCAGTGGGAGATCCACCGAGCCCAGCGCCGCCTGCGCGACGTAGCCCACCGCTACGGGGTGCGCCTGCGCCTCTTCCACGGCCGCGGCGGCACCGTCGGCCGCGGCGGCGGCCCCTCGCACGACGCGATCCTCGCCCAGCCCTGGGGCACCCTCGAGGGCGAGATCAAGGTCACCGAACAGGGCGAGGTCATCTCCGACAAGTACCTCGTGCCGTCCCTGGCCCGAGAGAACCTCGAACTGACCGTCGCCGCCACCCTCCAGGCCTCCGCCCTGCACACCGCCCCGCGCCAGTCCGACGAGGCCCTCGCCCGCTGGGACGCCGCGATGGACCTCGTCTCCGACGCCGCCCACGCCGCGTACCGCAAGCTCGTCGAGGACCCGGACCTGCCGACGTACTTCGTCGCCTCCACCCCCGTCGACCAGCTCGCCGACCTGCACCTCGGCTCGCGGCCCTCCCGCCGCCCCGGCTCCGGCGTCTCCCTCGACGGCCTGCGCGCCATCCCGTGGGTCTTCGGCTGGACCCAGTCCCGGCAGATCGTCCCCGGCTGGTACGGCGTCGGCTCCGGCCTCAAGGCCCTGCGCGAGGCCGGACTGGACACGGTCCTCGAAGAGATGCACCAGAAGTGGCACTTCTTCCGCAACTTCGTCTCCAACGTCGAGATGACGCTCGCCAAGACCGACCTGCGGATCGCCCGCCACTACGTCGAGACGCTCGTCCCCGAGAACCTGCGGCACGTCTTCACCGAGATCGAGGCCGAGCACGCCCTCACCGTCCAGGAGATCCTCCGCGTCACCGGCGAGAAGGAACTCCTCGACGCCGAGCCCGTCCTCAAGCAGACCTTCGACATCCGCGACGCCTACCTGGACCCGATCTCCTACCTCCAGGTCGCCCTGCTCAAGCGCCAGCGCGACGACGCCGCCGCCGGCCAGGAACCGGACCCGACACTGGCCCGCGCCCTCCTGCTCACCGTCAACGGAGTCGCCGCCGGCCTGCGCAACACCGGCTGACCCCGAAGGACCTCACACAACCGCACAGCACCTCACAGGCCGACCGCGACGAAAGCCGCCGTCAGCAGTGCGAACCCGGCGCCTCCCGTGACCCACGCGAGGCGCCGGCGCCGCATTCCACCCGCCACCACCACCGACGCCAGCACCAACGCCCCGCCCAACGGCACCCACGCACGCAGAAAACCGGGCCCGCCCGCCCGCACCGCGGACGTCGAACCCGGCTTGAGCACCACCGGAATGCGGGCCCCCTTCACCACGCCCACCGACCGGTCGAGCGTCACCCGCGCATGCCGCACCGCGACCGGCGACGCCGGCGCGAACGGACCGGAACACACCCCGCCCGCACACCGCGCCACGGTCATCTCGCCCCGCTCACGGCCCGACGGGAACACGACGTGCTGGGCCGAACCCCAGGACGCCCACACACCGGTGATCAGCAACAACGCGGCGAGCACGCCCGCCGCGACCTGCCGGGTGACAGCCAACATGGCGGGGATCCTCGGCCACCCACCCCGGCCCGGTCAACTCCTGCCGGGGAAAGTCCGCACAGGTCGCCAGTTGTCCGCCGTAACCCGTGAACTCACGAGTTGTACGTCGACTGCGCGCGCTCCAGACCCTCGATGACCAGGGCCTCCACGGCATCCGCCGCACGGTCCACGAAGTAGTCGAGCTCCTTGCGCTCCGCCGACGAGAAGTCCTTCAGCACGAAGTCCGCCACCTGCATCCGGCCCGGCGGACGGCCGATCCCGAAACGCACCCGGTGATAGTCACTGCCCAGCGCCTTCGTGATCGACTTCAGACCGTTGTGCCCGTTGTCGCCACCGCCCAGCTTCAGCCGCAGCACCCCGTAGTCGATGTCCAGCTCGTCGTGCACCGCGACGATGTGCGCCGTCGGCACCTTGTAGAAATCGCACAGCGCCGTCACCGGGCCACCCGACACGTTCATGAACGACATCGGCTTCGCGAGAATCACCCGCCGGTTCGCCGGCCCGGGCGGACCGATCCGCCCCTCGACGACCTGGGCCTGACCCTTGGTCGCCCGCTTGAACTTCGCCCCCATCCGCTGCGCCAGCAGATCCGCCACCATGAAACCGACGTTGTGCCGGTTCATCGCGTACTCGGGACCGGGGTTGCCCAGGCCGGCGATCAGCCAGGGAGCGTTCTCGTCGGACATGCACGTTCCTCGCGTAGAGACGGGTGGGAGACGGGTGAGAACAGCGGTACGGGGTGGCAGGCCGCGCCCACCACCCCGTACCCAGGTCAGACGACCTCGAAGGCTCAGGCCTCCGCGGCGGCCTCGTCGCCCGCGGCCTCGGCCGGGGCCTCCTCCGCCTGCGCGGACACGACCTGCAGCACGACGGCGTCACCGTCGACGGCCAGCGTGGTGCCCGACGGCAGCGCGATGTCCTTGGCGTGGACGGAGGCACCGGACTCCAGGCCCGCCACGGAGACCGTGACCGACTCGGGGATGTGCGTGGCCTCGGTCTCCACCGCCAGCGTGTTCAGCACGTGCTCGAGCAGGTTGCCACCCGGGGCCAGCTCGCCCTCGGTGACGATGGGGAGCTCGACGGTGACCTTCTCGCCGCGCTTCACGAGCAGCAGGTCGACGTGCTCGAGCGAGCCCTTGATCGCGTCACGCTGGACGGACTTCGGGATCGCCAGCTCGTTGGCCTTGCCGTCGATGTCCAGGGAGATCAGGACGTTCGGCGTACGCAGGGCGAGCTGCAGCTCGTGACCCGGCAGCGTGATGTGGACCGGCTCGGAACCGTGCCCGTACAGAACCGCGGGAACCTTGGCCTCGCGGCGGATACGGCGGGCCGCACCCTTGCCGAACTCGGAACGGGTCTCGGCGGCGAGCTTGACCTCGGACATGCTCTTCAACTCCTCGTAGATCTGGGGAAAGAGTCACCCGGCCACGAACGGCCTGCTACGAAGAGCGCGTCGATAACGGACCGCCGACACCTCCGAGAACAGAAGTGCGGCCTCCCTCGCCGAGCAACTTTGACAGGTTACCCGGCGCGGAAGGCCGCACCAAATGGATCTACGAGCTAAGCCGCTCAGGCCTCGCCCTCGAACAGGCTCGTCACCGAACCGTCCTCGAAGACCTCACGCACCGCCGAGGCGATCGTCGGCGCGATCGACAGCACCGTGATCTTGTCGAGCTCCAGCTCACCCGGCGTCGGCAGCGTGTCAGTGAACACGAACTCGCTCACCTTCGAGTTCTTCAGCCGGTCCGCGGCCGGACCCGACAGCACACCGTGCGTCGCCGTCACGATGACGTCCTCCGCACCGTGCGCGAACAGCGCGTCCGCGGCCGCACAGATCGTGCCGCCCGTGTCGATCATGTCGTCGACGAGCACGCACACGCGGCCCTTCACGTCACCCACGACCTCGTGGACCGTGACCTGGTTGGCCACGTCCTTGTCACGCCGCTTGTGGACGATCGCCAGCGGCGCGCCCAGACGGTCGCACCAGCGGTCCGCCACCCGCACGCGGCCCGCGTCCGGCGACACCACGGTGAGCTTGTTCCGGTCGACCTTCGCGCCCACGTAGTCCGCCAGGATCGGCAGCGCGAACAGATGGTCCACCGGGCCGTCGAAGAAGCCCTGGATCTGGTCCGTGTGCAGGTCGACCGTGAGAATCCGGTCGGCACCCGCGGTCTTCATCAGATCCGCGATCAGACGCGCCGAGATCGGTTCACGTCCACGGTGCTTCTTGTCCTGCCGCGCGTAACCGTAGAACGGCACGATCACCGTGATGGAGCGAGCCGACGCGCGCTTCAGCGCGTCGATCATGATCAGCTGCTCCATGATCCACTTGTTGATCGGAGCCGTGTGGCTCTGGATCAGGAAGCAGTCGGCGCCGCGAGCGGACTCCTGGTAACGGACGTAGATCTCACCGTTGGCGAAATCGAAAGCCTTGGTCGGGACGATCCCGACACCGAGCTGGTGCGCGACCTCCTCGGCAAGCTCGGGGTGGGCGCGGCCAGAGAAGAGCATCAACTTCTTCTCGCCCTGCGTCTTGATCCCGGTCACAGCACTAGTCTCCTCAGACGAGTTCGTCCGCCTCAGCTGCCCGCGCGTCCTATAGCAGCGAGCCAGGCGAATCGTGTGCACCTATCACGGTACGCCGTGTCGGACGCACCTGATTCCGGTCAGCCTTCACTTCCCGGATTCCGGGAGGCCGCTTCCGCCGCCTTCGCGGCCGCGCTCCCCGGACGCTTACGGGCCACCCAACCCTCGATATTCCTTTGCTGGCCCCGGGCGACGGCCAGCGAACCGGCCGGCACATCCTTCGTGATCACGGAGCCCGCAGCGGTGTAGGCACCGTCCCCGACGGTGACAGGCGCCACAAACATGTTGTCCGAACCGGTCTTGCAGTGCGACCCCACCACCGAGTGGTGCTTCGCCTCACCGTCGTAGTTCACGAACACGCTCGCGGCACCGATGTTCGTGAAGTCACCGATCGTCGCGTCCCCCACGTACGACAGATGCGGCACCTTCGTCGCCTCACCGATCGACGAGTTCTTCGTCTCCACGAACGTACCGATCTTCGACTTCACACCCAGCCGCGACCCCGGACGCAGATACGCGAACGGACCCACCGACGCCTGCGGACCGATCTCCGCACTGTCAGCGACCGTGTTGTCCACCCGGGCCCCCGCACCCACGCGCGTGTCCGTCAGCCGCGTGTTCGGACCCACGACCGCGCCCTCGGCGATGTGCGTCTTCCCGTGCAGCTGCGTCGACGGCAGCACCGTCGCGTCCTGCCCGAAGGTGACCGTCACATCGACCCACGTGCTCGCCGGATCCACGACCGTCACCCCGGCGAGCATCGCCCGCTCCAGCAGCCGGTCGTTGAGAATCCGCCGCGCCTCGGACAGCTGCACCCGGTTGTTGATCCCCGCGATCTCCCGGTGGTCCCGCGCCACGGACGCGCCCACCCGGTGACCCGCCTCACGCAGGATCCCCAGCACGTCCGTCAGGTACTCCTCGCCCTGACTGTTGTCCGTACGCACCTGCCCCAGCGCCTCCACCAGCAGCCGGCCGTCGAACGCGAACACACCCGAGTTGATCTCACGGATCGCGCGCTGCGCCTCGGTGGCGTCCTTGTGCTCGACGATCGCCGTGACGGCGCCCGTGGCCTCCTCGCGCACGATGCGGCCGTAGCCCGTGGCGTCCGGGACCTCGGCGGTCAGCACCGTCACCGCGTTCCCGTCGGCCTCGTGCGTGCCGGCCAGGTCCTTCAGCGTCTCGCCGGTCAGCAGCGGCGTGTCGCCGCACACCACCACGACCGTGCCCTCGACGGCGCCCTCGAGCCCCTCCAGGCCCATCCGCACGGCGTGCCCCGTCCCGTTCTGCTCCGCCTGCACGGCCGTACGGGCGTCGGCGTCGATCTCGCTCACGTGCGCGGCGACCTTCTCGCGCTCGTGCCCGACGACCACGACGAGCTGCTCGGGCGTCAACTCCCGCGCGGCGGCCAGCACATGGCCGACCAGCGACCGGCCACACAGCTCGTGCAGGACTTTCGGGGTGGCCGACTTCATGCGGGTGCCCTCACCCGCGGCGAGAACGACGACGGCGGCCGGGCTTGTGGCGCTCACGGGTGTGCCCCTCAGGATGTCTGTTCGGGTGGACATCCGCAGGATACCGGGGCGTTTTGGGCCTCAAACGGGGACGGGGCCCGACCGGTGACGGTCGAGCCCCGAACTGAAGCTCCCGAGGAAGGAATCGAACCCTCATTCAATGGACCAAAACCATTTGTCCTGCCATTAGACGACTCGGGATAGTTCGCGCGCTATGCCCGATTTGATCGGTCATTCGCGATGGCAGCCCCCACTATGCCGTACCAGGAGCCCTCGATGCGACGGTACAAGTCGGAGCCGCGCAGGACTCGGACCGCGAGGCAGCCCCGGTAGGTGTCACCGACGTTCTTGCGGACCGTCTTGGGTGTGTGCCTCTTCAGCGTCGTCTTGTAGAAGGAACTGCTGTCGGCGCCGACCAGGTCGGCCCAGTAGCTCTCGGCGCCTGCCACATCGGCGGTTTCGTGGATCATCACGCAGAAGCGCAACCGGTCGCGGTCCACCTCGAGCAGATCCAGCCATGCCAGGAACACCTGGATCATCGTCGGGTCACTGTTGACGAAAGTGACGCTCTCCCTGCGGTCGTAAGGCTTGTCCTTGGTGCCCTCGGACCAGTAGAGCGCGACGCCGACAAGGAAAAGCTCCCGGTCGGTGAGGGGGGCGATGGCTTCGCGGGCGGCGCTCTTCGTGCGCTGCCGCTCGGCGTCCCGCATCGCCGACTCATGCTCCCAATGCTTACGGGCGGCCAACTTCGCCTGCGCCGAAGGGTCGCGAGGCCGGGGCTTCGGCAGGTCGCGCACCCATAGGGAGATGGAGCTCTTCGAGCAGTCGAGCTCGGCCTGGATCCGGTCGTAGGTCCAGCCCTGGAGGCGTAAGGCGCGGGCGCGGTCGCGGAGGTCGTCCTTGGCGTTGGGGCGTTTCGTCCACTCTGGGGCGGGTTTGCCGTCAAGGAGGCGGTTAAGGAGGTCGTTGTTGTGGACGCGCAGGGTGTTGCGGATCTGGCGGCGGCTCAAGCCCTCGCGGCGCAAGGTGATCGCCTGTTCGCGGAGGTTCTCGAAATCGACGTACTTGCCGTTGGCATGTGTCATGGGTACATGCTTTGGGCGGAATTCTAGGTTCCGGGATGTAAATCGTTCTGGTTCGCTGGTTTGGGTGCTACCGGGCGGTTTCGGTGCAGGCCCGGTGTGATCATGCTGCGGGGAAACTCGCCGGAAATCGGGCAGGGGGCGCCCGTAGGGTGGGGGTATGACCACGACGGGGGAAGTTCACCGAGACGCGGCCGGGGGGCCGTGGTGGTGGGAGCGGCGGCGGTCTGCCGTGCTCGATGTGGGGCTCGCGGTGGTGTCCGCCGCGGAGTGCGCCGTGGAAGGGGTGCCGTTCGCGCACAAGGCCGGGCTGCCGGCGTGGGTGGGGATCGTCTTCGGGGTGCTGACCGGTTCGGCGCTCGTGCTGCGGCGGCGCTGGCCGATCGCGGTGGTGCTCGTGTCGGTCGCGGTGACGCCCGCGCAGATGGGCATCATGCTCACGGTCGTCGGCCTGTACTCGCTGGCCGCGTCCGAGATGCCGCGGCGGATCATCGCGGCGCTGGCGGGCATGTCGTTCGCCGGGACGTTGATCGTGTCCGTGGTGCGGGCGCAGCAGGACATGGTGCACAGCGAGAAGCTGCTGGAGGTGGGCGGCTGGTTCGTGCCGTTCGTCGCGATCACCACGTCGCTCGGGGTGACGGCGCCGCCGCTGTTGTTCGGCATGTACGTCGGGGCGCGGCGGCGGTTGATGGAGTCGCTGACGGAGCGGAACGAATCATTGGAGCGGGAGTTGCTGCTGCTCGCGGAGCGGGCGGAGGAGCGGGCCGAGTGGGCGCGGGGTGAGGAGCGGACGCGGATCGCTCGGGAGATGCACGACGTGGTGGCGCACCGGGTGTCGTTGATGGTGGTGCACGCGGCGGCGTTGCAGGCGGTGGCGCGGAAGGATCCGGAGAAGGCGGTGAAGAACGCGGCGCTGGTGGGGGACATGGGGCGGCAGGCGCTGACGGAGCTGCGGGAGATGCTCGGGGTGTTGCGGGCGGGGGACGCGGTGCCGGAGCGGGGTGGGGTGCCGTTGCAGGCGGTGGGGGCCGCGGCTGCGGCTGCCGCGGCGGCGTCGCGGGTGGAGGTGGAGGACGCGGAGGGTGGTCCGTGTCTGGCGGAGCTGGAGGAGCTGGTCGATCAGTCGCGGGCCGCGGGGATGGTGGTGGAGCTGACGGTGCTGGGGGAGGTGCGGGCCTATGCGGCGGCGGTCGAGCAGACGGCGTACCGGGTGGTGCAGGAGGCGCTGACGAACGTGCACAAGCATGCGGCCGGGGCGAAGACGTATGTGCGGCTCGCGCATCGGGAGGCGGAGGTGGCGATGCAGGTGGAGAACGAGCCGCCGCCGGTGCCTGCGGCTGCGTCGGCGGGCCTTCCCTCCGGGGGGAACGGGTTGGTGGGGATGAAGGAGAGGGTGGCCGGGCTCGGTGGGGTGTTTGTCTCCGGGCATACGGATGCGGGGGGTTTTCGGGTGTCGGCGGTGCTTCCGGCGGGCTGAGCGTCTTGGGTGGGCCCCTGTGTCGGGCTCGGCGGGGTTGCCTCGGCTCTTCGCCGTAGGGCCTGACGATTGTTGCCGGGTGCCGCCCGGTGGGGCTTCTCGCGCAGTTCCCCGCGCCCCTGAAGGCACACTTCGTGCGCCCCAGGGGCAGATTGTTCGCGCCCCCGCGACGGAGTCGCTGATCGGGTACAGCCCCGCGCCCCTGAAGGCACACTTCGTGCGCCCCAGGGGCCCGGTTGGTCGCGCCCCGCGGCGGAGTCGCTGATCGGGTACAGCCCCGCGCCCCTGAAGGCACACTTCGTGCGCCCCAGGGGCCGCTGGTCGGAGCCGCCCGAGCCCCGCGACCCGCGCCCCGCGATGAAGGCCCCGGGTGTCAGATCGACTGGAGGCGGGGTGGGTGGGTGCCGGTGATGAGGGTTTCGAGGGCCTGGTCGATGTCGGGGCCCAGGTACCAGTCGCCGCTGTGGTCGAGGGCGTAGACGCGGCCCTCGCAGTCGATGGCGAGGAGGGCTTCCGTGCCGGATTCGGCGCCGAGGGGGCAGACCTCGGTGTCGAGGGCGCGGCCGAGGTCGCCGAGGGTGCGGGCCATGTGGAGGCCGTGGAGGGGGTCGAGGTGGGGCTGGGCGGGGGCCACGTGCCGGCCGGGGCCCGTGGGCGTGAGGTGGAGGCCGCCGAACTCGGCCCATGCCTCGACGGCCGCGGGGAAGACGCTGTGCCGGTGGCCGGCGGGGGAGACGTGGGTGCGCAGCGCGTCGGCCCAGAACTCGGCCTGCTTGATGTCCCAGCGTCCGGGCCGCCAGCCGGCGGCCCGCAGCACGGTGTCGGCGCCGGAGGTGAAGCGGGCGGTGGAGGCGCCGTCGGTGGTGGGTGCGGGGTGGGACATCAGGGGGCGGCCTCGGGGTGCGGGGGTGCGGGGTCGGTGGCGTCGCCCGGTGCGGCGGCGGCGTCCTCGGGCACGACGACGTGGACGCCGAAGTGGGCGGTCAGCGCGGTGCAGGCGCGGCAGGGGCGGGCGAAGCCGCCGTGCAGCGGGTCGCCGTCCTCGCGGATGCGCCGGGTGGTGAGCTTGGCGTGCTTGAGCGCTTTGCGGGCCTCGCTCATCGACATGGGCTTGCGGCGGGCGCGCTTGGACTTCTCGGTGCGCTCCGCGTCGGAGGCGGCGAGGTGCCGGGAGATGAGGATGGCCTCGGCGCAGCGCCCGGTGAAGCGGTCGCGCTGGGCGCTGGTGAGGGTGTCGAGGAAGTCCTGGACGAGCGGGTGCAGGGCGGGTGCCTGCTCGCCGCGGGCCGCGGTGGAGGTGAGCGTGGTGCCGCGTACCGACAGTGCGGCGGCGACGGTGGGCAAGATGCCGTCGCGGCGGCCCCGCAGCACGGGTGCGGCGGTGGTGTCGGTGGCGCTCCAGCCGACGCGCGGGTCGGCGTCGGACCGGGTGTCCGTGGCGGTGGCTGGCTCTGCTGTACCGCTGTGCATGTGGTCTGGTTCCCCTCCTGCAATCCCCCAGGTTGCCTGCACAGATTGCCAAATGGGGCGGCTGGTGCGGAAGTCGGTCCCCTGCGACACGCCAGTTCGTCACAGGGTGGTGACAGCGGGGTGACTGCAGGTCATGGAACCGGAGGCCCGGTGACCCGTGTCGTACAACCGCATAGGCTGTCACGACCAGGAACCGTCAACAGTGCCGCAGGGGGCAACCGCCATGACGACAGGTCGGCTGGGGCAGCAGACCGCGCCGCCGAACGCGGCCTACGCCGGGCAGGTAGTGCACTTCCCGGACCCGGTCCGCGCCGCCCGCCACCCCAGAGGTGTGCGGATGGACGGCGAGGGTTATCCCGACTTCTCGGCGTACGCGCGTGCGGCGGCCGAGATCGCCGAGCCCCCGGAGGGCTTCGGCGTCGACGAGCTGCGTCTCACGGACTACGTGTCGGCGAACGCGGCGCTGGCCGCGTCCGGTCATCCGTTGTGGGACACGATCCCGCCGGTGGCGACGCCGCACGGCTGGACCTGGCACCACGTGCGCGGTTCGCGCCGTCTGGAGCTGGTGCCGGTCGAGGTGAAGGCGCTGTTGCGGCATCACGGCGGGCTCGCGACGACGGCCGTGGACCAGGGCAAGCGGGGCACGCGTCCGTTGCAGGACACGCGTCCGGCGCACTTCGGGCTGCCGAAGTCGGGTGTCGCGGTGACCGAGGCGCAGGTGCTCGGTGTGGAGGAGGACCTGGGGTACCGGCTGCCGGGTGCGTACCGGTCGTTCCTGAAGGCGGGCGCCGGCAGCGCGCCCGTGGGGGCGGCGCTCGACGCGGAGCTGGGGCTCCTGGTCGACCAGCCGTTCTTCACGGTCCGCGACGAGGCCGCGGTCAACGACCTGGTGTACGTCAACAAGTGTCTGCGCGATCACCTGACGAAGGACTATCTGGGTGTCGCGTTCGTGCAGGGCGGCATTCTCGCTGTGAAGGTGCGGGGGTCGGCGATCGGCTCGGTGTGGCTGTGCACGTACGACGACGCGCGCGACGGCGGTGACACGGCCGGCTGGTCGGTGGCGGAGCGGGTCGAGCGGCTGCTGCTGCCGTGCGGGGACGACTTCGACGCGTTCCTGTCGCGGCTGGCGGGCAATCCGCCGGAGCTGGAGACGGTGGCGAACCTGATGGTGGACGGCGGCTTCGCGCGCGCGGTCCCGGTCACGGGTGGGGAGTGAGGCTCCGATGGTGACGTTCGCGCAGGCGCAGGAGCGCGCCGAGGAATGGATCAACGGTGATGTGCCCGGTTACCAGCACCGTGAGGTGCGGGTGCGGGAGTTCGAGCTGGGGTTCGTGGTGTGGGCGGAGGACCGGGAGACCGGTCCGGTGTCCGACGGCGGGCGTCAGCGGCTGGTGATCGCCCGGGACAGCGGGGAGGCCACACTGTGGCCGGCGCTGCCGGTGGGTGAGGTGATCCGGCGGTACGAGGAGGAGTACGGGCTGCCGGAGGCGCCCGCGGAGCCGGCGGCCGCGCGGCCGCCCGAGCGGGTGGATCTGAACCAGACGTCGTTCCTGTTGAGCCCGCCCGAGTGGCTCCAGGAGGCGGCGGACAAGCTGGGCATCCCGGACCGCCGTGAGAACCGCGACAGCGGTTCGGGGGCTGCGGCTCCGTCGGCGCCCGCGCCTTCTACCCCGGCCGCTCCTTCTTCTTCTCCGTACGAGCCTCCGGCCCCGGCCGCCCCGGCTGTCGCCGAGACGCAGGGTTTCCCGAGTGCGCCTGCCTCGCCCTCGCCGGTGGAGCCGCAGGGCTTCCCGGGGGCCGGTTCCGATGCCACGCCGTGGGCCGGGACGGACACCAACGGGGTGGGGGACGAGGAGGACCGGTCCGTTCCGCTGCCGGAGACCGTGTTCTCGCCGCCGCTGTCCGAGGACACCCCGCCGCCCGGGGTGACTCCGGAGGCGAAGACCGCGCTGATGTCGGGCGGCAGCCAGTTGCCGCCGACCGCCGTGAGCCCGGCGCTGCGCGAGGAGCGGCCCGCGCCGATGGCGCCGCCCGCTCCGGGCACGGCCGTGCCGGGTACGCCGCCGCCGGGCACCCCCGTGCCGCCGGCCGCGCCGATGCCGCCCGCGCCGCACGCCCCGGGTGCTCCCGAGGCGCCTTCGTACGGTTATCCGCAGGGACCCGGCGCGCGGGACGCGTCCGGGCGGCCGCTGGCGCCCGGCGCCGGTGACATCGCGGACGCCGCGACGAGCAAGGCCCAGCCGCCGGCGCGCGGTGGCGCCGGGAACCCTCCGCCGCCGCCCGGCGCCCCTGGCGTTCCGGGTGCTCCCGGTGGTCAGACGCCGCCGCCTCCGGGTGCCCCGGGCACTCCGGGCGCGCCCGCGGGCGGTTACGTGCCGACGCAGCTCGTGTCCTCGCTCGGCCCCGACGGGCAGCCGCAGATGCCGGGCGCTCCGCAGCCGCCCGCCGCGCCGCAGCCGCCCGGTGCCACGCCTCCGCCGCCCGGTGGCGGTGTGCACCACGCGGCGACGATGCTGGCGGGCCCGCCGGTGAAGGGTCCGGGCGGTCAGACGCCGCCGCCTCCGGGTCCGCCCGGCGCCCCCGGTGTTCCCGGTGGCCAGACCCCGCCGCCGCCCGGCCCGCCCGGTGCTCCCGGCGCGCCGAAGCCGCCCGGTGCCACGCCTCCGCCGCCCGGTGGCGGTGTGCACCACGCGGCGACGATGCTCGCGAGCCCGGGCCCGCAGGGTCCGATGCCGCCCGGCCCGGTTCCGCCGGCTCCGGCCGCCCCGGGTCCGGTGCCGCCTCCGCCGCCCGGCGCGATGCCGCCGCCGATGGCCGGGCAGCAGATCCCGGGTGCCCCGCCGGCCGCGTACGGGTATCCGCAGCCGCCGGCCGGTCAGCCCACCGTGGGCCCCGGCTACCAGGCGGTGCTGCGCTACCGCGCGCCCGACGGTTCCGAGCAGCAGCTGATCCGGCGCTCGGCGCCCGGCATGCCGCACCCGGAGTGGCAGATCTTCCACGAGCTGCGCGGGATGAACATTCCGCCGGACCAGGTGCTCGAGCTCCATACGGAGCTGGAGTCCTGCGCGCTGCCCGGCGCGTACTGCTCCCGCATGATCAAGGAGCAGTGGCCGCAGGCGCGGATCACGTCGATCGCGCCGTACGGCGCCGATCACGCGTCGCGTCAGCAGGGCATGCAGCAGCTGATCGCGCACCAGGGCGAGCTGCACCAGGTGGCCGACGGTCCGGCGCGGCCCGCCCCGGTGCGGGCGCCGCTGCCGCCGGCCCAGCCGATGCCGCCGGTGCCCCCGGAGGGCATCGCGCAGGAGCTGGGCGCGGCGTTCGGTCCGGGTGTGTTCCGGTTCGACCAGCGGGCCGTGTCGCGGCAGGGCGTCCCGGACGTGGTCGCGCACGTCCTGGTCGTGGCGGGTCTTCCGGCGGACTTCGGGCCGTTCTTCTGGGCGCAGGCCCAGCCGGGCCGCCCGGTGCCGACGCTGGCGGAGCTCGCCGCGGAGCGCGGGGTGCAGCCGGCCTCGGACGCGGGCTCGTACCTGGTGATGGGCAGCGACTTCGGCAAGGCGGTCTGTGTCCAGTACGGGACGGCGCACATCGTGGCCGTGCCGGTGGAGGCGGGTCCGGGCGGTGGCCCGGTGCCGCCGCAGTTCGTGAACTCGGGGCTGCCCGAGTTCGCCCGTTCGCTGGCGCTGCTGGGCCGTATGTGGCGGCTGCGCTTCGGGCTGAACCCGGAGCAGGCGGGCCGCTGGACGGTCGACTTCCAGGCGCAGCTGAACGCGATCGACCCGGCGGCGCTCGGTTCGCCCGAGACCTGGTGGTCGGTGCTCCTGGAGCAGATGTGGGACGGCCTGCTGTAGGCGCGTAGGGCACGCATCACGAAGGACATGACGAGGGCGCTCGACCTGCGGGACCGGTCGGGCGCCCTCATCATGCGTGCATGGCGGGGAATCCGGCGCGGGCGCGTCCCGTGCGACGGCGGCGCTGGCCGAGGCGGGTCCTGTGGACCCTGCTCCTGGTGATCGTCGTGGTGGTCGGCTACGGGGCCGGCCTGTACTTCTGGGCCGACGGCCGGTTGCAGACGACGGACGCGCTCGGCGACTACCCGGGGCGCCCCGCGGCGGGGCACGGCAGCGACTGGCTGCTCGTCGGGTCGGACTCGCGCTCCGATCTGACGCCCGAACAGCGCAAGCAGCTGCACGTCGGCAACGACCAGGGCCTGAACACCGACACGATCATGATCCTGCACTACGGGGACAACGGCCCGTATCTGGTGTCGATCCCGCGCGACTCGTACGTGTCGATCCCGGGGCACGGCAAGAACAAGATCAACGCGGCGTACGCGCTGGGCGGGCCGCGGCTGCTGACGCGGACGGTCGAGCAGGCGACGGGGCTGCGGATCGGGCACTACGCGGAGATCGGCTTCCTGGGTCTGGTGGACGTCGTGGACTCGCTCGGCGGGGTGACCCTGTGCGTGCCCGCCGGGGGGCTGCACGATCCGAAGTCGGGCGCGGACTTCGACGCGGGCTGCCAGAAGATGGACGGGGTGCAGGCCCTCCAGTACGCGCGGGCCCGCTACTCCGACCCGCGCGGCGACCTCGGGCGGGTCGAGCGGCAGCGGGAACTGGTGCACGCGATCGCGGACGAGGCGCTCAGCGCGTCGGTACTGGCCCTGCCCTGGAAGGTGATCCCGTTTCTGAGCGCCGTCCTCGACGCGCTCACGGTGGACCGGCGGACCGGGCTGACCGAGCTGACGGAGATGGGCCGCGAGCTGTCCGATCCGAAGGCCACGACGACCGTGCCGGTGGCCTCCGAGCCGGATCTGCCGGGGGTCGGTGACGTCGTCGTGTGGGACGAGGCGAGGGCCGAGCGGCTCTTCGACGCCCTCCGTGATGATCGCGCGATTCCGACTTTCGGCGGCAATTGACGCATCCTTGACCGAGCGGGTCGACCGGTGTGTCACCTGTGGTGCGTTTGTGTCGCGTTTGTGTCGCCTATCTGGGAGAGGGGTCGAGATGGCATCGGGTACGCCGTCCTCGCCGTTCGGGTTCGCCGTCGTACGGGGGTGGCGCGGTTACCGTCCCGAGCAGGTCGAGGAGTACGCGGCCGGTCTGTTCCGGGCGGCCGAGGAGGCGCGGGCGCGGATCGACGGGCTGACCGGGCGGGAGGCCGAGCTGGTCGCGGAGGTGGAGCGGCTGCGCGAGGCCGTCGCCGGGCTCGCCCCGCAGACCTACGAGTCCCTGGGCGAGCGGGCCCGCGGCCTGCTGGACCTCGTCGAGGAGGAGGCCGCGGCGGTACGGCACGCCGCCCGCGCCGAGTCCGAGGCCGCCGCGCGGGCCGCCACCGGCGCGGCCGAGGCGCTGCGCGACGCCGCCCGCGCGCACGCCGACGGGGTGGGCGAGCGGGCCGCCGAGTGGTCCGACGCCCGGGAGACCGCGGCGCGGGCCGAGGCCGACGGGATCCGCACGCTGGCCCGGCACGACGCGAAGCGGGCCCGCGACGAGGCGCTCGCGGACTTCGACGCGACCCGGCGCCGCGCCGAGACCCTCCTCGCCGACCAGGCCGAGGACCAGGCGGGACGTCTCGACACCGCCGAGCGCGAACTGGCCGCCGCCGACCGCGCCGCGACCGAGCGCGAGCTCGCCGCGGAGGCGGCCGCCGAGGCCCGCCTCGCGGAGGCGAAGCAGGCCTTCGCCGAGGCGCAGGAGTCGGCCCGGCGCGGTCAGGAGGAGGCCGACGCGCAGGCCGCCGAACTGCTGGAGCAGGCCCGCGCCCGCGCCGGGCGCATCGCGGAGGAGACCGAGCGCATCCTGGGCGAGCACGACGAGGCCCGCGAGGAGGTCCGCGACCACATGGAGCACGTCCGCAGCTCGCTCGCGGCCCTGACCGGCCGGGCGATGGACCCGGACCCCTCCTCGTAGGGACAGCGCCCGCGCCGGATCAGGGGGCGGGCCGGAAGGACGCGTCCAGGGTCCAGCGGGCCGCGCCCTCCGGGTGCGCGGTGCGGTGGGCGTACGGGGCGGTCAGGGCCCGTACCCGCTCGGCGAGCTCGTCGGCCTCGTCCGGCGTCAGGAACAGCTCGGCGCTCACCGTGCGCGCGGTGGCCCGGGCGGGGCTGCGCGGGTCGTCCCAGCGCAGCCGCCACGGGCGGACCCGGCCGCCGCCGTGCGGGGCCTCCTCGATCAGCCCGTGCCGGGCCAGCTGGCGCAGATGGAACGAGCACAGGCCCGAGCTGTGCCCGAGCCGGGCCGCCGCCTGGGTGGAGGTGACGGTGCCCAGCTCGGCGAGCAGGTCCAGCAGTGCGATGCGCACGGGGTGGTCGGGCAGCGTCTTATGGCCCGTCGCCGCGTCGGTCTTCTCGTTCTCCTCGGTCACTTTGCAAATACTGCTACCTTGCAAAGCGTCAGGTCAAGTGCGGAAGCGGATCGGGGAGTTGAGGGGCATGGGTACGGAAGGGCTGCTGCCGGAGGTCGAGCGGGGTGCGGTGCGGCGCATCACGGTCATCGGGGAGGACGTCCTGCACCGGAGCCTGCGCCCGGCCACCGACGCCGAGTTCGGCACCCCGGAGCTCGACCAGCTGATCGACGACATGTTCGCCACGAACCACGTGGCGCACGGCGCGGGGCTCGCGGCGAACCAGGTGGACGTCGATCTCCGGCTGTTCGTCTGGGACATGGAGGACGACTGGGGCGTCCGGCACACCGGGCACGTCCTCAACCCCGTGCTCGACGAGGAGCCCGTCGCCACGCGCCGTCTGGTCGACGAGATGGAGGGCTGCCTCTCCGTGCCGGGCCCCTACAAGCCGGTCCCGCGCGCCGACCACGCCGTCGTCCGGGGACAGGACAAGGACGGGAACGCGATCGTCGTCGAGGGCCACGGCTACTTCGCCCGCTGTCTCCAGCACGAGACCGACCACCTCCACGGCCGCCTCTACGTGGACCGGCTCACCCGCCGCGACCGGCGCGACGCGCTGCGGGAGATGGCCGAACTGCGGGACGGAGTGCTCGCACGGCGGGCGAAGACGGCCGAGGCGCTGGGGAAATAGGGCGCTGTTACCCTCTGCCGCATGATCGCGCGGGGGGAGACCGGGGCTCAGCGGGCCCTGATAGCGGCCAGTTTCGTCAGCCGGATCGGGAACGGCCTGTTCAACGCGGCCTCCGTCCTCTACTTCACGCTCGTCGTGCATCTGCCCGCGACGCAGGTCGGCGCGGGCCTGACGATCGCCGGGCTCGTCGGGATGGCGGCGGGGGTGCCGGCCGGGAACCTGGCCGACCGGTACGGGCCGCGCACGGTCTGGCTGTGTGCCGTCGCCGTGCAGGCCGTCACGATGGCGGCGTTCGTCCTCATCGACTCCTGGCTCGTGTTCACGCTCCTCGCCACGCTGGACCGGCTGGGCGCCTCGGCGGGCGGTGCGGCGGGCGGCGCGCTGGTCGCGCGCTCCGGCGGGGAGCGCCCGGCCGCCTTCCGGGCCCGGCTGCGCACGTTCGTCAATCTGGGCGTCGTCGTCGGCACCCTGGGCGCGGGCGTCGCCCTCCAGATCGACACCCGCGCCGCCTACACGACGCTGATCCTCGCCAACGCGGCCAGCTTCGCCGGCGCCGGCCTGATCGGACTCCTCGGTGTCCCGAACTACCGGCCGCTGCCCCGGCCCGCGGAACACCGCCGCTGGTCCGTCCTGGCCGACCGCCCGTTCGTGGCGTTCGTGGCGCTCTACAGCGCCATGGGCCTCCAGTACCAGGTGGTGTCGCTGCTGCTGCCGATCTGGCTCAGCGCCCACACCGACGCGCCGCGCTGGACCGTCGCCGCCGTCTACGCGATCAACAGCGGGGTCTGCGTGCTGCTGCAGAGCCGGCTCGGGTCCAAGGTGGAGACGCCGCGGCAGGGCGGGCGCGCGTTCCGTCTCGCCGGGCTGCTGTTCCTCGTCAGCTGCCCGCTGATGGCGCTCACCGCCGACGTCCCGGCCTGGGTGGCGGCGGTCCTCGCGGTCCTCGCCGTCGTCGCCCACAGCCTGGGGGAGGTGTGGGAGTCCTCGGCCGGGTTCGCCCTCGGCTTCGGCCTGGCGCCCGAGCACGCGCAGGGCCAGTACCAGGGCCTGTTCGGCATCGGCTTCGAGGCGGGCCAGGCGCTCGCCCCGTTGGTCCTGACCGGCGCGGTCCTGGCCCTCGGGCACACCGGGTGGCTGCTGCTCGGCGTCTTCTTCGCGGCCCTCGGCCTGGCGGGCCCGCTGGTGGCGTCCTGGGCCGAGCGCACCCGGGCCACGGCCCGGGAAGCGGCGCCGGCGACCGACCAGGCCGCGACCTAGAGCCGGCCGCGACCGCGGGTCGGGGGCGGGCCGGGCTGCTGGGGCACCGGCGCGCCCGCCAGGATCCAGCCCTCCACCGCCTCGTACCGCGCCTGCTGCTCGCGCTGCGCGCGCGGAGGGGTCAGGACGGTGCCCAGCCAGCCGAGGAGGAAGCCCAGCGGGATGGAGACCAGGCCGGTCGTGGTGAACGGGAACCAGTTGAAGTCCCGGTCCGGGAACATCGAAGCCGGGCTGCCCGAGACCAGGTTCGTGCCCGTCATCAGGATCAGGCAGGCCGCCGAGCCGCCCAGCAGCGTCCACAGCAGGCCCGCCCGGGTGTAGCGGCGCCAGAAGAGGCTGTAGACGAGGGCGGGGGCCAGGGCCGAGCCGCCCAGACAGAAGGACAGGGTGACCAGCGGCTGCAGGTTGCGGTGCTGGACGACCGTGGCGAGCAGGATCGCGGGGACGCCGACCGCGAGGGCCGACAGACGGGCCAGTTTCAGTTCCCGGCGCGGGGAGGGTTCCGCGCCGCGGTGGGCGAAGACGTCGTGGGCGAGGGTGTTCGCGCAGGCCAGGATCATGCCCGCGACCGACGCGAGCAGCGTGAGGAACAGGGCCGTGGTGACGGCGGTGAAGAGCAGCGACTCGGTCGTCGTCATCGCCGGGCCGAACGCCGCCCGCGCGCCCAGCAGGTACGCCGTGTTGCCCTGCGGGTCGGCGGCGGCGATGGCGTCCCGGCCGACCAGGGCCGCGGCGCCGACCCCGACGACCGAGACGATCAGTACGAAGGCGGCGACCGAGGACACCGCCCAGGACATCGAGCGGCGCACCTCGCGTGCGTGCCGCGCCGTGTACATGCGCATGGTGACGTGGGGGAGGCAGGCGCCGCCGAGGACCACGGTCAGCTCCGAACTGATCATGTCCAGGCGGGGGTTGGGGCCGCCGGAGAACTGCAGGCCCGAGGTGAGGTAGGCGCGGCCGGCCTCGCTGCGCCCGGCCGCCGCGGCGAGCAGCGCGCCCGGGTCCCAGTCGAAGCGGCGCAGGATGAGGGCGGCGACCACGGCGCCGGAGCCGAGCAGCATCACGATCTTGAGGATCTGGATGAGGGCGGTGCCCTTCATGCCGCCGATCGCCGCGTAGCCGATCATCAGGGCGCCGAGGGTGAGGACGCAGCCGGTGCGGAAGTTCTGGCTGGTGAAGCCGAGCAGGAAGGCCATGAGGTCGCCGGCGCCCGCGAGCTGGACGAGCATGATGGGCAGCAGGGCGACGAGGGTGGCGGCGCAGGCGGTGACGCGGACGGCGCGGCCCGGGGTGCGCCGGGCGAACACGTCGCCCATCGTGAACCGGCCCGCGTTGCGCAGGGGTTCGGCCAGCAGGAACATCAGCAGCATCAGGGAGAGCGCGGTGCTGAGCGCCAGCACGATGCCGTCGTGGCCCATCAGGGCGATGACGCCGCCGGTGCCGAGGACACTGGCCGCGGAGATGTAGTCACCGGCGATCGCGAGCCCGTTGCGCATCGGGCTCAGGGACCCGAAGCCGGTGTAGAACTCCTCCAGGTCGTCGCGGTCGGGTCCGGTCATGACGCAGAGCAGTAGCGTGATGGTGGCGACCGCGGTGAAGGCCACCAGGGCCATGGACTCCGAGGACACGTCCCTCATCGCGGGGTGCCTCCCGTCGCGTCGCGGCCGCGGCGGCGCAGCCGGTGGGCGAGCGGGTCGACGCGCCGCCGGGCCGTGAGCTCGTAGAGGAGCAACGCGAGCCCCGTTACCGGCAGTTGGCACAGGCCGATGAGCAGGCCCGTGGACAGGCCGCCGTGCGCGGAGCGGTTCATGAACGTGGGCGCGAACGCGGACAGGAGCAGGAACGAGGTGAAGTAGCCGAGCGCGGTGAGCGTGGCCACGCGGCGCTGCCGGCGGTACGCGGTGCGCAGCAGCCGCAGTTCGGGCGCGGGGCCGCCGGGCGGCGGCAGGTCGGGGTGGCGGGGGAGCCGGTAGGCGTGCGACCGGTGGGCGTGGGCAGGGTGCGGCATCCCGGTTCTCCTTGCGCGGCGCGGGTCCGCCGGGGACGGTGACGGACCGCAGGGAGGGGGTGGGAGCCGGAACGTTACTCGCAGGTAGTCGCCTTGGGGAGTCTTTCGGCAGACTGTCCGGTCGGTCGGTTCTCTTCGATTCCGCCGGTTGATTCACTTCGGTTCAGTCGGTTGGTTCCGGTGTGCGGTTCTGGTGGTTCGGTACCGGTGTCGGGCGGTCGAGGACCGGGAAGCGGCGCGGGGCCAGGGTCAGCAGGACCAGCAGGGCCACCGCCGCGGCGCCCGCCGCGCCGAGGTACACGCTGTCCACGGCCGCGTCGATCGCCGGCCGCACCCCGGCCGCGTCCGGGTCCCGGGCCACCGAGTCGAGGTCGGTGTCCGCCCCGAGCCGCCCGGCGATCACGCCGTTGGCGACGGCGCCGAAGAGGGCGGCGCCTACGGTCTGGCCGATCTGCCGGTAGAAGAGGACGGAGGCGGTGGCCGTGCCGCGCTCCGACCAGTCGACCGTGGACTGCACGCCCACGATGAGCGGCAGTTGGAAGAGTCCGAGGGCGGCGCCGAGCAGCAGACTGAGCAGCGCGGGCTGCCAGGCCGAGCCCGGGTAGGGCAGGAACGGGAAGGCGAGGAGGACCGCGAGGGCGCCGGTGATGCCGAGCGCCGCGGTGTTCCGGAAGCCGATCCTGCGGTACACGTGCTGGCTGAACGCGGCCGACACCGGCCAGCTCAGCGTCATCACGGACAGCACGAACCCGGCCGCGACGGGCGAAAGGCCGAGCACCGACTGCGCGTACGTGGGCAGGAACGCCGTCGGGGCGACCATCAGCAGGCCCAGCGAGCCGAGCGCCAGATTGACCGCGGCGATGGTGCGGCGGCGCCACACCCAGCCCGGCAGGATCGGTTCGGCGGCCCGCCGTTCGATGAGGAACACGGCTCCGACCAGGGCGAGTCCGGCGGCGAGCAGGCCCAGCGAGGGGAGGGAGACCCAGGCCCAGGCGACGCCGCCCTGCACCAGCCAGGTCAGCAGGACGCCGCCCGCCGCGAACACGGCCAGGGCGCCCGCCCAGTCGACCGTGGGACGCGCCCCTCGCTCCCGGCGCGGCTCGTGCAGATGACGTACGACGAAGAACAGCGCGACCGCGCCGATCGGCACGTTGATCAGGAAGATCCAGCGCCAGCCGGCCGTGGAGGCGAGCATGCCGCCGAGCGCCGGGCCGAGCACCGACGAGGTGGCCCAGACCGTCGACAGCTTCGCCTGTATCTTCGGGCGCTCCTCCAGCGGGTACAGATCGGCGGCGAGCGTCTGCACGGTGCCCTGGATGGCGCCGCCGCCCAGCCCCTGCACGACGCGGAACGCGATCAGCGAGCCCATGTCCCAGGCCGACGCGCACAGCACCGAGCCGATCAGGAACAGGACGCTGCCCGCGATCAGCACCGGCTTGCGGCCGAGGGTGTCGGACAGCTTCCCGTAGACGGGCAGCGTGACCGTCACCGCGAGGAGATAGCCGGAGAACAGCCACGAGAAGACGGTGAAGCCGCCGAGGTCCCCGACGATCTGCGGAACGGCGGTGGAGACGATGGTGGAGTCGAGCGCGGCCAGCGCCATCGACAGCATCAGCGCGGCCACGACCGCGCCGCGCCGCCGGTCAGAGGCCCCTTCGGCCACGGACGAGTTCACCTGCGGAAATCCTTTCCCCCTGCACCTACTTGCACGGCGGAGCTTAAGCGGGTGGAGACGACCCTGAGTAGAGCTCCACCGAAGGGTGGACCTCCCCTAGGGGGAGCTCCGTACAACGGACCGGGGACGGTTCGTCCCCCTGGAGGACGAGCGGGCCGGGGGTTCTTCCTACCGTCGAGGGGTGGGGTTTTCCCCCGGGAAAGAGGGTGACTTCCACCAGCGCGCCCGGACCCCCCGCCCGACCAGACTGAACGCACACCGCAGGGCCGGACACGGCCTGGCACTTCCCGTAGATCCGCGACCGCGCACCGGCCCACGACATCGTCGCTGCGTGACCGACTTAGGAGACATACCGTGACATCGGCTGTGACCATTCCCAGGCACGGGGGCACCGGAGGGCTGACGGCCGTCGCCGCGCGGGCGCGGCAGGTCGTCAAGGCGTACGGGACGGGGGAGACCCGCGTCGTCGCGCTCGACCACGTCGACGTCGACATCGCCCGGGGCCAGTTCACCGCGATCATGGGCCCGTCCGGCTCCGGCAAGTCCACGCTCATGCACTGCCTGGCCGGGCTCGACAACGTCACCGGGGGCCAGATCTACCTCGACGACACCGAGATCACCGGCCTGAAGGACAAGAAGCTGACCCAACTGCGGCGCGACCGCATCGGCTTCATCTTCCAGGCCTTCAACCTGCTGCCGACGCTGAACGCGCTGGAGAACATCACGCTGCCCATGGACATCGCGGGCCGCAAGCCCGACCGGCAGTGGCTCGACCGCGTCGTGCAGACCGTCGGCCTCGCCGAGCGCCTCAAGCACCGGCCCACCGAGCTGTCCGGCGGCCAGCAGCAGCGCGTCGCCGTGGCCCGCGCCCTCGCCGCCCGCCCCGAGATCATCTTCGGCGACGAGCCCACCGGAAACCTCGACTCGCGGGCCGGCGCCGAGGTCCTCGGCTTCCTGCGCCGCTCCGTCGACGAGCTCGGCCAGACCATCGTCATGGTCACCCACGACCCGGTCGCCGCCTCCTACGCCGACCGCGTCCTCTACCTGGCCGACGGCCGCATCGTCGACGAGATGCTCCGGCCCACCGCCGACGCCGTCCTTGACCGCATGAAGGACTTCGACGCCCGGGGCCGTACGTCATGAGTGCCGCGAACACCGTCCTGAAGACCTCGCTGCGCAACTTCTTCGCGCACAAGGGCCGCATGGCCCTCTCCGCGGTCGCCGTCCTCCTGTCCGTCGCCTTCGTGACCGGCACCCTCGTGTTCACCGACACGATGGACAAGACCTTCGACAAGCTGTTCACGGCCACCGCCTCCGACGTCACCGTCAGCCCCAAGGACTCCGAGGTCGAGGGCAACGACACCGGGCGGCCCGACGCCCTCCCGGCGTCCCTCCTCGCCACCGTGAAGCAGGCCGACGGCGTCAAGTCGGCCGAGGGCGCGGTCAGTTCCATGAACGTGACCGTCGTGAACGCCGACAACAAGAACATGGGCTCCGAGAACGGCGCCCCGACCATCGCCGGCAACTGGACCCACAACGACCTCCGCTCCATGGAGATCACCTCCGGGCACGCCCCGCGCGGACCCACCGAGGTCATGGTCGACGCCGACACCGCGAAGAAGCACCACCTGAAGCTCGGCGACGAGCTGCGCACGATCTCCGTCTCCGGCGACATCAAGGCGAAGATCAGCGGCATCGCCTCCTTCACCGTCACCAACCCGGGCGCGGCCGTCGTCTACTTCGACACCGCCACCGCCCAGCGCGAACTCATCGGGAAGACCGGCCAGTTCACGCAGATCAACGTCGCCGCCGCCGACGGCGTCAGCGACACCCGGCTCAAGAAGAACGTCACCGCGGAACTCTCCGGCGGCACCTACAAGATCCAGACCCAGCAGCAGACCGCGGACGACAACGCCTCCGACGTCGGCTCCTTCATGGACGTCATCAAGTACGCCCTCCTCGGCTTCGCCGGCATCGCCTTCCTCGTCGGCATCTTCCTCATCATCAACACCTTCTCGATGCTGGTCGCCCAGCGCACCCGCGAGATCGGCCTGATGCGCGCCATCGGCTCCTCCCGCAAGCAGGTCAACCGCTCCGTCCTCGTCGAGGCGCTGCTCCTCGGCGTCGTCGGCTCCGTGGTCGGCGTCGGCGCCGGTGTGGGCCTCGCCGTCGGCCTCATGAAGCTCATGTCCGCCGCGGGCATGGACCTGTCCACCGACGACCTCACCGTGAAGTGGACGACCCCCGCGGTCGGCCTCCTCCTCGGCATCGTCGTCACCGTCCTCGCCGCCTACCTGCCCGCCCGCCGGGCCGGCAAGGTCTCCCCGATGGCCGCCCTGCGCGACGCCGGCACCCCGGCCGACGCCAAGGCCGGACTCGTCCGCGCCGTCATCGGCCTGCTCCTCACGGGCGGCGGCGGCTTCGCCCTCTACCTCGCCACCCAGGCCGACAAGGCGAGCCAGGGCTCGCTGTGGCTCGGCGCCGGCATCGTGGCCTCGCTCATCGGCTTCGTGGTCGTCGGCCCGCTGCTCGCCGGCGTCGTGGTCCGCGTCATCAGCGCCGTACTGCTCCGCTTCTTCGGCCCCGTCGGCCGCATGGCCGAGCGCAACGCGCTGCGCAACCCGCGCCGCACCGGCGCCACCGGCGCGGCCCTGATGATCGGCCTCGCGCTCGTCGCCTGCCTCTCCGTCGTCGGCTCCTCGATGGTCGCCTCGGCCACCGACCAGCTCGACAAGTCGGTCGGCGCGGACTTCATCGTCGAGGGCCAGGGCGGCATCAAGCCGCAGGCCTCCGACGCCCTGAAGAAGGTCCGCGACGGCGGGCTCGTCTCCCACGTCACCGAGGTCAAGTGGGTCAAGGCCACCCTCACCACCCCCGGCGGCGTCAAGGAGGAGGAAGAGCTCTCCGCGGCCAGCCCCAGCTACACCCAGGACCTGCGGCGCGAGGCCACCTCGGGTGAGCTCTCGGCGGCGTACGGGAAGAACGCGATGTCGGTCGGCTCCGAGTTCGCCGAGCGCAACCACCTCAAGGTCGGCGACACGATGACCGTCGCCTTCCATCACGGCTCCACGGCCAAGCTGAAGATCGCGGCGATCACCTCGGACGACACCGCGTTCGACAAGGGCGCGATGTACACCAACGTCGCCACCGCCGAGCAGTACCTGCCGGGGGACCGGGTGCCGCTCAACGGGATGATGTTCGCCAAGGCCGCCGACGGCAAGGAGGACGCCGCCTACAAGGCGCTGAAGTCGTCCGTCGCCGCCGACCCGACCGTCAAGGTCAAGGACCAGACCGACTACAAGGAGACCCTGAAGGACCAGGTCGGCCAGCTCCTCAACATGATCTACGGGCTCCTCGCCCTCGCGATCATCGTGGCGATCCTCGGCGTCGTGAACACCCTGGCCCTGTCGGTCGTCGAGCGGACCCGCGAGATCGGCCTCATGCGCGCCATCGGCCTCTCCCGCCGGCAGCTGCGCCGCATGATCCGCCTGGAGTCGGTCGTCATCGCCCTCTTCGGAGCCCTGCTCGGCCTCGGCCTCGGCATGGGCTGGGGCGCGACGGCCCAGAAGCTCCTGGCCCTGGAGGGCCTCGGCGTCCTGGAGATCCCCTGGCCGACCATCATCGCGGTCTTCATCGGCTCGGCCTTCGTGGGCCTCTTCGCCGCCCTGATCCCGGCCTTCCGCGCGGGCCGCATGAACGTCCTGAACGCGATCGCTACGGAGTAGGTCGCGGAGTGAACGAAACGAGAGGCCCGGCAGACGCCGGGCCTCTCGTCGTGCTCAGGGAATGCGCCCGATGTTCAGAACGACGACCGTGATGGTGCCGTTGTCGATCTCGTAGAGGAGGCGGTAGCGCCCGACGTGCATGCGACGGAGCTCGGGAGAGCCATAGGCCGTGGTCCCTCTCGGGCGGGGATCCTCGGCGAGCAGATCCGCTGCCGCGTAGACCTGACGTAACCCGTCAGGGTCTTCCTTGAGGAAGCGCACCGCGGCGCTGGTCGCCCGCTCGTGCCAGAGGATGCGGTAGCTCACTCGCCCTCCAGTCCAAGGAGCTTTCCGACTTCGTCGTGCGGTACGCCGACGAACGTGCCGGCCTCCTTCTCGGACCGGTACCGGGAGACGGCCAGCTGCTCCTCCAGCTCCAGCACCCGTTCCTCCAGCTCCGCCAGCTCGTTGGGGTTTATGAACACCGTCGCGGGCTGACCGTGATCCGTGATCGTGATGCGCTCGCGCGCGTGCGCCGTACGGCGGACCAGGGAGCCGAACTTGGCACGGGCCTCGGTGATGGGCAGCGTCTCACTCATGTACGAAACTGTACTCTTCCCGCATCTTCGGTGCAGTCCCTCGTTCGGGCGACAGTCTCCCCGGCGACGTACGCTGGAGACCCCCCGGCCCGTCCCACGTGTCGGGTCCTTCGCGTTGCGCCCGCGCGCCCACGGAACCGGAAAGGCCAAGCGCCCCCATGAGCCTGCACGGACTGCTCGACGCCGTCGTCAAGGACGCGGCCCTCGCCGAAGCGGTGAAGGCCGCCGGTGACGGCAACCGCATGCACGTCGACCTCGTGGGCCCGCCCGCGTCCCGCCCCTTCGCGGTGGCCGCGCTGGCCCGCGAGGCGGGGCGCCCCGTCCTCGCCGTGACCGCCACCGGCCGCGAGGCCGAGGACCTCGCGGCCGCCCTGCGCTCGCTGCTGCCGCCCGACACGGTCGCCGAGTACCCGTCCTGGGAGACGCTGCCGCACGAGCGGCTCAGCCCGCGCAGCGACACCGTCGGCCGGCGCCTGGCCGTGCTGCGCCGCCTCACCCACCCGAGCACCGACGACCCCGAGACCGGCCCGGTCTCCGTCGTCGTCGCCCCCATCCGCTCCGTGCTCCAGCCGCAGGTCAAGGGCCTCGGCGACCTGGAGCCCGTCGCCCTGCGCAGCGGGCGGAGCGCCGACCTGGGCGAGACGGTCGAAGCGCTCGCCGCCGCCGCGTACGCGCGCGTCGAACTCGTCGAGAAGCGCGGCGAGTTCGCGGTCCGCGGCGGCATCCTCGACGTGTTCCCGCCGACCGAGGAGCACCCGCTCCGCGTCGAGTTCTGGGGCGACGACGTCGAGGAGATCCGCTACTTCAAGGTCGCCGACCAGCGCTCCCTGGAGATCGCCGAGCACGGCCTGTGGGCCCCGCCCTGCCGCGAACTGCTGCTCACCGCCGACGTCCGGGCCCGGGCCGCCGAGCTCGCCGAACAGCACCCGGAGCTCGGCGAACTCCTCGGGAAGATCGCCGAGGGCATCGCCGTCGAGGGCATGGAGTCCCTCGCCCCCGTCCTCGTCGACGACATGGAACTGCTGATCGACGTCCTGCCCAAGGACGCGATGGCGGTCGTCTGCGACCCCGAGCGGGTCCGCACCCGCGCCGCCGACCTGGTGGCGACCTCGCAGGAGTTCCTGCAGGCGTCCTGGGCCGCGTCCGCGACCGGCGGAGACGCCCCGATCGACGTGGGCGCGGCCTCGCTGCGCTCCATCGCCGACGTCCGGGACCGGGCCCGTGAGCTGGGCATGATGTGGTGGTCGGTGTCCCCGTTCGCCGCCGACGCCACGGCCGCCGGCGCGGACACGCTGCACCTCGGCCTGCACGCCCCGGAGACGTACCGCGGCGACACCGCGAAGGCGCTGGCCGACACCAAGGGCTGGCTCGCCGACGGCTGGCGCACCGTGTTCGTCACCGAGGCGCACGGCCCCGCGACCCGCACCGTCGAGGTGCTCGGCGGCGAGGGCGTCCCGGCCCGCCTCGACAAGGACCTCACCACGCTCGCCCCGTCCGTCGTCCAGGTGGCGTGCGGCAGCCTCGAGTACGGCTTCGTGCATCCGGAGCTGAAGGTCGCCGTCCTCACCGAGACCGACCTGACCGGGCAGCGCGCCGCGGGCAAGGACGGGCAGCGGATGCCCGCCCGGCGCCGCAAGACGATCGACCCGCTCACCCTCGAGTCCGGCGACTACATCGTCCACGAGCAGCACGGCGTCGGCCGCTACATCGAGATGGTCCAGCGCACCGTGCAGGGCGCCACCCGCGAGTACCTCGTCGTCGAGTACGCCCCGGCCAAGCGCGGCCAGCCCGGCGACCGCCTCTACATCCCGACCGACCAGCTGGAGCAGATCACCAAGTACGTCGGCGGCGAGGCCCCGACGCTGCACCGGCTCGGCGGCGCCGACTGGACGAAGACGAAGGCGCGCGCCAAGAAGGCCGTCAAGGAGATCGCGGCCGACCTCATCAAGCTGTACTCGGCCCGCATGGCGGCCCCCGGGCACGCCTTCGGCACGGACACTCCGTGGCAGCGGGAGCTGGAGGACGCGTTCCCGTACGCGGAGACGCCCGACCAGCTGACCACGATCGCCGAGGTCAAGGACGACATGGAGAAGACGGTCCCGATGGACCGTCTGATCTGCGGCGACGTCGGCTACGGCAAGACGGAGATCGCGGTCCGCGCCGCGTTCAAGGCCGTCCAGGACGGCAAGCAGGTCGCCGTCCTCGTGCCCACGACCCTGCTGGTCCAGCAGCACTTCGGCACGTTCTCCGAGCGCTACGCCCAGTTCCCGGTGAACGTGAAGGCGCTCAGCCGCTTCCAGACCGAGACCGAGTCGAAGGCGACGATGGAGGGCCTGCGCGAGGGCTCCGTCGACGTCGTCATCGGCACCCACCGCCTCTTCTCCTCCGAGACCAAGTTCAAGGACCTGGGCCTGGTCATCGTCGACGAGGAGCAGCGCTTCGGCGTCGAGCACAAGGAGCAGCTGAAGAAGCTCCGCGCGAACGTCGACGTCCTGACGATGTCCGCGACCCCCATCCCCCGCACCCTGGAGATGGCGGTCACCGGCATCCGCGAGATGTCCACGATCACCACCCCGCCCGAGGAGCGCCACCCGGTCCTCACCTTCGTCGGCCCCTACGAGGAGAAGCAGATCGGCGCGGCCGTACGCCGCGAACTGCTGCGCGAGGGCCAGGTCTTCTACATCCACAACCGCGTCGAGTCGATCGACCGCGCCGCCGCCCGGCTGCGCGAGATCGTGCCCGAGGCGCGCGTCGCGACGGCCCACGGCCAGATGTCCGAACAGGCCCTGGAACAGGTCGTCGTGGACTTCTGGGAGAAGAAGTTCGACGTCCTCGTCTCGACGACGATCGTCGAGTCCGGCATCGACATCTCCAACGCCAACACGCTCATCGTCGAGCGCGGCGACAACTTCGGACTCTCCCAGCTCCACCAGCTGCGCGGCCGCGTCGGGCGGGGCAGGGAGCGCGGTTACGCCTACTTCCTCTACCCGCCGGAGAAGCCGCTGACGGAGACGGCTCACGAGCGGCTCGCCACGATCGCCCAGCACACCGAGATGGGCGCGGGCATGTACGTGGCGATGAAGGACCTGGAGATCCGCGGCGCGGGCAACCTCCTGGGCGGCGAACAGTCCGGCCACATCGCGGGCGTCGGCTTCGACCTCTACGTCCGCATGGTCGGCGAGGCCGTCGCCGACTACCGTGCCTCCCTCGAGGGCGGCGTCGAGGAGGAGCCGCCGCTCGAGGTCAAGATCGAGCTCCCGGTCGACGCCCATGTCCCGCACGACTACGCCCCCGGCGAGCGCCTGCGCCTCCAGGCCTACCGTGCCATCGCCTCGGCGAACACGGAGGACGACGTCCGCCAGGTCCGCGAGGAACTGACCGACCGCTACGGCAAGCTCCCCGAGCCGGTCGAGAACCTCCTGCTCGTCGCCGGCCTGCGCATGCTCTCCCGCGCGTGCGGCGTCGGCGAGATCGTCCTCCAGGGCACCAACATCCGCTTCGCCCCGGTCGAACTCCGCGAGTCCCAGGAACTCCGCCTCAAGCGCCTCTACCCCGGCACGGTCATCAAGCCGGCCACCCACCAGATCCTGGTCCCGCGCCCGAAGACGGCGAAGGTGGGCGGCAAGCCGCTGGTCGGACGTGAACTGCTGGCGTGGGTGGGGGAGTTCCTGACGACGATCCTGGGGTCGTGACGGCGAAAAGCGTTCGCTGCCCGGCAGGGGCCGCGGCTACCTTCGGGCGGTCATCCGGCCGTCGGGTGGCGCCGTCTTCGAAGGGCGTACGACCATGACCGCGCAGGACGATCTCACGATCACCACGCTCGCCGAGCGGCCGGAGCTGCTGGAGGCGATGTGGGGGATGGCGGACACCTGGCCGGTGTACGTGCAGCACGACGCCGTCGCCTGGTCGTTCATGGGGCGGATCGCCGCCGAGCTGCCCGAGTACGTGCTGGTGGCGACGGATCCGGCGGGGGCCGTCGTGGCCAAGGGGTTCAGCGTGCCGTTCGCGCTGCGCGGCGCGGGGCGCGACGGTGAGCTGCCCGACCGGGGCTGGGACCGGGTGCTGCAGTGGGCGTTCGCCGACCGGCGGCACGGGGTCGTGCCCGACACCGTCAGCGCCATCGAGATCAGCGTGGTGCCCGAGGCGCAGGGGCGCGGACTGTCCGGGCGGATGCTCGGCGCGATGCGGGAGAACGCGCGGGCGAAAGGGTTCGGCGAGGTCGTCGCTCCGGTGCGGCCGAGTGCCAAGCACCGGGAGCCGGCGGCGCCGATGAGCGAGTACGCGTACCGGGTGCGGGAGTCGGACGGGCTGCCGCACGATCCGTGGCTGCGGGTCCATGTGCGCGCGGGCGGGACCGTCGTGAAGGTGGCGGCCGCCTCGATGACGGTGTCGGCGTCGACCGCCGAGTGGCGGGGGTGGACCGGGCTGCCGTTCGACGAGGCGGGGCCGGTCGAGGTGCCGGGGGCCCTGGTGCCCGTGCACTGTGAACCTGAGCGGGGCTACGCCGTGTACGTCGAGCCCAACGTGTGGGTGCGGCACGTGCTCTGAGCGTCCGGCACACCACATGGGTGCGGCGCGTGCTCCGAGCGAGCACGCGCCGCACCCTCCCCCCCCCGGGTGACCGGGACGGTTACAGCTTCAGGTCCCAGTGCGTCGCGTCGTACTCGAAGCTGGGGGACACCTCGACCGTCAGGTTCTTCGCGTCGGCCGGGGCGTCGAAGCCGTAGACGACCGTGGCCTTCTTGCCGGGCAGGATCGAGCCGCTGAAGCCCGTGCCGACCTTCTCGTCGAAGATCTGCTCCGCGTCGACGCCGTCCTTGCCCGCGCGGGCCTCGGCGGTCAGCAGGGTCGAGTCGAACTTCGCCTTCGTCTTGTTCTCGACGGTGACGGTCACCTTGTAGGCGTGGTTGCCCTTGGTGTGGCCCGCCGCGTACTCGCTCGGGTTCCACGTCACCGCGTTCGACACCGTGATGGTCAGGTCGTCGTCGTAGATGACGGAGTCACCGGCGTCGAGCGCCTTGCCCTTGGCGGGCGCGTCGTCCTTCGCGCCGGAACCCTTGTCGTCCTTGCCGGCCTTGTCCGTGCCCTTGGCCCCGGTGTCCGACACCGACTTGTTGATCTCGTCGACCGCGTCGTCGACCGCCTTGAACGTCGTGTACGCGCCGAAGACGGACAGGCCCAGGGAGACCAGGCCGAGGAGTGCGCCGGCCAGCGCCACGCCCTTGTTGGTCGCCTCGCCGCGCTTGGCCCGGCCGCGGCCCGTCAGGCCCAGGATCAGGGCGATCACGCCGAGGATGCCGGCCAGCCAGAACATGATCGGGATCAGCCCGGACAGGGCGCCGATGACGCCGAGGATGAGCGCCGCCGTCCCCAGTCCGTTGCGCGCGGTCCGCTGCGGCTGCTGCTGGAACGGCGGGTACTGGGGCTGCTGCTGGGTCTGGGACATGGGTTCCTCCGTGATGAGAGACGCCAACCTCCCCCCGGCTTTCCGATCGTCCGGCGGTTGGCTGGGTCAAGAACACCATCGTTTGTGAACCGAGTCAACCGCGTTCACGGTTTTCTTCGTGAACACAGCTGTGAATGCGCTTCTTACGTGGAAGTAGGTAGGGTCTGCTCCACACGTACGCGGCATCCGGACCCGCGCGCGCGAACGAGGGGAGCGAGCCCGGTGCAGGAGAACGCGACAGAGGTGACGGCCGCCGGGATCGCCCGGCTGGCCGGGGTCGGCCGCGCCGCGGTCAGCAACTGGCGGCGCCGCCACGCCGACTTCCCCAAGCCCGTCGGCGGCACCGAGACCAGCCCCTCCTTCGCGCTCACCGAGATCGAGGACTGGCTCCGCGCCCAGGGCAAGCTCGCCGAGGTCCCGCTCCGCGAGCGCGTCTGGCAGCAGCTCGCCGGACACCCGTCGGGCCCCGTCACCGCACTCCTGCACGCCGGCGCCACCCTCCTCCTCGTGCACGACCGGCCCACCGAATGGCTCGCCCTGAGCGCGACGGCCGACGACCAGGTCCTCGCCGAGGGTCTCTCCGTCTCCCTCGAAGGCGTCCTCACCCCGCGCTTCGGCCACGCCACCGAGCGCGCCGTCGCCACCCCGCGCCCCATCGACCTGCGCCCCTCGATCCCCCTCCTGCGTGCCGCCGCCGAACTCGCCACCGAGCTAGGCGCCCGCCGCACCTTCGCCTTCCTGCTCGGCCGCCACCTCGACGCCAACCCCCGGCAGTACACGCTGACCCCGCCGGGCCCCGCCGAGCTGATGGCCGCCCTCGCCGGACCCGCGAGCCCCGACGGCGGCACCGTCCTCGACCCGGCCTGCGGCACCGGCGCCCTCCTGCACGCCGCCCGCGGCCACGGCACCGGCCCCGCCCACCGCCTCTACGGCCAGGACGCGTCCCCCGAGCTCGCCGCCCTCACCGCGCTGCGCCTCGCCCTCGACGGCCGCGAGGCTCCCGACGCCGCCCCCACCGTCCGCACCGCCGCCGCCGACACCCTGCGCGCCGACGCCCTCGGCGACGTCCGCGCCGACATCGTCCTCGCCCACCCGCCGTTCAACGAGCGCGGCTGGGGTCACGAGGAGCTGGCCTACGACCCGCGCTGGGAGTACGGCCTGCCCGCCCGCACCGAGTCCGAACTGGCGTGGGTGCAGCACGCGTTGGCCCGCCTCAAGGACGGCGGCTCCGCCGTCCTGCTCATGCCGCCCGCCGTCGCCTCCCGCCGCTCGGGCCGCCGCATCCGCGCCGACCTCCTGCGCCGCGGCGCCCTGCGCGCCGTCATCGCCCTGCCCGCCGGAGCCGTCCCGCCCAACAACGTGCCGCTCCACCTGTGGGTGCTGCGCCGCCCCGCGGCGGCCGCCCCCGCCGCCCCCGAGCTCCTCCTCGTCGACACCACCGGCACCGCCGAGGGCGACATGCGCGAGAAGCAGGCCTGGGCCGCCGTCCAGGACGTCGTCCTCGACGCCTGGCGCGCCTTCGACCGCGACGGCGCACTGCCCGAGCGCCCCGGCCTCGCCCGCTCCGTCCCCGTCATCGAACTGCTCGACGACGAGGTCGACCTCACCCCCGCCCGCCGCCTCCCGCCACCCGCCGCGGGCACCGGCGGCGCCGCCGAACTGCACACCGTGCGCGCCGACCTCGCCGACACCCTCCGCCTCACCACGAAACTCACCCCGCGGCCCGGCGCCCCCGCTCCCGCCCCCGTCCGCTGGCCGCAGACCACGATCGGCGAACTCGCCCGCGCGGGCGCCCTGTCGCTGCGCACCGCCGCCACCGGAGGAGCCCCGGGCGCCCCCGCGCGCGTACCCGTGCTCACCGACCACGACGTCCTCACCGGCACCGCCCCCTCCGGCACCCAGACCGGCGACGACGACCCCGTCCTCCTGGAGGCCGGCGACGTCGTCGTGCCCGTCGTCGGCGGCGGCGCCACCGTCCGCGTCGTCGACGAGGCCACCGCGGGCGCCGCCCTCGGCCGCGGCCTCGCCCTGCTGCGCCCCGACCCGGCCGCCCTCGACCCCTGGTTCCTCGCCGGCTTCCTGCGCTCCACCGCCAACAACCGCCAGGCCAGCAGCTACGCCTCCACCGCGACCCGGCTCGACGTGCGCCGCCTCCAGCTGCCCCGCCTGCCCCGGTCCGAACAGGCCGGGTACGGCGCCCGGTTCAAGGCCCTCGCCGCCTTCGAGGACGCCCTGCGCCAGGCCGCCCGCCTGGGCGAACAGCTCGTCCAGGGCCTCCACGACGGCCTCACCGACGGCACCCTCGACCCGGCCGCCGACCCGGCCGCTCACCCGTCCCGCGAGCGCGTCGCCGATCCGGAATGACCGTCACCGCAAGCGCGGCCCCGACAACGGTTCGGTAGACCGGGGTTACGTTGTCCGAAGGGGCCGATACGCTCGTCGTACGAAGCAGCACGAGCGATCCAGGAGCAGTTATGTACGGGCACGGCGCCGCACCGCCCCCGCGCACCGATGGCGGGGTCGTCGCCCTGCGCGTCCTGTTCGCCGCACTGTCCGTGCTCAGTTGCGGCCTGCTCGCCTCGGTCCCGCTGTTCCGGATCGCCTTCCTGCGCAAGCGGACCCTCGACTGGGTCCTCGCGAGCGTCGCGCTGCCGGTCACCTTCGCCCTGTTCGCGGTCGTCGGCTCGCTGCCCGAGGCGGACACGCGCTCGGACGTCGCGCTCGCCCTGATCCTGATCATCGGCGCCGCGTCCGCCGTGTACTTCGTCGTGTTCGACGTGCGCCGCGTGCAGGCGACGCCGCTCCCGGCCCCGTACCCGCCGACCGCCCAGACCGTCGGATACGGCTACCCGCCCGTGGCGCAGCAGCCGGCGCCGCAGCCCCCGTACACCCACCCGACCGTGTCCCAGACCGGCTTCGCCACGCACCAGACCCTCGGCGCGACCCCGCAGCACCCCACGCCACAGCACTCCCACCCGACGCCGCCGCCGGCCCAGCCCCAGCAGCAGCCCCAGGCGCAGGCGCAGCCCGAGCAGGGCCAGACCCCGCACCGCATCGACCAGGTCCGCGCCGAGCTGGACGAGCTGAGCGACTACCTGCGCCAGCAGGACGGCGGCCGGTGACCGCACTGCCCACGACCGGCGGCCGCGTCGTCGCCGGCCGGTACGAACTGTCCACGCTCATCGGCCAGGGCGGCATGGGCCAGGTCTGGACCGCCTACGACCAGCGCCTCGACCGCCGCGTCGCCGTCAAGCTCGTCCGCCCCGACCGCGTCGCCGGCGCCGAGGCCGAGGAACTGCGCCGCCGCTTCCTGCGCGAGTCCCGCGTCACCGCCCAGGTCGACCACCCCGGACTCGTCACCGTGCACGACGCGGGCAGCGAGGACGGCGACCTCTACCTCGTCATGCAGTACATCGACGGCTCCGACCTCGCCGACCACCTCGCCGAGCACGCGCCGTACCCGTGGCCCTGGGCCGTGTCCGTCGCCGCCCAGCTGTGCGCCGTGCTCTCCGCCGTCCACGCCGTGCCGATCGTCCACCGCGACCTCAAGCCGCGCAACGTGATGGTGAAGAAGGACGGCACCCTCACCGTCCTCGACCTCGGCGTCGCCTCCGTCCTCGACACCGACACCACCCGCCTCACCCACACCGGCTCACCCATCGGCACCCCCGCCTACATGGCCCCCGAGCAGGCCATGGGCGGCGCCGTCGGCCCGTACACCGACCTGTACGCGCTCGGCGTCCTGCTCCACGAACTGCTCAGCGGCGACGTCCCGTTCGCCGGCACCACCGCCCTCGGCATCCTCCACCGCCACCTCTACGAAGCCCCGGTCCCCCTGCGCCAGCTGCGCCCTGAGGTACCCGAAGCGCTGGAGAGCCTCGTCCTGCGCCTGCTCGCCAAGGACCCGCAGCACCGCCCCGCCTCCGCCCAGCAGACCTACGAGGAACTGCTCCCGCTGCTGCCGCCCCGCGGCGTCCCCACCGGCCGGCCCCTCGACCCCACCCGCCCCTTCCTGCGCCCGCACGCCCCCTGGCCCGACCGCGCCCTCACCCCCGCGCCCCGGCCGGCCGGCGCCGACGTCCAGGGCGAGCGCCCCGACGTCGCCCGCGCCGTCGACGAGGTCAAGCGCCTGCTCGGCGAGGGCCGCATCACCCAGGCCGTCGACATCCTCGGCGCGATCCTGCCCGCCGCGGCCGCCCAGCACGGCGAGCAGTCACCCGTCGTCCGCACCCTGCGCAAGCAGTACGCGGCCACGCTCATGGACGACGGCCAGTACCGCCGCGCCCTGCCCGAGCTGCGCCGCCTCGCCGACGAGCGCGCCGCCGAGGCCGGCCACGCCGACCCCCAGTCCCTCCAGTTCCGCTACGAGGTCGCCCAGTGCCTCGAAGCCCTCGGCGAACCGGCCGCCGCCCTCGCCGAGTACCGCTCCCTCCTCCCGTACTACGAGAACCAGTACGCGACCACCGACATGCGGCTCGCCCTCGAAGTGCGCCGCCGCATCGGACAGTTGCTCCTCGCCGTCGGCGACCGGGGCGCCGCGCAGGAGACCCTCGTGCGTCTCCTGCACGACGCCGAGCGCCTCCACGGGCCCGCGCACCCGTTCCCCGGCGAGGTCCGCCGCACCCTGCAATGGCTCGGACAAGTGCGCGGCTGACCCGCCCGGGCGGAGTTCAGTGCCCCAACTCCCGGCGAATCGTTGTCGAATAGGTGGCCGAGCAAGCGGTCACTGCCTAACATCGATCAACGCCGGACTTTGTGCACCGAAGCACAAACTGCTCGCAGGGAGGCCCACCTTGCACCGCCGCAACAGCCGCCGCACCGCGCTCGTCCTGTCCGCCGCCGCACTCGCCGCGACCCCCTTCCTCACCGCCTGCGGGAACGAGGCGCACCCCGGTGCCGCGGCCGTCGTCGGCGGCCAGCGCATCACCGTCTCCCAGCTGGACGCCCGCGTCACCGAGGTCCGCGACGCCCAGCAGGCCGCCACCCGCGGCGACACCCAGTACGGACAGGCGGTGGCCCAGAGCGGCCCCCTCACCCGCAGCACGCTCAACGCGATGGTGCGCACCCGCGTCCTGCACCGCGCCGCCACCGACGCGGGCGTCACCGTCACCCGCGCCGAGACCCAGGCCAAGCGCGCCGAGTACGAGAAGCAGGTCGGCGGTGCCGAGCAGCTGGAGGCCGCGTTCCTCCAGCAGTTCAACATCCCGCCGCAGCGGCTCACCGAGGCCATGCGCAGCGAGGTCGAGGCCGGCAAGCTCATCGAGGCGATCGGCGCCGATCCGCAGACCCCGCAGGGCCAGGCCGCCTTCGCCAAGGCCCTCGCCGACGCCTCCAAGGAACTCGGCGTCTCGCTCAACCCCCGCTACGGCACCTGGGACGCGAAGGGCAACAAGTCGACCGACGCCCGCGTGCCCTGGTTGAACCAGGTGACCAAGCAGCCGGCGACACAGCCGGCGTAAACGCGGCGCGCTCCGCGGGTCGTCCGGGTGCGGGCCGGTGGGGCTTCTCGCGCAGTTCCCCGCGCCCCTGGAGATGCGCACTTCGTGCGCGATCTCCATAGGGGCAGCACCCCGTCGGGGAAATGCGACCCGAAGGGTCTGCATTTCAGGGGCGCGGGGAACTGCGCGAGAAGCCCCACCGGAGCCGCAGACGCCGAACCCGCGCCCCCCCCGGCAGACGCGCAGCGCGCCCCCGCACCGACTCCGCACCCCTTCTGACAGGCTTCCCGCATGAATCTGCACAGCGTGGCGCTCTACGGGTGCGCGGCCGTCGTCGTCGTGGTCGGCGTACGGGTCCTGGCGGCGATCGCGGTCCTCGGCGACCGGGACGCCCGGGAGGTCGCGCCGCCGCAGGCGCTGCTGAGGGCATGGCGGCGGCCCCTCCCGTGGGCCGCCGCACTCCTGGTCACCGTGATGGTGGCCTTCGGCATCGCCCAGCTCGCCGCGCCCGGCCTGATCGACGCGCTGGAGCGACAGCCGCACGGCGACTGGTGGCGCGCCGGCACCGCGCTGCTCGTCCAGTCCTCCGGCTGGTTCCAGCTCCTGTTCAACCTGGCCGCCCTCGCGGCCGTCGCCCCCGTCGCCGAACGCCACTTCGGCCCCGTCCGCACGCTGATGGTCTTCCTCCTGAGCGGAGTCACCGCCCAGGCCGTCAGCATGTCCGGCTGGAGCCCCACCGGCGGCGGCGACTCCGTCGCGATCTGCGGCCTCGTCGGCGCCCTCGCCACCTGGTACGCGCTGCGCGGCACCGACCCCCTCCTGCGCCGGACCGCACCCCTCGTCCCCCTCGCCGGCCTCGTCCTGTGCCTGCTGACGAACAACCACGGCGTCGGCCTCCTCATGGGCTCCCTCCTGGGCGCCGGACTCGCCCTCCCCGCCCGCCGACCCCTGGCGGCCTGACCGGACCCCGGCGCCCTGCGTTACGTTCGAACCGTGAACGACACCACCAGCACCGCCGGCCGCATCGTCCTGCTCACCACCAGCCACCGCGTCGCCCCCGGACTCCTGTCCTGGCAGGCCTGGCAGGTGCTGCGCGCCGCCGACGAGGTGCTGTGCGCCGACCCCGGCCACCCGCAGCTGCCCTACCTCAAGGAAGCCGGCGTCGAGCCCCGGCTCACCACCGTCACCGCCCGCGAGCTCGTCGACCGGTGCGCCGACGGCGGCCGCACCGTCGTCGTCCTCGCCACCGCCGACGGCGACCGCCGCCTCACCGACGGCCTCGCCACCCTCGCCGGCTCCGGCCGCGAACAGATGCCGTCCCTCGAACTGCTCCCCGGCTCCTACGACCTCCCCGGCGCCCGCCTCCTCGACCTCGTCCAGGTCATGGACCGCATCCGCCGCGAATGCCCCTGGTCGAAGCTGCGTACCCACGAGGACCTCGCCAAGTACGCCATCGAGGAGGCCTACGAACTCGTCGACGCCATCGAGACCGACGACCGCGACGAACTCCGCGAGGAACTCGGCGACGTCCTCCTCCAGGTCGTCTTCCACGCCCGCATCGCCGAGGAGGCCACCGGCGACGACGAGCCCTTCTCCATCGACGACGTCGCCGGGGGCATCGTCACCAAGCTCATCCACCGCCACCCGCACGTCTTCGGCGACGAGAGCGCGGCCACGCCGGAGGAGGTCCGGGAGATCTGGCTGCGCCGCAAGGGCGAGGCCAAGCAGCGCGCCTCCGTCACCGACGGCGTCCCCGTCGGCCAGCCCGGCCTCGCCCTCGCCGCGAAGCTCGGCTCCCGCGTCCGCACCGCCGGACTCGACGTGCCCCTGCCCACCGGCACCGGCGTCGGCTACGAACTCCTCGCCCTCGCCCTGCGCGCCGAGGCCGACGGCGTCGACCCCGAAGCCGCCCTGCGCGCCGCCGCCCGCGCCTACCGCGACGCGGTCCGCGCCGCCGAAGGACTCCCGGATACGGTCGAAGGGTGACCCAGAGCCCCACCCCCGCCGAGATGCCCGAACTCTTCACCTGGGAGTTCGCGAGCGACCCGTACCCCGCCTACGCCTGGCTGCGCGAGCACGCCCCCGTGCACCGCACGACCCTGCCCAGCGGGGTCGAGGCCTGGCTGGTCACCCGGTACGGGGACGCCCGCCAGGCCCTCGCCGACCAGCGGCTCAGCAAGAACCCGGAGCACCACGACGAGCCCTCCCACGCCAAGGGCAAGACGGGCATCCCCGGCGAGCGCAAGGCCGAGCTGATGACCCATCTCCTCAACATCGACCCCCCGGACCACACCCGCCTGCGCCGCCTCGTCTCCAAGGCCTTCACCCCGCGCCGCGTGGCCGAGTTCGCCCCCCGCGTCCAGGAACTGACGGACGACCTCATCGACCGCTTCGCGGCCAAGGGCGAGGCGGACCTGATCCACGACTTCGCCTTCCCCCTCCCCATCTACGCGATCTGCGACCTCCTCGGCGTGCCCCGCGAGGACCAGGACGACTTCCGCGACTGGGCGGGCATGATGATCCGGCACGGCGGGGGTCCGCGGGGCGGGGTCGCCCGCTCGGTGAAGAAGATGCGCGGCTACCTGGCCGAACTCATCCACCGCAAGCGCAACGATCCCGGCGACGACCTGATCTCCGGTCTGATCCGCGCCTCCGACCACGGCGAGCACCTCACCGAGAACGAGGCCGCGGCGATGGCGTTCATCCTGCTGTTCGCCGGCTTCGAGACCACGGTCAACCTGATCGGCAACGGAACGTACGCGCTCCTGACCCACCCCGAGCAGCGCGCCCGCCTCCAGGAGTCGATCGCGGCGGGGGAGCGCGGCCTGCTGGAGACCGGCGTCGAGGAACTGCTGCGCTTCGACGGCCCGGTGGAGCTGGCCACCTGGCGTTTCGCCACCGAGCCCCTCAGCATCGGGGGCCAGGACATCGCGGCCGGCGACCCGGTGCTCGTCGTGCTGGCCGCCGCCGACCGCGACCCGGAGCGGTTCACGGAACCCGACACCCTCGACCTCTCCCGCACCGACAACCAGCACCTCGGTTACGGGCACGGCATCCACTACTGCCTGGGCGCACCGCTGGCCCGTCTGGAGGGCCAGACCGCGCTGGCCACCCTGCTGACCCGGCTGCCCGACCTCCGCCTGGCCGCCGACCCGGCCGAACTGCGCTGGCGCGGCGGGCTCATCATGCGGGGCCTGCGCACGCTGCCGGTCGCCTTCGAGCCCCGGGACCTCTAGACGGAAGGCCCGGTGAGAATCCGGGTGACCCGGCGGGAGCCGGACCGGTAGCGTGCGGGGCATGTCGAGTCCCGAGTCGGACAGGTCGGGGGCTGTCGGTCACGCCGTCAGCCCCGAGAACCGGTGATCGCGTAAGTACACGCCCCCTCGGGTGCTGACCGCGGTGACGAGAAGACGTCCACGTCCCTCTCCTCACCCGGAGCCTCTCGATGCCCTTTCCTCTTTATCTGCTGGCCCTGGCGGTCTTCGCCATGGGGACCTCGGAGTTCATGCTCGCCGGACTCCTGCCGGACATCGCCGCCGGTCTCGGCGTCCCGGTCGGTGCCGCCGGGCTGCTGACCACCGCGTTCGCGGCCGGTCTGGCGGTCGGCGCGCCGGTCATGGCGGTGCTGACCCGCCGGAGGCCGCCCCGTACCGTCCTGCTCGGTTCGCTGCTCGTGTTCGCGGCGGCGCACGCCGTCGGCGCGCTCACCGCGGACTTCGGGGTGCTGCTCGTGACCCGTGCGGTCGCGGCGCTCGCCGACGCCGGGTTCCTCGCCGTCGCCCTGACGACGGCGGCGGCGCTCGTGGAGCCCGACCGCAAGGGGCGCGCGCTCGCCGTCCTGCTCTCCGGTACGACCCTGGCCACCGTGGTCGGGGTACCCGGCGGGGCGGTGCTCGGTGCGCTGCTCGGCTGGCGGGCCACGTTCTGGGCCGTCGCCCTGCTCTGTGTGCCGGCGGCGCTCGGCGTCCTGCGCGGCCTCCCGCCCCTGGCCCCGGCCCCCGCGGCACCGCTCGGCTCCGAACTGGCCCAACTGCGCGGGCCCCGGCTGCTGTTCGTGATGCTGCTCGCGGCGCTGGTGAACGCGGCGACCTTCGCGAGCTTCACCTTCCTCGCCCCCGTCGTGACCGGCCCGGCCGGACTCGGCGCCCTCTGGGTCCCCGTCACGCTGGTGCTGTTCGGCCTCGGTTCGCTGGTGGGCGTCACGGTGGCGGGGCGGTTCGCCGATCGCCGGCCCGGTCGCGTACTCGCCGTCGGTGGTCCCCTTCTTCTGGTGGGCTGGCCGGCCTTGGCGCTGCTCTCCTCCCGTCCGTCCGTCGTGCTCGCTCTGACCTTCGTCCTGGGCGCCCTCTCCTTCGGCGTCGGCAGCACCCTCATCACCCGTGTCCTCTACGCGGCCGAGGCGGCGCCCACGCTCGCGGGGGCCTACGCGACGGCGTCCCTCAACGTGGGCGCCGCCACGGGTCCGTTCCTCGCGGCGGCGGCCCTCGGCACGGGGGCGGGGGAGCTGGGCCCGTTCTGGGTGAGCGGGGCGCTGGTGGCGGCGGCGCTGGCGCTCGCGCCGGCGTGGCGTACGGGATTCAGGGCAGCGGGACCGTCACCCGCGGCAGGAACCAGCCGACGAGCGGTCCCAGACCCAGGGCGATGACGACGGTGCCGGCGCCGAGCGTTCCGCCCAGGAGCCAGCCGGTGCCGGCGACCGTGACCTCGATGCCGGTGCGTACGACGGCGACGGGCTGCCGGGTCAGCCGGACGAGGCCGGTCATGATGCCGTCGCGCGGTCCCGGTCCGAGCCGGGCGCCGAGGTAGAGCGCGTCGAAGAACGCCAGCGCGACGAGCCCGCACAGCAGGTAGGCGATCCGGGCGGCCGTGCCGTGCGGGTCGGGCAGCAGCGCGGCGGTGGCGTCGGCGGCGAATCCGACGAGCGCGATGTTGAGGAGCGTGCCGGGGCCCGGCCGCTCCCGCAGGGGGATCCACGCGAGCAGCACGAGAAGGGAGATGAGGTTCGTGGTCCAGCCGAAGCTGAGGCCGAGGGTGAGCGAGAGGCCCTCCGTGAGCACGTTCCAGCCGGCCGCGCCGAGTCCGGAGCGGACGAGCAGCATGACGGCGGCGCCGTAGCCGACGAGGCCGAGGAGGAGTTGGGGGACGCGGCGGCCGGGGCGGGCGCGGAGGGAAAGAGGGGAGGGTGCGGGCATGAGGCTCAGCTTCCGGAGCATCTGGTCCCTGGATCCATAGCCAGATTGCCTACGCTGGCCCGATGAAGGTCGGTTCGTACGCGGTGGCGCAGATGGTCGGGGACTGGCAGGAGGGGCCGGGGCCCGGGCACCGGCGGCTGTCCGACCGGTTGCGGCTGCTGATCCTGGACGGCCGGATCGCGCTGGGCGCGGCGCTGCCGAGCGAGCGGGACCTGGCCGGGGCGCTGGCGGTGAGCCGGACGACGGTCGGTGCCGCGTACCGGACGCTGGCCGAGCACGGGTATCTGGCGACGCGTTCGCGGGCCAGGGCGACGGTGCGGCTGCCCGACGAGGCGTCGGGCCGGGTGCCGGAGCGGACGGACCCGGAGGCGGTGGACCTGTCGGTCGCGGCGCCCGCGGCGCCGGTCGAGATCCTGCACGCCGCGTTCGCGAGCGCCCTGCGGCGGCTGCCGCACCATTTCGGCCGCCACGGCTACGACCCGTACGGCGTGGGGGAGCTGCGGGCGGCGGTCGCGGACTGGTACGGGCGGCGCGGGCTGCCGACGACGCCGGGGCAGATCATGGTCACGAACGGGGCGCAGCACGCGCTGGCGCTGCTGACCCGGACGCTGGTGGCGCCGCGCGACAAGGTGCTGATCGACCATCCGACGTATCCGCACGCCATCCGGCTGTTCACGGAGGCTCGGGCGCGGCTGGTGCCGGTGGCGCTGACGCCTTCCGGGTGGGACGTGCCGCAGTGGCGCGCGGCGGCGCGGGACGCGGCGTTGGCGTATCTGGTGCCGGACTTCCACAATCCGACGGGGCTGTGCATGCCGTCCGGGGTGCGGCGGGAGCTGCGGCCGGGGTGTCTCACGGTGGTCGACGAGACGATGGCCGATCTGGCGCTGGACGGTGCGCCGGACGCGGTGGGTCCGGAGCCGCTGGCGGCGCGGGTGCCGGACGCGGTCAGTGTGGGGTCCGTGTCGAAGAGCGTGTGGGGCGGGCTGCGGATCGGCTGGATCCGTGCACGGCCCGCGCTGCTCGAACGGGTGGTCAGGAACCGGCCGGTGACGGATCTCGGCACGCCGGTGCTGGAGCAGCTCGCGACGGCGGTGCTGCTCGACGAGCGGCGGACCCGGCGGCCGGAGGCGCTGGGGGAGTTGCGGTCGCGGCGGGCGGTGCTCGTGCGGGAGCTGGGCGAGAGGCTTCCGGAGGTCGAAGTTCCGTGTCCCGCGGGCGGTCTGACGCTGTGGGCGAGGTTTCCCGGGCCGGTCGCGTCGCGGCTCGCGGCGGTGGCACCGGACCATGGTGTGACGGTGGCGGCGGGGCCGCGTTTCGGGGTCGGCGGGGCCTTCGAGCGGCATGTCCGACTGCCTTTCACGCTGCCTCCTGAGCTGCTGGTTCAGGGGGTGGAGCGGCTCGCGGCGGCCCGGGACGCGGTGGCCCGCGGGGCGTTCGGGCACCATGTTCCGGCGCCCACCGCGTGAGGTGCGGCCGGGTCAGAACTGACGGACCGTCAAAGCTGTGACTTTCACGTGATCTCCGCTGCATCGACTTGTGACAAGCGTTCGAGTCCCGCTACGTTCACAACCCATCGCGTCGGCACCGTCCGTCGCACCCGCGACACCCGTCGCGGGCGCAGCATCAGTCTCGCGAAAGGCATCCGCATGCTCTCCGGGAACGGTCGTCACCGTCGCCCTCGTCAGGCTCCTGCTCTCGTCGTCGCCGCCGGTGTCGCCGGCAGCGCCATCGCGATTCCGCTGCTCGCCGCGTCCAACGCGAGCGCCGCCACGACCCAGGCCTGGGACAGACTCGCCGAGTGCGAGAGCGGTGGCCAGTGGAGTCTCGACGCCGGTAACGGGTACTACGGCGGGCTGCAGTTCTCGCAGGAGCTGTGGGAGCAGTACGGCGGGCTCGACTTCGCGCCGAGCGCCGACCAGGCGAGCCGCTCGCAGCAGATATCCGTCGCCGAGAAGGTGCTCGACGACCAGGGGCCCGGCGCCTGGCCGAGCTGCTCCATCACGGCGGGCCTCTCCAAGAGCGACAGCTCGGCCGATGTCGACCCCGGGGCGAGCACGCCGCCGCCGGTCCTCGGCGGCTCGTCGGGCGGTCTCCTCGGCATCGGTGGGGACTCGAACGCCGACGACGGAGAGAAGAATCACGACGACGGGGGCAATTCGGACACCCCGTCAGGTGACGCCTCCGGGGATACCTCCGGTAACGCCAAGGGTGACGAACCCGACGGCAAGGCGAGCGACGAGCCGAGCGACGGCACCGGCGCCTCGCCCTCGGACGGCGCGACGTCGGACGAAGGCGACACGAAGGGCGAAACGGACAAGTCCGGCTCCGGCGCCTCCACTTCCCCGGACGAGTCGAAGGGCTCCGGCGAGCCGGACGCCTCCCCGTCCGCCTCCGACCCCGCCTCCGAGGACTCCGGCGCGGGCCGCCACCGCGGCGGGCAGGCCTCCGACGACACCGCCGACTCCCGTACCGGAGAGGGCCGTCACGCCTCCCGTGACGACCGGCGCGACGGCGACGCGTACACGGTGCGCGCCGGCGACAACCTGTGGGACATCGCCGACTCGCAGAACGTGGACGGCGGATGGGCCGAGCTGTACCAGCTCAACAAGAAGGAGGTCGGCTCCGACCCTGACCTCATCCTTCCTGGTCAGAGTCTGGATCTTGGGCTCGAATCGGGCGAAAAGTAGCGGGAGTTCAGGGCGGGTTGCTGTCTGAATGTCCGATTTGGCGAAAGTGAGAGATGGGTCTCAAAGGGCCTGATCCGCTTTGAAAACCGCCGGATCGGCTGCGTACGGTCTGACCGCTCGCCACAGCGGGCCCCGACGGATGTCACGCCGAATCCTGCCAACCTCCGTACGGGAACAGTCGACGCGTCAGCGCCGTGGGCAGGAGCGGGGGACCCAAGGTAGGCGCCGTCCGGAAAGCGATACTCCGGTACGGCTTGGGGTTAAGCCGCGCACTAGGTTGCGCGGCCGGGCACTCACTGGCCCGAACCCGACAGCTCACCTCGTAGGCGTCGGTGAGGGGATCTCTCCATGCTGTTCTCCAGCAAGGGCAAGCACCGCCGCCCGTCCAAGGCCGTCCGTGTCGCCACGCTCGCCGGTGTCACCGGTGCCGCCGTCGCCGTTCCGCTGATGGGTGCCACCGGCGCCTCCGCCGCCACCGCCTCCGAGTGGGACGCCGTCGCCCAGTGCGAGTCCGGCGGCAACTGGTCGATCAACACCGGCAACGGCTACTACGGCGGCCTGCAGTTCTCGTCCTCCACGTGGGCCGCGTACGGCGGCACCGCCTACGCCTCCACCGCCGACCAGGCCTCCAAGGCGCAGCAGATCTCCGTCGCCGAGAAGGTCCTCGCCTCCCAGGGCAAGGGCGCCTGGCCGTCCTGCGGTGTCGGCCTGTCCGGCGCCTCGACGTCGAACCCGGCCCCGGCCCCCGCCGAGCAGCAGCAGACCCAGCCGCAGCCCGAGCGCAAGGCCGAGCAGCCGGCCAACCGCTCGCAGGAGCGTCAGGCCCCGAAGGCCGCTCCGAAGAAGACCGTCACCACGCCGACCGGCAAGAAGGTCGCCAAGGGCGACGGCGAGTACAAGGTCAAGAAGGGTGACTCCCTCAGCAAGATCGCCGAGGCGCACCACACGACCTGGCAGAAGCTCTTCAAGCTGAACGACGACATCGTTCAGGACGCGGACCTGATCTACCCGGGTCAGCAGCTCCACCTGAAGTAAGCCGCACCCCTTATATAGGGGAGCGCGCTCCCGCACTCGGCATCGGCGGACGCCGAGTCGCTGGCCGCTCGCTGGCATGGACCTCCCGCCCCCGGATCAGGGGGTGGGAGGTCCTGCGCGTTCCCGTGCGCGCCACCGTCGTGGCTGGTCGCGCAGTTCCCCGCGCCCCTGAAATGCAGACCCTTCGGGTCGCATTTCCCCGATGAGCAAGCGCCCGATGAGATCGCGCACGAAGTGCGCATCTCAGGGGCGCGGGGAACTGCGCGAGAAGCCCCACCGGCCCGCAGCCCGCGACGAATCCGACCCACCCCCGAAGGAACCGTTCACCGGCCAACCACCGGCGGTATTTGTTCCCGTCGGAAACATTTCGCTCACGGCAGAGTCCAAGAGACGGGCGGTCGGCTGGCCGATGGCCCGCGTGCGGTTAGGCTCAAGCCATGCGGAACCGCGCACCGCGGCCCCGCACACTCCGCGTCACATCCCAGAAGGAGATGCTCGTGCCGTCCATCGACGTCGTCGTAGCCCGGGAAATCCTGGACTCCCGAGGCAACCCCACGGTCGAGGTCGAGGTCGGCCTCGACGACGGCAGCACGGGTCGTGCTGCTGTTCCGTCCGGCGCCTCCACCGGCGCTTTCGAGGCCATCGAACTCCGCGACGGTGACCCGAACCGCTACCAGGGCAAGGGTGTCGAGAAGGCCGTCCTCGCCGTCATCGAGCAGATCGGCCCGGAGCTGGTCGGCTACGACGCCACCGAGCAGCGCCTGATCGACCAGGCCATGTTCGACCTGGACGCCACCGACAACAAGGGCTCCCTCGGCGCCAACGCCATCCTCGGCGTCTCGCTCGCCGTCGCGCACGCCGCCTCCGAGGCCAGCGACCTTCCGCTGTTCCGCTACCTCGGCGGTCCGAACGCGCACCTGCTGCCCGTCCCGATGATGAACATCCTGAACGGTGGGTCGCACGCCGACTCCAACGTCGACATCCAGGAGTTCATGATCGCCCCGATCGGCGCGGAGTCCTTCTCCGAGGCGCTGCGCTGGGGCACCGAGGTCTACCACACCCTCAAGAAGGTCCTGAAGAGCAAGGGTCTGGCCACCGGCCTCGGCGACGAGGGCGGCTTCGCGCCGAACCTCGGCTCGAACCGCGAGGCCCTCGACCTCATCCTCGAGGCCATCAAGGAGGCCGGCTACATCCCCGGCCAGCAGGTCGCCCTCGCGCTCGACGTCGCCGCCTCCGAGTTCTACAAGGACGGCAAGTACCTCTTCGAGGGCAAGGAGCGCTCCGCCGCCGAGATGACGGAGTACTACGAGGAGCTCGTCGCGGCGTACCCGCTCGTCTCCATCGAGGACCCGCTGTTCGAGGACGACTGGGCCGGCTGGAACGTCATCACCGCGAAGCTCGGCGACAAGGTCCAGCTCGTCGGTGACGACCTGTTCGTCACCAACCCGGAGCGCCTCGCCCGCGGCATCGAGGAGAACTCGGCCAACGCCCTGCTCGTGAAGGTGAACCAGATCGGTTCGCTCACCGAGACCCTGGACGCCGTCGAGCTCGCCCAGCGCAGCGGCTTCAAGTGCATGATGTCCCACCGCTCCGGCGAGACCGAGGACGTCACCATCGCCGACCTCGCCGTCGCCACCAACTGCGGCCAGATCAAGACCGGCGCCCCGGCCCGCTCCGAGCGCGTCGCCAAGTACAACCAGCTGCTGCGCATCGAGGAGATCCTCGACGACGCCGCGGTGTACGCCGGCCGCAGCGCCTTCCCCCGCTTCAAGGGCTGATCACCGGCCGACGCGGTAGTTACGTACGTCCCCGCACTCGGTCCCGTACCGTGTGCGGGGACGTACGCACGTGAAGGCAAGGGGAGGCGGGAGATCCGATGCCGGGAAAGCTCCGCAGCAGGGGCCAGTTCGACTCGGCCCGCTTCTCCACGGCCACCCGCCTGCGGGCCCTCGGCGAGCAGACCGCCGAGCGCGTGTACCGCTCGCAGAACAAGCGGCAGGCCCGCCGTTCCCGGCTCACCGGCCGCGCGGCGCTGCTCGCCCTCGTCCTGTGCACCCTCGTCGTCGCGCTCGCGTACCCGATAAGGCAGTACGTGTCCCAGCGCGGCGAGATCGCCGACCAGCAGCGCAAGCAGCAGGAGGCGAAGCAGCGGGTGGACCGGCTGCGCGACGAGAAGGCGCGCTGGCAGGACGACGCGTACGCGGAGCAGCGGATCCGCGAGCGCCTGCACCTGGTGCTGCCCGGCGAGACCGGCTACATCGTGCCCGACCCGCGCTCCACCACCACCGGCCGCGCCGAACAGGGCGAGGCCGACCGCCCCTGGTACTCGAACGTCTGGGACGGCGTCGACAAGGCCGACCGCGCGGACCGCTGACGCCCCCCGTACCCGTAGAACCGCACCTCCGCACACCCGTAAGCCCGTAGACGAAAGACGACGCGAACTCAGTCATGGAAACGCCTCCGCCGCAGACCGAGCCCACCACGCCCACGGACGCCGACATCCACGCGTTCCAGGAGCAGCTGGGCCGCCCGCCGCGCGGTCTGCGGGCCATCGCGCACCGCTGCCCGTGCGGCAACCCGGACGTGGTCGAGACGGCCCCGCGCCTGGAGGACGGCACGCCGTTCCCGACGACGTACTACCTGACGTGCCCGCGCGCCGCCTCCGCCATCGGCACCCTCGAGGCCAACGGCGTGATGAAGGAGATGACGGAGCGTCTCGCGACGGACCCGGAGCTCGCGGCGAAGTACCGTGCCGCGCACGAGGACTACATCGCGCGCCGTGACGCCATCGAGGTCCTGGAGGGCTTCCCCAGCGCCGGCGGCATGCCCGACCGCGTGAAGTGCCTGCACGTGCTCGTGGGGCACTCCCTGGTCGCCGGGCCCGGCGTGAACCCGCTGGGCGACGAGGCCATCGCGATGCTGCCCGAGTGGTGGCGCAAGGGCCCGTGCGTGACGCCGTGCGGGGAGAAGGAGGACGACCAGTGACGCGCGTCGCCGCCATCGACTGCGGTACGAACTCGATCCGGTTGCTCGTCGCGGACGCGAACCCGGAGACGGGCGAGATCGTCGACCTGGACCGCCGGATGACGATCGTGCGGCTCGGCCAGGGCGTCGACCGCACCGGCCGGCTCGCCCCCGAGGCGCTGGAGCGGACCTTCGCGGCCTGCCGCGAGTACGCCGGGATCATCAAGAAGCACGGGGCCGAGAAGCTCCGCTTCGTGGCGACCTCCGCCTCGCGCGACGCCGAGAACCGGGACGACTTCGTGCGGGGCGTCGTCGAGATCCTGGGCGTCGAGCCCGAGGTCATCACCGGTGACGAGGAGGCGCAGCTCTCCTTCACGGGTGCGACCAAGGAGCTCACCGGCCGCGCCGACCTGGACCGGCCGTACCTGGTCGTGGACATCGGCGGCGGCTCCACCGAGTTCGTCGTGGGCGACGACGCGGTGCGCGGCGCGCGCTCCGTGGACATCGGCTGCGTGCGGATGACCGAGCGTCATCTCGTGGGCGTGGACGGCACGGTGACGGACCCGCCCTCGCCGGCCCAGATCGAGGCGATCCGCGAGGACATCGCGGCGGCCCTGGACCTGGTGGCGGGCTCGGTCCCGATCGACGAGGCGGGCACGCTGGTCGGCCTCGCCGGTTCGGTGACGACGGTGGCCGCGCTCGCGCTCGGCCTGAGCGAGTACGACTGGACGGCGATCCACCACGCGCGGATCTCCTACGAGCGGGTCGCCGAGCTGACCGACTGGCTGCTGACGTCGACGCACGACCAGCGCGCCCTGAAGCCGGTCATCCACCCGGGACGGGTCGATGTCATCGCCTCTGGCGCGCTCGTCCTGCGGCTGATCATGGAGCACGTCGGGGCCCGCGAGGTCGTCGTCTCGGAGCACGACATTCTGGACGGCATCGCCTGGAGCGTGGCCTGAGACGAGGCCGCACCCGGCCCGTTCCACGAGGGGCTCAACCGAGCGTTCAGGGCGTCTCCCGAGCGCTCGGACGAGCGCCCCGACACGCCCCGACGACCCCTCTTCGAGAAAGTTCGTGAACTTCTTCACAAGGATTTCGGTCCCGTTGGGCGCGGTTTCGGGCCCATAGGCCCGTTCGGGGAGGCCAAACGCCTCTGGGAGCGAGTGAATGCCTTGCTTTCCGAGGCGGGCGGTGGGGCGGGACCGGTAAGTGGTCCATCGCCCTGGGGGGCTCACCGTGGCTGCTCAAAGGGGGTGAGCAACGACCGGCGGCACCCCGTGGTTCCCCTCGGGGACCATGACATGGGTCACGTGGGCGGCGCAGTGTAGCAGAGCCCCCGCCCAACCTTGTGAAGGGGCGCACGAGCGACCCCCTCCAGTCGGGTGGATACTCGATGGCATGAGCACCACGGAGCGTCCCAGGATCCTCATTGTCGGGGGTGGGTACGTAGGCCTGTACGCAGCGCGTCGCATCCTCAAGAAGATGCGATACGCGGAAGCGACCGTCACGGTCGTCGACCCGCGCTCGTACATGACGTACCAGCCCTTCCTCCCCGAGACCGCCGCCGGCAGCATCTCGCCGCGCAACGTCGTCGTCCCGCTGCGACGCGCTGTGCCGGGCGCCGAGATTCTCACCGGCCGCGTGACCAACATCGACCAGGACCGCAAGGTCGCCACGGTCTCGCCGCTCGTCGGTGAGGCGTACGAGGTGCCCTTCGACTACCTGGTGATCGCGCTCGGCGCCGTCTCCCGCACCTTCCCGACCCCCGGCCTCGCCGAGCAGGGCATCGGCATGAAGGGCGTCGAGGAGGCCATCGGCCTGCGCAACCACGTGCTCGAGCAGCTCGACAAGGCCGAGTCCACGACGGACGAGGAGATCCGCCGCAAGGCGCTCACCTTCGTCTTCGTCGGTGGCGGCTTCGCGGGCGCCGAGACGATCGGTGAGGTCGAGGACCTGGCGCGTGACGCGGCCAAGTTCTACAAGAACGTGAAGCGCGAGGACATGCGCTTCGTGCTCGTCGACGCCGCCGACAAGGTGCTCCCCGAGGTCGGTCCCGACCTGGGCGCCTACGGCCGCAAGCACCTGGAGTCCCGCGGCATCGAGGTCTACCTGAAGACCACCATGCCCTCCTGCGTCGACGGTCACGTCGTGCTGAGCAACGGCCTCGAGGTCGACGCCAACACGATCGTGTGGACCGCCGGTGTGAAGCCGAACCCGGCGCTGGCCCGCTTCGGCCTGCCGCTCGGCCCCCGCGGCCACGTCGACACCCAGGCGACCCTCCAGGTCCAGGGCAGCGACTACATCTGGGCCGCGGGCGACAACGCCCAGGTGCCGGACCTCGTCGGCCGCAAGGCGGGCAACGAGAACGCCTGGTGCCCGCCGAACGCGCAGCACGCCATGCGCCAGGCCAAGGTCCTCGGCGACAACGTGGTCTCCGGCATGCGGGGCTTCCCGCAGAAGGAGTACAGCCACAGCAACAAGGGCGCGGTCGCGGGTCTCGGCCTGCACAAGGGCGTCGCGATGATCGTCATGGGCAAGATGAAGATCAAGCTCAAGGGCCGTCTCGCCTGGTACATGCACCGTGGCTACCACGGTCTGGCCATGCCGACCTGGAACCGCAAGACCCGTGTGATCGCCGAGTGGACGATCAACATGTTCCAGAAGCGCGACATCACCGCGCTGGGTGCCCTCGAGACCCCGCGCGAGGAGTTCTACGAGGCCGCCAAGCCGGCCCCGGCTCCCGCCAAGGCCGAGGAGAAGAAGGTCGAGGAGAAGGCCAAGGCCTCCTGACCCGCCGGTAGTTCACGCCCGAAGGGGTCGTCCGCCATCCGTGGTGCGGGCGGCCCCTTCGGGCGTTTTCGTACCGGTTTACGTGGCGGCTACATGCATTTTGCCCATCCGTGACGCGGAGACGGGACTGCCGTACCGGGTACGTGGTGTTTACGTAAGTGCCGGACCGTCCATCGCGGTCCGTTCCGGGAACCCCCGCTTCACGGAGGTGTGCGCCATGCAGGACGCCGCACAGCGGCTGAAGAACCTCGCCGAAAAGCTCGTCGGCGCTGAACTCCCGGTGCGGCTGCGCGCCTGGGACGGCTCGGAGGCCGGGCCCCCGGACGCCCCCGTCCTCGTCGTACGCCATCGCCGCGCCCTGCGCCGCCTGCTGTGGAAGCCGGGCGAGCTGGGCCTCGCCCGCGCCTGGGTGGCCGGCGACCTCGACGTCGAGGGCGACCTGTACGAGCTGCTCGACGCCCTGTCCGACCTCATCTGGGAGCGCCCCGAGGACGAGCGCCGCAGCCTCGCCGAGGCCCTCAAGGACCCCGCCGTGCGCTCCGCCGTCGCCGAGCTCGTCAAGCTCGCCGGCCCCTTCCCGCCGCCCGCGCCGCCCGCCGAGGAGATGCGCCGCACCGGCCGCCTCCACCGGCACACCAAGGGCAGCGACAAGAAGGCCATCAGCCACCACTACGACGTCGGCAACGACTTCTACTCCCTCGTCCTCGGCCCCTCCATGGTCTACTCCTGCGCCTACTGGGAGAGCCCGGACGCCACCCTCGAGGACGCCCAGCGCGACAAGCTCGAACTCGTCTCCCGCAAGCTCGGCCTGAAGCCCGGCACCCGCCTCCTCGACGTCGGCTGCGGCTGGGGCTCCATGGCGGTCCACGCCGCCCGCGAGCACGGCGCCACCGTCGTCGGCGTCACCCTCTCCCAGGAGCAGGCCGCCTACGCGAGGAAGCGCGTCGCCGACGAGGGCCTCACCGACCGCGTCGAGATCCGCGTCCAGGACTACCGCGACGTGCGCGACGGCCCGTACGACGCCATCTCCTCCGTCGGCATGGCCGAGCACGTCGGCGCCGAGCGCTATCTCGAGTACGCCCAGGACCTGTACGCGCTCCTGAAGCCCGGCGGGCGGCTGCTCAACCACCAGATCGCGCGCAGACCCCAGCTCGACGAATCGGAGTACCACGTCGACGAGTTCATCGACGCCTACGTCTTCCCCGACGGGGAACTCGCCCCGGTCGGCTCCACCACCGGCCTCCTGGAACGCGCCGGGTTCGAGGTGCGCGACGTCGAGGCCATCCGCGAGCACTACGCCCTCACGCTGCGCCGGTGGGTGCGCAACCTGGAGGCCCGCCGGCCCGAGGCCCAGAGGCTGGTCAGCCCCGGCCGCGCCCGCATCTGGCGCCTCTACATGGCCGCGTGCGCCCTGAGCTTCGAGCGCAACCGCATCGGCGTCAACCAGATCCTCGCCGTGAAGACCCCCGACAACGGGACGTCGGGGATGCCGCTGCGGGCCCGCACCTGGAACTAGCGCCCGGACACAGAAGAGGGGGGGGGGGGGGGGGGGGGGGGGGGGGGGGGGGGGGGGGGGGGGCCCCCCCCCGCCCCCCCCCCCACGACGTGGTCCGCGGCGACCGGGTCCTCGGGCCGCACGGTGCGGGTGGGGGCGGCGCCGGGCCGGGGCCAGAGCGTGCGGGCGAACGGATAG